>DCOH01000021.1:41210-191058 GCA_002322865.1 Sphingobacterium sp. UBA1575 | reverse complement strand
AGGGAAAAAGCATCAAAATGGATGTTGACCATAGGAAAAGCATACTTTAGCATTACTTTCACCATGGTTTTGCATCGAAGACAACAGGAGGGCAATGTGTGATTGGGGGCTCTGCGTCATTGGGCGGGCTCTGCGTCATTGCGAGGAACGAAGCAATCTTCCCGCATGTCATGCTGAGCGGAGTCGAAGCATCTACATTTGGTACGCGTACAGATCCTTCGGCGATGCTCAGGATGACAAAGACTGCTCAGGATGACAAAGTCCAAAGATTGCTTCGTCGTGCCTCCTCGCAATGACGGCAAAGGTTCTTGCAATGACGGGGGATCGGATTAGCTGTTAAATAATCTTAAACCTTCGTACTCCTGCTTCCATAACGCATAGGTTTTACTTAGTTTTATAATAACTGATTTTTATTAAATATAACTAGTCTATATTATATAACACAAGCCTATATTATATAATATCAATCTTTTTTTATATAACTCCAGCCATAATTATTTACAACCGACCAATATAATGAAAAAGGAAAACAACAACCCACAACCTACGGAAGCCAAACATTCCCTGCGCATTCCAAAAAAACCCATCCTCTTCTGGTTCCTATTCCTATTCATACTATCCTTTATCATCACTTACAACAATTCCACATTTCCATTCTTGACTTGGGTCAATAAAATATTCCTTCAACTATTTACCTGGTTGATGCGTTTCGACTGGATAAAATCCATATTCCATGATGCAGGAAATATAGAATTAGTTGGCCGAGGATCGGGCGATCACCTCTATTTCTGGTTCATTATAGGCTTCGTTTTTTTACTGAGTCTCCTAGGAACAGTTATCTATTGGATAATCCCTAGAAAAAACAAATTCAACCAAGAGAATAGATTAGCGAAGGCAAATAGCCTATTACATACCATAATCCGCTATTATGTTGGCCTCATGCTCATCAACTACGGACTGATCAAACTATTCAAAACCCAATTCCCCTTTCCAAATATCCTCACCCTGAACACAAAATTAGGCGATCTATCCCCTATGGGACTTACTTGGGCATTTTTCGGATACTCCTACAGCTACAATATTTTTGTTGGGATCGTAGAGATCTTGGCCATCCTCCTGTTGTTCCGAAGAACAGCAACCTTAGGTGCCTTGATCAGCTTTGCGGCTTCCGTCAATATCATGTTGATCAACTACAGCTATGATGTCAGTGTGAAAATACTTTCCACGGCTTTGGTCCTGCTCACCTTCTATCTCCTGCTGCCTCAATTGAAAAATTTCTACGACTTTTTGGTTCTCCAAAAAAAATCGCAATTGAGCCCCAGTCCAAGCCTATTCACCTATATTAAAAGCAAAAAAATTAGAATAGCCTTACAAGTGCTCAAATATCTCCTTATTGTAGGAACCATATCCATGAATATATACACCATTTTGAATACCAAAAAACTTTACGTGAACATCTTCGACGAAAACACCCCATTATATGGCTACTACCACATCGACAATGACCAAGCCGGCATACGAGAAAGCATGAACATGCCTAGCTATTGGGAAGCTTTCATCTTTATGAGCGATCAATATTTCATGATCAAATACGAGAATGGAAAATCAGAACAATATGAGAAAATACTGGATACCAAGAAACAGCTGCTCAAGATCATCTCTAAATCCGGAGAAAAGGGATTCGAATTCAAGTACAGTGTAGCACCCAATGGCGACCTCCTGCTATCGGAGCAATCAGGCAAATCGCAAGGAACAATTCGCCTGACCGCTATGCCTGCGGAGAAAAGCACGCTGAAATCTCATCAGACCCAATGGATCAGAAAGCATTAGTACTTGTAAACCCAATCGATCAGAAAGCATTAATGCCGGTGATATCTTGACCAGTGATCAACAGGTGCACATCATGGGTCCCTTCGTAGGTAATCACAGATTCCAGGTTCATCATGTGCCGCATGATCGGGAAATCACCCACAATACCCATTGCACCGAGGATCTGCCTGGCTTCGCGCGCCACCTGCAAGGCCATGTGTACATTGTTCCTTTTGGCCATGGAGATCTGTGCAGGCGTAGCCCGGTTTTCGGATTTCAACTGCCCCAATCGCCAGGATAGCAATTGCGCTTTGGTGATTTCTGTTGCCATTTCGGCCAGTTTCTTTTGCTGGAGCTGAAAAGAGGCAATGGGTTTTCCGAACTGCTCCCTTTCCTTGGCATAGCGAAGAGCCGTTTCATAACAGTCGACCGCAGCACCAATAGCTCCCCAAGAAATACCATATCGAGCAGAATTCAGGCAGGAAAGCGGCCCTTTCATACTACTGACCTCCGGAAGGAGGTTCTCCTGCGGAATGAACACCTGATCAAAAACCAGCTCTCCAGTCCGAGAAGCCCGCAAAGACCATTTATGTAGGGTCTCCGGCGTACTGAACCCTTCCATTCCCCGTTCTACAATCACCCCGCGCACCTTCTGTTCCTCATCCCGAGCCCAGACAACCGCCAGATCGCAAACCGGCGAATTGGTGATCCACATCTTGGAACCCGAAAGCCTATAACCATCGCCATCTTTTGACAGCCTGGTTTCCATCCCCGCAGGATCAGAACCGTGGTTAGGTTCTGTCAGCCCAAAGGACCCGATCCATTCGCCTGTTGCCAATTTGGGCAGGTATTTTCTTTTCTGTTCTTCCGAACCGAAGGTATAGATGGGGAACATCACTAAAGATGATTGTACAGAAGCTGCCGAACGGATGGCCGAATCGCCAAATTCCAGCTCCTGCATGATCAGGCCATAGGAAATCTGGTCAAGGCCGGCACCGCCATATTCTTCCGGGATAAAAGGCCCCAAAGCACCCAATGCACCTAATTTTTTCATTAGCTCAGGGACTTCCTGATGGTCTTGGGCGTATTGATCGATAACAGGGATGATCTCTGATTTCACAAATCCACGTATACTATCGCGGATCAGCTGTTGCTCCGGACTGAGCAATTCGTGGAGAAGGTAGTAGTCCATATTGGTTTATATTTTAACATCCTAATGTAAGAAATATATTCCTTAGAAAATATGATGCAGCAATAAATATTCAGATTCAACTATGAAATAACAAAATATATTCTTTATATTTATATAAATTTCGAATAATATAAACCATATTATGACATCAAAAGAATTAAAAGCGTTAGGCTTAGCCGATGAGAATTTAGGAACATCAACCGGAAGCAAGTGGTTTTCAAAGGGTGAAACCATTAGCTCCTATTCTCCTACCAACGGAAAACTGATTGGTAAAGTACAAAGCACAACAAAAAAAGAATACGATAAAGTAATACAAGAGGCGGAGAAAGCCAAACTGATCTGGCGCGATATCCCTGCGCCCAAGCGTGGGGAGATGGTTCGTCAATTGGGCGAAAAACTTCGCGAATTAAAACCGGTACTGGGTAAATTGGTATCCTATGAAATGGGGAAATCCTACCAGGAAGGTTTGGGTGAGGTGCAGGAGATGATCGACATCTGCGATTTTGCCGTTGGACTTTCCAGACAGCTCTATGGAAATACGATTCATTCTGAACGTCCAGGTCATCGGATGTACGACCAATACCATCCCTTGGGCATCGTAGGTATAATTTCGGCCTTCAACTTCCCGGTAGCGGTATGGTCTTGGAATGCGGCATTGGCCTTGGTCTGTGGCGATGTGATCGTATGGAAAGGAAGTGAAAAAACACCTTTATGCGCCTTGGCCTGCCAAAAGATCCTGGCAGCCATTCTCAAAGAGAACAAAATGCCGGAAGGAATATCTTCTGTCATCACTGGAGGAGCTGAAGTGGGGCAATGGCTTTCGGAAGACGAAAGAATCCCCTTGATCTCGGCTACAGGCTCCACCCGCATGGGTAAGATCGTGGCGACAACCGTTGCACAACGTCTGGGCAGGTCGTTATTGGAATTGGGTGGAAACAATGCGATTATCGTTTCTCCGAGTGCCGATCTTAAAATGACTATCATTGGGGCGGTATTCGGAGCTGTTGGAACAGCGGGACAACGTTGTACCAGCACCCGTCGATTGATCATCCATGAAAGCATCTATGATAAGGTGAAGAAATCCCTGGTAGATGCTTATAAGCAGATCAAGATCGGTGATCCATTGGATAGCAATAACCATATGGGACCATTGATCGATACGGATGCTGTAAATATGTACCTATCTGCCGTGGAAAAAATCAAAGCGGAGGGCGGTAAATTGTTGACCAAAGCAGAAGTATTGAAAGGTAAGGGTTATGAAAGCGGCTGTTATGTGACGCCGGTGATTGCCGAGGTGGAGAACAATTATGAGATTGTGCAGCATGAGACCTTCGCTCCTATTCTATATTTAATTAAATACAAGGGTGAAGTGGATCAGGCGATCGCCATCCAGAACGATGTAAAACAAGGTTTGTCTTCAGCCATCATGACCAATAGCCTTCGGGAAGCAGAGATGTTCCTGAGCCAGAACGGTTCTGACTGTGGGATAGCCAATGTGAACATTGGAACTTCCGGTGCGGAGATCGGTGGTGCCTTTGGTGGCGAGAAAGAAACAGGTGGTGGTCGGGAGTCCGGCTCCGATGCTTGGAAAGTTTACATGCGCAGACAGACCAACACCATTAATTATACAACCAATTTACCTTTAGCACAAGGTATCAAATTTGATTTATAAAATTGATTATGAGAGAAACACATCAACGATTAGCAAAGCATATTCTGGCGGATGGCCTACCAGTGGTCATCGATCTGGAAAAATCACACGGTTCCTATATTGTAGACGTGGATGGCAAAGAATACCTGGATATGTTCAGTATGTTCGCATCATCGCCCGTGGGCTATAACCATCCCCATATTTTGGCGCATGCGGAACAATTAAAAGATGCATCCATCAACAAACTGGCCCTTTCGGATATCTACCCAAGGGAATATGCGGATTTTGTGGACACCTTCGAGCGCGTAGGGATCCCACAGGAATTGAGTTACTGTTTTTTTATTGACGGTGGTGGTTTGGCCGTGGAAAATGCCCTAAAGGCTGCATTCGACTGGAAGACCCGGTTGAATATGAGCAAGGGAATTGAAGTGGAAGCCAGTCAGGTGATCCATTTCAAGCAGGCTTTCCATGGAAGAACGGGCTATACCCTTTCTTTGACGAATACGAAAGACCCTAGGAAATACATGTATTTCCCAAAATTTGATTGGCCAAGGATCAGTAATCCGAAGCTTACTTTCCCATTGACGGAGGAATCCATCAATGAAACCATCGAATTGGAGAAAAAAGCCATCGAAGAAATTGAATTGGCGATCAAGAATAATCCGAATGATATTGCTTGTTTGATTTTGGAGCCAATCCAAGCGGAAGGTGGTGATAACCATTTCCGGAAAGAGTTTTTCCAGGAATTGCGCAGGATCTGTGATGAGCATGATATCATCTTGATTTTGGATGAGGTGCAGACAGGTATTGCCATGACCGGAAAGATGTGGTGCTACCAGCATTATGGGATTACCCCGGATGTGATCTCTTTTGGAAAGAAAACCCAGGTTTGTGGGATTTTGGCCAATCGGGAGAAATTTGACCGGGTAGAGCATCATGTATTTAAGGAGTCAAGTCGGATCAATTCTACCTTTGGTGGGAATTTAGTGGATATGGTGAGGTTTAGGTTGATCTTGGAGATTATTGAGAAGGAGAATTTGGTGGAGAAAGTGGCGACTTTAGGGGAGTATCTGCAGGGCAGGTTATCGGATCTTTCGGAGAAACATGAAGAGATTACGAATGTTAGGGGGAAAGGATTGTTGTGTGCTTTTGATCTGCCATCGGTGGAGTTCCGGGATAAGTTTGTGGAAGAAGCGATGAAGGAGCAGATGTTGATTTTGGGATGTGGGGAGGTGAGTATTCGTTTCAGACCGCATTTAACTGCTACGAAGGAGGATTTGGATAAGGCCTTGGAGATTGTGGATAGGGTTGTGGATAGGGTTGAGAATGGGGCTGTAGCGAAGGCGGATATTTCTTCATAGGCATTGGTGTAGACTTACCGTCATTGCGCCTTGCCGTCATTGCGAGGCACGAAGCAATCTTTAAGATTGTCATCCTGAGCGTAGTCGAAGGATCTGTACGCTATGAAACGAACAGATGGTTCGACTACGCTCACCATGACATGGCGAAAGATTGCTTCGTCGTTCCTCCTCGCAATGACGGAAGGCCTCCTCGCAATGACGAGCTGTGTTTTTCATCCGTCCCTATAACCGTTTTTTTGTACCTTTGTAGATTATGTCGGATATTATTCAGTTGCTCCCCGATTCAGTGGCCAATCAGATTGCAGCAGGTGAGGTTGTACAGCGACCGGCCTCAGCGATTAAGGAATTGATGGAGAACGCGATAGATGCGGGAGCTGATCATATAAAACTTATTATTAAAGATGCCGGAAAGACCTTGATCCAAGTCATAGACAATGGCTGTGGGATGAGTGTTACGGATGCCCGATTATGTTTTGAAAGGCATGCTACCTCCAAGATCCGGAAAGCGGAGGATCTATTTGCGATCCGTACAATGGGTTTCCGTGGGGAGGCCATGGCCTCCATTGCCGCCATTGCCCACGTGGAACTTCGAACCAAACGTGTTGAGGATGAGTTGGGAACCGTTATTGAGATCGAAGGATCGGAGGTGATCCAACAATATCCCGACCAGGTCAGCAATGGTACCAGCATACAGGTGAAAAACCTGTTCTACAATATTCCGGCTCGCCGGAATTTCCTCAAGAGCAATGCGGTGGAACTGCGGCACATCATCGATGAATTCCAACGAATTGCCCTAGCTCATCCCGGGATCTTCTTTTCCTTCCACAACGAAGGGAACGAACTCTTCCATCTACCAAAAGAATCCTTAAAACAACGAATTGTACACCTCTTTGGAAACAATTATAACCAAAGACTTGTTCCTGTAGAAGAAACGACGAGCATCCTGAACATCAAGGGATTTATCGGGAAGCCGGAGTTTGCGAAAAAGACCAGAGGAGAGCAATTTTTCTTTGTGAACAACCGTTTTATCAAAGATCCGTATTTGAACCATGCGGTGATGAATGCCTATGAAGATATTCTTCCGGCAGACACCTACCCGCTGTATGTACTGTTCATTGACATCGACCCATCGAAGATCGATATCAACGTACATCCTACAAAAACAGAGATCAAATATGAGGATGATAAAGCGATCTATGCGATTTTACGTTCGGCCGTGAAACGGAGTTTGGGTAGGTTCAACATTGCGCCATCGTTGGACTTTGAGCAGGAGACCGGATTTGACTCCCTGATCACGCCAAAGCCCTTGGAGGAGATCCAAGTGCCTACGATAAACTTCAATCCCAACTTCAATCCATTTGATGATGGGACACCAAAGTCGAATCGTAGCTACAGTTATCCTGAACGATTGGAAAAAAAGAACAGTATTCCACAAAATTGGGATACTTTGTATCAGATTACAGAAACCGAGGAGGCAGAACAATTGACCTTGCACCCTGCGGAGAGCAGTTCGGAGTCGTCGATCATACAACCGTCGGACCAACCGAAGAAACAGTTCTTTCAAATACATAACCGATATATTGTTTCGCAGATCCATTCGGGATTTATGCTGATCGACCAACAGGCTGCCCATGAGCGGATCCTGTTTGAACAGTTCCAGCAACAATTGCAGCAGAACCAAGGGGTAAGTCAACAAAGCTTATTCCCACAGACCATCGATCTGGCAGCGGCGGATTTCGCTTTGGTACAGGACATCCTACCGGAGATCACCGCATTGGGATTCCAGTTAAGGCCTTTTGGGAAGACGACCTATATCGTGGATGGCATCCCTGCAGATCTGGAAAAGATCAATGAAGGACAGATCATCGAACGGTTGCTGGAGGATTTCAAAAACCAGAGCGACCTGAAATTGAGCAAAAGGGAAAAACTGGCCAAGAGTTTGGCCAAGAATGCCTCGATCAAGCACGGTGCAAAATTGGACAATGAGGAAATGGCGGATCTGATCGACCGTTTATTTGCCTGCGAATCGCCGAACATATCCCTTTCGGGGAAACCGGTTATTATTACGATCACATTACAAGAATTAGCCGAACGCTTTGGCAAAGGCCTATAATATAACTTTATGAATAATCTTTTTGGCAATCTACCCGTAGTAACAAAGAACCTACTGATCATCAATGTGCTGGTCTTCCTGGCTTCGCAGCTGCTTCCATCCATGTATGGTCTATTTGGGATCTTCTATCCCGATTCTCCAGCGTTTAAGGTATGGCAGATCATCACCTACATGTTTATGCACGGTGGCTTTGCGCATATATTCTTTAATATGTTTGCCTTGGTGATGTTCGGCGCGACTATCGAACGGGTATTGGGTTCCAAAAGATTCCTGAACTTCTATTTAATCTGTGGTTTGGGCGCTTTGGTTCTACAGTATGGGGTACAGGCCTATGAGGTATACCAGATAACGGGGTCAATCCGGCCATTGCATGAATTGAGTGAGGCTGCGCTTTCCCAAGTTTCAGGCGAGAACCTGGCTACCCTTCAAGGGATCTATTCTACCCCGATGGTAGGGGCATCAGGCGCGATTTACGGCTTATTATTGGCTTTCGGATTCCTGTTCCCGAATGCCGAACTGATGTTGATATTTTTCCCAATCCCTGTGAAAGCGAAGTATTTCATTCCGGGATTGATTTTGATTGAAATATATTTAGGATTTTCACATGGAGGTTCTTCCATAGCGCATTTAGCCCATGTGGGTGGTGCTTTATTTGGATATATCCTGTTGAAAGCCTGGAAAATCCGAAGACCGAATATGTATTAGTGAAACGATGAGAAAAGAGAATGGATTAAAGGAATTTTTTAGAACGACCTACAAGACAGGGTCGCCTATCCCCTATTTCATTTCCATTCAGGCGGCTATCTTTATCATTATCCACTTATGCGATCTGTTGGTAGAGATCAATGTGATCAATTATCCATTGTATGATAAGGCGGTCAGCAATTTGGGGCTACCCATGGAATTCTCCCAGTTTCTAAAACAACCTTGGTCATTAGTCACCTATCCATTCCTTTATACCGGGTTATTCAACATTGTTTTTGATTGTTTATGGCTCTATTGGATGGGTAATATTTTCATGAGCTTCTTGAACAAACGCCAGTTCTTGACCTTATACTTAAGCAGCTTCCTTGTAGGAGGATTATTATTCCTTGCGCTTGGACAGATCGATTTCTTAACCAAAGGCGCACAATCTTATCTATTTACCAGTTCCCTGGGTTTGGCCGCGCTAGTGGCGAGCTTAACGGTATTGGTCCCTAAAATGGAATTGAGGCTCTTTATCTTTGGTCGGGTCAAGTTCATCACGCTGGCTGTTATCTTCCTCAGTTTAGAGTTCTTGTTCTACATTTTCGCGAATAGGGCTGGAGCGATCGTCTACCTGTTGAGCATTGCATGGGGGGTATTGTTCATGAAGCAGCTGCAGGAAGGAAACGATTGGAGCAAGATCTTCAAACCGCGCCCTAAGAAAAACCTACGCATCGTACATACCGAAACAAAAACGCTTACCTATAAAAGCTATAAGGCAGACCTTCCTAACCAGGATGTAATTGATGAAATTTTGGATAAAATTTCACAAAGTGGCTATGAAAGTCTATCTTCACGGGAAAAAGAAATCCTGTTTAAAGCAAGTAGAGAAGAGCAAGACTAATGTTGATCAATAAGAAGAATTTAGGTTTTTTCAGTAAAACCATTATGATTGCCAACCTGATCGCTATCGGGGCTCTCCTATTGTGTTATTCGGCATCCTTCATCAATCCGAAATCTTTTTGGGCAATTGCCTTTCTCGGTTTGGGCTATCTTCCCATCCTATTGATCAATATCGGCTTTGTATGTTATTGGATTTTACGAAAAGCCAAGTATTCCCTGTTTTCCTTAATCGCCATCCTATTGGGGTGGAACCTGATGACCAAACATGTGGCTTTTAATTCCGTGGTTGAAAACAAGCCAGATTCGGCCCTTCGGGTCATGACCTATAATGTGCATATGCTGCAGCCTTTGGAGAAAACGGATGTTCCGGCCAAGGATCAATTCGTAGACATCATTCAGGAAGCCAATCCTGATGTGCTATGTGTACAGGAATTCAGCAGTACCATCCGGGGGAAAAAGAAATTCACGGAAACCGTACAGAAAAAGAACAACTTTGAGAACTTCTATTTTGCGCCATCGGAACAAAATGATTACAGCGCCTATGGACAGGCCATTTTCTCCAAATATCCGATCATCAATTCCGGATTGATCAAGAAGAATGAATATGGCATTAACCGGGTGATCTATGTGGATATCGTAAAAAACTTGGATACCATCCGTGTCTATAATGTGCACTTGCGGTCTTTTGGTTTGCAGAGCGAGGATAAGGAATTTATTCAAAATCCGAGCAGCACCGGTAATGAGGAGCAGAAGACGAAACAAGTTGGTCGGAAGTTGAAATGGGCTTTCGAGCAGCGGAGCAATCAGGCGGAATCCTTGGCAGAACATATGCAGGAAACGCATTACCCAAAGATCGTGATGGGCGATTTCAATGATACCCCGATGTCCTACAGTGTGAACCTGATTGGGAAGAACATGAAGAATGCTTTCCAGGAAAAAGGGAATGGCTGGGGCGTGACCCACTTTGAAATGCTACCTATCTTACAGATCGATTATATTTTTGCGGATAAGCGCTTTTCGGTAAGCAATTACCAGGTCCTGAAAAAGAAATTATCGGACCATTATCCAGTATTTGCAGACCTCAGCCTACAACAGATAAATTAGTAAAATTTGTGATTAGTTGATTTGATTGAGTGCCAACTCGATAAAGGAATCGTATCTGTTCTTCACTTTAAAATACGCTTCACGACCAAAATAATACCTTCCCAATAGGGCTTCGATATCACTTTGGATCAGATCATGGAGATCATTCTGTTTGGCGGATGACAAACGCAGGCCTTTCTGTGCTAAGAAACGAATAAAACTATTGTATTCCGATGCAGGTAGGGTATAGCCCTGAAGAAAGTTCTCAATGGAATAGGCCGGCAGTTTTTTGGCAAATCGGCTGTAAACAAACTGTTCGATCAGGGAGGATTTGACCAATTCCTGATACAATAAGCTCACTTCATTGGAATCGATAGGCACTTTGATATCCGGCATGATCCCTCCGCCACTATATAGTTTCTTCCCCAAGCCCGTTTGATATGGCTTAGCATGGGCATAAGTGGTATCTAAGGACCATAGGCCATGGTACATGGACGGATAATCCTTCATGTTGGACCAGTTCGGAGAATATTTTCGTTGTATACTTCTTCCCAAAGGCGTATAATACCGGGCGATACTGAGATTGATGGTCGAACCATCGGAGAAATCAAATAGCTCCTGTACAGTTGCTTTTCCGAAGGTCCTTCTACCGATCAGAATACCGCGATCCCAATCCTGTACAGCACCAGCAACGACTTCTGAAGCAGAAGCGGTGCGCTCATTGACCAACACGACAAGTTTACCCTGGGCGTAAGTTCCATTGGCTTCTGATAGAAAATCTCGCCTGGCTTCATGCGCTCCTTCGGTAAAAACCACCAAACGCTGATCGGCAAAGAATTCGCTGGCCAATTTGATGGCAATATGGAAATAACCACCCCCATTGTCCCTTAGATCCAGAATCAGGTTCTTCGCACCTTGTTTTTTCAGTTCTACAATCGCCTCCTTGAATTCATCAGCGGTTTTCAACCCGAACCTTCGAATGCGGATAAAGCCTACCGTAGGTTTCAGCATATAGGCCACATCCAGGGAACTTACATTGATCTGATCTCTTACGGCCTTTAATGGCAACGGTAATTGCACAGAATCCCGCTCTACATGCATCTCCACCACCGAGCCTCGCTTCCCGCGCATCAGTTTTTCAACCTCTTCCTTGGAAATGGTATTTCCAGAGATCTTCCGCTCACCGATCTTGAGGATCTTATCCCCGATTTTAAAACCACCTTTGTCTGCAGGACCATTGGTGATCAACCCTACGACGATCAGGGTATCGTTGAGGTTGAAATATTCCATCCCAATTCCTTCAAAAGTACCCTCGAGCACTTCGGTCTGCGTCTTGGATTCCACTGGCAATAAAAAGGCAGAATAAGGATCTAAGTGGGAGATAATATGGTTGATGGCACCGTTCTGGACGGAGTCCATGTTGATGCTATCCACATAGCGGCTGGAAATCAGGTCGACAACTTGTTGGATTTTATAGGAATTATCCGACAAACCAATGGGCACCAAGGAACCTCCGGTATTGAATCCTGTTTGGTCAGAATAATTCTGTCCGAGGATTAATCCCAGCAAGAGGGTTGCCGCATAGGTTGCTGCTACGAAAATATTCCTTTTTCTTCCTTTCTGCATTGTTGATTTGGTGGGCAAAAATACTGAATAACAAATTGTTTAAAAGAATTTTAAAACAAATATTTACCAACAATTCCCAGTCCAAAATAAGCTGTTATCGATTATAATTCCGCAATTTTCAATATTTTTACATTGATATGCATGAATTGGAACCGTATTACCACTGGCGCGACGATTATATAGCCTCAGAAGACGAAAGAAGCCCTTTTTTTGGCACGATTTACAATGAATTCGAATTTGATAAAAAAGTGTATAACTTTTTGCTTCATCCTCAATGGGATCATTTTGGTTCGTTGACCTTATACCTGAAGGTGCTATATGTTGACTATGATCGCGGGTATACCATTATCGAGTTTATCGGTGAATGGAATGATGCCATCTACAACGACATCATGATCCTGAAAAGGGAGCTTATTGACCTGATGATCGATGAAGGGATAAACAAATTCATTTTGGTTGGGGAGAACGTATTGAACTTCCACGCCTCGGATGATTCCTATTATGAGGAGTGGTTTCAGGATGTGGAGGATGGATGGATCGTGGGTCTGAACTTCCGGGAGCATGTGATCAAGGAGTTTCAGGACAACCAGATCGATTATTACATCAATTTCGGGGAATACCTAAACAATTTTCCTTGGCGGACCCTCAAACCAAAACAATTGTTCCACCATATTGAGGAACATATTCAACGTCGGTTGAATTAATTTTGCTTAAATTTGCCTTTATAAAAACATTTGTAATTATGTCATTCAGAATAGAAAAAGACACCATGGGTGAGGTGCAAGTACCAGCAGACAAATACTGGGGAGCCCAAACCGAAAGATCTCGTAACAACTTCAAAATTGGACCGGCAGCATCTATGCCGAAAGAAATCGTGGATGGATTTGCTTATTTGAAAAAAGCAGCAGCATATGCCAACCATGAATTAGGTGTATTACCTGTTGAAAAGCGTGACGCTATCGCTGCCGTATGTGATGAAATCCTTGCTGGAAAATTGGACGATCAATTTCCGTTGGTGATTTGGCAGACAGGATCAGGCACGCAATCGAACATGAATGTGAATGAGGTTGTCGCTAACCGCGCCCAAGTATTGGCTGGTGGTAAGATTGGCGAAGGTGAGCCTGTTCTTAAAGCAAATGATGATGTAAATAAATCGCAGTCTTCCAACGATACCTTCCCTACCGGAATGCATATTGCAGCTTACAAAGCTGTGGTTGATATTACCATCCCTGGTGTGGAGAAGCTACGCGATACCTTGAAAAGGAAATCTGAAGAGTTTATGAATGTGGTGAAGATCGGTCGTACGCACTTGATGGATGCCACCCCATTGACATTAGGCCAGGAATTATCGGGTTATGTAGCGCAATTGAACTATGGTTTGAAAGCCTTGAAAAACACCTTAGCGCATTTAGGTGAGCTTGCTTTAGGTGGAACTGCGGTAGGTACCGGATTGAACACGCCAAAAGGATATGATGTGTTGGTAGCAAAATACATCGCTGAATTTACTGGACTTCCTTTTGTTACTGCGGAGAATAAATTTGAGGCTTTGGCAGCGCATGATGCTATTGTAGAATCACATGGTGCCCTGAAGCAGTTGGCTGTTGCCTTGAATAAAATTGCCAATGATATCCGTATGATGGCTTCGGGTCCTCGTTCAGGTATCGGCGAGATCTTGATCCCGGAAAATGAGCCAGGATCTTCGATCATGCCTGGAAAAGTAAACCCTACACAATGTGAAGCATTGACGATGGTGGCAGCACAGGTGATGGGTAATGATGTAGCGATCACGATCGGTGGAACACAGGGTCATTACGAACTGAATGTGTTCAAACCTGTCATGGCAGCGAATTTCCTACAATCTGCTCGTTTGATCGGTGATGCCTGTGTATCCTTTGAGGAGCACTGTGCGATCGGTATTGAACCGAATTATGCACGTATCAAAGAGTTGGTTGATAATTCCTTGATGTTGGTGACTGCCTTGAATACCAAAATTGGCTATTACAAAGCGGCTGAGATTGCGCAGACAGCACATAAGAATAATTCTACCTTGAAAGAAACTGCTATTGCACTGGGATATGTGACAGCTGAGGAATTTGATGAATGGGTGAAACCAGAGGAAATGGTAGGAAGCTTAAAATAAGTTAGTGGTTAAAAATAACAATACATATTCTTTACGAAAAGTATACCTGTCCTTGATGGGTATACTTTTTCTATTGGGGAGCTGTACGCGGCATTCTGATATGCAGGATGAGGGGGCAGACTTTTTCCAAGGGGTCTGGGTGCAGGATAGTGTCAGTAATTCGTCGGAAACCCTGAACTATAACCTGCATGAATTTAAGGTAACCTGCGATTCTATCTATGCGACCATTAAGGTGCATAATAAGATCAAAACGATCCCGGATAGTTGTTATGGGGATGGAAATTGGAAGGAATATGCCAAAGCGGTGTATGTGGTGCGCGGGGATAGTATCATTGTGGAAGGGGTGTATACCAAGGAAAACGGTAAACAGAAGATTTCCGGATGTTATAAGAATGGGCCTTATGTGCCTAGGTTCAAGATCGCTTATTCGAGTAAGGATAGTGTGGTTTTGGAGAATAGATTTGAAGGACGTGCTATTGTGCTGAAGAAGGTTGCAGATATTACTTGTGTGCCGAAGAAGAGGTGGGAGATGTAGGTTTTAGACGATAGATGATAGATTATAGACGATAGACCCTACATGTCGTCGAAGCCATGCCGTCATTGCGAGGAACGAAGCAATCTTTAGCCTGTCATCCTGAGCGTAATCTTTGTCATCCTGAGCGTAGTCGAAGGATCTATACGTTTGAATACGAACAGATGGTTCGACTACGCTCACCATGACAGAGCCGGAAAGATTGCTTCGTCGTACCTCCTCGCAATGACNNTCGTCTATTATCTATCATCTAATATCTATCTCAACCAATCAACTTCGTTTCATCCGATGATTTCAAGATATGGTTTTTGAGTTCTGTTTCGGCTTGTAACAGCTCTTGTTCAGCGACTTTACGTTTTTCACGGCCATCTTTTTGGATACGCAATACCTCTTCGATCGTCGTAATGATATCGGTGTTGGCCTTTTTGATGGTATCCATATCAATAATTCCCCTTTCGGTTTCCTTCGCTACATTGATGGTAGCTTCCTTCAGCATTTCCGAATTCCGCTTCAACAGCTCGTTTGTAGCATCCGTTACTGCTCGTTGAGCCTCCAGTGCGCTCTGTGCATGGGCAATACCCAAAGTCAGTACCATCTGGTTTTTCCATAGCGGCAAGGTATTCACGATACTTGATTGGATCTTCTCCATCAAGGAACTGCTGTTGCTCTGTATCATACGGATCTGTGGTGCGGTTTGAAGAACGACCATTCTGGTCAGTTTCAGATCATGCACCTTACGCTCAAAACGCACAACGTGCTGCTCCAGATCTTTGTATTCCTGGATCTTGTGCTGATCGCCTGTGGCTTCAGCCTCAGATTTCAATGCCGGCAAGGTATGGTTGATTACTTCATCCAACTTCTCCTCCCCTGCTTTGATATGCAAGGAAAGATCCTTGAAATATTGTTGGTTCTGTACAAAAAGCTTGTCAAAGATGTTCACATCCTTCGCCAGGTTTTTATAATGTCCTTCCAATTTCAATTCAATATTATGGATATTGGTCTCTACCGATGAGTATTCCGTACGCATGCGGCCAATCTTTTTCTTGATGTTATCAAAGAAAGGCAACAAGGGTTTTTTGTTCATTTTTTCGTCGAACCCACGGATCTCCGAACGCAGATTGACCAAAATATCCTCTGCACCCCCCAAATCCTTTGTGCGCACCTGTTTCAGAATCTCATTGGAGAAATTGCTCACATTACTTTGGGTTCCCACACCGAACTGAATAATATCCGTAGTCGATTTCAGGTTGATCTTCTCTTTATATTGTTGGATCAGGGCCTTTTCTTCCTCCGTGAAGTTCACTTGGATTTCCGAAGGTTTATTTTTCTCCTGATCATCATTTAAATGTGTCAAATCTAGATTTGCCATAATTTCTTAATCTTTTAAAAGGTTTCTACTTTTTAATGTCTGTAAATACACGTCGCTCTCCGCGGAAACATCCAACAAGCCCATCTTGAACTGATTGGTCACTTCCTGTTCGATGGCCACCGCAGCCTGACGTATTACCGATTCCAATTTCTGTTTGGACTCGGATGTGATAGTATTATTCAAGCGTGCATTCTCCAATTCATCATACTGCATCAAAACATTCACCACGGTGGAATGTCGCACCAAGAATTTCTCTGCCTCCCGTTTGTCTTTCTTTTCCAATAATTGGAATAGACGGAGGATATTGTCGATATCTTTTTGGATATTTCTATTTTCGATTTCCTTGCGCCAATGAAGTAGGCGTTCCACAAATAACTGCGGCGTATCGATGGTAGGTGCTGCTATTTCCAATCGCTTTTGGGTATCTATGCTGGAGATCCAATATAGATCCCTTACTTCTCCCAATTCCAAACGTTGCAGGTAAGGTTTGGCCTGGTTCAACAACAGCCCATTACCCACCACATAAGTCAATACCGATCCTCCCAATGTAAGGAACATCGCCTGACTCAACGCGCCAAAGAAATAAAAAAAGGAAACCATGAGCGCCAGCTCCACAGCCAGAAGGACCCAAGAAGTGATGTACCAAGAACGAACCTTCGCGCGTCTTGCCTGATTCATCATCACCAAAGGGGTAATGTGTATAGGAAAAGGAAGAAACATAACGACGGATAATACGGTCCATACCATTTGTCTAATTTCCCAAGTCCTACTTTTTTTCGTTGCCCAACCCATTCTCTAAATTTAATTATTTTTATAAAAATACACCAATTCTTATTCCATTCGTACATAAGAAAGTAAAAACTAGGTAATTGTACGCTTTTTGACTGCCATTACGTCATTTTTGTCGGTGAAAACACCTCCCTCTTCGTCTTGGATTTTCAAAATTCGCAGGGTGACTTCATAAGCTGTGGCCTTTTCCCATCGTGCTACCAGCCAAGCGATGAAGCTGAGATTAAACAGATCGCTGTTTTCCTCCAATGCTAATAGAGCGTAGACTTTCTGTTGGAAAGATTCTTTATGGACAACACTTGGATGGGTAAAGAAGTTTTCCAACAGGGAGACATAGTCTAGGACCTTTTCTTCTTTCGTTTGTAAAAGATAATTGCGATATCGTCTTCGAAAGCTTTTTATTCGCGCACTGGCCAAATCGGTCTCTTCAAATTCTCCATAGACCAGGATCTCCAACAGACTCTTTCGGATACTCCACAACATCCCCATTTTCTTTTCCAACCAGGCATCCGAATGATGGAAACGGAGAAGACCTGCCCTCGCCTGCCGATCGTGATGCTGGGTCTGGAACATGACCAAACAGATCTGCAGATCATAAGCATCTTCCATTTTTACATTTTTACCAACTTGTTTTAAGGCATGGTCGAGTGTCTCTAAAGCTTGGATTGGATGACCGGAAAAATGCAGGTTTAAAGCATATAACAATTGCTGCCGGTAATAGAACTGACTTCTGTAATCGGGATGATCGGATAGTATACTGGAAATTTGGTCCAAAATTGCTGTGCTATTTGCGTAGTTTCGGTTCCTGAAATTGAAATTGGCCAAAAAATAAAGGATGTAAAGTTTGTAATAAGTATGGATATCCGACTCTTCGCTCTTGCGTTCAATGAATTGATAACTGCGGCTTACGTATTTTTCCACCAATTTAAAATTCTGATTGATGGCGGCATATTCATTGGCCAGATAAAGAATCTGATAAAGTGATTTATAATTCATGAAATCAAGCATGGAAATCTTGTATTTCTTGATGGTTTCGGCAATAAACTGGGTCAGATCGATTACCTTTCCTTTGAGTTGTATGTCGATCAGTTCCTTTCGGAGTTGTGCATAGGCCAATTGCATCTTGGCCTCCCGTTGAATCTGGGTCTGGTTCCAAATAAATCTCTTGGATAGTTCTTCGAGATCGATTGTTTCGTTGAGGTGTGCAAACTGGAGTTTCAGCAAGAGGATTTCCTGAAGTAGGTTATATTCCTCANNAATCCGTTCCGCTTTATCCAAGGATCGGAATCCCAACTTGGTTAAATTATTCTCGAGCAAATAACGGCCAACCACCAAATAGCGCAATAACTCATATACAGCCTGATTGCCTCTTTCGAATGTCCTTTGGGAAATAAATAAGAGCATGCTGTCATGCAATCTTTTCCGCAAAGCATGGTAAGAATCACGATTTTTCAACTTCCCATACAACTTATTTATTGCATTTATATCATCAGTTTGTATCAACTCGAACAAGCGGATATTCTTCACATCCTGTCGCTTGTTTTTATGTTTCAAATAAGCTTTGAAATCGACTTTATCTTTGTCATTCAAGAGGTTAATCAAATCGGATAATGCATCCATAGTCCCGTATTTTAAATCTAAATATAGTTAAAATAACAATTTATATCGTCAGTATTTTACAAAATGTAGCTTTAGGATTTTGGTTTTAGACCCCAAATTTGTCTCAGTATTAATCAAAAAACTAAAAAAAAATGGAACCGCTAAATCACAACACAGAAGAAAACAATCCCATCAAAAATGATGGTATAAGAAATCCATTCAAACCCACTGCTGCCTTTGTAGGCGCATCCTGGATGGCCTTATTGGTCGGATCGATTAGTTATTGCATTGGATTATGGAATGCCGATATGGAATTGAACGAGAAGGGATATTATTTTACAATCCTTTTGTTCGGACTATTTGCTGTCATCTCCGTGCAGAAATCGGTACGCGACAGGGCGGAAGGTTTGGAAGTAACCGAATTGTATTATGGCATCAGTTGGTTTGCAACGATCGCCGCCATCGTTCTCCTGATTGTAGGATTGTGGAACGCAGACCTTTTCCTGAGTGAGAAGGGGTTTTATGGCATGTCTTTTATGCTCAGCATATTTGCGGCCATAGCCGTTCAAAAAAACACCCGCGACGCGAAATTGTTTAAGGACAAAGATAATTAACTTAGCGGTTACCTTGGGGCGTCTGCCGTGCAGCGCCCTGAGGTTTTTTTGCTAATTTTCTAATCGCATAATCTTATAACAAGGATATAATGGAACGTAAGGATATACATATCATCGCCCGAAACAGCGATATCCAGCAGGAGAGCATACAAAAGGCATTACAAGAAAAGGTTTTTCAGCCCAAAAACCATTGGGATGATTTTTTCCGGATCTCGATGATGGTCCTTGGAATAGGCTTTTTCGTTATCGGGTTGATTTTCTTTTTCGCCTATAATTGGCAGGACCTGCACAAATTCGCGAAAATTGGGATCATTGAGGGGTTGATCATTTTGTTGCTTGTTGCCTACTTTAGGTTAAGGGTAGATCCACTTTTAAAGCAGATAATCTTAAGCGCAGCAGCCTTAATGGTCGGGGCATTATTTGCTGTATTTGGGCAGATCTATCAAACAGGCGCCAATGCCTATGATTTCTTTTTGGCATGGACCTTATTCATTGCCCTTTGGACTTTTGTGTCCAAATTTCCGCCATTATGGGTCATCTTTATCGCCTTGATCAACATCAGCTTTATCTTATATGTGGTACAGGTGGCAAACCATTGGTCCTGGCTTTATACCTATGGGGTATTAACCTTATTCAATGGCATGGTCTGTATGATAGCCATACTCCTAAATCTGACCGGAAGATGGGAGAAGATTCCTGCTTATTTCATTCAGCTAACTGGGTTGGCGAGTATCGCGATGGCAACCATTGGTATCTGTTTGGGGATCTATAAAACGTATGATCCTAATTTCTATATCCTATTGGGCTTAACCGCATACTTGTATGGGTTTGGAATTTATCATGGGATCAAGCACTATAACCTGTTTTTTCTCACGACCATTCCTTTTAGTCTGATCATCATCATTTCCGCAAGCTTGTTGAAGGCTTCGGAAAGGGAAGAAATGGTCTTTGTAATCGGCCTATTCATTATTGTTTCTGTAACATTATTGGTTAGGGCCCTCCTATCCTTTCAAAGAAAACACCGCTATGCAAAATAAAGATCTCTTACAGGATAAATTGGATTATTTCCAGTCCTTACAAGCTAAAGAAATAAATTTTAACCGTGAGCATTTGGCCCAAGCCTATGAAGATCAACGTCATGACCAATCCCTTGCGATCAAGATTTTCTCTGTATTGGGGGCGGTATTTGCCTGCGGCACATTTACAGCCTTTTTGTTCATGATCAATTTTTTCCAGACCGCGTTTGGGTTTATTGGAACAGGCATCGTTTTTCTTATAACCGCATTTGTCATTGATAAAGTTGGCAAGCGCATCTTCCTGGACAGCATCAGCTTATGTTTGTTTTTATTAGGGATTGGATTGATTGGCTTTGGTTTCGACCATTTGCATATCCGTTTTACTTTAACTGCTCTTTATCTAGTTTTAATATCCCTTGGTAGTATTTTTATTTCCCGAGGCTATATTATCAACTTTTCAGCGTGCTTATTGGCAATCTGGTTTTGTTTTGCCATGATCATGGATACATCGTATCAAGAATGGTATTATGTGTTGACTGGAATCCTAGGGCTTCTTACCACCTATTTTTTATTAAATGAGGCTAGGTTGATTAGCTTTTCAAAAGGTATGGTACATCGTTATCTACCCATTCGAACCGCACTTACTCTTGCTTTTTTAGTGGCCTTATATCCCGTATCAAGAATTTCATCCCTAGATTTTACGAGTATTTACCGAATTATCCTTTCTATTGTCTTTATCGCTTTGATTCTGTACATCCTGTCTGGCATTTTTCGTCAAATGGGTTATGGGTCAAAGAAGCAACGTCTTGGTATTCTGCTGGTCTTGCTGCTATGTCTAGCAGCTACAGTGATTTTTCCTGGAATATCAGGAGCATTATTGATCAGTCTGATTTGTTTTCATATCCATTATAAAACGGGTTTTGTAGCTGGAATGATTGCCTTTCTGTACTACCTCGGCCAGTATTATTATGATCTGGAGTTTACTTTACTGTATAAATCCCTATTCATGATGGGGTCTGGAATCCTGTTCCTTGCCCTGTTTTTTATCACCCGTAAAAAATTGGAAAACCATGAAAAACTATAAATATATCATCATCCTATTAAATGTAGCAGCATTGCTTGTTTACTTTAATGTATCGGTATTCAAGAAGGAAAAGATCTTGGAAGAAGGGCAATTGGTTCTTTTGAAATTGGCGCCTGTAGATCCTCGATCGTTAATGCAGGGCGATTATATGCGTTTGAATTATGAGATAAGCAANNAAGCAATAAAGGATGGAACATGAATATTCCTAAAAGGGGTTACTGTATTGTCAAGTTGGACAAGGATGGGATTGGCCATTGGGAAAGGTTTCAGCGGGAAGTTTTACCTTTGGAAAAAGGGGAATATGCCTTGAATTATACGATGGGTAATTTTTCCAATATCAATATCGGTGCAGAATCTTTTTTCTTTGAGGAAGGCCAGGCAGAGCGGTATGAAAAAGCTGCCTATGGGGGATTGCGAATAGATGGAAAAGGGAACAGTTTATTGATTGGACTGTATGACTCCGATAAAAAAGAGCTATAAAAAAAGCAATACTTTGGTATTTATCATTTCTTTATCGGCATTCGTCACAAAAATTTAAGGAAGCTTAAAGGTCATGTTATACTTGCATAAGTAATTCAACGAATTTAAATCGTAGCTTATGTTATTTTACTTTTTAACTAACCTTTTCTTCTCGCAACTCCAGGAGAATCCACAGATTAGCCAATGGGTGGAAATTTTTATGAACGGATACCTGCATGGTCCATGGATCTTAAATCTACAAACCAAACATTTTTAGTATTTTTAAACGACAATTGACCATGGAATCAGCAACAACAATCAATCAGAAACAGTCTTTCATCAGAAAACTATTCACCGAAATCTTTTTGGTGGTCGGGTTATCCTTTTTGATATCCCTATATATGTTTACCCAGAGTAGGGATTTCGGCGTACTATCCATGTATATTCCCTATGCGTATTTTCTATATGCAATAAACACCTATTACCTGTTAAGGATGTACCATCAGGGTAAAATCAATAAAACGGAATATGGATTACTGGCTTTCTTTACCGCATTGGCTGGAATGGCACCGTTTATCCTGTTCATCATCCAAGTGAATGGCAGGTATTCGCAACGGATGATCCCCGTTGGATTGGTGGTAGCCCTAATCGTCATCCCCTTGAGTATATATGTTTATTTTAGGACCAAGGCCAATAAACAGCAGATTGCTTCCCTACAGAAAGATCTAGGAAAAACCACTGCTGAGATGAAACTGATGCAATCGCAGATTAATCCTCATTTCCTCTTCAATGTCATGAATTCAATCTATGGGATAGCGATGCAGGAAAACGCCGATAAAACGGCCGATAGCATACAGCGATTGAGCCAGATGATGCGTTTTATGCTATTTGAAAACCAACAGGATTACATTCTTTTATCCCGGGATCTTGACTACTTAAGGGAATATGTGGCCATTCAGAGCTTACGGGTGGAGAATGTTCCGAACATCAAGATCGAATCGGAAATTGCAGATCCGGTAGAAAACTTCTACATCAGTCCGATGCTCTTGATCCCTTTTGTAGAGAATGCCTTCAAACATGGCATCAGTATGGAGAAGGAATCCTGGATCAAGATCAATGCGGATATTGTGGATCGGCAGTTAAAGTTTTCGGTGTACAACAGCATTCATCAATTGGAGGGTACCGATCTGGAAAGATCGAAATCGGGCATAGGATTGGACAATGTGCAAGCCCGCTTGCAGGTATTTTATCCGGGGAAACATTTATTGGTTATCGAACAGAACCAACAGGAATTCTTTGTATTCCTGACCGTGGATCTGTTAGAAGGACAACCCGATTCTGTAGTAGACATCAACAACGAATATCATGGAAGTAATTAAAGCTATTGCCCTGGATGATGAGCCTATTGCGCTGGATATTGTGAAGCGTTTTGCTGCAAAAGTCCCCTATTTGGCCTTACAACGAACTTTTCTGAATGCTAGGGATGCAGAGGCCTATTTACAGCAGCATGAGGACATACATTTGTTGTTTCTTGATGTACATATGCCCGACATCAATGGCATTGACCTGTTCAAAAAGCTGGATCCGAAACCCTTGGTGATTTTTTCTACTGCCTATCCGAATTATGCGTTGGCGGGCTTTGAACTGGAGGCCTTGGACTACCTGTTGAAACCTTATTCGTTCGAACGTTTTGAAAAGGCTTGCCAGCGGGCGAAGGAGATGCTGGAATTAAAGGGTATTCTGGATACCGAGCAGATTTTATATGTTAAAGATGGCTACCAACTGGTAAGGGTCAATCTGGATGAAGTCGGCTATGTGGAAGCCGTAGGCAATTACATCCGATTTCATTTAGCGGATCAAGAAGTGTTGGCGAGAATGACCATCAAGGATTTTTTGATGGAAAAAGGAACGCAGGACTTTTTGCAGGTTCATCGGTCTTTTGTGGTCAATAAAAAACACTTGGAAAAATTATCCCGACAAAGTCTTTGGGTATTCGAAAATGAACTCCCTATCGGGGTAAGCTATGCCAAATCCATCAAAGAGGAATTCCAGGTTTAGACCTCCCCTTTCATCAGTTTTTCCTTTTGGGATTTTGGGAGTGCATTAAAAATCAGGTCATAGCTATGATCGATCATTTTATAGAGCTCCTCATCGTTTAATTGCCTATTGGCATATACGGTATTCCAATGTTTCTTGTTCATGTGATAACCTGGAATCACGCTGTGCTCATATTTCTCCCTTAATTCCACCGCATATTCCGGATCACATTTCACATTGAACCG
This sequence comes from Sphingobacterium sp. UBA1575, assembly GCA_002322865.1. GTDB lineage: Bacteria > Bacteroidota > Bacteroidia > Sphingobacteriales > Sphingobacteriaceae > Sphingobacterium. The sequence continues at coordinate 166,752 of DCOH01000021.1, read as the reverse complement.
CAGCTCATCGATCTGATCCAATCCAACCAATAAATAGACTTTCCCTGCCAATTTAAACAGCAGATGTTCGGGTCCGAAAGGGGTATCTTCTTGGGTATTTGCCTTTGCCAGGCAATAATCCCGTAGTTCTTCGATGTTCATAGGTCTTCTTTCCCTTAAAAGTAGTAATATTTCATTTAATTTATGGAAATGCATATCTTAAAACATCATATTATTGAAACGTTTAATACATGGACGAGAAGGAATTATTACAGTATTATAAGCAGACGGGTAATTTAGACACCCTTGGTAAGCTTTATGCGCCTTACATGTCCTTGTTGTATGGTGTGTGCTACAAGTATCTGGAAGATGCGGAGCAGAGCCAGGATGCAGTAATGCAGATTTTTGATGAGCTGATCGATAAGCTACGGATCTATGAGGTGGACAATTTCAAGAGTTGGCTGTATGTATATGCGCGTAATTATTGCTTGATGCAATTGCGCAGGTCGAAACAGGTGACGAAACTGGACATTGAGGATAACTTGTATGAGGCTGAGTTGAAGATGAGCCGGGAAGAGGAGAAGAAATGGGGCGAGCAGGATTTTGATAGATTGGAGTCCTGTATGGGTACCTTGAATCGGGAGCAGGAAGCTTGCATCAGGATGTTTTATTTGGAACAGAAGTGTTATAAGGATATCGCGGATGAAACGGGTTATGATATGGCAAAGGTGAAGAGCTATATTCAGAACGGAAGGCGGAATCTTAAAATTTGTATGGAGAAGAAGTAATGGAAAATAATTATCAATTATCGAGGATCCATAATTATGTGATGGGTCTGATGAGTAAGGAGGAGATGTATGAGATGGAGCGTGAGGCTTTGGAAGATCCCTTTTTACAGGATGCTATTGATGGGTATAGGAAGCAACAAGGGGTTGATGCGCAACGTTTGAGTTTATTGCAGCAAAGACTAGCGAAGAAACTGGAGGCAAAGGCAGCGGATAAGAAGAGACGTTTTTACAGTTGGCATCGATTGACAATTGGATTGGCTGCTGGGGTATTGTTCATGGCGGCCTGTTCATTGGTGTTGTTCAGGTACTTGAATAGGGTTGGGAGTGATACGACGGAGACGGAAGTGATATTGATGGAAGAGGAATTGAGGGTGAGTACGAATGTTGGGAAGGGTATTGATGGGAAGGCGGTTGATGGGAAGGGTGTTAAGAGTAGGGCGGTTGATGGTAGGGCTGTTGATGCAGTTCCGGAGCATGGTTGGAGGGAGTTTAATGAGGAATTAAATTCGGAGTTGCGAGGTGTAGAGGAAAAAGGAAGTTTAAGATTGAAGTTTGAAGTGGAAGGGGGCAGAGCGGTGAAGGTAGAAGTTTTGAGTTCGGATAATAAGAGTTTGGATAAGGTGGTGATAGGTTTTTTGGATAAGGTGAGCTGGAAAGGAAAGAATGGGGAGATTAGTATTGAGGTGAGGTAGCCTCGTCATTGCGAGGAACGAAGCAATCTTTATCCTGTCATCCTGAGCGTAGTCGAAGGATCTGTACGATAGTATACGAACAGATGGTTCGACTACGCTCACCATGACAAAGGCGAGAAGATTGCTTCGTCGTACCTCCCCCCCATGACGGAGAAAAGTCTCCTCGCAATGACGGATATTTCCTTAATACCTGAAATCCTTAATAACCTCTACCGCGTATTTCACATTATCAAAAGGGATATCCGGCATAATACCATGCCCTAGGTTAAAAATAAAACCATCTTCCCCTCTCATCCTTTCAAAAAGATCCAAGATCTTCTTCTTGATTACTGGTTTATCCGCATACAATACAAAAGGATCCAAGTTTCCTTGAACCGCCATTCCAGAGGGCAAAGATTTCTTGATATTCAACAGATCCGCATTCCAATCCACTGAAACCACATCCGGTTTTGCTTCTGCCATGATAGGCGCAAATACCGAACTTCCTTTACAGAAAGAGATCACCGGAACATCTTTACGATTAATATTATCCAAGATATATTTATTGTATTTATGGCCAAACTCTTGGTAATCGTTCCAAGAAAGCGCCAAAGCCCAGCTATCGAACAGTTGAAGGGCATTTACGCCTGCCTCCACCTGCATGTTCAGATAACCTATCGTTACATCCGCAATTTTTTGAAGAATATAATGCGCCAATTCCGGCTCATTGTTCAGTAAAGTCTTCGTACGTTTAAAATCTTTGGACGAAGCGCCTTCTACCAAATAACTCAAGATCGTAAAAGGTGCACCTGCAAATCCGATCAAAGGCACTTTTCCATCCAAACGTTGTTGGATCACCTTGATCGCATCAGCCACATATTGCAATTTGTCCAAACAATCTACATTCAGGTTTTCTGCATCTTGAAGGTTTCTAACCGGGTTTGAGAAACGCGGTCCTACACCCTGCTCGAAGGAAAGGTCACCTCCCATAGCCTCTGGCGTAACCAAAATATCCGAAAACAAAATGGCAGCATCAACGCCCAATAGATCGATCGGCAACATGGTTACATCCGCCGCAATCTCTGGAGTTTTGCACATCTCCAAGAAAGAATATTTGTTCTTGATTTCCCAATATTCCTTCATGAACCGTCCTGCTTGACGCATCATCCATACAGGAGGTCGTTCCGTAGGCTGCGATAAGGCAGCACGGATCAATAGATCATTCTTTAAATTGTTGTTCACTATATATGTTTATTTACTTCGTTTCTGATTTTTTCTATGATGGAAACCTGACGTGCCGTTAGCTTAAGCTTCTCGGCCAGGTCCAGATAGGTAGTCACTCGTTCGTATTCTTTTTTTCTCAGGTTGATATTTGCCAGATTGATCAATACCATGCCCTTTTCATTATCTTTTCGCCACGGTAAGCGGGATGCCATTTGGAAGTGGTATTCTGCCTCGTCTACCCGCTCCTCTTTCAACGCGATGTTTCCCATCATGAATTCGTAGAAATTACGACGTCCTTTACGCAATTGATCGGGATTCTTGATCTCCGCCAATAGAGCTTTAGTTCGTTCGTAATCCTGCTTATGGAATGCTTGGGTAGCTAAATAGACCGTACCTTCCTTAAAATAACTCCAGGTCAGGTAGGCGATCCCACCAAATATGTAAACCGCAATATTATAATGCTTGGCATATATGGCATACAATAGAAAAGCAACCGCAATAGCGATTACTATTTTACGTGCATTATTGGTCATCTGCTAATTTAATTCTGGTTGTCCGTGAATTTATAGCCCACACCACGGATGGAATGGAAATAAATAGGATGTTTCTGATCAGGTTCAAAATACTTACGGAAAGTCAGGATGAAATTGTCGATCGTACGTGTAGATGGGTAAACATCATAGTTCCAGACCGTTTCCAGAATCTGTTCACGTGAAACAGCTTCATTCCTGCGTTCGATCAATAACTTCAACAACATCGTTTCCTTTTTGGTCAAGGAGGAGATGCTGCCATCTGCATGGTGCAATTCGAAGGAATTGAAATAGATGGTCTTATCACCAATGGTGTAGGAATTAAGTTCTTTCAGGTCATCCCCTTTCATTCCACGACGGATCAGGTTGGAAACACGTAGAATAAGTTCTTCCAGGTTGAAAGGTTTCACCAAATAATCATCAGCTCCTTTTTTCAAACCGGTGATCCGGTCTTCGGAACTGTTTTTGGCGGTCAAGAACATGATAGGAACTTCAGAGTTTTGCAGACGAATGGTTTCAGCAACCTGAAATCCATCGATCTCTGGAATCATCACGTCCAATATGATCAGATTGAAACGCTCTTCCTTAAAAAGTTTCAAGGCTTTTTTACCATCAGTAGCGGTGGTTACACGGTAACCCTCCAACTCCAGGTTCAATTTGATAGCCTCCAATAAATGTTCTTCGTCTTCAACTAGAAGTATACGTTGTTTAGCTTGCATAGTTTTCAAATGTTACTTCAAAAATACTTCCTGAGGGTTTATTGTCCTTTACCCGAATGGAAGCATTGTGTTTTTGTAATACTGTTTTTACGATATATAACCCCAAACCGGTTCCTTTGGTTTTGCGGGTAGCTTCGCTGCCGACGCGATAAAACTTATTAAATATAAGTTTTTTTTCGTCATCGGGAATTCCTTCCCCATGATCGGCAACAGAAAATAACAGGTTCTGCCCTTCTTTATTCAGATTGACGGAGACAGTGGCACAAGGAGGTGAATATTTCACCGCGTTCTCCACCAGGTTGGTGATTACGTTCGTAATCGCAAATTTATCCGCTTTGATTTCAATATCCTCATCCAGGTCTGCTTTGATGACCTGCGATTTACAAGCATTCTTCTGCAAACGATCGATGACCTGCTCGACCAATTCTGTCATGTTGAACACTTCTTTTGGCAATTGGTAAGCCCTATTCTCCAACTTGGTGGTAAGTAATACATTCTCCACTAAGTCGTCCAAACGTTCGATATCTTTTAAAGAGTTAGAGAGGAAAACCTTTTGTTGTTCCCTGTCCAGATCGCGCTTTAGAATGGTTTGGATGTAGAGTTTTACAGATGCCAAGGGCGATTTCAGCTCATGGGTAATGGCCAAAAGGAAGTTCTGTTGTTGTTGGTTGTTCTCATGCTCTCTTCTCACATGTTTTTTAAGGCGAAAAGCACCCCAGATAAAGATCAAAAAGAAGATCAAGCCTTCACCAATGATCATACCCTTCCGGTCTGGTTCAAATTTGATCAAGATGAATCCCCACCAAAGCAATTGCGTGATCGCGTAAAAAAACAAGAAATAAAAAAGAAATAATGCCTTTCTCATAATGAAATTCCAACCGCAAAGGTACTTAAATACGGATGTAATCGAAAACGTGCAAAAGAATATGACAGTAGGCTTAGAAACAGGTTTGACTGCCCCTTGGAAAGCCTGTATATTTGTACATGTTCAAAGATAAAAAGCATCTGTTTTTCGACCTGGATCATACCATCTGGGATTTTGATAGAAACGCCGAAGAGACCTTACATGATCTCTATTATAAATATAATTTTCACGATCTTTTTCAACGTCAGAATTCGGATGAATTTATTGAGACGTATACGGTGAATAACCATCGGTTATGGAATCTGTACCATCATGGCAAGATCGATAAGGCGACGTTAAGGAAATTGAGGTTTGCGGATACGTTCAGTCAGTTGGGGGTGGATCCTGGGTTGTTTCCGGTAGCTTTTGAGGAGGAGTATTTGGCGATTTGCCCGACCAAGACGAATCTTTTTCCACATGCGCATGAGACTCTGGCTTATTTGCAGGGCAGGTATCGATTGCACCTGATTTCAAATGGTTTTAAAGAGGCCTGTGAAAAGAAACTGGAGCATAGTAAGTTGTATCCCTATTTTGAGACGATCGTGATTTCGGAGATTGTTGGGATTAATAAGCCGGATCCTAGGATATTTAAGCATGCTTTGGATAATGGGCAGGCGGAGAAGGAATATGCGGTGATGATTGGGGATAATTTGGATGCGGATGTTCGCGGAGCGAAGAACGCTGGTTTGGAAGCGATATTTTTTAACCCGGGGGAAAGGGATAAGCCGGAGGATGTGGAGTATATGATTGTGGATTTGAAAGAATTGCAGGAGATTTTTTAGGGCGTGGCGGCCTAGCGGGGGGGGGATTCGATGGGGCGCGTCATTACGAGGTGGGAGCGTCATTGCGAGGAACCTTACGCGTCATTGCGAGGTACGAAGCAATCTTTACCCTAATCGAAAGATTGCTTCGTCGTNNTGACGTAAAAATCCTCGCAATGACGGGGCCCGGAGTCTTATTACCTCAAAACCTTCCTCAACAACTCCCTATAAGCCTTTGCAATCTTCTCCATCCCAATATCATTCGGATGCGCATAATCAACCGTATTATCAATATCCAGCCCAATATCCTTACTACTCAACCAATACAAATTCTTCACCCCTTTTTTCTTCAAACCATCTATCGTCTCTCTACCAATCCTCGAGCTCTCCTTAAAATTATCATTGGGTTTCCCATTCAAGATCCCTGGCACCTCGCTCGAACTATGGTCCGCCATAATGATCGGCGTATTGGGATGATCCTTCCGCAAAAACTCCACGGCATGTTCAATCAAGGCCTTTAACTTCGCCGCATCCCTATCCTTCGTCAATCCCAAATTCGGAATACAATCCAAAATATAAACCGATGCATCCACCTTATTGATCAGATCAAGGATAGGTTGCTCCAACCTTCCATTCCCTGAAAAAGCCAGATTGATCACCTCCTGCTCAAAATTCCTTCCCAATATATTCGTCCAGCCCAATCCCGGTCTGGTCGCACAAGCTCCTTGCGCGATACTGGTTCCATAAACCACAATAGGCTTACTCTCCGATTTCAAAAAAGAAATCGGTTGAGCGCTCGAGGTTCCAATTTCCATCCATTCCACCTTATTATACATTGGCAGGTACAATCGATATTGAACATTCGGATGCGAACCCAAGTTCTTAAAAGTATAAGTAATCGTATCCTTAAAACTATAGCCCCCATGCGCCCATTTCCAGGCATTATTCTGTGGATCCTTCGCATACAAATCCAATCCACTCACCCCCGTACTCGGCATATGCGGCATATTCAATGCGCCCTTAACCTGATACTTCACCGTAATCTCTTCCGCGGCAGTTTTAAAATCAATATAAACCCCCGCAGATTGATTGCCTAAATTCCAGACCGGCTCTCTTACCGACTCCTTCAAGGCCAAAGGCAGCCTTGAAAAACCATCTGATTCCATTACTTCCTTAGATCTTCCTTGGATTACCTTTTCGGTCAATGGATTTCTCCAGGTCAGCTCTTGCGCCTGAAGCATGAAAATCCCTATACAAAAAAGAGAGCTTAATAGGCTCTCTTTCATAAACTTGAATCTCTTCAACATTACAATACTTTTACGGTTACATTTTTCAACCAGATATCATCGCCATGATCTTGGAATCCGATCACACCTGATTTCGTTTTGCCACCTACATTATTTAACAATTCGAACGCCAATGGCCATTTTGCCTGCGAAAACTTACTCGCCTGCAACAATGCCGTCCATTCTGGAGTCCATAAGGTATATTCAACGACCTTCTCGTCATTTTGGAAATGTGTTACCTTTCCTTTGTTCACTACAATTTTCGCTCTGTTCCATTCTCCCGCAGGGAATGAATTCTGAGGTTTTGCAGGGATCATATCGTATAAGGAAGCCGATTTACGGTTACCATCTACCCCTTGCTTCGCATCAGGATGGTTTTGGTTATCCAACAATTGGTATTCCGGACTCGATACATAGATTGGTTGTCCTTTCACTTCTTTTGCTAGGAAAAATACGCCCGAGTTTCCTGCATGAGAAATTTTCCATTCAAATTCCAATTCGAAGTTTTTAAAGTCGTGGGCAAAGATAATATCTCCACCTTCTGCCTTATCTACTCCTTTTGGAGTTTTAGAAAATTTTAGGGTTCCATTCTCAATCGCCCATTTGTTTGGGACATGATTTTTGTTGTAACCTCTCCAGCCATTTAAAGAAGATCCATCAAACAAAACGTAAGCACCTGCGGAGTTCTTTTTGAAATCCTTGATGTTTACTTTTGGAAGATTCTCCAATTCATACGCCGGTCCTGTTTGGTTTGTTACTGTCGAACTTTTGCTTGCACAGGCAGCAAAGGTAAGCCCAATTGCGCCTAACAAAATGTACACAAAGTTTCTCTTCATAGTTATAGTTGATTTATTTGAAGGACTAAATTTAATTAAACAAATCGTAAAAACAAGAATTAAAATTGCTGACCACCCATATCATCCATCTCCCTATTTTCCTCACGTTTCTTTTTGCTCATGTCCTGGATTCCGAAACGGTAGGAGAAAGATAGGGTGAACATTCTACGCATCCAACGGTGTGAAAAGTTGATTTTTTTATCCGGAAGGTAATTCTCCATTTCAAAACGACGGCTGTTGAACACATCCCTTACATTGAACATGATATTCGCTTTGTTGTTGAATAGATCCTTACGTAATGCCACATCAACGCCGGTCATGGGCTTCATTTCTCCCTGAAGGGTTTTCATCCCACTGCGATAATCGCCACGCACCTGAGCCGAGAATGTCGGTGTGAATTTTACGTTGGTCGTCAGGTTACCATGGTAGTTGAAACTCGAGGACGAACGAACATCAAATCCTGATTTCGGCTCGATGTTCATGTAGAATAGATTGGCATTGGCCGTTACATCCCACCATTTGAACACATTGATCTTGGAAATCAACTCGAATCCCATGGAATTATTGTTTGCCACATTTTCCCATTTCGAATAGGTGATGTTACTACGATCACCAACGATGTCCTGGATCAAGGAATCCGGGTAGATGAAAGGTTGGAACATATCGTTTACTCGGCGGTAGTAGGCCGAAGAAACGAAGTTCCATTTCTCATAGAATTTAGAGAAGCTCAATTCCACTGCATGGATATCCTGTGGCATTAGATTCGGGTTTCCTTGGCGATAGTTCTGCTCATCAGAAATATCCAGAAAAGGGTTTACCTGCCAGCCACGAGGACGTTCTACCCTACGGGTATAGCTCAATTGCACCTTATCGCTGTTTCCTTCGCCTACATCATAACTTAAGAACAAGCTAGGGTACAAACGAAAGTAATCTAATTTTCCATCCGTAGCTCGTTGATTTTCTGGAACAGATGGATCCAAAGAATAATAAGTAGAGGTTAAATAGGCTTGTTCTGCCCGTAAACCGATCTGTGCACCAAATTTGGAGGTTAATTTCTTTTGATAATTAGCATATAAAGCATGAACGGTACTGTTCATATCAAAATCATTGCTCACATTATAGTCCGGAAGGAAGCTATTGCTCAGCGTATCCATCAATTCTGAATATTGGTGATCCTGAGAAGTACGGATGATCGAACGATAACCAGCTTCAAATTTATGGTCTTCGGCAAATGGCAATGTATAATCCAATTGGAAGTTCCAATTCTGTCCCCTTTCGGAGGTTGTGTTCTGACGAACCAGGTCTCTTCTATTGCTGGCATAAGTCTGATGGAAATCGTTCGTTCCATCTTCCTCATCATTACCAAAGGATATGTTGGCCAACAACTCCTCGCCTTGGCGTTTGAATTCCTGTTTGAAATCAAACATCAGGTCTACCCCAAAATCCTTCTCCGCCTGAGCAGATTTACGGAAACTGCTGGAACCATAGTCGGGAATATTCCAGTAGGTATAATTAATATCTTGTGTCCTGTCGTTATCACGGAAACTCAGGTTTCCTGCCAAACTGAAAGTTGTTTTATCTGAGGCATAATAATCTGTTCCTAAACGCACGGTATGGTTATAGCCCAATCGTTTACTTTCATCCGTTGAATAGGTCCTTGGACTTGCATCTGTGATCTGTCCGTTGATATAATCGGTGTTATCGGTATATCCTCCACCGACCATGTTTCTACGGCTAAAATTATAGCTTCCGAAATAATTTACTTTTCCAGGTCTATAGTTCAAGGTAAGACCCGCATTGGCATTCTCGTAGGAGCCAATGGAAGCATTAACCGATCCGTTCAAACCAGTGCGGATATTTTTCTTTAGGATAATGTTTACAATTCCGGATTGCCCTTCTGCATCGTGTTTTGCAGATGGGTTCGTCATGATTTCTACTTTGGAAATCGCATCTGCAGGTAAAGATTGTAAGAAGGCATTGATATCAGAACCGGCCATGGCAGACTCCTTGCCATCCACCAGGATACGGACATTGGAGGATCCTCTTAAACTGATGGATCCATCGGATTGCACCTGTAAGGTGGGCACATTGCCCAATAGGTCTTGCGCAGAACCTCCTACACTGACCATACTCTGGGAAACATCAAATACTTTTTTATCGATTCCGATCTGTAGATCGGGTGTCCTTCCCTGTACAACGACTTCGGAGATCAATTCACCTTGTTCCTGTAGGGATATCTTACCCAGGTTGATATCTTCATTGGGTTTAACCACAAAGTTCTCACGGGTATAGGTCTGGTAACCTTGGAAGGTGATCTGTAGGTGATAGGTTCCAGGATCTACTTGTTGGATGCTGAACCTACCGTTATCGCCAGCTTGTTGCCCACGGATATAAGCACGATTTACGGTGGATAATAAGCTTACGCTTGCCCCTACCGCCGGACTTACACTATCCTGTTTGACTACAGATCCTTGGATGGTAACTTGTTGGGCGAATAAGATTACGGGAAATAAAAAAAGGATGGAAATAGAAAGTTTTCTAAATAGCATAAAGATGTAACGTTGTGATCTACATCCGCAAAAATGCATATTTAAATAGGAACAAAGCCTATCGTAACTGCATTATTACGCTGCTTTCTACTCAATGGAAACGGTCAATCCTTCAGATTTAAGGACTTTCCGGTAAACCTCCATCTCGGTGTAGGAACCCTCCAGGATGGCACACTTTCCTTTGGTATGAACGGTCCAGGCAATCCTAGCACTTTCTTCCTCAGAGTACTGCAAATAATGCATCAGACAATAAATGACATGGTCAAAAGTATTGATGTCATCGTTCCAAAGGATCAGTTTGTTGGATTCCTTGGTTCCGGCCAATATCTCTTCTAGAGTAAATGTTTCCTGTTCGACCTCTACGCTCATAAGGCAAAAATAGCTTATTTTTCAAATAATTCTTTATTTTAGCTGAATTGTTTACTTAAAATAACCCTATGTTTCAGTCAAAGATTGCTGGTTTGGGATACTACGTCCCAAAAAACGTATATACAAATAATGATCTCACTAGATTTATGGAAACTAGTGATGAGTGGATCCAAGAGCGTACCGGGATAAAGGAGCGCCGTTATGCGGATCGTATCGGTGAGACAACAACCAGCATGGCTGTGGAAGCTTCCAAGATTGCCATTGAACGTGCGAATACAACAGCAGAAGAGATCGATTTCGTGATTTTCGCGACCTTATCACCGGATTATTACTTTCCAGGATGTGGGGTGTTGTTGCAAAGGGAAATGGGGATGAAAGAAATTGGCGCTTTGGATGTGAGAAATCAATGTTCTGGGTTTGTCTATGCACTTTCTATTGCCGACCAGTTCATTAAAACCGGTATGTATAAGAACATCCTGGTTGTAGGATCGGAGAAACATTCCTTTGCGTTGGATTTTTCGACAAGAGGTAGAGCGGTTTCGGTGATCTTTGGTGATGGTGCCGGCGCAGTGGTACTGCAGCCAACAACCGAGGAAGGAAAAGGAATTTTGAGTACGCACCTGCATTCGGATGGTGCTGATGCCGAGAAATTGGCGATGTATTTTCCGGGAGCCTCTGCAGGTTATTATTTGGAGGAGATGCCGAAATGGCCGGATGTGGAATTGGGAGAGATGTTGATGACCAAAGAGATGTTGGAGGATGGATCTGCATTTCCTTACATGGATGGCCAGGCTGTTTTCAAAAAGGCAGTGGTGAAGTTTCCGGAGGTGATTGGCGAGGCTTTGGCTAAGAATAATTTGAAATCGACGGATATTGATATGTTAATCCCGCATCAGGCGAATCTGCGGATTTCTCAATTTGTACAGAAGACTTTGGGATTGGGAGATGATCAGGTGTTCAATAATATCCAAAAATATGGGAATACAACGGCTGCATCTGTGCCGATTGCATTATGTGAAGCCTGGGAACAAGGAAAGATAAAAGATGGGGATTTGGTTTGTTTGGCGGCCTTTGGTGCTGGCTTTACGTGGGGATCTGCGTTGATTCGCTGGTAAGGGTAGCTCGTCATTCCGCAATTTCGTCATCGACTTTCTCGTCATTGCGAGGAGGCACGACGAAGCAATCTTTCCATCGTCATTGCGAGGAGGTACGACGAAGCAATCTTTTTTTTTCGTCATTGCGAGNNCTCGCAATGACGGGTAAAGTTATACGCAATGACAATGAAAGTTCCCTCTACTTCCCTTTCCCCCTCTTAAACCCAGAGCCAAAAATAACATCCCAAATCATCGAACTCACACCAAAGCCCCTATCCGGTTCGGCATAATGGTGCAACATATGATGATCCTTGATCTTCTTAAACAGTCCCGATTTAAAATTCGCATGGTGCATGGCATAATGGCATTCATCATAAATCAAATACCCCATCAAAAAACCACCAAAAAATGCCCCCAATACATACTGCCCAAAAAATAAACTAAAAAGTAAATAAATAATCGCAGCCATTGGAATACTTGCCGACAATGGCATTACCAACCTCAACCTATCCTTCGGAAAATCATGATGCACACCATGAAAGATAAAATGTATCCGCTGGCCAAACTTTGAACTCGGTTCATAATGAAAAACCCACCTGTGCAGTACATATTCTGCCAAGGTCCAAAATGCTAATCCAAACAGATAATACCCAATTACTGTCCCTACTGAAAGCTCCCCAGGTACCAAGGCCCTCCAAACAAAGAACACAATAACCGGGATCCAAAAGATCAAAGGAACCGACCAATGCACTTTGGTCAGCGACTCCAGAAAGTCATTTTTAAACATCCGACTGGACTCTGTAGAATTGGATACATATAATTTCTTGGCCATAACAACAATTAATAAATCTAAAAAAAGCCGGTCTATCTAACTAAACCATCTAAAAAAGAATTCGTTTGCTTTTGAGTTAAAAACAAAAATAACCAATAAGCCCATAAATAAAAGAAAAAACTATTTTTTTGACAAAAGAAGGATAATGGTCAAAAATTGAGAGAATTCAAGAAAAGAGAATTCAAAAATATAGAAGATGGACTTCCTAAATACAGCAAATAAAAAAAGCCATGAATAAATCATGGCTTTTCCTTATAGAATTTAATTGTTTTATTATCCGTTGGACAACGCTGCAGCACCGGAAACAATCTCAGTTAACTCGGTTGTAATAGCAGCCTGACGAGCTTGGTTGTACGACAATTTCAATTGACGTAATAAATCCCCCGCATTCTCTGTCGCTTTATCCATTGCAGTCATACGCGCACCATGTTCCGAAGCATTCGAATCCAATACCGCTTTGTACAACTGGATCTTGATCGCTTTTGGAATAAGCTCTTCAATGATCTTTTCTTTCGATGGCTCGATGATATAATCCAATTCAGCTACATCTTCATTTTTCTCTTCTGGCAATAGAGGTAAGATTTGCTCGGAAGTCAAAATCTGAACAGCAGCATTACGGAATTGGTTATAAACCACCTCAACACGATCAATATTTCCTTCTTTGAACTGCTCCATGGCATATTCAGTAACCTTAGAAACATTTTCAAAATCTAGATTATTGAAAAGTTCATTATGGTTTCCGATGACATTGAAGCTACGTCTAGTGAAGAAATCATGACCTCTTTTACCGATAGCAATAATGCTCACATCACCTCTGGCAAATTGATCTGCATATTTATTCGCGATCAAGTTGTTTGCCGTTTTGATAGCATTCGCATTAAAAGCCCCCGCCAATCCCCTATTGGAAGTCACCACGATGATCAACACCTTCGTAGGGATACGATCTTGGGTAAAAGGCGAGTTATTACCCTCTACAGATGCTGAAACTTGCGCTAAGATCTCTCTCAATTTTGTCGCATAAGGACGCAATTGAACGATTGCATTCGTCGCACGTTTCAACTTCGCTGCAGATACCATTTTCATCGCTTTGGTAATCTGTTGCGTAGAGGATACGGAGGTAATCCGGTTTCTAACTTCTTTTAAATTTGCCATATATGTTTTATAGTAGACGTTAGATAATAGATATGAGATAATAGATGTAAGGTCTCTAATCTATAATCTATAATCTAATGTCTATCATCTGTCATCTATTATCTATTATCTAAATCCCACTTAAGGACTAATTAATATTTAGATGCTAATTCCTTAGCTACTTTTTCTAATACGTCGGTTAACTCATCAGAGAACTTACCAGCTTTCAACGCTGACAATACTTCTGGATGACGTTGCTCCAATTGTGTCAAGTATTCGTTTTCGAATTCTCTTACTTTAGCAACTGGTACATTACGTAATAAACCTTTTGTACCTGCGTAGATGATCGCTACTTGCTTCTCTACAGAAACTGGAGAATATTGACCTTGTTTAAGGATCTCCACGTTACGGATACCTTTATCTAATACTGCTTTTGTAGCCGCATCTAGGTCTGAACCGAATTTAGCAAAAGCTTCCAATTCACGGAACTGTGCTTGATCTAATTTCAAGGTACCAGCAACTTTCTTCATGGATTTGATCTGCGCATTACCACCTACACGGGATACCGAGATACCTACGTTGATCGCTGGACGGATACCTGCGTTGAACAAGTTCGATTCCAAGAAGATCTGACCGTCAGTAATGGAAATTACGTTGGTAGGGATATAAGCAGATACGTCACCCGCTTGCGTTTCGATGATAGGAAGTGCTGTTAATGAACCACCACCTTTAACCAAGTGCTTGATAGACTCAGGAAGGTCGTTCATGTTACGTGCGATATCATCAGAAGTGTTGATCTTCGCAGCACGCTCCAATAAACGGGAGTGAAGGTAGAATACGTCTCCTGGGTATGCCTCACGGCCTGGAGGACGTTTCAATAATAAAGACACCTCACGGTATGCTACCGCTTGTTTTGACAAGTCATCATAAACGATCAATGCCGGACGACCTGTATCACGGAAGTACTCTCCGATAGCAGCACCCGCCATTGGCGCGTAGAATTGCATAGGTGCAGGATCCGCAGCAGAAGCAGAAACAACTACCGTGTAAGGTAATGCGCCTCTTTCTTCCAACACGCGAACGATGTTAGCTACAGTAGAGTTCTTCTGACCTACAGCAACATATATACAGAATACAGGTTGACCTGCATCGTAAAATTCTTTTTGGTTAAGGATCGTGTCGATACAAACAGCTGTTTTACCTGTCTGACGGTCACCGATCACAAGCTCACGCTGTCCACGACCTACAGGGATCATCGCGTCGATCGCTTTGATACCAGTTTGTAATGGCTCAGTTACTGGCTGACGATAGATTACTCCAGGAGCTTTACGTTCAATCGGCATCTCGTAAGTATCACCAGCAATAGGTCCTTTACCATCGATTGGCTGACCTAAAGTGTTTACCACACGGCCCAACATACCTTCACCTACTTTAATAGATGCGATACGGTTAGTACGTTTGATGGTGTCTCCTTCTTTGATGGAATCCGAAGAACCCAAAAGTACAACACCCACGTTGTCTTCTTCTAAGTTCATCACAATACCTTGTAATCCGTTAGGGAACTCAACCAACTCTCCTGATTGAACTTTTGTTAAGCCGTAAATACGAGCGATACCATCACCTACTTGAAGGACAGTACCTACTTCTTCTAATTCGGCCGCTGACTTAAAGCCTGACAATTGCTCTCTAAGAATTGCCGAAACTTCATCTGGTCTTACCTCTATCATTGTTAAATTCGTATAAGGGGTTTTTTATTCTATTTTATCTTTAAGCTATTGCTTGGGTTATACACCAAGATTAGCAAAATGTCTTTCTAACTTATTCAATTTACCTTGAATACTCTCATCCAATTGTCTGTCGCCAACCTTCACGATGAAACCACCGATCAACGATTCGTCAACTTTATTGGTCAATACAACCTGCGCATTGATCTGCTCACCGATTGCCTTTTTCAACTCTTCGATATTGGCATCAGAAAGCTTGGCAGCCGAGATCACCTCAGCCTTCACAATTCCTTTTACCTCGTTGTATTCACGGATAAACTCTTGTGCCGTTGCATAGATCAATTCCGCACGACCTTTTTTGGCCATGATATTGAAAAATCCAATGATTTCCGGCTTTATTTTATCTGCAAAAAGAGCGTTCAATACCGCTACTTTTTTATCTGTTTTGATGATTGGGTTGTTCAAAACCGCTTGTAGTTCCGTGCTTGTCTTGATCACAGAAACCACACTGTCCATATCGGTCTTCACCTCGTCCAAGTTGTTGTGTTCTTGGGCAAGATCGATAAGGGACTTGGCGTATCTTGAAGCTACTTTAAAAACTGACATAGTTTAATTTTAATCTGTTAACCAATTAGTTTAATTTAACATCTTTCAACAAATCAGAAACTAACGCTTCTTGTTTGTTTTGGTCTTCAAATTCTTTGGTCAATACTTTGCGAGCGATCTCTAAAGATAAAGTAGACACTTGGTTTTTAACCTCTGCCAATGCTTTAAGCTTTTGATCTTCGATTTCACGTTTTGCATTTTCGATCATCTTAGCTCCCTCTACTTGAGAAGCAGCTTTAGCATCTGCAATCAGTTTATCGCTTAATTGCTTCGCTTCTTTCAAAATGATATCACGCTCTTCACGTGCTTCTTTCAATAACTGTTCGTTTTCATTCGTCAAACGAGCCATTTCCAATTTTGCTTTTTCTGCAGAAGCCAATGCATCAGCAATACCTTTCTCACGGTCTTCTAAAGCGTCTACAATCGGTCTCCAAGCCAACTTACCTAATAATACGATTACGATTAATAGGATGATGGTTTGCCAAAAAACCAACCCTAATGAAAAATCTTGAATTAAAGCGTCCATTTATTTCCGTTATTAGTATATGTAATTTTTATAATTTTTTGTCTTTGATAAACACAACTTGCAACCAACCGTTGCAAGTTATGTCTATTGTTTTTTTGATAAGCCTGAGCTTATTTACCTAAGATTAAAGCACCGAATGCTAAACCTTCTACTAGGGCTCCGATGATGATCATCGCAGTTTGGATTTTAGATGCTGCTTCTGGTTGACGAGCGATAGCTTCCATTGCTGAACCACCGATTTTACCTAAACCTAAACCAGCTCCGATAACGATCAAACCTGCTCCTACTAAATTTGGAATCATAACAATTTTATATTTAAAAATTTAACAAAAAATTCGAATTAATGATGTGCGTGTTCTTCTACCGCCATACCAATAAATAGGGATGACAACATGGTAAAGATGAACGCCTGTAAAAATGCAACCAAAAGTTCCAAGAAGAACAATACTAAGGTCAATAACATCGAAACACCGATACTACCACCAACAGTCAATTCTTGCTGAAACAAATAGACGATGGCAATCAAACCAAATACTACCGAGTGACCTGCAGTGATGTTCGCAAATAAACGAAGCATCAAAGAGAATGGTTTGGTCAACATACCCAACACCTCAATTGGCGCTAAGATAAATTTGAATGGAACCGGAACCCCTGGCATCCAGAAAATATGTTTCCAGTAATCCTTGTTTGCTTTGAAAGTGGTAATAAAGAAAGTAAACAAAGCCAATACTAAAGTTACGGTGATATTACCTGTTACGTTGAACCCTAGTGGGGTCAATCCCAAAATGTTCAACAAGAAGATCAAGAAGAATACCGATAAAAGGTAAGGCATGAATTCTTTATAACGGTGGCCGATATTTGGAATCGCCATTTCATCCCGTACGTAAAGCACTAAAGGCTCTAAAACACGGCCTACTCCTTTTGGAATAGCATTAGCGCCTTTTTTATAGGTTTTCGCTAAGCTCATGAAGCCTAAGAAAAGTAACAAGGCAGCCAACATCAATCCTACCACGTTTTTAGTGATGGAGAAATCCAATGGTTTCGCATTGGTAGGATGCTGATGATCATCATAAGTGATGGTACCTGCCGCGTCGGTTTTGTAGATTTTGCTGTGGTATAATTTGTAATAATTACCGTCTTTTTCCACTACTTTTTTTCCATGGTCAAATTCTGCAGCAGAGAAGATCTTCAATCCATTATCGATTAAGATAACTGGCAATGGGAATCCATAACTGTGACCAGTTTTGGAATTAGTAGCGAAGTTAAAGTAATAATCGTCCTTTAAGTGGTGTTGAATGTGAGCATTGATCTCTTCTGGAGAGGAAACTTCCCCTGTTGAAGGCACGGTCTCAGCAGCTGATCTGAATGGGTTTGCAGTGAATAAAATCACCGTCAATAATAAAAGTACTTTCTTAAGACTCACCATTTTAAATAATGTTGAATTATGACAAATTTTGCGCAAAATTACAATTTTATTTCGCATTAGTCCACAAATGTTTAAACTTTTTGAAAATTTACTTTTTAGGCTCTGGTTCATGCTGATTTACAAGGTAATACGCAACGAAGGCATCATACCCTAAATAAATGAAAAACACGACCATAAAATTGAGTTCGATAAAATCGTTCTCGAGTAGATTTATACCCTCATGAATGTAGAAATAACTGGCAGCGGCTTTGATCGTCATACCGATCAAAAAAGCAAATCCTGTTTGGGTCGGCATGGAGTAATCCACCCCTACATAAACCATCGCCATCACCAAGGAGGCAATAGCACAGAACGCATACATGCCCAACAGACTATATCCACTCCCGATCCACCAATGGTCGAGATCGTTATACTGCAAAACAGCGTAATGGATACCAAAACTGATCCCAGTTACGGCAATTAAAACGAGTATTAACAAAAGGAATTTATTCATCTTTATTGATATAGTTTACTTGTCTAATCATTTGGTACATGGATGCTAACACCCCCACGATCGTCAACCCTTTCATCCACCATTCCCCTTCGACCTCGAACTTGCGGTCCAAAAGGGTTCCGATCCAATAAAAAAGGTAAATTGTCGCCCCTATCTGAAAGGGCATGGATGTAAAAACAATCCATTTATTTACTTTTTTCGATTTCGGTTTTTC
This sequence comes from Sphingobacterium sp. UBA1575, assembly GCA_002322865.1. Taxonomy (GTDB): domain Bacteria; phylum Bacteroidota; class Bacteroidia; order Sphingobacteriales; family Sphingobacteriaceae; genus Sphingobacterium. The sequence goes on along the minus strand of DCOH01000021.1, from coordinate 148,090 downwards.
GTTTTCCAAGGGTATGATGTCGTTAGCTTATCCCGCAAATATAATTAAATAACATGAGGATTAGCATCCTGTTCCTTGCTAATTTCAAGATGCTTTTGGGCAACTTTAATGGCAGGATAATCCACCTTTAGATCCATCAATTGACGGATTTCACTTGATGAAGCATCAGGATGCTTTTCCAATACTGCAATAATTTCCTGAAGGATATGTTCATCCAAGAGATCGGTGGCTTCTACATCCTGTCCGATAAAATGGATCAGATGCCCATAGATGGTACCCGCCACCATGCTTCTTTTTTCTGCAATTTCTTCAATATCCATTCCTTCCAGGTACATGTCCAAGGAAATCTGTTTCGTGTCTTTTTCCTTTTCATCATCCCCACTCTTCAGTTGATCGTCTTTTGGTCGCTCCCAATTCAACAGCTCTTCCGAAAGATCGGCATCCGATTTCGTCAATTCTTCGGCAATGGTCTGGCTATGTTTCAATTGCTCAAACTTCCGCTTGAAATCCAACAATAATTCCTTCAATGAACTGATGTACTTTTTCGTTCGTTTTTTGACTTTCCATTCATCGATATGTTTTTCCAATGGTTCCAAACAGTCTTTTTGGAAATTAGGGATAAACCAATTGACCGCAGCTTTGGACCTTTCACATATTTTCTCGTAATCGGTATTCTCCTTTTGGGCCAATAACTGATACAATTGGGTAATGAACTTATTGGCAACCTGCTCTTGGCCTTTCACCTTGTCCAACATCTGCTTCAGCAGCTCCAAAGCTTCCTCTTTCTGTTCGATTTTTTTNNCTTACCTTCCAAGTCTTCCACCAAGAGGTTCAGGGATTCGGTCAGGTTGTTCCATCGAAAGCTATGCAATAAGATCTGACCAAGGTATCGGCGGCGGCTTTCCTGCAGAATAGGCGCCAAATCTCCAATAGCTTCCATCTGGTTCATGAAATTCACCACCTGAAAATCGGTACGGATGGCATGGTTAGGGATCTTCGAACGCAGCACCAAACCTTCCAGTCCGGTCAAACGGCTGAGCGCCACATAGACCTGTCCCGCTGCAAAGGAGGTTCCTGCATCGATAATGGCCTTTTCAAAAGTAAGCCCCTGGCTTTTGTGGATGGTGATCGCCCAGGCCAATCGTAAGGGAAATTGCGAAAAGGTACCTAGCACCTCCTCTTCTATCTTATCCTCCCCTTTATTGTAGGAATAGCGGATGTTCTCCCAAGTCTCCCGTTTCACTTCCACATCCTCCTCCCCATTCGGAAAGGTCACTATCACTTTATGCTTATCAATATTGATCTCTTTAACGGTTCCTATCTTACCATTGTAGTACCTTCTATCCTCCCCCACATCGTTCTTGATGAACATCACCTGCGCCCCTTCCCGAAGGCTCAACATCTCATCCACCGGATACATACTGTTCTGGAAATCATCCGTAATGATGGATTTGATCTGGTACAGTTTGGAATCCAAACTATCCAACTGCTCCTGATTGATCTTATCTGCTAAGCGGTTGTGTGAAGTCAGCGTGATGTATTGTTCATCCTTTGGCGCAACAAAGTCTTCTTTATAATGGCTGTTCAGGTCTTCCAGATCATCGTTCGTCGTCTGGTTATTCCTGATTTTATTCAATATGCCAATAAAACGATCGTCCTGCTGCCTGTAAATCTTTTTTAATTCGATCAAGATAGGTGGCTGTTGCTTGAAAACCTTGGCCTCAAAGAAGAACGGGCTTTTGTAGTAATTCCGTAGCACCTGCCATTCCCGATCCTGCACCACGGGAGGCAATTGGTAGAGATCCCCGATGAACAAGAGCTGCACACCACCAAATGGTCGCATATCCCTTCGAACGCTCTTCAGAATAACATCAATGGCATCCAGGGTGTCTGCACGGACCATGGAAACCTCATCGATGACCAGCAATTCCAACTCCTGGAGGATAGCCCTTCTGTTCTTGGTCAGTTTGATGGTACTGAAAAGCCGATGTTTATTATAGATATTCTGATCCTGATCGCCCCATTGCATCGGATAATCTTCGATAAAGGTTCCGAATGGCAACCAGAATAGCGCATGCAATGTCGTTCCACCAGCATTCATCGCCGCCACACCTGTCGGTGCGGTGATCGCCATTTTCTTATAGCTATTCTCCCGGATATACTTTAGGAAAGTAGTCTTTCCCGTACCTGCCTTTCCGGTCAGAAAGATAGGCTGTTGGGTCTGGTTTACAAAGGCGACGGCTTGTGCGAATATATCGTTTTGATGATCTAATGGTAATGACATAAGGCTTCTTCTAGAATTACAAATATACGGTAAATAGGCTTATTCAATTGTTTCAGCCCTTGTTTTAATAAAAAAGTTATATTATCTTCACGAAAGAAAACTTAATAACCATGACATATATTGATAAGAGCGATTTATTCCAGGAAATTGAAACAAAGTTGACTGATAAAGGCTTCAAGATTGAAAGCATCGATCAGAACAGACCCTGGGGCGGATTTTTTGTGATCAATGAAGAGCAAGCGCAGGAGTTTGCGAACGCCTACTTTGAAGGGTTGGATGTGCAGGATTTAAAGATATCGGGGAAGTTAAGCCCAAAAGTATTGGTGGTTGGTCCTAACAAGCGTTTATCATGGCAGTACCACCATCGCAGAGCGGAAATCTGGAGAGTGATCCGTGGTGAGGTGGGTGTTGTAACAAGCCCTGATGATGAAGAACACGAATTGAAAATCTTGAAAGAAGGCGATACTATTCGTTTGAGCCAAGGAGAGAGACACCGTTTGGTAGGAATGGGGAATTATGGTGTGGTTGCTGAGATTTGGCAGCATACCGATGGATCCAATCCTTCTGATGAAAGTGATATCGTAAGGGTTCAGGACGATTTCGGAAGATAGTTTTTTATTAGCTATCCCCGTCATTGCTAGACCTACCTTCAATGCGGACAACTGGCATTGCGGATAACTGCCATTGCGAGCCATCCCGTCATTGCGAGGAGNNGTGCCTCCTCGCAATGACGGTTTTTTTTATGAATGAGGTTCTACCACTTCATCAACCATACCAAAATGACCCAAAAAATTTTATATTTTTGCGAAGGTTCATAAATCAACCAAGAAGAATATTCCAGCAAACTCAAAACAACACAACAAATGACAGCATATAACGAAGATAGTATACGTTCGCTCGATTGGAAAGAACATATCCGCCTAAGACCGGGTATGTATATTGGAAAATTGGGTGATGGTTCTGCCTATGATGATGGGATCTATGTCCTTTTAAAGGAAGTGGTAGACAATTCCATCGATGAATTTGTTATGGGTGCTGGAAAAACCATCGATATCACCGTCAATGAGAACCGGGTAACTGTTCGAGATTACGGGCGCGGAATTCCTATCGGATCTGTGGTTGATGTGGTATCAAAAATAAATACCGGAGGTAAATACGACAGTAAGGCCTTCCAAAAATCCGTTGGATTAAACGGGGTGGGTACTAAAGCTGTCAATGCCCTGTCCAATCAATTCACGGTACAATCATACCGCCAAGGGGTTACTCGTATTGCCCAATTCAGCAAAGGCGAGCTGTTGGCCGATGAGCAAAAAGACACTACCCAACGAAATGGAACATCCGTCACCTTCTACCCAGACGATTCCATTTTCAGAAACTATAAATACCGCTCCGAATTTGTGGAGAACATGATCTGGAATTATGTTTTTCTAAATTCTGGGCTTACCATCAATTTCAATGGCCAGAAGTTCATTTCCGAGAATGGATTAAAGGATTTGTTGGAAAGAAATGTCGACACGGAAAGCATGCGCTATCCGATCATCCACCTTAAAGGAGAAGATATCGAAATAGCGATGACCCATGGCCAAGGTTATGGAGAAGAGTATTATTCCTTCGTGAATGGACAACACACCACCCAAGGTGGTACCCATCAGGCGGCCTATCGCGAAGCGGTGGTAAAAACCATCCGTGAATTTTACAAGAAAGAGTTTGATGCTTCCGACATCCGTTCATCCATCATTGGGGCCATTGCCATCAAAGTGCAGGAGCCGGTATTCGAATCCCAAACAAAAACAAAATTAGGATCCCAGAGTGTAGGCCCAGATGGACCAACCGTTCGTACCTTCATCAACGATTTTGTGAAGAAGGCTTTGGATGATTACTTGCACAAGAACCCTGCAACCGCCGAAGCCCTGCAAAAGCGTATCCTTCAATCAGAAAGAGAACGCAAGGATATTGCGGGGATCAAGAAACTGGCCAACGAAAGGGCAAAAAAAGCCTCTCTACATAATCGTAAATTAAGAGACTGTAAAATTCATTTCAGCGATAAGCACGAGCGTAATTTAGAGACTACCCTATTCATCACCGAGGGTGACTCAGCGAGTGGATCCATCACCAAATCCAGGGATGTTCAAACCCAAGCTGTATTCAGTCTGAAAGGTAAACCTTTGAACTCCTTCGGATTGACCAAAAAGATCGTGTATGAAAATGAGGAATTCAACCTCCTTCAACATGCCTTGAACATCGAAGATGGTATTGAAGGCCTACGTTATAACAACATCGTGATTGCAACAGATGCCGATGTGGATGGTATGCACATCCGATTGCTCATTATGACCTTCTTCCTTCAGTTCTTCCCCGATCTGGTAAAAGCCGGACATGTGTCTATTTTACAAACCCCATTATTCCGGGTTAGGAACAAGAAAGAAACCATTTATTGTTATTCCGACGAAGAAAGAATCCGGGCCATCAATAAATTAGGTGCAAAGCCAGAAATTACCCGATTCAAAGGGCTGGGTGAAATCTCGCCAAGTGAATTCGGACTGTTCATAGGTGGCGATATGCGTTTGGAACCGGTTATCCTATCAAAGGACAACAGATTGAGCCAGTTGTTGGAGTATTACATGGGCAAGAACACACCGGATAGGCAGCATCATATCGTCAATAACCTGCGTGTGGAATTGGATACCGAAGAAGAAATGACCAAGGAAGCGGTTGTGTGATGAAGATCACTTTTCCTTCCTAATTATCATTACTTTTTAATCCAGGATTTCTTTGCTATTTGCGTCAGTTTAAAATTACATGACGCATTCATTCCATATCCCTGTTTTAGGTTTAGCTTTTTCCGTAGATACGGCCATTAAGGTCGCCCAATTTGGTATTTCATCCGTGGTATCCATTGTAGATGATGAATTACTGGAGCGACTTCGCGCGTACTATTCGAAGGAAAACCAGCTGGAATACGAGGCCATCGAGGAACATATGGAAGATGCTCGGGCAAGAAGAATAACCGCCTACTTGGATATGATCCAGGTATTGGTGGACAAGCAACTTGTACACTTAAAAAACTGTGATTGGTTGCAGGATGAAACCGCCATCAAATATTTTTCACTGCTACCGGAACAACATCCTTCGAGAAAGCTTTTTCAGCAATGGCGGGAAACCAATTCTTCAAGCGAAAAGGAAAGATTAAAAATAGCGATCTGCGAGGCCATGATCCCGGGCGATATTGATGTCAATATTATGTCCAAGGTGGATAAGATCAATTATTCCAAAGATGGCGAGATGCTTTCGGAATATTATTCCGATGCCACAGCAGCCGTTCGAGGATTTGCCAACAGCACCTTACGATCTTCCGTGGTGCTATCGGCCGGAATGAACCCGCGATCATATGGTCAACTCCAGGAATTCCCCCAATTCTTCCCAGACGAGCAGGGCGAATTCAACAAAAAAATAACCTTAAAAGTGTCTGATTACCGGTCAGCACTGATCCAAGCGAAATATTTAGCAAAACGAGGTATTTGGATTTCCGAATACCGGATAGAATCGGGCCTTAATTGCGGAGGTCATGCGTTTACCACCGATGGTTTCTTATTAGGGCCGATTCTTGAAGAATTCAAAATAAATAAAGCTGCCCTGTCGGAAGAGATTTTTCCGCTGTACAAGGCAGCATTAACGGAAATAGGTCGAGAAATTGAACATGTTCCTGGGATTCGGCTTACCGTTCAGGGTGGCGTGGGAACTACCCAGGAACATCAATTTCTTTTAGACTATTATGGTTTTGATGCCGTAGGATGGGGTTCTCCCTTTCTATTGGTACCCGAAGCAACCACCGTAGATGAGGAAACCCTGAACAACTTAGCGAATGCCGTTCCGGACGATTTTTACATCAGCAATGCCTCTCCACTGGGTGTTCCTTTCAATAATTTCCGGAAAAGTACGGCCGAACAATCGCGTTTATCCCGAATTGCCAAAGGTCGCCCGGGATTTCCTTGCACCAAGAAATATTTGGTCTCGGATAGCACCTATGCCAATGAACCTCAATGTACCGCTAGCCGGGTATACCAGGTGAACAAGATCAAGGATTTGGATCAGGCGAACTTGAATGCCCAGGAATACGAAAAAGCCTATCAGAAGATCGTAGAGAAACAATGTCTTTGTGAAGGACTGGCCACACCAGCCTACCTGAAGTACCAGATTCTCAAACCAAGGGAAAGATCGGCGGTGGCCATCTGCCCAGGTCCTAATACGGCATATTTCAACAAGATCTATTCCCTTCAGGAAATGGTAGATCATATCTATGGCAGAATCAATGTTCTGCAAGGGGTTAAAAGACCGTCCATGTTCATTAATGAACTGGAATTATACGTCAACCACCTAAGCAACTACATACAGGAAAACCTGTCGGATCTGGATGTCAAAAAGAAAAAGTATATCTATAAATTTCAAAATCAATTGGTCGAAGGCATTGCCTATTACAGATCCTTACAGGATCGGGTGAGCCAGGTTTTTGGAGAGTCTAAGGCAGCTTTTCAGGAGCAATTGGCCAATTATGAAAATCAGCTTAAACCGCTCATTGTGTAATTTAATTGCCTACTGTGAAAAAAGGAAAGCAGCCGTCGTGATGATGGCTGCTTTTATTTTTTAAGCTATATTAAGCGTTTTATTTAGCGAATTTGCGGAATTTTCCGAATACACCCAAAGGTAGTTTAGGACCGGCAGTTGCCTGAAGATAAAGTTCTCCGATTTCCAGGTTCTCCACCTTCGGAAAAGAAGTCTTGATCAGGTTTTCCACGATCACCGATGAGAAACCTAACGAATAGGTATTCAGGATAAGGAAGTGTTCCTTTGGATCCAAAAGTTGTACAACATCCTGCATCATTTCCATGATATGGTCTTCCAACTTCCACTTCTCCCCTTTCGGGCCATGTCCATAAGCCGGAGGATCCAGAATGATCCCATTATAAGTATTGCCCCTTTTCAGCTCCCTTTTCACAAATTTTAAGGCGTCTTCTACCACCCAACGAATATCGCTTATCCCCGAGATCTCCTGGTTTTCGTTCGCCCAGGTTACCACCTGTTTGATCGAATCCACATGCGTCGTATCCGCACCTGCAGCTTTAGCTATCAAGGAAGCACCACCCGTATAGGCAAATAAATTCAATACTTTTGGATTAGGGGTTTTGAATCCTTTCACAGATTCTGAAATATAATCCCAGTTCACGGCCTGCTCTGGAAATATCCCTACATGCTTGAAAGAAGTCAATCCTAATCGGAATTTAATGGCTACATCCTTGTTTTTGTATTGGATATGCCACCTATCAGGCGATTTAGGGTTCTTTTTCAACCATTCTCCACTGGTCGCTGAACGACCTTTGAACTTGATGTGGTAGCGTTTGTTCCATTCAGCATCGCCTAAGGCTTTTGGCCATACGGCCTGTGGCTCCGGACGGATCAGGATCAGCTCGCCGAATCGTTCCAATTTTTCAAAATCACCGCAATCGATCAGTTCATAATCTTTCCAGTGCTGTGGTGTCAGTAATTGTATGGGAGAATTTGTATTCAAAACAGTAAATTTTGGCAAAGATAGCAAATAAGGAATAATATCCTCTATGTACTCCGGTTCTACTTCCTCAGGCCCTACTTCTTCATGGTATCGCGAGCTGCTTTCATCAAAGGACTCGCAAATACAAATTCGTTAAGCTCCTTATTGTCGGATTTCAGCATATCCTGGTTAGAACCTTCCCAGTATTTCTTCCCTTTGTACAGGAACATGATATATTGGCCGATCCCCATCACGGAGTTCATATCATGGGTTACCACTACGGTGGTGGAATTGTATTCTTCGGTCAGTTCTTGAATCAGTTCATCAATAAGGATGGAAGTAGCCGGGTCTAATCCCGAATTGGGCTCATCACAAAAAAGGTATTTTGGGTTCATGGCAATCGCTCTGGCAATACCCACCCGTTTTTTCATACCTCCAGACAATTCCGCCGGGAACAATTTGTTCTTTCCGGCAAGATTCACCCGCTCCAAACAGAAATTTGCGCGATCCAACTTTTCAGATTTGCTCATCTCTGAGAACATATCCAAGGTAAAAACGATGTTCTGTTCTACGGTCATGGAGTCGAAAAGTGCTGAGTTCTGAAAAAGCATACCTATTTCCTTGCGGATTGGCACTTTTTCCTCAAAATTCATCTTGGAAAATTCCTTACCATCGAAAAACACCTTCCCCTTGTCCGGTTGATGCAAGCCGACGATACATTTCAGCACCGTACTTTTTCCGGATCCGGAACCTCCGATAATGAGGCTGACCTTTCCCGGTTCAAAAGTAGCACTGATCCCGTCCAATACGAGGTTATCCCCAAAAGATTTATGAATATCTTGAATTTCAATCATTTACATTACAACATTAAAGCAGTTATCAAATAGTCACAGGCAAGAATGGTAATACAACCTATCACGACTGCTCTGGTTCCTGCTTGTCCAACTTCCAAAGCCCCACCACGTACATTAAAACCTTTGTATGCTGGTACCGATGTGATGATAAAACCAAAGACAAAGGCTTTTACCATAGCTACGGCTACCGTAAAACCGTTGAATCCGGATCGGATACCCTCATTATAATCATCCACGGTCACAGCTCCGGATAAAGAACCACCAATAAGACCACCTACGATTGCACAGAAGATAGCCACCGTCACCAAAACAGGCACCATGATGATACCAGCAATGATCTTCGGAAGGATGAGGTATCCCGCCGCATTTATTCCCATGATCTCCAGCGCATCGATCTGCTCGGTTACCCGCATGGAACCAATTTGGGAAGAAATGGAGGAACCCACCTTCCCCATCAAAACCAAGGCAGAGATGGTAGGTCCAAGTTCCAGAATATTAGAGTCACGGTTGATCGAACCGATAACTGAGGTTGGGATCAGGTCGGAAACCAATTGAAAGGCAATCTGCATGGTCATTACCGCCCCGATAAACGTGGAAATAATTAGGATCAAGCCCAAAGAACCCACACCAATATCACTCATCTCATGGAGGACTTCCTTCCAGTAAATTTTCCATTTTTCGGGTTTCCGAAAAACCTTCTTCAACAACAATATGTAGTCGCCGATATAGTAGAATATCATATCAATATATTTAGCATCCGTTCAAGATAACAATTCTGTGGAATTATTTCACCGACAAATCTAATTCATTTACCGAAAATTTAGGCAACATAGCCTATTTTGAGTTAATTAATTTGTATAATCGTACTAGTTTTGACGACAACAAAACAAATAAACAATGAACAACAAAATAGCAACGGGCATCTGGTTAGTCTTTATTGGACTGGTTGTCCTCCTTCATAACCTACATATCGTCGACTTTAACTTTATTGGCGCCCTAAAATATTGGCCATTATTGTTGGTTTCCATCGGTATAGGTTTATTGTTGCAGAATCGCAAAAATACGGCTTGGATACTTGCGGCCTGTAACATCATCATCTGTTCCTTTATCTTTTATCAGGGCGTAACTTCGGAAGACACCATCTTTGATTCGTTTACCTCGGTGAGTGATGATGCCGAATTTATTCCTGCCAATACGATTGGTAAATCTTCGGAAGGAATAGCAGAACGTATTTCCCTAAAATTCAATGGTGGTGCGGCTAAGTACATCATGAATACCGACATCAGTACGGATTCCCTATTCCGTGCGAGTACGGACAGCCCTAACTCATCTCTTTCCTTGAGCAATACGGATGAAATCAATAATTTCACGATAAATACACAGATCAAGTCCAGCAAATACGCCAAGAATAAGATTTTTGTAGGATTGAACCCGAATCATATCTGGGATCTGGAATACAATATCGGTGCGGCCAGCATCAGTGCTGATTTCAAGAAACTGAAATTGGGATCCTTGAGCATCAATTCGGGCGCGACCAGTTTGGATATGTACCTCCCTGTTCCGATCGAGGGCAACCATTTAATCGATATCAACACCGCTGCTTCCAGCATCAAGTTATTTTTGCCGAAGGGAGCAGATTGTAGCGTTGAAACCGACTCTTTTCTGTCCAGCAATAAATTTGAAGATGTGGATATCAGCGATGATAAGATCAGAAAAACTTCGGGATACGATAAATCCAATAGTCGCTATACGATCAAAGTGGATGGCGCAGCAAATTCCTTGACCATTTTACGCTATTAACTTTTAAAAATAGCTAACTTTGTGCGGTATGGACAGCTTGAAATCATCAGAATTAGCAGGGGGATATTGTAATTCAAAAACAACGTATAGTCGGTTTTTGACGAGAGAGGTACAGATTGGGGATATTCCCATGGGAGGAAATCAACCTATCCGCATCCAAAGTATGACGACAGTGGACACCATGGATACCATGGGTTCGGTGGATCAGACCATCAAGATGGTGGATGCAGGATGTGAATATGTCCGCATTACGGCTCCTAGCATCAAGGAAGCCGAAAATCTAGCAAACATTAAGAAAGAATTACCCTACAGAGGTTATCAAGTACCTTTGGTGGCGGATATACATTTCACGCCGAATGCTGCGGAAGTAGCGGCGAGGATCGTGGAAAAAGTGCGCGTGAATCCAGGTAATTATGCGGATAAGAAGAAGTTCGATCAGATCGATTATACCGATTCTGCATATCAAGCGGAGTTGGATAGGATCTATAAGAAATTCGCGCCATTGGTGGGTATCTGTAAGGAATATGGTACTGCCATGCGGATCGGAACGAACCATGGTTCTTTGTCGGACCGCATCATGAGCCGCTATGGGGATACCCCAGAAGGCATGGTGGAATCGGCGTTGGAATTAATCCGGATCTGTGAAGATCTGAATTACTATAACTTGGTGGTTTCCATGAAATCTTCCAATCCACAGGTGATGGTACAAGCTTATCGCCTATTGGTCGAGAAAATGGTTGCTGAGAACATGAATTATCCTTTACATCTGGGCGTTACGGAAGCTGGAGATGGCGAGGATGGCCGGATTAAATCGGCGGTGGGGATTGGAACTTTGTTGGAAGATGGACTTGGCGAGACCGTGCGTGTTTCTCTGACGGAAGAACCGGAGAAAGAAGCTCCAGTAGCCATTGCTTTGGTAAACCGCTACAGCAAACGCAAAGCAGCCATTGCATCTGAACCTAAACGGGAAATCCTTCAATTGGCATCGGTATCAAAAGAGACCAAAAGATATGAGTCTTCGGAGGTGAATGCCTTTATTGGGGGTTCTTTGGTGCCGAGGATTGTGGTGGATATCACGCAGAAAAACCTAAAAGATCCTTTTATCCTTACGGAAGTAGGCTATAAATACGATGCGGTATTAGATAAATACCATATGGGCGACCAATCGGTAGATTTTGTTTACCTGGGCGATCAATTGCCATCGTTTAACATGCCTGGCAACCTGAAACAGCTATATAATTATAAAACCTGGTTGGGTCTAATTAATAAGGCTAATATGCATCCGATCTACTCTTTGGAAGAATTTAATGACGCTAAGGAAAAGGATGCGGCCATGAACCTGATTTATATCAGCAATGATGATCTGCAATCGGAAGCTTTTGCGCAATTGGCCATCGATAAAACTGTGGTTTTTATCTTGGAGACGGATCATCTGCATGGCATGGCGGATCAGCGCCAGTTTTTTGCGAACCTTCAGGAAATTGGAATTGATAATCCGGTGATATTGAAGAGAAGTTATGCAGTGGAAGATTTTTCAGGGCCAATGGGAGATATTATGGATCCAGAGGAACCGATCTCGAAGATTCAGCTCTATGCAGCGACTGATTTTGGCGCTTTATTGATCGATGGATTGGGTTCTGGGATCTGGTTAGATAGCCCAGCGACACCAACTGATAAGATTGCTTCAGTTTCTTTTGGGATATTGCAAGCTACAAGGTCAAGGATTTCTAAGACAGAATATATTTCTTGCCCAAGTTGTGGTAGGACTTTGTTCGATCTGCAGGAAACTACGCAGATGATAAGAAGTAGGACTAACCATCTGAAAGGGTTGAAAATTGGGATTATGGGTTGTATTGTGAATGGACCGGGTGAGATGGCTGATGCGGATTATGGATATGTAGGTGCTGGGCCAGATAAGATAACGTTGTATAGAGGGAAGCAGGTGGTGAAGAAAAATGTTTCTTCGGCGAATGCCTTGGATGAGTTGATTGAGATTATAAAATCTGATGGACTTTGGGTGGAGATGGAAGGGTAGAAAGTATACGTGATTGTGAGATTTTATACGTCATTGCGAGGAACGAAGCAATCNNACCTCCTCGCAATGACGCAAAGCCTAGCAATGACGCAAAGCTTCCTCGCAACGAGAATTACTTCCTTTTAAACCTCATCACCGCAATATCGCCAATAATCAATGTCATTGCATCTCCATTCACACTCATCACATTCACCTTCTCCAACGTTGAGAAATACAAAGGCTCTCCCTCTCCTGGACATCCCATTTTCGTAGAAAAAATCCCACTGAAATTCACTTTCCTACCATCCAAACTCATATTACTTCCATAATTATTACAACCCCCATTGCCTGAAACCTTCGAAGAACCAGCCTGAATCACCATAGTCGGCTTCTTCCCAGGAAACAGTTCATTAAAAGGTTTATTCGATCCGGCGATATAATCCAATTCCCAAGTTCCCGCAACGGAAACATCCGCAGAAATCTCTTTAAATCTTGCCAAAGGAGCTTTACGGCCTTGGTTTAAAGAAAGCATCCCATTAGCAAACGTATAATTATCTGCTTGTTGCAAGGACTGTCCCAAACCCCTTTCAATCTCCATGTTCTCGCAGGCCATCATCGTTGATATCCCTCTCGTAAAATGTATTTTATTGTTCTTTGCGAATTGAAATTCCCCATTCAGCGTATTACAACCCCCATTTGCCGAATAACGACCAGCCTCATGCAAAAACTCCAAATAAGGCATTTTCCCATTCACCTCTGCGGCTACTGGTTTCCCACCCAATTCCACTAATTGCCAATTCTTACCGGTGATTTTAGCGATGTCAGCTGATTCATCTGCTGTAACTTGTTTGGATGTACTACAGCTTGAAAAGATCAAGCTGGCTACAGCTAGCATACTAAAAATTGTTTTTTTCATAGTGATATTCTTATTTCTTTTATTAATACTCTCTTAAAGACGAAATGTTTGAAGAAAGTGCTACTAAATTAGCCTAAATAATATCTACTAAACTAGTATATTTTATAAAATTTTTGAGGTAATTCGTACGTTTTCCGTATGTTTGTCCTTAATTAAGAATTAATCTAAAAAGAAGATTGAGTTCCCTTTTTATCCATATCCTTACCCCTGTCGCAATATTTCTTTTTATTGCTTTATTCACGCTTTTTGCAGTATATGCGGAGCGTAAGATTGCAGGTTTTGTACAGGATCGCTTAGGACCTATGGAAACCGGGAAATTTGGATTGCTCCAAACCTTCGCGGATATCCTCAAACTCCTTCAAAAAGAATTTATTTCTCCAGCAGCAGCGGATAGGATCCTCTTTGCCGTTGCCCCTGTCCTCATTTTTGTGGCGGTTTTTGTTGGATTCTCTGTCGTGCCATGGGCAGTCGATTTTGTACCAGCAAACACCCATACGGGGTTATTTTTTATTATGGCCGTGGTTTCCATCGATGCTATCGGCATTCTGATGGCCGGATGGGGATCAAACAACAAATATTCCCTTTTGGGATCTATTCGTGCTATTGCGCAGATGATATCCTATGAATTACCGGTAGGATTGTCCTTGATTGCTGCGGTGATGATTACCCAAACCCTTAATCTGAACGAAATTGCCCTAAACCAAGGGATTTATAGTGAACAAGACCTGTTTTTCCTAGGCATATGGAATGTAAAGGATATTGGCGGTATCTTATCCTGGAATGTTTTCCAGGCACCGCATCTCCTGGTGAGCTATGTCATCTTTTTCATAGCATCCCTTGCAGAATGCAATAGAGCACCTTTTGATATCCCCGAAGCGGAAAGTGAATTGATCGGCGGTTTCCATACCGAATATGGTGGTATCCGTTTTGCCTTTATTTTCCTGGCGGAATACGCCATGATGTTCTTGGTCGCGATGCTGGGGGTAGTGATCTTCCTAGGCGCTTGGAATACACCGCTTCCCAATATCGGGAATGTACGTTTGGCCGATTGGACCACTGGTCTTTATTGGGGCATTTTCTGGACATTGATCAAATCGTTGTTCATTGTAGCCGTGCAGATATGGATCCGCTGGACCCTTCCGAGGTTCCGTGCTGATCAACTTATGGTCTTATGTTGGAAGATCTTAATTCCAGTGGCCTTCCTTTGTATGGCCATCTCCGGGATTTGGCGAATTACAGTGATGGTTTAACAAATTGATGGGTTGACATGATTATCAAATCTACACTTAAAGGATTGGCTACGGCCATAAAAGGACTCAGCTTAACGGTGGCCCACCTTTTTAGTGCCCGAAAATCAAGAACCTCACTGGACATCAAACAGCAAAATTATTTCGAAAAACAAGAAGGTGTAACCACCGTTCAATTTCCTTCGGAAAAAATGCCGATACCCGATGTGGCCAGATATCAATTGGATGTGGAAATAGACGATTGTATTGTCTGTGACCTTTGCGCCAAGGCCTGTCCGGTGGATTGTATTGCCATAGAATCCATTAAATCCCCAGAAGCCATTGGCAAAACCTCTGATGGAAGTGTAAAGAGACTTTATGCCGCCAAATTCGAGATCGATATGGCGAAATGCATGTATTGCGGTTTATGTACCGTGGTTTGTCCTACGGAATGCATCGTCATGACGGATAATTACGACCGCAGCACCACAAATCTGGCGGATCTAACCTATACTTTTTCGGACATGTCGGATGCGGAAGTGCAAAAACGCAAGGAAGAGTGGACCCGTTTTCAAGCTGAAAAGGAGGCAGCAAAAGCTAAATAATGGAATTAGTATTGTTCTATGCTTTTGCCGTGTTGGCGATCGGTTCTGCCCTGCTGGTAGTTAGCCTGAAAAATACAGCACGTGCCTTATTTCTTTTCTTCGTGGTACTGTTCGGTATGGCCGGATTGTTCCTGTT
Organism: Sphingobacterium sp. UBA1575; assembly: GCA_002322865.1. GTDB lineage: Bacteria > Bacteroidota > Bacteroidia > Sphingobacteriales > Sphingobacteriaceae > Sphingobacterium. The sequence continues at coordinate 132,713 of DCOH01000021.1, read as the reverse complement.
TGCCTTAGCTGATTTTGTCGCCATCACCCAGATCATGGTATATGTGGGTGGCGTATTGATCCTGATGATCTTTGCCTTTATGCTCTCCAATAAGGAGCTGCTTGCTGATCTTCAAAACACATCCTCCAAATTCCTGTCCATGCCCAATTGGCAATCCCTACTCTTAACGTTGGGCTTTCTTGCCGTGATGATCTATGGTATTATCGAATGGCAAGAACATACCCCGAATTGGATCACCCAAAATATACATAAGGGACAGGTTATTTTACCTTCCGACAATAATATCAATCAATTGGGCATCAAATTCATGACCCATTACCTACTTCCCTTCGAAGTGATATCCATCTTTTTGTTGATGGCATTGATCGGGGCGGCCCATCTATCCAGAAAGGAGGATAAACAATGATTACTTTAACACATTTCTTGGTAGTATCCGCTTGTCTATTCTGTATCGGATTGTATGCGGTATTGGCTAAAAGAAACGCTATCATGATCTTGGTCGGGATTGAATTCATCATCAATGCCGCCATTTTGAATCTGGTAGCATTCGGCAGGTATGATAAGATCAATTATGGCGGACAGGTTTTTGCTCTTTTTGCCATTGTGCTGGCCGCTGCAGCCGTTGCTGTCGGATTGGCCATCATTTTGAATGTGTATAGAAAATACAAATCCATTAACCCGGATAATATTACGGACCTAAGAGATTAATGCGCAAATGATGAACCTATCGCCAATCGTTGCCAGTCTACTGGTCGTTCTATTACCCTTCCTTGCTTTCCTGATCCAAGCGATGCTCGGCAGGAGATCAAAGCAGGGAACCATCTCGCTCCTAGCGATATTATTGAGCTGTTTGATCAGTTCGACCATGGTCTTTCCGAAAATATGGAACCAGGAAACTCAGCATCAAGCCCTTACCTGGTTCAGTATTGGTTCAAAAGATTTTCAGATCGGTTTCTTATTGAACAACCTGACTAGCCTGATGCAATTAATAGTTTGTTTGGTGGCTTTGCCCGTTCATATCTACTCTAGAGCCTATATGAAAGGGGATCCAGGCATACACCGGTATTGGATGTACCTCAGCCTATTCTGTTTTGCGATGCTTTTGTTAACCATGGCAGACAACCTCTTACTGATGTATATTGCCTGGGAATTGGTGGGATTTGCCTCCTATCTATTGATCGGGTTCTGGTTCCATAAAGAATCAGCGGTTCAGGCGAATAAAAAAGCCTTTATTATTAATAGAATTGGGGATTTAGGTTTTCTCTTAGGCATTGCGAGTTTATACAGCATATACGGAACATTAAATCTGGTGGATTTATTTGGAGAGCATGGTTTTCTCTATACGGTTTCTCCAGCTTCAAGCGGATGGATGACCTTTGCGGGATGTTGTTTCTTTTTAGGGGCCATGGCTAAATCGGCACAATTCCCACTACATGTTTGGCTTCCGGACGCCATGGAAGGACCTACAGCAGTTTCTTCCCTGATCCATGCTGCTACGATGGTTGCAGCCGGGGTATTCCTGTTGAGCACGGTATTTCCTTTGTTCAATGCCACTGTCTTGCTTATTATCTCCATAATTGGATGCATCACCGCATTTATAGCGGCCTATTTTGCATTGGCTCAACGTGATATCAAACGCATATTGGCGTTCTCTACCATCTCCCAATTGGGTTTCATGATGGTTGCCATCGGTATTGGCGCTTGGGATGCAGCCATGTTCCATCTCGTTACCCATGCCTTTTTCAAATGTCTATTGTTCCTTGCGGCTGGGGCTATTATCCATGAAATGGCACATCTTAAAGCCAAACATCAGCTAGATTTCGATCCACAGGATATCCATAACATGGGTGGACTCAGGAAATATATGCCCAAGACTTTCCTCCTTATGTGTATTGCTTCGCTTGCCTTAGCCGGATTTCCGCTAACTTCAGGGTTTTTATCTAAGGATGCAATCTTGATCAATGCCTTGGAATGGGGCATGCAGCAAGGTGGTCTCTGGCTATTGATCCCGATTACCCTGATCATCGTAAGTTTTATGACCGCCTTTTATATTGGCAGGTTGATTTTCAAGGTGTTTTTTGGAAAATTGAGGATTAATGTGGAAAATCCAGGAATACATGAAGCGCCTTGGCAGATGCTAGGCCCTATGGTTTTTCTAGGAATCTGTTCGCTTTTTGTGATTTTTAGTGTAAACCCCTTATCCTACCAGCATGCTTTTGTGCTGAAGGGTTTTGAATTTGATCGGGCTTATGCAGAACTGCATATTCTGCATACGATTGTTCCTTTGTTGATGAGTTTGGGAAGTATTTTGATCTGGATCTGGGCATACAGATGGTATGTGCAAGGAGAAGAGGGAGAGAGATCCTTCGACAAGCTCAGGATGACAAAAAGCAAGAACAGGATGACATCCCCACTTCTTCAATTATCCTTAAACCAAGGCTATCTGAATGAGTTTTATCAAAAAGTTTTTGTAAACAGCACCGTACAATTCAGTAATGGATTATATTGGTTCGACAAACATATCATCGATGGATTGGTCAACCTAGCGGGTTCATTGGTTCGCGCTATCTCCCGCGTATCGGCTTGGATCGATCGTTATATCGTCGATGGATTGGTGAATACCATCGCTGGAAGCACATATTACCTGGGCCATCTATTACGTTGGGTTCAGAATGGAAGGTTACAGAACTATTTGGGTTTTGCCTTCACGGTTTTATTAATTGGAATAATTTATTTGATATTCAAATAAGATGGGACTACTTTCCTTACTTATCTTTTTACCGCTACTGGCTGTTCTTGCGATCTTGGTTCTTCCAAATCGCAGCAATGGCTCATTCAAATACATTGCATTGGCCGCGACATTGATCCAATTTGGACTATCCGGCTATCTATATGCCAACTTCCAACCAAGCGAAGCCGCATTCAATGCCGTTTCGGCCTACCAATACGTCGAACAAATGCCTTGGATACGTATGCAACTGGGATCATTGGGCACCTTGGAAATCGATTATTTTCTCGGAGTGGACGGTTTTTCTCTTCCGCTATTGGTATTGAGTGCTTTTGTGATGCTGATGGCCATTGGAGCATCTTGGCGAATAGAAAAGAGCAAAAAAGGATACTTTGCCTTATTAATGCTGCTGAACACCGCCGTGATGGGAATCTTTTGTGCCTTGGATTTCTTCCTGTTCTATGTATTCTATGAGGTGATGCTGTTGCCTTTATATTTCCTAATTGGCATCTGGGGTGGAGCAAGACGGGAATATGCTGCCATTAAATTCTTTATCTATACTCTGTTTGGATCCGTTTTTATGCTGCTGGTCATCGTAGGATTATATTTCTCGGTCCAAAACCCAAATACCGGCGCGCATACCTTCAACATGCTCTATATGATGGATCCGGCGAATTATGTTTCAGGTTCCTTCTTTGAAGGCTTAGGAAACAGCCAGGAGATCTTGGGAATCCCGGCAAGAATGGTTGGATTTATTGTCCTATTTGTGGCATTCGCCATTAAAATCCCTATTGTACCTTTACATACCTGGTTACCCGATGCACACGTGGAAGCACCAACACCAGTTTCTATTATTTTAGCCGGTATCCTATTAAAAATTGGAGGATATGGTGTGATTCGGATCTGTTTGGGCATATTTCCCGATGCCGCCGTAGAAGCCAATTGGTGGTTGGGCCTTATCGGTATTATATCCATTCTTTACGGCGCATTCAATGCTTTGGCACAGACCGATCTGAAGCGATTGATCGCTTATTCATCGGTATCCCATATGGGCTTCGTTTTATTGGGAATCGCATCCCTTACTGCGGAAGGTATTTCCGGAGCCGTTTTCCAGATGTTGAGCCATGGCTTTCTTTCGGCCGCCCTCTTCTTCCTGGTAGGGGTGCTATACGACCGAGTTCATGATCGTTACATCTATAATTTCAGAGGGCTTGCCACTTTGATGCCTAAATATACTGCCTACGTGGCCATAGCATTCTTTGCCTCCCTAGGATTGCCTGGATTCTCTGCATTTATCGGAGAAGCATTTGTCATTATCGGAACGTTTAATGCAGAAAGCTTATCTACTGGAATTCCTCGTTGGATGGCGATATTTGGTTCCCTAGGTATCCTTTTGAGTGCGGCTTATTTCTTATGGACGCTTCAACGGATGTTCTTCGGGGAGACCCGTCTAAAAGGTGGGGAAACTTGGGCAAACAGCCTTACTGACCTTTCCGTACGCGAACAGATCATTCTTTTTCCAACCTTGGCATTGGCACTCCTATTGGGGATTATGCCATCCTTGGTGTTTGGCCTACTGAACCAATCCGTTTTGAGCCTATTGAATTTAGTTAATCCTTATTTATAATGCTGTGATGGATTTTAGCTACCAAGTATCGGAAAATATAGACCATATCATTGCTTCTCTGCCTTTATTCAAGGTGGAATTGGCGCTGGCATTCGGATTTCTATTGACGATTGCGTCTACCCTATTCTTGGATAAAACCTGGAAACAAAGCTCCTTTTATATCAGCATCATTACCTGCTTAGGGGCATTCTTGATTCTTTTATCCCAGTACAACCTGCAAAGTTTCGGTTTCTATCAGATGTTGATCCTGGATAAGATGAGCTTCTTTGCTCGGTCCTTTATCCTTGTCAGTCTACTGATCGCCTGCATCTATTTCCAACAATACTTCAAGGATAAAATCTTCAGCAAACGTAAAGGAGATATCTACAGCATTTTATTGGCAGCAGGTATTGGTTTACATATCCTCACGATGACCAGCAATTGGTTAATGGCTTTTATAGCTATTGAAATGGTTTCGATCTCATCCTATGTTCTGGTAGGATATTTCTCCGAGAACAAGAAACAGGCGGAAGCAGCCATGAAATACGCCTTATTTGGATCAGCCTGTGCGGCGGTAATGTTGTATGGCCTTTCTTTGGTTTACGGTTTTACAGGAGATCTTGATTTTTCAAGCCAACAACATATCCAAGGCTTGATCGATGCGCCAAAAGTGATGGTCAGCATTGCCTTTCTGTTTGTATTCACGGGTATCGGATTCAAATTAAGTTTTGTTCCTTTTCACCTTTGGGCACCGGATGTTTATGAAGGCTCTCCTACCCCAGTAACGGCTTTTCTGTCTACCATTCCAAAGATTGCCGCGATTGTGCTATTTGGCCGTATTGCCAGTGCCTGGATCAGTACCCAATTCTATTTCAGCGATCTAACATTCTTATTCATAGCGGTGGTAGCCATGGTGACCATGCTCATCGGAAATTTAATCGCCTTAAGGCAGCAGGACGTAAAAAGGATGATGGCCTACTCTTCGATCGGGCATACCGGATTTTTGCTAATGGCTATAATCGGCTATAGCAATGGGCATCAGGATATCCTATTGTTCTATATCCTTGCTTATACGCTGATGAACTTAGCGATATTTGCTTTCATCAGCATCTTGGAAAAACAAGAAGGAAGCACCTTGCTTTCCTCCTATACTGGATTGGGCAAAACTTACCCTATCCTATTCACCTGTTTTTCCTTCATCGGGATTTCCCTGGTAGGATTACCTCCTACCGCTGGATTTGTCGGGAAATTACTGGTGTTCAGCAGTATTTTCGAATTGTACCAATCCTCCGTAGATTCCATCTTTTTAGCCCTTCTGATCATCGGAGCCCTAACCTCGGTCATTTCTTTATTCTATTACTTCAAAATCCCATTATACGCCTTTTTAAGAAATTCTAATTTGGCGTCATTGCGAGGAGGTACCGCCGCGTCATTGCGAGGAGGTACCGCCGCGTCATTGCGAGGAGGTACGACGAAGCAATCTTCCCAATCTTCCCCTTCCTCCCCCACTTCCCCCTTCTCTATCCTCTTCCTTATCGGGATCCTACTCACCATCTTGGTCCTTTTATTAGGAATTTTCCCATCTCTTGCGCTAAATATCTTTAGCATCAACAGCTAAATGTTATATTTGTATATGATTAGTGGAACAGCAAATAAAATCTTTCAGCAAGTAATTCAAGATTACCATGTACATGATCAGATCGACCATCCGATCAGCAATCCATACGATAGCCAAACACTTGAGCATCTGCTTTATCTGAAATGCTGGATCGACACTGCGCAATGGCATATGGAAGATGTCGTTCGCAATCCAGATATCGAACCTCGCGAAGGATTGTACTGGAAACGCCGCATTGACCGTCAAAATCAAGAAAGAACAGATACTGTCGAATACATCGACAGCTATTATTTATTAAAATTCAAGGATGTGCTTCCATTAGAAGACGCCAAGATCAATTCTGAAAGTCCGGCATGGGCAATCGATCGATTATCCATCCTAGCGCTGAAAATATTCCACATGGAACAGGAAACACTAAGATCTGATGTTTCCAATGCCCATATTCAAGCTTGTACAGAAAAACTTAACGTGCTATTGGATCAGCGTAAGGATCTTTCCCAAAGCATCGATGAATTATTAAGCGACATTGAAAACGGAAAAAAATACATGAAAGTCTATAAACAGATGAAAATGTACAATGATCCGAATCTTAATCCAGTCCTGTACGGCACCCAAAAATAATCAAGCATGAAACGCGTCCTGGTGATGAGGTTTTCGGCAATGGGCGATGTCGCCATGGTTGCCTCTGTTTTGAAGGAGTTTCAACAACAGCATCAGGATACGGAAATCATCATGGTGTCCAGACCACTGTTCTCCGCCTTCTTTCAGGATATCCCGCGCTTAACCTTTCATGCCATCCAACCGAAGGGCAGGCATAAAGGTGTCTTTGGTTTGTTGAGCCTTTTCAATGAACTAAAGAGTTACAAACCTGATGCAATTGCCGATCTGCATAACAACATCCGATCCAGGTTTTTGGATATGCTGTTTAAAGGAATTGGAAAAAGGGTTGCCATTTTGGATAAAGGCCGGGCTGAAAAAAAAGCACTGACCCGTCCAGTAAACAAAATCAAAAAACAACTCCAACTCACTACGGAACGCTATGCCGATGTTTTCCGAAACCTTGGCTTCCCGATATCGCTCGGCCATCAATTGGAAAAAGAGTATCGACTCATTCCTCCTGGCATGATGCCTATCCTGGCCGGTACCAAGAAAAAAATCGGCATTTCCGCATTTGCCCAACACAGCTACAAGGTATTCCCTTTGGAAAAAATGGAAATAGTTGTGCAGCAATTGGCGGAAAAAGACTATGAAGTGCTCTTATTCGGCGGAGGAGCAGAAGAACAGAAAATAACCGAAGCCTGGGCAGACAAATACCCAGGAGTACATTCCTTGGTCGGAAAGTATAAACTGCAGCAAGAATTGGATATCATCTCGCACTTGGACCTCATGGTCAGTATGGATAGTTCGGGCATGCATATGGCATCCCTTGTCGGCACCAGATGTATATCTGTTTGGGGAGCTACGCATCCCTTTGCAGGATTTTTAGGCTATGGGCAATCCATGGACGATTGTGTTCAGGTCGAACACCCCAACCGCCCAAGTTCCGTTTATGGCAATAAACCATGCCCCTGCGATGGTACGGAAGCAATCGATTTAATTAGTCCAGAAATGCTATTGGAAAAAATAATATCTTTATAGCGCAATAGGGATTAATAAAGCTTATCAATAGGGATTAATGAAGCTTATCATAGGCTATGATGCCAAACGATATTTTTTGAATAGAACAGGTCTTGGAAATTACAGCCGAGATCTGATCCGTATTTTGGAAGACCATTATCCTGAAAATCGATATATCAAATACAGCCCAAAGTTCGACGGGTTTTGGTTCGGGTCTGAAGACTTTAAGCAGACCAACAAGCTACCCCAAGGATTTATCAACAATCTTTTTCCCAGTCTATGGCGCAATAGGCGTATTGTAGAAGATCTGAAACACGACCAGGTCCAGATATTTCATGGTCTATCCGGAGAGATTCCTATTGGCCTCAAAGAAGCTAAGATAAAATCTGTAGTCACCATTCATGATCTGATCTTCCTTCGTTATCCCGAGCTTTATAAGCCATTGGATCGATGGATATACCATCGCAAAGCGAAATATGCGATTGAACATGCAGACCGCATCATTGCCATCAGCGAACAGACCAAAAAAGATATCCTGCAATTTTACCAAGTCGATGAACAGAAGATCGAAGTGATCTATCAGGTCTGTCATCCGGCATTCAAGCAAACTATATCCGAAGATATTCAAAATAGGATACGCCAAGAAAACAATCTACCTGAACGGTTTATCCTGAATGTGGGATCTATTGAACCCCGTAAGAATGCCTTTCAGATCGTAAAAGCCATAGAAAACACGGGTATTCCGCTGCTCATTCTTGGCAAGGAAACTCCTTATGCAGATGAAATAAAAGCCTATATCAAAGAGAAAGGCATGGAAAAACAGGTCATTTTTCTAAAAGGGTTTACGATGGAAGAGCTGGCCGCTATATACAGGATGGCAAGTATTTTCGTCTATCCATCCAAGTTTGAAGGATTTGGCATCCCCATCATTGAGGCGCTATATGCAGGTACCCCCGTGATAACCAACCGATCCGGAGTATTCCCAGAGGCAGCTGGTCCAGATTCCATGTACATCGATCCGGAGAACATCCAAGAAATGCGGGAACAAATCGTTGGTTTATGGAATAACCCCGAAAAAAGGCAGGAAATGAGCGAAAAAGGAAAACGCTATGTCCAACGCTTCAATGATGAAAAAATAGCAGCCCAAATCATGAACTGCTATAATACACTTTAATTATCTTCTTTTACAACGGTAATCCGTTTCTGCAATTTCTTCCAATGGTTTTTACGATCTCTATAGATCAATAACTTACCCAATTTATATTTGAACTGCATGATGCCTTTATAATCAGGCTCCACGACGCGATAGGCAACGGATGGATTTTCCTTAATTTCATCCTGAATCGCACGGGTATAAACAGATGGACCAGTCGTTTTATGCACATCATGCGGATAGGTTTTCTGTTCGATGTTCTCAACGGCATAATCCAGGGTCCTTTTCAGAAAGGGATGCCCCTTATCAAAGACCAATGCCCATTGCGCAAAGTATTCCGGATGGTTTTTCTCCGGACTGATCACGGCCTCATCGCTATCTAGCAGATGTTTGTCTAAAGACACCAATAAATCAGAATCCAAATCCAGATAAACCCCACCATTGATATACAATACCGCATAGCGAAAGAAATCGGCTTTAGCAGCCCCTATCTGCAATCGACTATAAGCTTTATATACCCTTTGCTCAAAATTCTCCTGGATAAACCGATCAACCGCTGCATCATCAAAAAACACATAATCATAATCTGGATTCTTCTGTCTGAAAATCCAGATATAGAATTTGGTCAACCAAGGAATATCCTTGGTTTTGAACGTTTGATATATGGTTTTTGGAATTGCCATCTGAATATTTTTAACAAAGGTTTGTCCTTCAAAGATAGTAAAATCTGAGCTCCCTTTAGGATTTTTGATAGTCCTTAACCACCTTATCCAGGAAGTCTTCCCACTGCGCGATAACAAGGGTGTCTTTATACGCTTTCATTTGCTCATGAGCCTCTTTCCCTAATCGATCACGAAGCTTCCGATCCTCCATCAACCTACCTAAATAGGATTTGAATTCCTGCGCATCTGCTGCTAGAAAACCAGATATTTCATGCTGAATTAATTCGTTCACACCAGAGCAGTCTTTTAAGCCTATAGCAGGTAATCCTACAGTCATCGCCTCGCCAAGCGCTAAGCCAAAGCCTTCGTATTTACTCGGAAAAACAAAAATATCAGCCTCTTGAAGCTTTTCCATAGGTTTGTCGGTAAATCCTGCCAAAAACACCCTATCCTTTAGCTTCAATGAAGCTATCCTTTCCTCCAGATATGCTTTATCTACACCCTCGCCCCAAAACCACAAATCCCAGTTCGGGAATTCTTCAGCCAATTCCGAAAATGCTTGGATAGCCAATTCCTGTTGTTTTCCAGCATTGATCAAGGATCCGATATGGACAATCCGATAGCGCTCTTTAGTCTGTAGATGGTCAACGATTTTCAAGTCATCCATCTGTGGAATGGGATTTGGAATCGCTCTTGCCAACCCTTTAAAATTATCCGGCAGGAAAGATTTATAATTATGAAAAAATACCTGAACCGCATCCAATTTGGAATAACTTTCCTTCAAGAGCTTCATCTCCTGTTCGCTTCGGTACCACAAAATATCGGTATAATCATAATCAGGCCTTCCATGTACGGTATTGATGATCGGAAATGCTACAGCATCCGAATACGTTATCTCCAATAAAGTAGCAATGGACATGCTTAGGATAAGATCGGGCTTTTCCTTATCGAAAAAGGGCTTCCATACCTTGGACCTGCGCTGCAGGTTATGTAAAAACACTTCATCCCTATTTTTCATTCCATGCTTTCGCATCTGGGATGCATTCCGCCATTTCAATCCTTTCTTCTGGGCCTTAAAATAAATCCAACGGAAAAGATTTCGGCCCTTATAATTATAGGGTTGTTCCAGTTCAATCGTATCCAAACCTTCATGAAAAAGGTTCACAAGCCTTACCTCTCGATCTAATGGGAAAATAACTTTTCCATCCTTGGGATCATTTGTAGCAATAACCACCTCATGACCTAATCTGGTAAAGCTATTCGCATAAAAGCTGGCCATCTTTTCAGTTCCACCTTGACTGTTCAAAAAGCCTTGGTTTTGTAGGATCAGAATTTTCATCAATCGTATTTCTTCTTCATCATTGCCCGAAAATCCTTCTTCCATTTTCGGCTGGGTAATAGTTTACTGACTAAATATAATGCTTTCACTTTCGTTCGGTTCCTTAATTTTCTTGCTTGATACCAAGCATCAAATTCTGCTGCCGATTGTGCTTGTAAAAAGCCGATAAATGCTGCAGAAAGCATGTTCCTATCTTTTTCTGTTAGTCTTGGGAGCACTTTACTGTCCATAAAGTCCCGGATCAGTTGAAAAAGCTGCTGTTTTTGTTCCTGCTGAAAGGGCATGGCCATATACCGGAATTCAAAAGGCTCATGTTCGATAAATCGAGCCAAATGAAGTGCTTTTTTATCCCAAAGATTATTTCGTTCATAAAACGCCTCCAATTCCTTTAACCAGATGGGTAGAGCTTGTATTATTTTCTCGGTCTGTTTTTTAATTTGTGAGGTATTTTGCCCTTCATGCTGCCTGTAAAAATAATCTGCTTTTAGATTTAATCCTACTTTATCGGTCAAGGCCAATAATTCATGGGAGAATATACCATCTTCACCAGGCTGTATACCTTTTAAGAATTGTACATCAGGATGTTTGTCGAGAAAAGATTTTTTCAAGAACTGGGCGCAGGTAGGCAGGGCCATTACATTAGGAAACCGATCAGCATAATAGGCGCCGCAAACCAAGACATCTAAATTTTTGGTGGTCGCTAATTGATAGCTTGAAGATAAAAATCCAGATCCAAGCGTATCATCTGAATCTAAAAAATAAAGGTATTCTCCTTTAGCCAAGGCCATTCCTTTGTTCCTAGCAACAGAAACCCCTTGGTTTTCTTGTTCCAAATAAACCATTCGATTATCCTTTGCCACAAATTCCTGTGCTACCTTCGCGGATTGATCAGTACTGCCATCATTGACGATAATGATTTCAATTTCGGTCATATCTTGCGCAAGAACGCTTTCAATAGCTTCTGCCAAAAATTCTTGTCTATTGAAAACCGGAATGATGACAGAAACCTTGATATCTTTCGTGATCTCCTTCATGAATTACCTTTCTAAAAAGCGTCCTCAATTTTTTCGGTGTCTACATTAATTTTGGCAAACTTGAATTGACCATTTTTATAACCCAAAATCACCCCGAATTGTAAATGATGATTGTTTTTTTCCATGGCAAAAAGGGCAGATCGATAGGCTTTTTCTTTTACGATAGGGTTAGGATCAACCAGGAAGTTTATCCCATCTTTGGAATATGCGAGGTATAAAAGATCCGAAGTGTATTTTTTAACATCTCCTACCGCCAATAACATAAAATAATACCCATCCTCATAATTAATGTTCAAATGCCACACAGCATTGTTCGGATTTAAGGCTTGCCAAGGCTCATTCAGAAAATTAACTGCTTTACTTGCCCTGTAATCACTGAAATCTAACCCATTTAAGGATGTCCTATTAATAACGAGCGTTAAATCATCAGATTTGAATTTATCCTGAGTTCTATTGAATTCTACTTCATAGCTTTTAATTTGCCCATCGACCTCTACAAAGGAAGGGGAAAGAATGTCATTATTTTTAGAGGTTGCCGGTTTATTGCTTGTATAAGCGACTTCCAATGGCTTCCAATTTATTCCGTCTGTTGAGATTTGCCTCACAATGGTTCTATGCGCATTCTCCGCTAATTTCTGACGATTATTTTGATTATTCACCCCTCTTCTTTTCAAGGCAGTAGCTTGAATAAAACTTCCCCTATAATAAAGTTCAAAGCGGTTGTTCCTGTACATCCAATCGACATCTGACCAAAAACCTTGAACCTTTTCACCTTTTTTCTCCAAAAAGCTCTCTTTATAGGATGCTGTTTTTTGGATAGGATTGGAAATTCCCTCCGGCTCTACCCAATTGATTCCATCATTGGAAACAACAATGGTCGGGTTCTCATAACGTCTGGCATAAAAATCATAGCCAATACTTCCGAAATAGGGAGTAAAAACCATCCAAAATTTATAACCTTTAAAACCATTGGGGAAATATTGTACATCGGGATGGCAGTATCCGTCCTGAAAGAATCCCAAATCCCTTAAAAACTGACTAGTATATATGCCTGGATAATTTCCATTGGCAATGGTCTGAATAAGGATATTAGTGGGTGGCTCAAGAAAATCACCTTGAAGCGAATTCACTTTCCTAAAACCCGATTTCTTCTCTTCGAGAGGCTCCAATTCTTCCACCGCCTGCTTACATCCGTTTAATAAAAAAACTACAGATGCAAAAAGGATAAAATGCTTCCAATACATTGATATTTCTAAAATTAGGTGTCAGATTTCCGATTTAACGGAAAAATTTCTCACAAAGCTACTACTTAGATAATTAAATTCGTCATTCCAAAATAATTTTACAATCGCCACTTGCAAAATACCTATTCCAAAATACAATACTTAACAATTTCCTAATCTTAAAAGCGTTTATAATAATTATATTGTAGGCTTCAACAACAGAAAAGTCAATATGAAAAAAGTATACTTAGTGCGTCATGCTAAAGCAGAGGAACATGGGTTTGCCAAGAGTGATTTTTACAGGGATCTACAGGAAAAAGGCAGAGAGCGAGCGACCAGAATTGCACAAGAATTGGCCGACAAACTTACGGTTGATGAAAAAACCTTAGTCATTTCTTCTGCAGCCAATAGGGCTTTTCAAACGGCTGAGATTTTCTGCCCGATCATTGGTTATCCCATTCAGGATATCCAAATTACGGAGAAGATCTATGAGGCGCATTTCATGGAAATACTTCAAGTGATCAATAATGTCGATGATCAATACAATCAGGTATTGGTATTTGGCCATAATCCTGGCTTATCCAACCTTTGCAATTACCTGAGTCATTCCGAGGTCGAATTGGCTACTTCCAATGTCGCTGTTCTCCAACTGGAGGAAGGGATCAACTTCTCCATGCTTGCTGGCGGCACCGCATCGCTCATCGAATTTTTAAAGTAAAATTTTTACCTTAGTAAGGTATGGGAAACAAATTACAGGCAGAACACTCCCCTTATTTAAAACAACATGCACATAATCCGGTGCATTGGTATCCTTGGGGTGAAGAAGCGCTCCAAAAGGCAAAATCAGAAAACAAGTTGATCATCGTGAGCATAGGCTATTCCGCCTGCCACTGGTGCCATGTGATGGAACGGGAAAGTTTCGAGAATGAAGCGATCGCCGAAACCATGAACAAGTTCTTTGTCTCCATCAAGATCGATCGGGAAGAAAGACCGGACATCGACCAGATCTATATGATCGCGGTTCAGTTGATGACCAATGCCGGTGGTTGGCCGTTGAACTGCATCTGTTTACCCGATGGAAGACCGATCTACGGGGGAACGCGNNGCACCTATTTTAAACCCCATGATTGGCAACAAGTATTGCTACAGATAGCTCAAATGTGGGAAGAAAAGCCGGAGGTAGCCTTGGATTATGCGAACCGATTGACGGAAGGCATCCAAAATGCCGAAAAGCTTCCTATTCAGGAAATTCCAGAACAATATACCTTCGAAGATATCAAACAGGTGGTGGAACCTTGGAAGAACCATTTTGATGATCAAGATGGCGGCTATCGAAGGGCGCCAAAATTTCCATTGCCTAACAACTGGTTGTTCCTTTTGCGCTATGGGCATTTGGCAAAGGATCAAGCTGCTTTGGACCAGGTGCATTTTACGCTTAAAAAGATGGCCAATGGGGGGATTTACGACCAGATAGGAGGTGGTTTTGCCCGTTATTCCGTGGATGGACGATGGCATGTGCCTCATTTTGAGAAAATGCTATACGACAATGCCCAGCTGATCAGCCTGTACAGTGAGGCTTATCAGGAAAGGCCGATGCCGCTCTATAAAACCCTGGTTGAAGAGACCATCAATTGGGCAGTTAGGGAAATGTTGGATGTCAATGGCGGATACTATATTGCCCTAGATGCGGATAGCGAAGGAGTAGAAGGTAAATTCTATACCTTTGATTACGATGAATTCGATATCCTTGGTGCCGATGCAGAATTGGCAAGACAGTATTACAATATCGTTAAAAGTGGGAATTGGACGGAAGAACAGACCAATATCCCATTTGTAAGGACCGATGATGAGGATCTTATCCGTGATGTAGGTTTTGAGACTGCACAATGGGATGAATACCTGGGCGAGATCAAGAAAAAACTGCTGGAATACCGAAGTAAGCGGGTCAGACCAGGTTTGGACCACAAGCAATTGACGACCTGGAACGGCTTGATGTTAAAAGGACTTTTGGATGCCTACCGTGTATTTAATAAGGAAAAATATTTGATTCTAGCTTTGGATACCGCCAAGTTCTTGGAGCAATATGCCATGCAAGATGGCGAGATGCTTCATCAGCCAGCCGATCAGAACAGGGCAATTCCAGGATTTTTGGACGATTATGCCTTTACGATAGAGGCTTTCATAGCCCTATATGAAACCACCTTTGAGGAAGAATGGTTAGAAAAAGCAAAAAACCTCATGGATAAGGCCATTTCTTTCTTCTTTGATGCCAGTCAGGGCACTTTCTACTATACCGGAGACCAAGCAAAAGAATTGATTGCCCGTAAAAGCGAGATCATGGACAATGTTATCCCGGCATCTACTTCTACCATCGTTCGCCAACTGTTCAAATTGGCGCTATTATTTGATAATAATGTTTATCAAAGCATCGCTGAACAGGTATTTGCGAATGTCTATCCCCATATCAAAAGCTATGGTTCGGCCTATTCCAACTGGGCGATCCAGTTGTTGGAACTCCATTATGGCGTGTGGGAAGTGGCATTGACCGGATCGGAAGCCCTCGAATGGCGGAAAGAACTCGACGAGCACTATATTCCGAATAAAATTACCCTCGGGGGAACAAAAAGTAAACTTCCTTTGTTAGAGCATAAAGAAGGTTTGGATTCAAAAGCCTACCTTTGTCAACGAAAAACTTGCAGTCTACCTCAATCGTCGATTGCAGATATCATAGAACTTATAAATAATAAACAGGGATAAGATCCCATAAATCAATTAGAATGGCAGTAGAAAACAACAACGTAGTTACGTTAAACTATGTTCTTCATACAATTGAAGAGAATGGTGAAAAAACATTTGTGGAGCAAACGACCACGGAAAACCCCTTAACTTTCCTTTATGGTGTTGGTATGATGCTTCCAAAATTTGAAGAGAATATTGCCGGATTGAATGCAGGTGATAAATTATCCTTCGAATTAGAAGCTGCAGACGCATACGGTGAGCGTGATGATCGTGCAATGGCACAATTACCAGCTGATATGTTCCAAGAAATCGGACTTCCTCCAGTAGGAGAGGTTATTCCTTTGCAGGACAACCAAGGAAATCAATTCCGTGCAGTAGTGGTAGAAGTTACTCCTGAAGCTGTAGTTGCGGATTTGAACCACCCAATGGCTGGAAAAAAATTGAATTTTGACATTGAAATCTTGGATACCAGAGAAGCTACTCCAGAGGAATTATCACATGGACATGCACATGGTGCTGACGGAACTGAAGGTCACGAATAAAAAATAGATTTTAATCTAAAAGCTATATAAAACGGCAGTAAAGCAAATGCTTTACTGCCGTTTTTTTTTGCTTTAAAGACTTGGTGCAAGTGAGGTGTAAGTGTAGTGTAAGTGTGTTGTAAGTGCTAAAAGGTACTTACAACATACTTACACTACACTTACATTATGCTTACACCTCGAAGCATTTCTGTTTTATCTTTCTGTATCCGCTTCTACTTTTTTTTAATATTTTTAAAGAACCAAATTAAAATCCATGAGAAACCGACGATACCAGATGTTATTCCTTTTATTTTTCCCAGCGTTTTTGTTTGCCCAACAGAAAGGAACTCGAGTGGATAAAAAAGACCTCCCCAATGTGATCTTGATCTTCATGGATGATATGGGATACGGCGACCTGGGCGTAACGGGGGCGTTGGATTACCAAACCCCCATATTGGATCGGATGGCCAATCATGGAATTCGATTCACAAATTTCCTGGTCCCTCAGGCGGTATGTTCAGCTTCTCGTGCTGCTCTATTGACGGGAAATTATCCGAATCGGATGGGGGTGCATGGGGCCTATATGCCCAATGCGAAAGCAGGTTTGAAATCATCGGAAATTACCATCGCTGAAATGCTCAAGAGCAAAGGCTATCAAACGTATATGGTCGGTAAATGGCATCTTGGCAATGAACCTGAATTTCTTCCTACCAAACAAGGCTTCGATGGATATGTGGGTCTACCCTATTCCAACGATATGTGGCCGGTAGAATTTGATGGTTCCCCTGCCAAAAAAGGTGGTCGAGTTGCGCATTATCCCAAATTACCACTATTACAGAGTAAGGTTGGACAGGAAATTCCCGATACCATCGCCATCATTCAGGATTTAAAAGATCAAGGAACGCTTACCCAACGGTATACCAAGGAAGCGGTTGATTACATCAAAAAGCATAAAAAGGATCGGTTTTTCCTGTATTTAGCGCATAATATGACCCACGCACCGATTGCTGCTTCCGAAAAATTTATTGGCAAGACAAAACAGGGATTGTATGGAGATGTGATGGCGGAGATCGATTGGTCGATAGGCGCTATCCTACAAGCACTTAATGAGGCCAAGATCGAGGACAATACCATCGTGATATTTACCAGTGATAATGGTCCTTGGTTGAATTTTGGAAATCAGAATGGTTCTTCCGGAGGATTTCGGGAGGGAAAAGGAACGAGTTGGGAAGGTGGACAACGGGTGCCATGTATTATCCAATGGCCGAAGGTGATCAAGCAGGGAAGGATTGAGAATAACCTCAGCAGCAGTATGGATATCTTTGCCACCTTAGCGGATATTGTAAATTACCAAGATCATCCTTTTCAGATAGATGGGCTCAGTTTTTTGCCCAATCTGAAAGATGCGGAAGCCAAACCCCATCGGGATCGGATGTACTATTATTACAATAAGAATGATCTGGAGGCGGTTCGGTTGGAAAATTGGAAGTTGGTATTCCCACATCGCTACCGCTCCTACGAGGATATTCTGCCAGGGAATGATGGTTTTGGCGGAAAATATAACAGTAAAACGGTGGATAGTTTAATGCTTTTCGACCTTCGCAGGGATCCAGCAGAAAGGTATAATGTGATTGAACAACATCCTGAGGTCAAGGAAAAATTATTGCAAATTGCAGAAGAGGCTAGAGTTGATCTGGGTGATGATTTAACCAAAAGAAAGGGAGCGAATAGAAGAGATTAAAATAGTGTTTTAACAATTTAATAATAATGTATTTGAAATCAGCTAATTGATTTTTCTTAGCATTGAATAAGATTTATTTAAGTCGAAAAAAAAATCGCACTAAAATTAGCTTCATTTATGATGAAAACAAATTCGTTTAATCCTTACCATAAAAATCCTCTATCTAAGGTTTCTAAGGTGTTTAATCCATCGATATTTTTAATATTCCTTGCTTGGTTTGGTTTACCAAAGCTAACTTATGCAAAAGAACAAGACTCATTAAAGAACTGGACTTACATATGCCATGCAAACAATTTGCTTTTTAATTCTATAGACACTATTTATCAATTCGATTCTTATGTAATTAGGTTTCCTAATAAGACTACAGTCCAGCGAGATGTAACTTTAGCTGAAGAAGGAAATATCATTACAGATACCATTTTTCAAAAATTATGGAGAATTGAAGTCATTGACACCGCAAAAAATAGCTTGTATGTTTATACCGCAGATTTATTTAACCCAAAACTATCAGAAAAAAAAGCTTTAGACTACTCAAAATTGGTTGATTTTAATATTTTCCAATTGAAAAATTTACCAGAAAAAATTAAGGCAAATAATCTCAAGTTGGGATTTATTAAAGAAAAGATTTATAACGACAAAAAATGTATAGAAATCCAAATTGAATCACAAAAGGCAATCTATAATTTAGTTATAGATCCAACAATTCAAACTCCATTTAACCTTGAATTTGATTTGGATGAAAAGAACAAAGTTCATGGAGCATTGGTTGAAATGAAATATAATAAAGATAATAAAGAAGTTTTTGTCAATAATTATCTTTACAAAAACAGCATTTCCACTGAAAAGACTTTATTTATCAAAAAATTATTAAAGTTAATTTAGTTATAGCTTCGTTGCTCTCAGCATTTCTCTTTTGCCGGGAGCACCTTCTGCCTTTTCAATGCTAAATCCAAAAGCTTTCATGGCTCTTTTAAGATTTCCGGTAATGGCATAAGTTACAAAAACGCCACCTGGGTTCAGGAACTGAACCACATGGGCCAATGTTTCCGCGGTCCACATCTCCGGCTGATGGATTTCGGCAAAAGCATCGAAATAGATCACATCAAATTTCTGATCGGTCTGAAAGTCCATCACTTTTTGAACTGCAATGTTTAAAAGAATATGTTCGGTAATTGGAGTTTTACCCTGTTGCGCAGCTTCGTATTCTTGGGTAAACGCATCCCAAAGTTCATTTGCTATATAACCATCATAACCGGACTGAACCAGAAGATCCTTTTCCAAGGGATAGGCTTCAATACCCACATAATCCAAGTCCACCTTATTTTTCATCGCCCAATCGGCACTAAGCAAAAAATTCAAACCTGTTCCAAATCCGATCTCCAGAATGGCAGCAGCCTGTTTATTTTCCTTTTCCAACCAAAATTGTAGGCCGGTCTTTAAGAAAACATGGATACTTTCCTGATAGGCACCATGCTTGGAATGGTAGTGCTCACCCACTTCTGCATGATATAATGTTTTGGATCCATCGCCAGTATTTACAAATTCCATGTTGCTTATTTTCTGCAAATCTACAAGATTCTCAAAAAAACAATTAATTTAGCCTTAACAAATTACTTAAATGAACAACCTTTTAAAAAATTACGGAAGTATCATCCTACTTCTGTTAGGGATAACCATCGGTAGTCTTATTGGACTATTTGCGCCACAATTTGTTGATATCCTGAAACCTATTGGAGATATCTTTCTGAACTTATTGTTCGTTTCTGTAATCCCCTTACTGTTTTTTGCGATTTCCTCCTCTATTGCCAATATTGAAGACAGCAAGAAACTGGGGCGTACGATCGTCATCATGACCATCGTGTTCGTTTTGACCATCGTTATTGCCGCAGTAGCAACCATTGCTGGTTTATGGGCCTTTCCTGTTACAGCGATCAAGGATGCTTCAGCTGTGTTGGAACCCATTACCGGGAATGCGAATGAAACCTGGGGCGACCGCATCGTACGGTTCCTAACGGTAGATGAATTTGCAAATCTCCTATCCCGTAAAAGCATATTAGCCTTTGTAATCTTCGCCCTACTGGTTGGCGTGGCAACCCGAAAATCGGGAGAAGCAGGAAGGCAGTTCACTGCTTTCCTAAATGCAGGAAATAAGGTTATGGAAAACCTGTTGACCCTGATCATGAAAGTTGGGCCGATTGGTTTGGGAGCTTATTTTGCCTACCAGGTCAAGACATTGGGACCGGATCTGTTCGGCTTCTATGCCAAACCGCTTGGCTTTTATTATGGATTTGGCTTGGTGTTTTTTATCCTGGCCTTTAGTTTTTATGCCTTTGTATCACGTGGAACAAAGGGTGTGGGCTCCTATTGGAAGCATAATATCTCGCCATCGTTAACGGCATTGAGTACCTGTAGCAGCTTGGCAACATTGCCTGCCAACCTATTGGCAGCCAATAAAATGGGTATCCCCAAGGAAATTGCCAGTATTGTGGTGCCGATCGGAAATACTCTATATAAAAATGGATCGGCAATCTCTTCTATTTTGAAGATCTATGTAGCTTTTTCGATTTTGGGATGGAACTTTTTTGAACCTGCGACCTTGATCACAGCGGTGGGAATAACCGTTTTGGTATCCATGGTTGCCGGTGGAATTCCGAATGGTGGCTTTATTGGGGAAATGTTGATGATCTCCATCTATGGCATTCCGAATGAGGCTGTTCCGGCAATATTGATCATCGGAGCCTTGGTGGATCCTTTGGCTACCGTACTGAATGCAACGGGAGATACGGTTGCAGCCATGCTAGTGACCAAGTTTTCGGGAGAAAAGTTTGAAGAAGACAGCCTAGAAGCATAGATTAGAATAATTCTAAATAACTGCAAAAATTTGCTATTTTCATTCCTTAGCTTCCTATTTCGTAAATTTGCAGTTGGATAATAGTTTATTGTAGGAAATGAAGAAAAGTTCAATCATTTTAATTGGAATCATTGCGATCGCGATTGCGATGATTTTGGTCATTTACACCGATTCCAGCACCTATTCTACCTTTAGTGAAGCAAAGGAAAAACAAACAGAATTGTACGTGGTTGGGGTTTTGAATAAAGACAAGGAGTTGATGTACGATCCGGTAAAGGATGCTAATCACTTCTCTTTTTACATGTATGATAACGACAGCACGGAATGTCAGGTGGTATTCAATGGTTCCAAACCGCAGGATATCGAGCGTTCGGAGCAGATCGTTTTGACTGGCAAAATGGAAGGGAACACGTTCCATGCGAGTAAAATCTTGATGAAATGTCCTTCGAAATACAATCAAGATCAAATGGAGGTTATCGAAACAACTGCGGAGCCTAAAACAGCATTCGTCAACTAAGCGATACCTAAGAAAAGCAATCGTAAATTAATCAGTCATAACAACACATGGACGTTAAATTCGTAGGAGAAAATCTGCTACCAGGACAGATCGGGCAATTCTTTGTCATCCTTTCCTTTGGTGCAGCCCTATTTTCCCTTGTATCCTATTTCTTTGCCGCTAAAAACCCTGAAGATACTTCATGGAAAAAATTAGGGCGAATTGGCTTTTGGCTAAATGCCCTTTCCATCTTTGTGATCGGAGCAACCCTTTTCTACATCATCTACAATCATTTATTCGAATATCATTACGCTTGGGCACATTCATCCACTACCCTGCCTACCCATTATATCATTTCGGCATTCTGGGAAGGTCAAGAAGGTAGTTTTTGGTTATGGATGTTCTGGCAAGTGATCCTGGGCATCGTTTTGGTCTTTAAATCCAAATCTTGGGAGGCCCCAGTAATGACCTTTGTCATGCTCTGCCAAGTTTTTTTATCCTCCATGCTCATTGGTGTGGAAGTTTTTGGCAGCAGGATCGGTAGTTCACCATTCATCCTCCTGCGTGAAGCCATGACCTGGCCTATCCTGAGTGACCCTAATTACTTGAGCATGATCAAGGACGGTCGCGGACTGAACCCTTTATTACAAAACTATTGGATGGTCATCCACCCACCTACCCTATTCTTGGGTTTTGCGTCGATGATCGTTCCTTTTGCCTATGCTGCAGCTGGTTTATGGCAAAAAAGATATAAGGAATGGATCAACCCTGGATTGCCTTGGGCATTGTTTGCCGTGATGATCCTCGGAGCCGGAATCATTATGGGATCCTTCTGGGCTTATGAAGCGTTGAACTTTGGTGGTTTCTGGGCTTGGGATCCGGTAGAAAACGTTTCTATCATTCCTTGGTTCACGCTAATTGCCGCTGTCCATGTGATGATCGCGTTCAAGAATTCTGGCCATGCCTATTTTACCTCTGCATTTCTGTGTCTGATCAGTTTTGTTTTGGTGATCTACGCGTCGTACCTAACAAGAAGCGGTATCCTGGGTGAAACCTCGGTACACTCCTTTACCAGTTTGGGTATGTCGGGCCAATTGATCATCTTCAACTTGACTTTCTTGGCCTTGATGATCTTCTTCTTGGTTACCCGCAAAAAAGGAATGCCAAGCACCCAGAAAGAGGAAGAGATCTATTCCAGAGAGTTCTGGTTGTTTATCGGTGCCTTGGTGCTTACGGTTGCCTGTGTGCAGATGATCGCTACAACTTCCATTCCGGTATTCAATGCTTTGTTTGGCACCAAAGTAGCGCCTCCAATTGATCCGATCCCCCATTACAACAAATGGCAAGGCGCATTTGCGGTCGTGGTGATGCTCTTGACAGCCTTTACCCAATTCCTGAAATACAAACGTTCGGATTCTAAAAAATTCTGGGCTGCCACCTTGGCTTCCTTTGTTTTCGCGATCCTGATATCAGCGGTAATCATCTATTTTACCCACGTATATACCAATGTGATGTATATCCTGATTACCTTTTCTGCCGTTTTCTGTATCCTGGCAAACCTAAGGATCTTGGGCGATGCCTTTAAAGGAAAATGGAGATTGGCAGGGTCTGCGGTATCCCACATTGGATTCGGATTGTTATTGATCGGTGCCCTTATTGCGGCAGCGACCAATGAGGTGATATCGGTGAACCAAGAGAACTACATTNNCGATAAAGTGGAAAAACCAGGCGAAAACCTCTTCCTGACCGAAGGCGAGCCTGTTCAGATGGGCGAATACAAGATCACCTATGTGGGTGATTCTGTAGCGGCTCCAAATGTATTTTACAAGATCAAATACGAAAAGATCGATGAGGAAACCGGGCAGCTATTGGAGTCTTTTATCTTAACTCCATTTGCACAGAACAACCCACAAATGGGCGGATTGATCGGTACTCCAGGTACCAAGCACTTCCTAACCCATGATATCTATACCTTGATTACAGCTGCAGCTTCGGATTCCCAAGCATCTGCTACACCGAAGCAAGAAGGCGAAGGCACCAATTTGGAAGAGTACGATGAACCGGCAACCTATAAGGTGGCGGTTGGAGATACCTTACGTTACAGAAATGGTTACTATGTGATTGAAAGCTTAGACCATAATGCAACGGTAGAGAATATGTCTAAGGGCGAGAATGACCTGATGGTCAAAATGAAGATCAAAGTGGTTTCTGCGGAAGGAAAAGAATATCCGGTAGAACCAGTTTTTGTGCTTAAGAACAACAATTACTTCGATTTCCCGAAAACGGTGGAAGAGCAAGGATTGATGTTCCGATTTACGAAAGTCTTGCCGGCTGATAAGAAGTTGGAATTAATGGCCTACCAAAAACCATTGCCTCAGAAAAAATGGGTGGTATTCAAAGCCATCAAATTCCCATATATCAATTTCTTCTGGTGTGGTACCATCGTCATGACCATTGGATTCTGTATGGCGATCTATCGCCGTGTTAAGGACGGGAAAAATAAACAAAACCGCGAGGAATTGGTATCATGAAAATCGTTCTGATAGGCAGTGGAAATATAGCAACCCATTTGGGCAAAGCCATTGTTGCTACAGGACATCATGAAATCATACAAGTATATAGTAGAACATTAGCCAATGCTACCGCATTGGCTAATGTGTTATCTGCCCAAGCGATTTCAGAACTGTCGGAGATCCGTAACGATGCCGATCTATATCTTTTGGCCGTTAGTGATTCGGCCATTGCGGAGATAGTTGAACAGCTTAGCCCGGAATGGAGCGGTATTTACGTGCATTGTTCGGGTGCTACGGATATGCAGGTCTTGCATACCTTGAAAAGATATGGCGTGATCTATCCGGTGCAGAGTTTTTCGAAAGAAGTAGACCTTGACCTTTCTGGGGTACCCTTTGGAATTGAAGGATCAACAGTCGAAATACAGCAGCAATTAATGGATTTTGTTACAGAAATATCTGCTAAGGTATTTGCTTGCAACAGCGAACAGCGTTTGGCGATCCATGTTTCGGCGGTCTTCGCGAACAACTTTTCCAATGCCTTATTTCAGGTGGCCTACGAGCTTTTAGCAAGCCATCAATTACCTTTCGATCTGATTCGTCCCATCATAGCAGAAACCGCTGCGAAGGTCCAAAATCACCTTCCTGAGCAGGTTCAGACAGGCCCTGCCATCCGAAATGACAAATCTACGATGCAGAAGCATTTGCAGTTTATCAGCAGCAATCCTGATTGGCAACTTATTTACCAAAAAATATCCGACCTTATTACAAAAACAAGAGCGAAGGACGGAGAAAATTAATAATTCACTAAATCTTCTCGGACGGGATTAATTCTTTTTTTATCAGCAAGTAAATCCTAATTTTGCATCTTAATTAAAGAATTAAAATAAGCAAAATTATAAGCATCATGCCTGTAAGAAATCTCATTCTCGGTATCATGATCGTCATCAATTTGATTATCATCTCTTTTGGTCTAATCTTTACACCAAGATGGTTCTGGTTGTTACTGATCCCTATGCCTTTATTGATCGTCGCGGTATATCACAGCTTTCAAACAAGCCACGCGATTTTGCGCAATTACCCGTTGGTGGGTTATTTCCGTTATTTCTTGGAGTCTATCCGTCCGGAATTACGTCAGTATTTCTGGGAATCGGATACCGATGGTCGTCCATTCAACAGACGTCAAAGAAGTATCGTTTACCAACGTGCGAAGAACCAACGTGAAACCGTTGCTTTCGGTATGCAGACCGACCCACAAACCATTGGAAACGAATGGGCAGCGCACAGCATCTTCCCGGTACATATTGAAGATCATAACCTTCGTACCATGGTTGGAAACAGTGCCTGTAAACAACCATATAGTTTAAGTGTATTCAACATCTCAGCGATGAGTTACGGTGCATTGAGCCGTACGGCCATCACCGCTTTGAACAAGGGTGCTGCCCTACAGAACTTTGCCCATAACACCGGCGAAGGGGGTATCAGCCAATACCACATCAGTGGTGGAGACCTGATCTGGCAAGTAGGTACAGGTTATTTCGGATGTAGGGATGAGAATGGTTATTTTGAACCGAACCTATTCCGCGAAAAAGCTACCCGTCCTTATGTGAAGATGATCGAATTGAAGCTTTCCCAAGGTGCAAAACCTGGTCATGGAGGTATCCTTCCAGCGGCTAAGAACACGCCAGAAGTTGCTGCTATTCGTCGCGTAGTACCAGGAACGGATGTCATGTCCCCTCCTGCGCACTCCGCATTCAATTCTGCAGTGGGCATGATGAATTTCATCCAACAATTACGCGATCTATCGGACGGTAAACCTGTAGGTTTCAAACTATGTATCGGAGATAAACAGGAGTTTATTGATATCTGTCAAGCAATGCAAGAAACGCAGATCATGCCAGACTTTATTTCCGTGGATGGTTCGGAAGGTGGTACCGGTGCAGCACCACTGGAGTTTACCGATAACTTAGGTATGCCATTATATGATGCATTAGCCTTTGTAACCACGACCTTGATCAACTTTGGTTTAAAGAAACACATCAAGATTATTGTATCCAGCCGTATCGTTACGGGATTTGATATCCTGAAGGTTATTGCTTTAGGTGCAGATGCTTGTTACTCAGCGCGTGGAATGATGTTCGCATTGGGATGTATCCAAGCCTTAAAATGTAATGAGGACGTTTGTCCGGTTGGGGTGGCGACACAACAACCACACCTTTACAAAGGATTGAACGTGGATGATAAATATGTACGTGTTGCCCAATTCCATAGAAACACCCTACGCGCAACCGTAGAGATCATGGAAGCTTGTGGTTTCAAAACGTTGGAGGATGTTTCTGCAGAGAAGTTCTTCCGTAAAGTGGATAACCAGACGACTTTGAGTTTCCAGGATATATACTTTAAATCTACCGGAAAATTAGTGAATAGCCGTAGCGACTTCGCGCCGGAAGTATTCGACTAAAACAAGGTATTTCTGATTACTTCAGATTGTTAAAAACTATCTCTAAGAGTTCTTGAGCCTGTTGCATCGATTTCTTATCGACACCAGACATCGCCTCAGAGATAGTTTTTTCTGCTTGTAGCATACACTTATCTTTGATCCTATGGCCCAATGCAGTTAAATAAATCTGATTGGTCCGCTTATCTCCACTGCTGTTCACCCGTACCAGGATCTTCTGTTTTTCAAGGTTGGAAATCAATCTGGAAACGGAAGGTTTATCCCGAAAGGTAAGACGCGCAATTTCCTGTTGGCTCAATCCTTCAGCATCCCATAGAAAATAGAGGATACTCCATTGTTCTGCAGTAATGTTTAATCCGCTCTCCTTGAAGTTACGTTGTAATCTTCGGCCAATTGCTGTTGATACTCTACCCGTTAGAAAGGAATAGAATTCATCAGCATACAGTGTATTGCTAATCATTGTGAAAAAAGGTTAATAAGTTAACAAGTTAACATTGCAATAATAAAATAAAAATAGGTAAAAGCAAATTTTTTTATGGTCAACAATGGATTAGCGTTCAAAAATGAGTATATTTAGCCTATGGAGAATCCTTTCGGTATAGTTCTATTGGTGGTTGCCGGTATCATTTATAAGATTTATGAGTCTTATAAGGAAGAGCAGGCAAAAGCTAAAAAACGCTTGGAAGATTTAAAGCGCAAGCAACAGACTGTAACAGATTATCCGGAATTCGAACCTAAAAAACAGCCAGAACGACGTCCAGCGCCGGTTATAAAGGAAGAACGGAGACCTGCACCAGTTATTAGGGAAGAAAGAAAGCCTAAACCAGTCAATAAGGTTGAAAACCATGTTGATTATCAAGAACTTCCTGATGAAGTAAAAAGGCTACAAACCCAAAATCAACAACGCAGGAACGAAAACCTAAAAGGCAAATTAAAAAGATTAGAACCTGTTCAGGTCGAGGAATTAGACAAGAACGAACACTTCGATCTTAGAAAGGCTGTTATTCAACAAGCTATTCTAAACCGCCCTTACCAGGATTAAACTATAATAATTTAAATTCATCTTGATCGTCCAAGAATGGAAAGCTATTTCGGTTTTCTTCGAGATCTTTTGGATTTAACGTAAAGGTATAGAGGTCTTCATCCTCTGGCTTGTAATAAACGACATCCCCATTTGGAGATATACACATAGACCCGCCAGAATAATAGACTTCCTTCCCATCATGTCCTACCCTATTCACCCCGATCACAAAAGCTTGGTTCTCGATAGCACGCGCAGGAATCAACGCTCTCCAATGTGCAGAACGTTTGTCTGGCCAACTGGCCGTGTAAACCAATAGATCATAAGAAGCCCCTTGGTTTCTCGACCAGGTTGGGAATCGCAGGTCGTAACAGATCATCGGACAGATTTTCCAGCCCTTCAATTGGAAGATAATCCGAGAATCGCCAGCCGTAAAGACTTTATCTTCATTGGCCATGCTGAATAGATGCCTTTTATCGTAATGCACAAAACTGCCATCCGGCGACATCCATACAAAGCGGTTATAATATTTACCACCTTCTTCAATAATCAATGAACCAGCTACTACACACTGGAACTTCTGAGAGGTCTCAAAAAGCCAATGCATCGTTTTTCCGGACATCGTTTCTGCGCATTTCTCCACATTGGTGGTGAAACCCGTATTGAACATCTCCGGAAGTATGATCAAATCTGTCTTTTCGCGCAACGCAGACAACCTTAAGCCAAGATTCTGCAGGTTCTTATCCACGTTCTCCCAAAAAAGATAGGCTTGAAATATGGTTATTTTTAAAGGCTCCATTTATATACAATCCACTTATATTACCAAAATATAAAAAACTACACAAAAAACATAATTTACTTCGCTCTATGCATGAGAATATCCGCCAGAACAAACATCTCCTGCTTGCTTTCCGGATCAATGTCTAACGATTCGAGTTGAGCATAAGCTAAATGCATATAACGCTGTTTTACCTCTTCTGCGTATTGATCAATGTTATATTTTGCATATAAGTTTTTCATCCGCGCTACCTTATCTTCCTTTGTGATTTCTTGGGCAGAAACTAAGTCATTGAATTCCAATAAATCAGCCCCTTCCGATAGCTGTTGCGTACGAATATGAAGGATTGTTTTTTTATCGCTTAGAATATCTCCCCCAACCTGTTTTCCAAAGCTGGATGGATCTCCGTAGACATCCAAATAATCATCCTGTAATTGAAAAGCAATGCCTAGGTTTACTCCAAAATCATAGATTTTCTGTTGTTGTTCCTGAGATGCTGAAGCCAGGATCGCCCCCATCTGCAAAGCGCCCCCCAGTAGCACAGAGGTCTTCAGCTTGATCATCTGTATGTATTCCTCCTCCCTAACGGATGATCTTTTCTCAAAATCCATGTCCATCTGTTGGCCTTCGCAAACCTCCAACGCCACTTTGTTGAATACCTCCAACAAAGCTGGGATCTTGTCGGCAGGCGACTTCCCCAATTCCTGATAGGCTTTGACCAACAAGGCATCCCCAGAGAGGATAGCCACATTATCGTTCCATTTCTGATGAACCGTATCCTTACCCCTTCTCAAAGGCGCCTTGTCCATGATATCATCGTGGATCAAGGAGAAATTATGGAAATATTCTATGGCTGCCGATGCTGGCAAGGCAAGCGATAATTCCTTGAATCCGAACATATTGGATGACATCAGTACCAACATCGGACGAATACGTTTTCCGGCTAGGGAAAGGATATATCGGATGGGGTCGTAGAGGTCTGCTGGATCTACCGGAAATTCGGCGCGTTGAATATAACTGGAGATGAGTTTGCTGTAGGGATTCTGTTCAAACATACTTATTAAAAAATTGTTACAAAGATAAGCATTTAACATGAATAGCATGGAATAGCCCATTTGAATATTCAGCTTAGTCTATGTAAATTGCGTAAATTATATCCACAGGATGCGAATCTTAATTATTCATAACGAATATCAACATATAGGTGGCGAGGATTTCGTTGTAAAGCAGGAAATAGAAGCATTGCTCCAAAAGCATGAAGTTGAACTTTTTACAGTGAAGAATGTAAAAGGTTTGGCTGGTTATCTGCAATACTTGGGCTATCCGTTAAATTGGAAAGAAGCTAACCGCTTGGAAACACGCATCAAACAATTCAGACCAGATATCATCCATATCCATAATATGCACTATGCCTTGGGGCCATTGTTCATATTGCATATCAAAAAATTAGGAATCCCGATGGTCATCACCCTGCATAATTTCCGGTTGTTATGTCCATCAGCTACTCTTTTCCACGATGGCAACCTCTTTTTGGATTCCATTACCCAGAAATTCCCTTGGCAAGCTGTGCGGAAAAAAGCCTTGGAGAACTCTTATATCAAAACCTTTTGGACTGCGTTTACCTATTGGATTCATCGGAAAAGAGGAACTTTCAAAAAAGTAGATCGCTTTATTGCCTTATCGGAATTCGCTAAGAATCTTTTTCATCGATCGACCTTTGAGGTTCCCATCAAGAATTTCGTGGTGAAACCAAATTTTGTAAAAGAAGTCGCTCCTACCGAGGTTATCCAAAGTCAGGCTTTTGTTTATGTAGGAAGATTATCCGAAGAAAAAGGAATCTTACCCTTATTACATGCTTGGACCGCATCCAACCATGAATTAAAGATATTTGGAACTGGACCCTTGCAGAAAGAAGTAGAAAAAATCGCGAATAGCCATCAGAACATCCATTATTTTGGATTTCAGGATAAGCAGGTGATCAGTAACCATATGGCTGGCGCATCAGCGGTGATCGTACCGTCGGTATGTTATGAATCCATGCCTTTGGCGGTTTTGGAAGCTTATGCCCTTGGCGTGCCTGTTCTGGCCAGCAACATTGGCATATTAAATGAAATGGTTGTACCTTTGTATACAGGAATGTTATTCGATCCGCATAATCATCCTCAGATCATCCAGACTTTAGCAGAATGGCAAGCTATTCCGGCTGATAAAAAGGAGATCATGAAGGCAAACTGCAGGGATACCTTCCTGAAGCATTATGAACAGACGCTGGTCATGAACCAATTGGAGCATATTTACCAAGAGGTAATAAAAGATCAGCGTGCGAAAATTTAAAGAAATCAGCATGAATATCATCGTAATGGATAGATTGGGGCTTGCCCCACAGATAGAAGAGGCTTTGGCAACAGTATACGACCCGGAATTGAAACCGGCAAATATCCTGGACTTGGGATTGGTTTACGAGATTATTACGAAAGAGAATAAGCAGGCGAAAATTGTTATGACGCTTACAGCTCCTGGATGTCCTGTAGCTGGGGAACTGATGAATGAGGTTCAACAAAAAGTGGCAGCAATCGAAGGTATTGAAGAAGCTATCGTAGAACTTACTTTTGATCCACCTTGGACAAAGGATATGATGAGCGAAGAGGCTAAATTAGAACTGGGTTTTTTGTAATTCCTCTCCTATAATTTAGGTTCAGCAATTTTTTATTGCGCTGAAAAATATTGACGAAGTGCTTGTATCTGTTTCAGATTAAGCACTTTTTTTAGTTCCTCATCCGTCGCTTCTTTTATTTTCTTTACGGAACGGAAGCTGGTCAGCAATTTCTGAACCGTCACTTTTCCGATGCCGGGAATATTGTCCAATTCCGAAACAAAGGTCTTCCGACTTCGTTGGTTTCTATGGAAGGTAATACCGAAACGATGGGCCTCATCCCGCAGGTGCTGAATGATCTTCAGGGTTTCGGACTTCTTATCTAAATAAAGAGGATATTGGTCGCCAGGATAATACAGTTCTTCCAATCGTTTGGCAATCCCGATGACAGTTACTTTCTTCTCGATCCCAAGAAGCTTTAAACTCTTCAATGCGGCACCCAGCTGTCCCTTACCACCATCAATAATGATCAATTGAGGTAATGTCTGGTCTTCATCCAATAACCTCCTGTAGCGTCGGAAAACAGCTTCCTCCATCGTTGCAAAGTCATTCGGTCCTTCCACCGTCTTCACGTTGAAATGCCGGTAATCCTTTTTGGAAGGTTTCGCATCCTTGAACACCACAATAGCAGAAACTGGATAGTTTCCTTGGATGTTCGAGTTATCAAAACATTCGATATGCCGCGGAAGAACCGGTAAGCGTAGGTCTTTCTGCATCTGGGTCAGTACCCTTTCTACTTTTACCTCAGGAATGAGTTTTTCGTACTGTAGCAATCTTTCCTTCTTGAAATAAGCTACGTTTTTAAGGGACAGATCCAATAACTTCCGTTTCTCGCCCAATTTTGGAACCACAAACTTGATCTGTTCATTGCCTTCGATATCCAATTCAAATGGCACGATGATCTCTCGGGAGAGACTACTATACCTGGACCTGATCTCCGGAATGGCAATCGCCAATAATTCCGCATCGGTCTCATCGAGTCTCTTCTTCAGTTCTACGGTTTGGGTCTGAATAATTACCCCATTAACCACCCTTAGGAAGTTGACAAAAGCATAATTACTCTCTGATGCGATGCTAAACACATCCACATTGCTGATGGAAGAATTGACAACCGTCGATTTACTTTGGTAATTATCGAGCTTATCGAGTTTGATCTTCAGCTTATGCGCCCTTTCGAAATCCATGCCCTGCACTGCCTCCTGCATCTGCTCCTTAAGACGGTTGGTCACCATACTGATTTTCCCGTTCAGGATATCCTTGATATCAGAAAGGTTCTGATCATAATCTTCTTCGGATTGATAGCCTTCGCAGGGTCCCTTACAATTACCGATCTGGTATTCCAAACAGACCTTGAACTTGCCTTTGGCAATGTTCTCTTCGGTCAGGCTGAGGTTACAGGTACGAAGGGGGAATAACTCCCGGATCATATCCAATACGATGTGCATCATCCCCACAGAGGCATAAGGCCCAAAATATCTCGATCCATCCTTGATGTACCTTCTGGTCCAGAAAACACGGGGAAATCGTTCGTTCTTGATGACAATCCAAGGATAGGTCTTATCATCCTTTAACATAACATTATAGCGAGGTTGATGCTTTTTGATGAGGTTATTTTCCAATAACCAGGCATCGATCTCCGTATCTACAATGGTAAAGGCGATCCGATTGATTTTCCGGACAAGAACTTTGGTTTTGCTATTGAGTTGTTGGGTGTTGACAAAATAAGAACTGACCCTATTCCTAAGGTCCTTGGCCTTACCAACATAAATCAAGGTGTCTTCCTTATCAAAATACTGGTAGACACCTGGTTTATGGGGGATTTTTCCTAATTCTTTCTTATAATCAAACTCCATTAAGGATATGCCTAAAATCCTAACCGATCGTCATCCATCAGTTCTGTACTGCCGTTAGATTGGTTTGGATCACGTCCATAATATTGGGAAAAGTTAGAACAATTCATTTCAAATCTGGTGATTCCACCTGCCGGAGGAGGGAAATCTTCCTGGGTATAGTTAAGCCCTTTATCGGCATAAACCTTCCGCATGTACAAGCCGAATACCGGCATCGCTGCTGCCGCACCCTGACCATATTGCATACTGCTGAAACTGATACCACGGTCCTCAGCACCTGTCCAAACACCGGTCACCAATTCTGGCGTAATACCGATGAACCAAGCATCCGAGTTATCGTTCGTTGTACCCGTTTTACCACCAATTGGATTCTTCAATCCACCGAAGTTTGGATCCCAACGTAATCGACTACCTGTACCACCATCCACTACACCTTTCAACATATCCACCATGGCGTAAGCCGTTTCACTGTTCAAGGCTTTGGATACTTTAGGTGCCTTTTCATAGATCGGAGCTCCATTTTTATCCTCAATTCGTAAAATCATCGTTGGTTCTACCCAAGTACCTTGATTTACGAATGCGGAGTAGGCTCCTACCATGTCAAATAAGGATGCATCATAAGATCCCAATGCAATGGAAAGGTTATTCGGAATATTGGAGTTCACACCCATTCTTTTTGTCAGATCGGCTACAGATGATGCTCCCACTTCAGAGATCAAATAAGCAGACGCATAGTTCTGGGAATATTTAATCGCATTTTTCAAGGTAATAGGATCACCTCCCTGTACGGTTCCCTTCGGTGTCCAATCGCCATAAGTTCGCATGTGGTTCGGAATGGAAACACATGGACCATAACCATTATCGATGGCATAAGCATAGACAAATGGTTTAGCAGTGGATCCCACCTGACGGGTACCAAGGCGTACCTGATCGTATTTAAAGTGCTCAAAATTGATACCTCCAACCCAAGCTTTGATGTAGCCGGTATGAGGCTCCATGGACATCATCGCATTCCGCAAGAACAATTTTGTGTACTTGATGGAGTCCATCGGGGTCATCATGGTATCAATATTTCCCCTCCAGGTAAAGAGGTTCATCTTTACTTTTTTATCAAATTCCTTGCGGATATCCTTCTCCGACATCCCCTCAGACTTCAAGGTGTGCCATCTATCCGATCGCTTCATCCCGGTAACCAAAAGGTTGGCATTCTTACCGGTGAAGGCATTACGACGGCGCCATTGCTTATCAAATTCATTCTGCAGCTTCTTCATCCACTCTTTCTGTGCCTCTTCGGCATATTGCTGCATTTTGTTNNACATTTTGTAGTTGATCGGTGTATAGATTTTCAAACCATCGCGATCCAGGTCATATGGGGTTCCATCAGGTTTGGTAATCGCCAAACGTTGGAATTCTTTTTTGATCTCTTCCTTCAATACCGCACGGAAATAAGGTGCCAATCCATCACCATAATTGGCTTTGGTCAATTTGATACCCAAAGGCTTTTCTCTACTCTTCTCGAATTCCTCGCTGCTGATGAAATTCTGATCGCGCATATTCTGTAAAACCAGATTACGACGCGCTAAAGCCTTTTCAGGATTCGATACCGGAGAATACATGGATGTCCCTTTCAACATCTGCACCAAGACCGCTGCTTGATCTGCCGTTAATTTATCTGGAGTCGTATTGAAATAGGTTCTTGCACCCGATTTGATACCATAGGTGTTGTAAGCCCCGAAATCCACCGTATTGAAATACATCATGATGATCTCTTCCTTGGTATAGTTACGTTCCAAGCGTACAGCAGTAATCCATTCCTGCAACTTTTGCATAATACGTTTGATAGGATTCCGTGCCCTGGATTCGCCGAATAGGTTCAGCGCCAACTGTTGGGTTATGGTACTACCCCCCTGCTTGTTTCCGCCAAGGGTTAAAAGCACCGTTGAAAAAGTCCGGGAATAGTCAATACCTGAGTGTTCGTAGAAACGTTTATCTTCGGTGGATACTAAAGCCTGTACTAAAAAAGGTGATAATTCACTGTATTTAACGTTAGACCGGTTATGGACGTAATAAGTTCCCAAAACGCGGTTATCATCAGTAATAATTTCGGAAGCAAGGTTACTTTTTGGATTTTCAAGATCCTTGAAAGTTGGTAATTTTCCAAACAAACCGACCCTTACACTTAATAAAAATAATGCTACTAAAGCGATTATTCCCAACAGAAATTTCCAATAATTCCGTGTATATCTTTTTACATCCTCTTCGGTAAGTTTGCTACTTTGTGATTCTCTCTTCATTTGTTATAGTAATGAATAATCAATTACCCACTCAAACTGGATAACCATGAAATGCATAATATCAGTAAGTGTGCCAATTGTTTGTTGAACGCTACAAAAATACCATAATTTTCTTTTACCTTAGTATATATGCCCAACAATAAATCACAAGCTGGCTTACTATTCATTTTCATCACGGTAGTTTTAGATTCGATAGGATTGGGTATCATCATTCCTGTGATGCCCGCATTGATCAAAGAATTGATACATGGCGATTTAAGTCAGGCATCTTCCTATGGGGGTTGGTTGACTTTCTGTTATGCTTTCATGCAATTTTTCTTTGCCGCTATACTTGGAAACCTAAGTGATCATTTTGGTCGAAGACCAGTCCTGCTCTGCTCCTTATTCGGTTTCGCCGTGAACTACCTATTGATAGGCTGGGCTCCAAGTATATTCTGGTTATTTGTTGGACGAATTGTGGCCGGTATTACCGGCGCTAGTCATACGGTGGCTGCAGCGTACATTGCCGATGTGAGCACGAAAGAGAACAAAGCCCAGAATTTCGGCTTGCTGGGCGCCGCTTTTGGCTTAGGGTTTATCATTGGGCCTGTTCTGGGAGGTATCCTAGGACATTATGGACCACGCGTACCTTTCTTTGCCGCCGCTGGTCTATCCTTCCTGAATTTTGTATACGGGTATTTCGTGGTACCAGAATCCTTGAAAAAAGAAAACCGACGGAACTTCAGATGGATCAATGCCAATCCGATCGGGAGTTTCCGGCATATCGGCAAATATCCCCAGATCCAGACTTTGGTGATCTGCATCTTTCTGATCAACGTGGCGGCGCATGCCGTACAGAGTACCTGGTCTTATTTTACGATGGAAAAATTCCAATGGAACGAACGCATGGTGGGCTATTCCTTGGGTTTTATTGGGGTATTGCTTACGATCGTACAAGCAGGATTGATCCGGATCATCATCCCCAAATTAGGGATTGCCAAGAGCATCATCATTGGCTTGCTCCTGAATGCAGGATCATTGATCGCTATGGGTTTAGCTCCTACCTCCGCTTGGCTGTATGTAGCTAGTTTCTTTTATGTATTTGCAGGGATTGCCGGACCGGCCATACAAAGTTCCATTTCGAACCAGACCCCAGCCAATGAGCAAGGACAGATCCAAGGTGGATTGACCTGTGTGATCAGTCTTACGGCCATTATTGGCCCTATCCTGATGACCAGCCTCTTCTCATTCTTTACAAAAAAGAACGCCTTGGTGTATCTCCCAGGCGCTCCATTTTATCTTGGTGGATTATTGGCATTGATTGCCGTCATCCTTGTTATCAATTATTTTTCCAAAAGGCAGACCGCATAAGCAACCACGCCCTCTTCACGGCCGATAAATCCCATCTTCTCGTTGGTGGTAGCCTTGATGGAGATATCTTCTACCGTAATGCCCGCTGCTTCGGCTATGTTCTGTTTCATTTCCGGAATATACGGTTTGATCTTCGGTGCTTCTAAGCATAACATCGCATCAATATTCCCCAAAGAATACCCTTTGTCCTTGATCAATTGGATACAATGGCGCAAAAGGTCCAAACTATTCGCACCCTTCCATTTATCATCGGTATTCGGGAAATGATAGCCAATATCCTCTAGATTTGCAGCACCTAAAATAGCGTCGCAGATCGCATGAGCCAATACATCCGCATCCGAATGCCCAAATGCCCCTGCATGATGATCCAACGTCACTCCTCCTACCACAAATGGATGTCCTTCTTTCATTTGGTGAACATCAAACCCAAAACCTACGCGTATCATGGTTTAGTATTTAGTAGTTAGTATTTAGTATTTAGACTCTGTATAGTTTGAATATGTCCCATTAAAGATAAAAAGAGATTTTTAATCTAAACAAAAGGATATCGCATTAAAAAAGTACTTAATAAATAGACCTATACTTGCTTTTGATCGCCCGCATAGGTCTAAATACTAAATACTCAATACTTTATACTCTCTTAAGCTGAGACTTCTTCGTTTACAAACTCGTCATATAATTCGCCGAATGCTTCGTAATCTTCATCAGAAGTCGGTTCGAATGTACGAATATTATGTTCTTGGATGTACGCAGTAATCTCAGGATTGATGTCAGCATCGCATTTGATAGCGACATCCGTGAAAGAAAGCGCGCCTTTGCAGATATCCACGTAAGATCCGGATGCGTAATCCTTCACTTGATCAGCGGCGATATCCGACTGGCTAGCCATTTCAGCATACTTCGTTCCAAGGCTTGCGTTCTCAAAATCCTCCTTGTAAAGGGAATAGAAAACCTTAGCATCCTTGAATGTAGGATCGTTTTGGTATACAGTTTTTAGGTAAGCCGGTACCATCGCGGTAAACCATCCGTGGCAATGTACCACATCCGGTGACCAACCTAATTTCTTGACAGTTTCCAAAGCTCCTTTACAGAAGAACAAGGAACGTTCGTTATTGTCATCAAAGAATTTCCCTTGCTCATCACGAAAAACCTTCTTCCGCTGAAAGTACTCCTCATTATCTAAGAAGTAAACCTGCATTCTTGCTGCTGGCAAGGATGCTACCTTAATAATTAGCGGATTATCATTATTGTCCACCACAATGTTCATTCCCGACAACCTTATCACTTCATGAAGACGATTTCTGCGCTCATTAATGTTACCAAAACGAGGCATTAGAATCCGAATTTCGAATCCTTTTTCCTGCATTGCATGTGGTAACTGGCGTGTTATTTCAGAAATTTTACTTAATTCAAGGAAAGGCGACATTTCATGGGTAATAAACAAGATTTTCGTTTTTGCCATCTCCAACTGTTTTTTTATTTATTGAATAGTAAAATCGGTCTACAAAGATACACATAATTTATCAATTTTACAATTGATTAAAAATCATCGTTTTATAATTTAAAGATTATTCCTCATTTTTGCACCTAATTTTAAATTTCCGCCGTGAAAATATTTCGTACAAAGGGGGAATTGCAAGCTGCTTTGCAAGACATCCGCCAAGAAGAAAAAACAATTACATTGGTACCCACCATGGGCGCTCTGCATGAAGGTCATTTATCCCTCATCGAGTATGCAAAACCAAGGACAGATATCATCGTTTGTAGCATTTTTGTGAATCCAACGCAGTTTAATGACCCTAAGGACCTGGAAAATTACCCTCGCCCTATTGAAAAAGACATCGCTTTATTGGAGTCGGTAGACTGTGATATTCTTTTCCTTCCTTCGGTGGAGGAAATGTATCCTGCGAACGATCCGGAGTGGCATATTGATCTTGGCAACCTGGATAAGATCTGGGAAGGGGAGCATCGACCTGGTCATTTCCAAGGTGTTACACAAATTGTCTACAAGTTGTTTTCTTTGGTAGAACCCGACCAGGCTTGTTTCGGACAAAAGGACTTCCAACAGGTGATGGTGATCCAGCGGATGATCGATATCAAGAAGCTGCCTATCCATTTGTTGATCTGCCCTACGGTGCGTAGTGAAGAAGGATTGGCGTTGAGCTCTAGAAATGCAAGATTGTCGGAACAAGGGAAAGCAGATGCACTCACTTTGTCCAAGGTATTGCGATTTATTAAAGCGAATATCAAGAAGCGATCAGTAGCAGAATTATTGGAGGAGAGCAAAGCGATGATTGCGGAGAATCCGGCCGTTACGTTGGAGTATTTGGCGATCTGTGAATCCAGTAGCTTGGAACCGGTATCGGAAATTGAAGCCGGAAAAGAGTATGTTGCCTTGATTACGGCCTGGGTGGAAAATGTGCGTTTGATTGATAATATTATATTAGCGTAGAATATTTGTTGATTAGCACTTGATTAATTTACAAAGCTATTACACGGGAAAACCCTAACTTTGCATTATGTTTATTGAAGTAATGAAATCGAAAATTCACCGCGCTCGTGTTACACAAGCGGAGTTGAATTATGTTGGAAGCATCACCATTGATGAAGATTTGATTGATGCGGCAGACTTGATCGTTGGAGAAAAAGTACAAGTTGTAAATAATAATAACGGCGCCAGATTGGAAACCTATGTCATTCCTGGCGAACGTGGATCCGGAATTCTTTGTTTGAATGGCGCTGCCGCTCGTTTGGTGCAGGTTGGTGATATTGTAATCGTGATTTCTTATGCGACTATTGATCGCGAAGAAGCCAAAACTTTTAAACCAACTGTGATTTTCCCGGATGAGAATAATAGGTTGGTGTAAAGGGGGCGTCATTGCGAGGAGGCACGACGAAGCAATCTTTCTACTAAAAAAAAGATTGCTTCGTTCCTCGCAATGACGTAAGAACTTCCCAATGACGTAAAAAATTCCTAAATTTATCCCAGATTTCACATCTGCATGCATAAAATACATCCATACCGCCTAATTATCGCCCATTTCCTACTTTTCTGGATCTGCGGCATCATCATCAGCGGGATTGTCTTTATGCACAAAGAGGTCACCTCCACCGGAGAGATCGTCACCCACATCCACCCTTACGATCTTGGCGAAAAAAAACATCACCAACACCACTCCGATGATGAAATCAAATACCTGGACATCGTTTTCCAGGGTAGTTACCTAAACTGGGAGTCGCAAACTTACACCGCTCCTATCCAACAAGTCCTTACTGAAATCCATTTCGCAGAAAAAACCTTTGCGGAAATCAAACAATACATCTCTTTCAACACCGGAAGAGACCCTCCTACCCATTTAGCATAATCTTATTCCAACCATGAAATCAAATTTCATGGCCCTTATTGTATTTGTATGTCGCCTGCTTAATCCCAGGCCATACCTAATTGATCATTGCTAAATTTTACTATGAAATCTATTTTTTTCAGGTTAAGCCTGATAATAGCCCTATGTTATATGGGCCAAACCCATTTATATGCCCAAATTCGCGGAACCATCTATAATCCCAAAGATGAACCTATTGCCAATGCTACCGTACAGGTAGATGGATCCAACCAAGGAACATCCACCGATAGCTTAGGACAGTTCATCCTGGAAGAAGGTAAAACACCCATAAAAAGCATCAGTATCCGCGCCATCGGTTACCAATCCTTCAAAAAACAACTGACAACAGTCGACAGGAGCAAACCCTTGAACATCATCCTGCAGGAGGACAACCTCAACCTGAGTGAGGTGGTGGTAAGTGCCTCCCGATACGGCATGGAACGCAAGAAAGCACCGGTGATCGTCAATGTACTCAGCCCCAAATTATTCAATGCCACCCAGTCGGTGGCTATGTCCGAAACGCTGAACTACCAACCCGGGGTTCGCGTGGAGAACAATTGCCAGAACTGTGGATTTACCCAAGTTCGATTGAACGGCATGGAAGGCGCATATTCCCAGATCCTGATCAATAGCCGGGCTGTTTTCAGTGCTCTGAACAGTGTCTATGGCCTGGATCAGATCCCTACCAGCATGATCGACCGCATCGAGGTGGTCCGTTCAGGAGGTTCTGCCCTATTTGGCGCGAATGCCATTGCCGGAACCATCAATATCATCACCAAAGACCCGGTAGAAAACGATTGGCAGCTGAAAACCACCAATTCCCTGATCGGGGGAAAAGCCTGGGACCATAGCTTGGACTTCAACAGCTCCTACGTGGATAATGACCTGCAAACAGGCGTCACCTTCTATGGAATGCATAGAAACCGAGAATCCTATGATGCCAATAACGATGGTTTCTCCGAAATGACCAAATTAAAGAACCTCACCTTTGGCTCCAAGGCTTTTTACAAACCCTCCGATTTCGACAAGATCACCTTGGACCTCAGTTTACTCAACGAATTCAGACATGGTGGCGATCGATTGGATCTCGCCCCCCATTTTACGGATGTAACCGAACAATTGCGCACCAATTCCTTTATCGGAGGATTGACTTACGACCATTATTCCAAAGATTACAAACATAAAATTTCCTTGTATTCCTCGGCGCAATTCACCAACCGGGAAAGCTTTTACGGCGGTCTAGGTGGCGGCAGGAGCAAGCAGGATAGCCTGTTGGCTTCCAATTCTTATGGCGATACGGATGATTTTGCCATGGTAGCCGGCTCGCAGTATACCTATACATTCGAAAAGGATGTGTTGACTGCCGGTGTCGAATTCAATAGCAACCGCACCAAAG
This sequence comes from Sphingobacterium sp. UBA1575, assembly GCA_002322865.1. Taxonomy (GTDB): domain Bacteria; phylum Bacteroidota; class Bacteroidia; order Sphingobacteriales; family Sphingobacteriaceae; genus Sphingobacterium. The sequence goes on along the minus strand of DCOH01000021.1, from coordinate 91,692 downwards.
ATATGATCCCCGGTTACCAACGCCTGATCGATCAGAAGACCCATGGACTCGGTAGTTATATACAGTACGAATGGAACATCTTGGATAATCTGAAATCCCTATTGGGTGCTCGGTACGATTACACCTATGTGGATGGAAACTATGAACTGGCGGGGCACCAACGCAACTCCTCCGAAAGCTTTGGCACTTTCAGCCCAAGGGTTACCTTATTGTACGACATCACCGATTACCTGCAATTCCGTGGCGGTTTTGCCCGAGGATTCCGTGCGCCACAGGCTTTCAATGAAGATATGCATGTTACCTCCGTAGGTGGCCAACAGGTATTCGTCCTGATCGGAGAGAACCTGGAAACCGAATATTCCAACGCCTATACCGGATCCTTGAATTTCACGAAGAACTTCGGTACTACCCAGACCAGTCTTTTGGTAGAAGGATTCCTCACGCAATTGAACAATCCTTTCACCACCATCATGACCTCTGAAGAGGAGAACCTGATCATCGAAGAGATGAGAAATGGAACTGGAGCACGTGTCTATGGATCCAACCTGGAGCTGAACATTGCCCCTTCTTCGAGGTACAGTTTTCAGGCGGGAGGAACGATACAACGTTCAGAATTTAAGGAAGCACAGCTTCTATTTGAGGGCCCTACTGCCAATGAAAATGTTAGCAGTAAGCGGTTCGTGCGCACGCCAAATATTTATGGTTACCTAAATGCTAACTGGAAACCACTAGCGGCATTGAGCTTAGACCTCACATCGGTTTATACCGGAAAAATGATCGTTCCACACCTGGTTGAACCCGAAAAGATGCTACTGAAGGAGGCGAAGGATTTTTATGAGATCAACACGAGGATCGGCTATACCTTTTCCGTGAAGAAAGAATTCAGTATCGAGCTTTTTGGTGGTGTGCAGAATATTTTCAACGCTTTCCAAAAGGATTTTGATACTGGCGCACTCCGTGACTCCCAATATATCTATGGACCATCCCGTCCAAGGACATTTACATTTGGAATCAAATTAGGACATTTCCACTAATGAAACTGTTACAAATTGGCATATTATTCATCGGGTTGATTTCTTTGGAAATTAAGGCCCAGCCTTTGAACAAAGAAGATATCAATTGGATTCCTTTCGAGCAGCTCAGCGATTCGCTCGAGAGGAATCCTAAACCGGTATTTTTATTTTTCCATACGGAATGGTGCAGCTATTGCAAAAAAATGCAAAGAGAAACGTTTAAAGACCCGAAAGTGATTCAAAAGCTTAATGAACACTATTATGCAGTAGAAATGGATGCCGAGTCTCTGGACAGTATTTACTTCGATGGGGTACTTTACACTAATCCGCAAACCGAAAAAAAAACAGGTCAATACCACCAGTTGTTTCGCTTATTGATGCAGGATTCCAAAAACCCCACATTTCCTAGCAGTATCTTTTTAGACCGTGATTTCAGGGTCACCCAAAGAAAATTTAACTATATAAGTATAAAGCAAATGTTAAATATTTTATAATTTTAACATATTAGGTGTAGCACATTGCTAAGTTTATGCGTTATCTCCTTTAATATTCACAATACTTATAACATTTTATGAAAAACTTTAGACTATTAATCATTGCTTTATTGGGAGTTATCAGTATCACTTCATGTATGAAGAATGATTCCTTTGATGATGGTTTTGATTATGCGAAAGAAAAAGCTCGTTACGATTCCACAATGAATAAACAAAAGCCAATTCTAGCAGCTTATGCAGCGGAACATTATTCAGACAATCGTTATTACAATGATTCAGTAGGCATGTATTTGGATATCCTTACGCCAGCAACCGACGAATCGTATGAATATGTACTTCAAGGTTCCTCTTTCATCTCTCCGCAGATCCAAGTAAAATACAAAGGTAAATTATTATTGACTGGCGAAGTGTTTGAAGATGCTACAGGTACTGCTCAACAATTCTATTTGAATCCAAACTCCAATATCAATGTTACTCAAGCTTGGATCAGAGCATTCCTTCCTAGAAACGTAACGATCAATGGAACTGATATTTTATATGGTTTAGTACCAAAAGGTATCAAAAAAGGAACTAAATTCAAGTTTATCGCTCCTTCTCCAATTGTTTATGACAATAGAGAAAGAAAAGATAATACGGGCAAAGTGATTGTTCCTAAAGATTCTCCAGTAGAATACGAGGTCGAAGTAATCGATATCAAGAACATTTAAGCTCAACAATTCATACTTATATAGTATAAGGCGGTACCTATTCCCTTGGGTGCCGCCTTATTTTTTTAAAATTTATGTTTAATTTTACCTTAAACACATACATATGAAGATTGCATTAGCTCAACTAAACTATCATATCGGTAATTTCGAACAGAACACTAAAAAAATAATAAAGGCTATAACGGATGCTAAGGAACAAGGGGCAGAATTGATCGTCTTTGCAGAATTGGCTATCGGGGGATATCCTGCCAAGGACCTGTTAAGGAATACCGCCTTCCTAAAGGCTTGCTACGCCAGTGTGGATGAAATCGCAAAATATTGTGAGGGCATTGCCTGTATCATCGGAGCACCAGTTCCCAACAAGGATGCCGAAGGAAAACCTTTGTTCAATGCTGCTCTTTTATTGGCAGATGGCGAGGTGAAGCAAGTGGTCAAGAAAAGCCTATTGCCAGATTACGACGTATTTGATGAATACCGTTATTTCGAGCCTAATCCGTCCAGTAATTGCATCAAGTTCAAGGATCTCACCATTGCATTAACCGTCTGTGAGGACCTGTGGGATGATGATGGACCAAATTCCTATGTTGGCGACCTGATGCAGGACCTTGCTAAGGAACATCCAGACCTAATCATCAATATTGCAGCATCCCCATTTTCCTATACCCATTTCGAAAACCGGAAAAACGTATTGAGCAGGAATGTCATCAAAGGGAATGCCCCTTTGATCTATGTGAATCAGGTGGGTGCCCATACAGATATTATATTTGATGGTCGTTCTTTGGCCCTCAACAGAAATGGTGAACTGGTAAGCGAGTTGAAAAGCTTTGAAGAAGACCTGCAATTTGTGGAATTAAAAGGCAATGATCTGCACAGTGAGCAGGCGCATCAATCCATGGAACATCAAGAAATCGCCTTGATCCATGATGCCATCATACTGGGTTTAAGGGATTATTTCCAGAAATCAGGTTTTCAGAAGGCCGTATTAGGGCTTTCCGGAGGATTAGATTCCGCCTTGGTTGCCGCTCTGGCCTGCGAAGCCTTGGGCGCAGAAAACGTACTGTCGGTCCTGATGCCTTCCATCTATTCCAGCGACCACTCCTTAAAAGACGCCTTGGATTTAGTGGAAAACACCGGATGTCAAAAGCTCATTCTTCCGATAAAAGACATTGCAGCGGCCTTTGAGGCAACATTGGCCCCAGCATTTGAAGGTCGGACCCCTGATACCACCGAAGAGAACATTCAGGCCCGGACGCGTGGAACGCTATTGATGGCCTTGTCCAATAAATTCGGAAACATCTTATTGAACACCTCCAATAAAAGTGAGGCGGCTGTGGGATATGGAACCTTGTACGGTGATATGGCGGGTTCCTTATCCGTAATCGGCGATGTGTACAAAACCCAGGCCTATCAATTGGCCAAATACATCAATAGGGATCGAGAGATCATCCCATTGAACACCATCGTGAAACCGCCTTCCGCAGAACTTCGCCCTGGTCAAAAGGATTCGGATTCCCTTCCGGAATACGACATCCTGGATAGCATCCTCTACCAATTGATCGAAAAGGAAAAGCCCTATACCGAAGTGATCGCCTTGGGCTTTGATGAAGCAACGGTTCTACGGGTCAATAAGTTATTGAACAACGCGGAGTTCAAACGTTTCCAAGCGCCGCCAATATTGAGGGTTAGTCCGAAAGCATTTGGTCCCGGAAGGGCCATGCCATTGGTCGCAAAATTTTCTTTCTAGCCATTAAACGTTTAGCATCCCATGTAGTCTAATTAAAAAAATGAGAATTATGAAGACGCTTAGGACTTTTTTCATGGCAGGAATAGTATTATTCCTAGCTTCCTGTGCCTCGTACAATTATAACATGACGAGGGTGCAGCAATTAGACTTTTCACAATATAAAACATATGGATGGTTACCGCCTGTAGATTCTTTGTCGAAAAACTATTTCAACAATGATATTGCGCGCGAGAACATCCTTTCTGCAGCCAATCGGGAACTAGCAGCCCGAGGTATGCAATACAGCAAGAACGATCCGGATATCCTATTTCGATATATTACCATCGTCAATAACAAAAGCCGCTTGGTCTATGGCAACATGGGAGGCTGGGGAGGCTGGGGATGGTACCGTCCTTGGGGCTATTACATGGGCCCTTCCTATCCTATTGGAAAGGAAAAATACCGGTATTCCCATTTGATCATAGAAGCGGTGGATAGAAGAACAAATTCCGTGGTATGGCAAGCTCGTGGATCGGGCGAGATTACAGCTCCAGAAAAAGCGATCAATAAGTTACCAGAAGTAGTTCAAGGTATTTTCAAGGAATATCCAATTAAATAGTAGAAAGTCCGAATTTTATATCATATAAATTAAGCCAAGCGGTATGCTTGGCTTTTTTTATTAATTCTCGTCATTGCGAGGAGACTATCTCGTCATTGCGAGGAGGGACGACGAAGCAATCTTTCGATTTGTGTAAAGATTGCTTCGTTCCTCGCAATGACGAAGTGGAAGATTGCTTCGTTCCTCGCAATGACGAGGTGGAAAATAACTTCGATTTTCATTCGTTATGTAAGTAAATTCTAAGCAAGATCTAAGCAAGGTTTAAGTGCAAAAAGTCACTTACAACTCACTTACACCTCACTTACAACTCACTTGCAGCAAGTCCCCAATACGAACCAAAATTTACCCTAATATCCGCTTGAAATGATTGTTCAAATGTTTCCGAATGGCATTCCGATAGGCATCTGCATCGCGTGTTTTCAATACTTCCACCAATTCCTTATGGGATACAAAATCACCCGTCACCACCTCACTTGATAAAAGACCGCTTTCATGAACATAATTGAAAATCGGCATCAGCATCACCTGTAGTTCCAACAGGATCCTGTTTTTAGAAATCTTATACAGTTTGCTATGGAATCTGATTTCATCTTCCACCTGCCAGGTCTGCGCCGTATCGCCAGATCCCACCTGATTCGCAATACCTTCTAGTTCCTGGATATCCTCGTCTGTGATGTTCTTCACAATGAAATCGGCCATTCCAACTTCCAGTCCCAAACGTAGTTCAAACATATCCTTTAAGGTAGCATCATCCAAAATAGAAGGATGGAAGACTTTACGTAATGATCCCAACACATCCGGATTGCGCAATACCGCACCTTTATGTTTTTTTGACTCGACCAGTCCAACAGTCTTCAAACGCAAAAGAGCCTCCCTAATAACGGTCCGACTTACGCCAAGGTTAAGTGCAAGATCCAATTCCTTGGGCAATACATCACCAATGACCATTTTGTTTTCTTGGATATATTGGACAATGCGTTCCTCCGCTTTATCCACTAAACTGGAGGTGTCTATGGTTCCAATTTTACCCATACTTTCACTCGGATACTCCATAAATTATTAAATAGTTAATGTAAATTGTTACAATTATATCAAAAAAAAATTTGGAACTAAAACATTAAGTCTTACATTTGAAAGCACTATATGTATGACATAATCTAATCTATAAAAATTTATCGATTATTAGACTTACATAAAGAATAAAAATTACAGACCGCAACCATTTAGGCAAAAATATGTTTGTAATAAAATATTAATCAATTAGAACAAAACGTAACATTTACCCTGAGAAAATTTCAGAACCCATGCTTAATAAAAAAATTGAAGGATTAATCGCAGCCCCTTTTACCCCATTCGACGAACAAGGCGAATTGAACCTTAACCTCATCCCTGCTTATTATGATACTTTAAAAAAGAATAAGATAACAGGAGCTTTCATCTGTGGTTCAACCGGTGAAGGAGTTTCCCTAACCTTCCAGGAAAAGGTAGCCACCTTAAAAGCATGGACTGCGCTGACCAAAGGCGATGATGATTTTGCGTTGATGATGTTTCTTGGAGGAACTAACGTGAAAGAATGCCAAGAATTGGCAAGAATAGCGGAACAAGAAGGTGCAGATGCCATTTCCTTTACCTCACCTTATTATTTCAAACCGGCCAACGTAAAACAATTGGCCAAATGTTGCCAGGAAATTGCTTCTGCTGCACCAAAGACTGCATTTTATTATTACCACATCCCGGTTCTAACGGGTGGAAACTTCAACATGATCGACCTCTTGCAAGAGATCGATGAACAGATTCCAACCTTCAAAGGGATAAAATATACCCATGAAGATTTCATGGATTTCCTTTCCTGTTTAAATTTTAAGGATAGAAAATATGATATGCTATGGGGCAGAGATGAGAACATGTTATCTTCCCTTATCCTTGGATCTAAAGGTGCCGTGGGCAGCACATATAATTACGCCGCCCCACTTTACTTAGAACTAATGGATGCCTATGAAAACTCTCAATTTGAGAACGCCAATGCCCTTCAGCAAAAATCGATCGATATGATCCGGTTATTGGGCAAATATGGAGGTATTGCAACCGGAAAGGCCTATATGAAATTAATAGGTTTGGATTGTGGAACATTCCGCTTACCTATTGCCAATATGACGGAGGAGCAGTTTGCCTTATTCCAAGCAGATGTGGCTGACCTCGGTTTTGAACAGTTTAAATCAATTCGTTGATGCGCAACATCGGGTTTATGATCATGACCATACTTTTAACGGGATGTGAACCGAAAAACACATCCTTAGATTTACAATGGCTACCTTCGGCAAAACTGCCTATGCAGGAAGAAAAGGCCCACTTGGGTCTTGCAGGTCCTGTTACCGGCATCCTACAGGATAAGTTACTTATTGCTGGCGGCGCAAATTTTCCCAACGGAATGCCTTGGGAGGGTGGTAAAAAGAATTATCACAACTCCATGTACCTCTATGATATTGTAGGAAAGGAATTGCTGTTCAAAGAAGAAATTGCGTTGGATAGGGAAATTGCCTACGCAGCCAATGTGGTTATCGATGATAAGCTTTATAGTGCCGGTGGAGAGGACTCTACTGGAGCAATCAAGAACTTCCTAGCCTATTCGATCTCGGAAAATAAGGAGTTGAAAATAGAAGTATTAGCCGAGTTGCCTCAAGCGTTGACCAACGCTGGGCTCGTGCATCTTTCGGACAAACTTTATCTTGTTGGTGGTGAAAATGCCGAATTGGTTTCCGATAAGATATATAGCTATCAGATCGGTCAAGATAGTAAGGGCTGGCAGGAATTCTTGACCCTGCCCTACCCGATTTCCAATGCTGTAGTGTTGACCGACGGAAAAGAAAAACTTTATATCGTTGGGGGTAGAAAGAAAAATGCCAATGCCAAGAGCGATATCTACGATCAGGTGCTTGAGCTGAATATGGACAGCAAGGAAATAAAAGTAATCAGTAGATTAGCAAAGCCAATGGCTGCAGGAACCGGTGTTTTTTATAAAAACCATCTCCTGCTGTTTTCTGGAGATGATGCCCGTACTTTCCATCAGGTAGAGCAGGCCATCGCCAACATCAACTTAAATAGCGATCCTTCTAAAAAGGACAGCCTTATTACCGCCAAAAACAATATCTTGGCGAACCATCCTGGTTTTGAACGCCAGGCTCTGGCGTTAAACCTACGTGGTTTGACCTGGAAAACATTAGCAACATTACCATCAGCAGGAACAGTAACGACTACTGCCCTATTACATAAAGATTTATTGATTATCCCCACGGGGGAAATCAAAGCCGGCGTAAGAACAGATCAGATCTTATTGGGGCAATTGAACTAATTTTTTACTACCATGAAAAATAGCAGAAAATATCCTTGGGTGATTGTCGGATTATTATGGTTTGTGGCTCTTCTGAACTACATGGATAGGCAAATTCTATCAACCATGCGCCCTGCGATGGCCCTGGATATTTCCGAATTAGAGAGTGCCGCTGTATTTGGCAACCTCATGGCTATCTTTTTATGGATCTATGGATTTATGAGCCCCGTAGCGGGTATTGTTGCCGACAAATGGAACCGAAAATGGTTGATCGTGGGGAGTTTATTCGTATGGTCGGCCGTAACCATGGCCATGGGTTATGCAGATACCTACGAACAATTGTATGCCCTACGGGCTATTATGGGCGTGAGTGAAGCCCTATACATCCCTGCGGGTTTATCCTTAATTGCCGATTACCATTCGGACAAGACCAGATCCTTGGCCATCGGAATACACATGACCGGATTTTACTTTGGGCAAGCTTTAGGTGGATTTGGTGCCACCGTAGCCGCCTCCTATTCCTGGCATTATACCTTTATCCTCTTCGGACTGATCGGGATTATATATTCGTTTATATTGATCTTCTTTCTCCAAGAGGCGCCACACCGCAGCGAAACCAACACACTGGTGAAGGAAAAAGTACCTGTGCTGAAAGGTTTATCGGTGCTATTTTCCAATATTGCGTTTTGGGTGATCCTATTATATTTTGCCATCCCCAGTTTGCCGGGATGGGCAACCAAGAATTGGCTGCCAACGCTTTTCTCTGAAAACCTGCATATTCCGATGGAGCAAGCGGGTCCATTGGCCACCATTACCATTGCGCTATCCTCTTTCTTTGGGGTCATCCTGGGTGGAATATTATCCGACCGCTGGATACAGAAAAACATTAAAGGACGGATCTATACCAGTGCCATTGGCTTGGCCTTGACCATACCAGCCGTGATCCTGATGGGATTTGGCGACAATGTCTATGCAATCGTCGCAGCAGGTTTGATGTTCGGGTTTGGATTTGGCATGTTCGACGCCAATAATATGCCGATCCTTTGCCAGTTTGTATCTTCCAAATACCGAGCAACCGCTTATGGCATCATGAATATGGTCGGTGTTTTCGCGGGTGCATACATTACGAAAATCTTAGGTGCATCTGCCGATGAAGGCCGTTTGGGAAGTGATTTTGCCCTTTTGGCAGGCATCGTGCTCTTGGTGCTGATCATTCAATTAGCCGTTTTAAGACCAAAGTCACATGAAGCCGTATCTTAGTTCCATTCTTATATTCCTCTTTTCCATTCAGCTCCTTCTTGCCCAACAAAAAAAGAAGGTGGCCTGTATCGGTGATTCGGTTACCAAAGGCTATGGATTGGCCAAGGGTAAATCCTATCCGGAACAGCTGCAAGCTTTATTGGGTGAAGATTATATCGTTGAGAATTTTGGGAGAAATGGGGCTACCTTGCTCCAGCATGGTCATAACCCCTATTTAAAAGCTGAAGAATTAAAAGCAGCGCTGGAGTTCCAGCCTGATATCGTGGTTATCGCGCTTGGATTGAATGATACCGATCCGCGGAATTGGCCTAATTATCAGCTGGATTTCAGGAAAGATTATCATCAACTACTGTCGCTTTTCTGGCAGAACAATCCCGCCGTGGAATTATACATCTGCAAGATGACGCCGATTTTCAGTGGTCATCCGCGATTTTTATCGGGGACCAGGGATTGGTATGATCAGATCCAGAAAGAGATCGTAGCAATTGCCAAGCAGCATGAAATACCATTAATCGATAATCATCAAATACTAGCCAGTCGGATCGATCTGTTCAATGATTTTCTCCATCCATCGGAAGCAGGGGCTGCCATGATTGCCAATCACGTGCATGGATATTTGGTTCCTAAGGAACAAAAACTTGCGGTAGAGCATCCTTTTGGTTCCCATATGGTGTTGCAAAGGGATAGGAAGAATGTGTTAAAAGGAAAATCGAATGCATTCTCGGAAATCAGTGTGCTACTAAAAGGTAGAACCTACCAAACAAAAGCAGATCATTTGGGAAATTGGAAAGTAGATCTTCCGCCCACTCCGGCCTCCGGTCCATCCGATATCATCATTCAAGCACAGGGGGAAAACCTAACTTTAGAAGATGTATTGTTCGGGGATGTTTATTTAGCTTCTGGCCAATCCAACATGGCCTTTCCTTTAAAACATGCCCTGCATTCGAAAGAATGGATCGAAAAGACCAGCAACAACCCTAACATCAGGTTGTTCAAGCACAAAGCGATTGCAGAGACCAATAACCAAGCTTGGACAGCGGAAGTCCTGCAAAAAGTAAACGACTTAGCTTACTTTAATGGAACATGGGAAAAGCCTTCCAAGGAGGCTGTTGCTGATTTCTCGGCCGTTGACCTTTCCTTTGCCCAGGATATTCAATTGAATGCTGGGGTACCTATAGGTATCATTGAATTGGCTGTGGGTGGATCGAATACCGAATCCTGGATCCCAAGGAAAGCCTTGGAAGATGATGATCTCTTAGCTTCTTATATACATTCGTGGAGAAATGCTGATTTCATACAGGATTTCTGTCGGGAAAGAGCCTCCGTGAACCTAAAGAACTCCTCACTCAAGAACCAAAGACATCCTTATGAACCTACTTACAATTATGAAGCGGGCATGGCTTTATGGAAGGATGTACAGTTTAAGGCTATTCTATGGTACCAAGGAGAAAGTAATGCGCATAACCTGGAATTACACGAACATCTTTTCGGGACATTGGTTCAATCCTGGCGGGAGGAACTGCAGCAGCATGTTCCCTTTTATATGGTTCAACTATCCAGCTTGAACCGCCCATCCTGGCCAAAATTCCGGGAGAGTCAACTCCTGTTAAGCCAAAAGCTGCCCAAGGTATATATGGCTGTTTCATCGGACCTTGGCGACTCTACGGATGTACATCCAAGGGATAAGGTTCCGGTAGGTTTGAGGCTATCGGCTCTGGTCCAGCAACATGAATTCAAGAAACCAATACATGCTGATGCACCTTATGCCGTAGGTTATGAGCTAAAAGGAAGCAACAAGTATGTGCTTAAATTCAATAACTGCAAAAGCCTTTCCACGAAAGGAAATCAACCCTTAAAAGGCTTTCAGATCATGGATGTCTATGGAAAAATAGTGGAACCTGAAGCCGTTCAAATCGATAAAAACAATATTATCATAACCACCGCGGAGAAACCGACCCGAATACTTTATGCCTATGAGCCGTTTACCAGGGCAAATCTGCAGAATGAGATTGGTACTCCCGTATCAACCTTTTCATTAGCTATAAAATAATACCATGTATACGAACGAGAAACTTGCCGGACTTGCCGATTTTTATAAGAACCAATTGTTGAACGACACGGTCCCTTTTTGGTTTCCAAGGTCATTTGACGAGGAATTCGGGGGATACCTGCTGATGCGTGATGCGGATGGCAGTTTGATCGACACGGATAAGGCGGTATGGATACAAGGTAGGGCATGCTGGTTATTGGCGACCCTATACAACACCATAGAGCAGAAGGAAGAGTGGTTGAAAGGAGCCCAACTGGGATACGCCTTCCTGAAGGAAAAATGTTTCAACGCGGAAGGAAAAATGTATTTCCACGTGGATAGAGCAGGCAATCCGATCCGGATGCGTCGCTATTTTTTCTCGGAGACCTTTGCGGTGATTGCTTTTGCAGCTTACGCGAAGGCATCGGGCGATGAAGAGGCTGCGGAATTGGCGCGGAAAATCTTTGGCACTTGTATGCAATATGCAGATGGTAGCCTTAAAATGGATCCGAAGTTTGAGGCGACCAGGCCGTCCAAGGGTATTGGCATTCCGATGATCATGATCAACACCGCCCAACAATTGCGGGAGACCATCGGAGATCCCCGTTGTGATAAGGCAATTGCGAACTGGATAAAGGAAATCGAAAACAATTTTGTGAAGGATGATATCCGTTGTGTGATGGAACAGGTGGCGCCGGATGGAAGTATCATTGACCACATCGATGGTCGGACCTTGAATCCGGGACATGCGATTGAAGGCGCCTGGTTTATCCTGCATGAGGCCCGATATAGAAATAACGATCCAGCGCTGATCGATTTAGGCTGTAGGATGTTGGATTATATGTGGGAAAGAGGCTGGGACAAAGAGCATGGCGGAATATTGTATTTCCGGGATGTTTATGATAAACCAGTGCAGGAATATTGGCAGGACATGAAATTCTGGTGGCCGCAGAACGAGGCGATCATCGCTTGCCTTCTGGCCTTTCTGATGACCAAAGACGAGAAATATGCGGAGATGCATAAACAGATCCATGACTATGCCTATGCTCATTTTTATGATAAGGCAAATGGCGAATGGTTTGGCTACCTGCATCGGGATGGCCGGATCGCCCAGACTGCCAAAGGGAATCTGTTCAAAGGGCCATTCCATCTTCCAAGGCAAGAATGGTATTGTTTTCAGATCATTCAGCAATTCTTAGCCGATAAATCCTTAAATTCTTAATCGTGGGAATGATGAAATTAAAATTTACTTATTTTCTTTTATTGATCCTGTTGCTGCGTTTTCCTTCGAATTTGTTTGCCCAGCAGGCGCTCATCCCCCTTCCTCAGGAACTGAACTGGAAGAAAGGTACACTGGATTTGGATAAAGGGATTTACATCCCTAATTATCTTTTTTTCAAGAATGAGGTGGGCCTTGTTAAACAGTTTTTTGAAAAGAATAATGTAAAGGATTTTGAAGAAGGGAGAAGAAAGCCTCTTTTTACCTTACAATTATTGGCCAAGACCGGATTAGGAAACGAAGGCTATAATTTAGAGATTAATGCGAAGGGGATTACGATTGGAGCTGAGCATGAGACTGGCTTATTCTATGCCCTAAAAACATTGGAGCAATTGTTATTGGAGAATAAAAAGCTTCCTTATGTTAAAATAAGGGATATTCCCGCTTTCTCCTTTCGGGGATTTTTACTGGATGTAGGCCGTAATTATCAGCCCTTGGCCATGCTCAAGGAGCAGATCGATGTGATGGCGAAGTATAAATTAAATGTGCTGCATTTTCATTTTACGGAGGACATCGCCTGGCGATTGGAAAGCACAAAATATCCTGGCTTAACGGCCAGCAAAAATATGACCCGTTGGCCTGGAAAGTATTATACCGAAAAGGAATTTAAGGAACTGATCGATTATTGCAAAAAAAGGCATATTCTTTTTTTACCTGAAATCGATATGCCCGGGCATAGTGCTGCCTTCGAACGATATTTTGGACATAACATGCAGTCGGATTCGGGGATGTATTATATCAAATCCCTATTAAAGGAGTTTAAGGAAACCTATCCTTCCTTGACGCATCTGCATATTGGGGGCGATGAGGTCAAAATCAGCAATAAGAATTTCATGCCTGAAATCACGCGTTTTGTGGAAGAACTGGGATTTAAAACCTATGGTTGGGATCCTGGAAGTAACCTGCAGGCAAGTACTGTTCGGCAGTTGTGGATGGGTGGACCTAAAGCCATCGATCAAGGTAGCCAATTTGAATTCATCGATTCCAAACACCTCTACATCAACCATATGGATCCCTTGGAAACTGTAACCACCCTTTTCTTCCGGCAGTTTGCCGAGCAAAAGCAGGAAAGTGAACAGTTGAAAGGTGCTATATTATGTTCCTGGCCTGATCGGGCGGTAGCCCATCCGGAAGATATGTTCCTACAGAGTGCCATCTACCCGGGATTGCTAACCTTTGCAGAAAGGGCTTGGCGGGGCAATGGAGAAGCGGAATGGAAGGCTAATTTACCGCAGGAAGGAACGGCATCTTTCGAGGCATTTTCGGATTATGAGGCGAGATTATTGCAGCATAAGGATCGATTTTTTGAGGGGATGCCCTTTCCCTATGTGCAGCAAACGATGCTAAAATGGGAACTGATTGGTCCTTTTGATAATGGAGGTGATCTTCAGAAGCGTTTTGACATCGAGCAGGCTCCTTTTGCGGATCATTTGAAAGTGGCCAAAACACAGGTAGGTGCCACGGTGATCTTAAGACACTGGTGGGCGGATGTGGTCAAAGGTGCGCTTGATGATCCAAAACCGAACAGTACTTGGTATGCCAGGACCAAAATATGGAGTGACCAAGAGGAAGTTCGTTCCTTTTGGATCGGATTTGGAAACCTTTCCCGATCTTATGCGAGCGATACACCCAAGGAAGGGACTTGGGATGATCTTTCGAGCCAGGTTTTTGTGAATGGCTCGGCTGTTCCGGCTCCTACATGGCGATTCCCTGGTCGCAAAGGTAGCTTGGAAGCCCCATTGATCGATGAAGGGTATTCTTTCCGGATACCAACAAAAATAAAATTAAAAAAAGGATGGAATGAGGTGCTGATCAAGGTTCCTGTGGGTAAATTTGCAGGGAAAGATTGGCAGAATCCAGTGAAATGGATGTATACCTTTACACCGATACCGTAAACCAACAAAAACATCATATATGAAAAAATTACTTTTATCCTTACTTGCTGCATGCTTTATTTCAGGCGCACAGGCACAGGAAACCGTTGTTTTCCGTTCTGGAGAAGATGGTTATGCCAGCTACCGCATCCCTGCCCTGATCAAAAATAAAAATGGTGACCTGATTGCTTTTGCCGAAGGCCGGGTTGACCATGCTGGAGATTATGGGAATGTGGATATTGTGTACAAGATCAGTCAGGACAATGGGAAAACTTGGGGAAAATTGGCGATCGCTGCTGATTATGATAAGTTACAGGCGGGCAATATGGCGCCAGTAGTGGACCTGACGGATCCGCAATATCCTAAAGGAAGAATATTTTTGTTCTATAATACGGGGAACAACCATGAGGGCGAGGTGAGAAAAGGAAAGGGACTTCGTGAGGTATGGTACATTACTTCAGTGGATGGTGCGAAGACCTGGTCGGAACCGGTAAATATCACTACACAGGCACATCGTCCGAAGCAACCGCAATTGAACCCTTCTTATAATTTCTCAGAAGATTGGCGCACCTATGCGAATACGCCTGGACATGCTTTTCAATTTGTTTCCGGACCGAAGAAAGGAAGGATCTATGTGGCGGCAAACCATAGCGCCGGCGACCCTGCCCCTGCTGGAAAGGATTGGAATGCACATGCTTATTACTCCGATGATCATGGAAAGACTTTTCAGTTGAGTGATAATGTGCCTTTTCAGGGATCTAATGAGTCATTGGCAGCACAGATTGGAGATAATGAGGTGTATATGAGTTCTAGAAATCAACAGATCCAGCCGAAGCAACGGATTATTTCCGTTTCTCATGATGGGGGTGAATCCTGGGTTTCTTCTGCTCCAGATCCAAACCTTCCGGATCCGATCAATCAAGGGGCTGTGCTTTCCTGGAAAAAGGGTAAGGGTTTTATCTTGGCGCATATCAATGCCGCGGATCAGCATCACAGGGATAATTTGACCTTGAGGTTGTCGAAGGATAAGGGAAAAACCTGGTATTTTAATAAGGTGATTGCGAAAAGCCCAGCTGGTTATAAAGGATCGTATTCCGCTTATTCGGATATTGTGTTGATTAAACCGAAATTGATGGGTATTGTGTATGAAAAGGATAATTACAAAGAGATTGTTTTCTTGACGGAGAAATTGAAGTAAGGGGAGCCTCAGGGGGCCTCGTCATTGCGAGGAACGAAGCAATCCACCCGTCATTGCGAGGAACGAAGCAATCTTCCTTTTTGTCATCCTGAGCGCAGTCGAAGGATCTCTACGGTTACATACGAATAGATGCTTCGACGATGCTCAGNNACCTCCTCGCAATGACGGGTATCGTTCCTCGCAATGACGGGTATTAAAATATCACCTTTCCGACCTTATCACCCCCAATTCCAATCCCCGCAATTCTGCAAGGCCTCTCAACCTCCCAATCGCCGAATATCCCGGATTAGTCACCTTTTCCAAATCATCCAACATCTGATGCCCATGATCCGGACGAAACGGCAATGNNTGGTTCTCTTCCACCAGCGCCTTCATGATCAAATACATATCCACATCCCCATCCAAATGATCTGCCTCATAAAAACTTCCCAAGGCATCCTTCTTCACATTCCTCAAATGCACAAAATTCACTCGATGCTTCACCTGGTCAAAGATCTTCGGAAGATCATTCGCCGGTCCAGCTCCCAAAGAACCCGTACAAAAACAAATCCCATTAAATTCCTTTTCCTGACCATGGATCAAATACAACAGATCCTCTTCATTACTCACCACCCTAGGAAGACCTAGGATACCATATGGCGGATCATCCGGATGGATGGTCATCTTAATACCGTTTGTCTCACAAACCTCCTCTATCCCCTCCAAAAACAACAATAGATTCTTTCTCAATCC
This sequence comes from Sphingobacterium sp. UBA1575, assembly GCA_002322865.1. Classification (GTDB taxonomy): domain Bacteria; phylum Bacteroidota; class Bacteroidia; order Sphingobacteriales; family Sphingobacteriaceae; genus Sphingobacterium. The sequence continues at coordinate 75,436 of DCOH01000021.1, read as the reverse complement.
ATCCCTGCCTATACTCGCATAGGTCTCGATGCTATTACTCAAGGACTCCAAGGAAATATCCCCCTCCCCAGGAATCCCCATCAACACATTATGCTGAAGATTCAACAAATCCTCTTTACTCATCTCCCCCAACCGATCTGCTGCTTGTTCCTGTATCTCGTCAGAATAATCATCCAATGCCCCTTCCCTTTTCAGGATATGGATATCAAAAATGGCCAGATCGATCCAATCAAAATACAAAGCTTTTGATCCATCCTTCATTTCCAGGTCCAATTGCGTTCTTGTCCAGTCCAAAACTGGCATGAAATTATAGCAAACGGTATAAATACCACAATCGGCCAAGTTCTTTAAGGATTGTCTATAGTTCTCCAGGTAAATACCGGCATCCTCCGCATTGGTCTTGATCGCCTCATGCACCGGAACAGATTCCACGACCGACCATCTCAAGCCAGCATCCTCAATCAGTTTTTTACGCGCTAAAATATCTTCCACCGGCCAAACATCGCCATGTGGGATATGATGTAGTGCCGTTACAATACCTGTTGCACCAGCTTGTTTTACATCGTTCAAGGAAACGGGGTCATTGGGACCATACCATCTCCAGGTTTGTTCTAAAAATTTCTTGTTCATCTTTTTTTATACGCCACACCAAGCATCAAAACCACCATCTACAAATATTGTTTCGCCCGTTACGAAGGCCGAAGCATCGCTCAATAGGTAAACTAAGGTACCTTCCAGCTCAGAAGGAGCTCCCAATCGTCTATAAGGTGTTCCATTAATAAACTTCTGCGCCCGATCGGTATAACTACCATCCGGGTTGGTCAATAGGTTCCGGTTCTGCTCTGTTAGGAATACGCCCGGAGCGATCGCATTGACACGCACCTGATCGCCATAACGAAGGGCCAGTTCCGTAGCCATCCATTTGGTAAATCCATCTATTCCATGCTTCGCTACGGTATAGCCCAGCACCCTGGTTAATGGTCTGCTTGCGGCTAGCGAAGAGATGTTGATGATGGAACCTTTTCCCTTGGACGCAATGATCTCACCGAAAACCATGCTTGGAATAATGGTTCCGTATAGATTCAATTCGATGGCCTTAATGGTGTCTTGGATTTTATTATCAAAAATAGATTGTTGGTCGCCGATCGTTGCACCCGGGATATTACCCCCAACCGCATTGATCAAGCCATCAATATTCCCCCATTGTGCTAGGATTTCTGATTTCGCTGCTTGAACAGCCTGCTCATCCATCACATCAGCAATAATTCCAATGGCTTCTGCGCCTAGCGCCTGTGCCTCTTTAATTCGTTCATCAATTTTTTCTTGGCTTCTACCGAGGATACAAATTGATGCGCCAGCTTCTGCTAATGCATGTACAAAGGCCTTCCCTAAAATGCCTGTACCGCCTGTAATAATAATTTTCTTGTTTCTTAAAGAGAACTTCTCTAGGATTCCCATAGTTTTTGGTTAGATTTTAGTCCAATTATAGTGAAAATCCTCAAGAAAAAGAATTAACTTGCCAATCAATTCAACCAATGAATACAATACTAACCTTTGGAGAAATCCTGATCCGTCAACAAAGTCTTGGAAGTCATTTTTTTGACAGCCCTAATAATTTATTACGTATTTATCCAGGTGGTGCGGAGGCTAATGTAGCAGTTTCCCTTGCCCAAATGGGGCATCAAGTGGAATATGTTAGTGCTTTTCCACAAAACAGCTTGAGCCATGAAATCGTTCAGAAATTGAATGGGTTAGCTGTTGGCACCCAGAAGATTATTTGGTCTGGGGATCGATTGGGAAGCTATATCTTACTTTCAGCAAATGGGCTGAGTTCTGGGGAGGTGATTTACGACCGTAAATATTCCAGTTTTAGCCAATTGAGCAAGGAAGATTTCCCTTTCGACAGTTTATTGGAGGATGTTTCTTGGTTGCATTGGTCGGCATTGACGCCTGCCTTGAATCAGGATATGGCAGACCTGATGGAGATTCTCCTAAGGAAAGCATCCGAAAAAGGGATTCAGATTTCGGTGGATCTCAATTACCGGAGCAAGCTTTGGCAATATGGTAAAGCGCCAATCGAAGTCATGCCAGCTTTGGTCAAGTATTGTGATGTCATTATGGGCAATATTTGGGCATCTAATAAAATGCTAGGAACTGGAATCGATGAACAGCTGAACAGAAACAGCAGTAAGGAAACCTATTTCGAATTTGCGAAGCAGAATGCTCAGGAGATCCGGAGCTTGTTTCCAAAGGTCAAGTACATTGCAAACACGTTCAGGTTTATGGATCGTCCCACGCATAACCTCTTTTATGGAACCTTGCATACCGAAACAGAGGATGTGATTTCCGAAGTCTATGAGACCGAAGAGGTGATAGACCGAATCGGAAGCGGGGATGCGTTTATGGCGGGATTGATACATGCGCTTTCCCATCAATGGAATGCCCAGAAAGTTGTAGATACAGCTACTGGCGCTGGATATCAGAAATTATTTGTGGAAGGTGATTTTGGAAACGGTAAATTTTAATAGGATGAAAAATCAAATCTTAGATACCATAGCAGCTTATCCGGTCATCCCGGTTTTTTACCATGATGATGTAGAAATCTGTATAAATGTATTAAAAGCCTGCTATGAAGGTGGAATTCGGGTTTTTGAATTTGTAAACCGCGGAGCTGCAGCGGTGGAAAATTTCAAGGCTATAATGGCATATAAAGCGGAACATTTCCCTGACTTAAAATTAGGCATCGGAACCATTCTGGATACCAAAGCCGCAGAAGAGTTCCTCAAATTGGGAACAGAATTTCTCGTGAGTCCTATCTTCACGGAAGAGCTAGCTAAACTGGCCCAAGAAAGGGAGATTTTATGGATTCCTGGTTGCATGACACCCTCTGAGATCGCAGCGGCCATGCATGCTGGATGTGGATTCATCAAATTATTTCCCGGAGAAACATTAGGTACAGGCTTCCTAAAAAGTATCAAACCTTTATTTCCGAACGTTAAATTTATGCCTACCGGTGGTGTAGAAGTTAAAGTGCAAAATATTGAGCAATGGTTTGAAGCCGGCGTATCGGCAGTTGGATTGGGCTCAAAATTATTTGTTAAGAATGAAAATGGGTTTGATTACGAAGCGATAACCACGAATTGCAACAAGTTACTTTCCTGGGCCAAATTTAACTAAGGGATTTCGCTTCCAAGTATTTTTAAATACTCACTTCGATCAGTTTCCGATGGGAAAAAAGCACCTTTTCGAATCTCCGAATATTTTCCTTGTTGATAAGCACATCCAAAACAACGGTCAATTCATCCTCCGTTAGGGTTATCTTTTTTACCTTCAACTGTTTGGTTAAGGGCTTTAACTCTTTGATCAACTCATCTTTGGTTTCCAGATCTTCCCTATTCAATGTTACGGTGACTTGTCTGCCCACACTCTTAATAATATGCTTATTGATAAGTTTACCGGAAATAATGATTGCAAAACAGGCAAATAAGAAAATAGCTGCTGTTAGGAATACCCCAAAGCCAATAGCCATTCCAATGGCTGCCGACATCCAGATGATACTTGCTGTGGTCAATCCATTCACATTAACCCCATCCTTGAAGATTACACCTGCACCCAGGAAACCGATCCCTGAAACGACGTAAGAAGCTATTCGGGTAGCATCTTCCGACTCTCCTGCTCCCAACTTATAGGATAACAGGGAAAATAGCGTACTTCCCAAACAGATGATAGAAATCGTCTTAAATCCAGCAGATTTATCCTTCCATTCCCGCTCAAAACCCAGCACGAAGCCGGCAACAAGAGAAAGGCAAGCCTTCAGTAAATCGTTCCATTCCCACACAAATTGATTGATGATTGTATTCAGGTCCATTTCAAACATAGCTTAAAGCAAATAAACAAATTATGTAACAATTAGTTGGAATTTTATCCAAATTTCTATTTTTTATAAAAACAAAATGGTCTGGATCCTTTTGGGATCCAGACCATTTGAGTATGTTTAGCCTAGTGGGTCGAAAGACCCTCCTTGCTACCTATCAACGATTAATCTTCTTCCTTAGAAGCTAATAATTGATCGTATTCTTCACGAGAACCAACAATGATGTTGCTGTACTGACGTAAACCTGTACCTGAAGGGATTAAGTGTCCAACAATTACGTTTTCTTTCAATCCTAATAGGTTATCACGTTTACCAGCAATTGCTGCTTCGTTCAATACTTTTGTAGTTTCCTGGAAGGAAGCTGCAGAGATGAACGATTTCGTACCTAATGAAGCACGGGTAATACCTTGCAACAATGGACTTGAAGTCGCTGGGATAGCATCACGAACCTCTACCAATTTCATGTCTTGGCGTTTCAAGCTGGAGTTTTCCTCCCGAAGCTTACGCATAGCCACGATTTGTCCTGGACGTAATGTTTTGGAATCTCCCGCATCAACAACAACTTTCTTGTCGTATAATGAATCGTTCTCTTCCATGAAATCCCATTTGTTCACCGCTTCTTTTTCTAAGAAACGTGTATCTCCTGGATCCTCGATATTCACTTTCTGCATCATTTGGTGAACGATGGTTTCAAAGTGTTTATCGTTGATTTTTACCCCTTGAAGGCGGTAAACCTCTTGGATACCATTTACGATATATTCTTGTACTGCTGAAGGGCCTTTGATCGATAAGATATCTGAAGGAGAGATCTGACCGTCTGACAATGGCATACCAGCTTTGATAAAGTCATTATCCTGTACCAAGATGTGTTTCGAAAGAGGTACTAAGTACTTCTTCACTTGGCCATCACGAGACTCGATAGAGATCTCACGGTTACCACGTTTAACACCACCTAATGATACCACACCATCGATTTCAGTTACAACCGCAGGGTTTGAAGGATTACGAGCCTCGAACAACTCCGTTACACGAGGAAGACCACCCGTAATATCTCGGGTCTTACCTGTAGAACGAGGGATCTTAACCAATACCGCACCTTCTTTCACTTTCTGACCATCAGATACAGAAACGTGAGCTCCTACTGGAATGTTATATGAACGGATGATTTCACCTTTATTATCCAATACCTTAATGGTAGGGTTTTTCGTTTTATCACGCGTTTCGATGATCACCTTCTCTTTGTGGCCAGTCTGCTCATCAGACTCTTCACGGAAAGTAATACCTTCGATGATCGCATCAAATTCTACTTTACCCGCAAATTCAGAGATAATTACCGCATTATATGGATCCCAGTCTACTAACTTAGTTCCTTTTTCTACTTTCTCTCCTTCTTTAACGAATAAGTTCGAACCGTAAGGGATGATCTGTTGGTAAAGAACTTTCTTCTCGTCGTTTACCACCTTGATCTCACCAGAACGACCTAATACGACTTGGTATGGACCATCTTCGCCTTCTTTCTCCACTGTACGAACGTTTTCGAATTCGATTTTACCATCGTATTTCGCGATGATCGAAGACTCTGCCGCAATGTTGGATGCCGTACCACCGACGTGGAACGTACGAAGTGTTAACTGCGTACCTGGCTCACCAATGGATTGTGCTGCGATTACACCGACAGCCTCACCCAATTGAACACGCTTACCAGATGCTAAGTTACGTCCGTAACAACAAGCACAAACTCCGCGTTTAGACTCACAGGTCAATACCGAACGAATCTCCACACCTTCGATACCTGCGTTTTCAATTGCTTCCGCAATCTCTTCCGTGATATCTTCGTTTGCTGCTACGATCACTTCATCCGTTTCAGGATGTACCACATCATTCAATGGCGTACGTCCTAAGATACGGTCGTAAAGTGGTTCAACGATATCATCGTTGTCTTTCAATGCTGTTGTATAGATACCACGTAAACCGTTACAATCTTGTTCAACCACAATCATATCTTGAGCTACGTCATGTAAACGACGAGTTAAGTAACCCGCATCCGCCGTTTTCAACGCCGTATCCGCAAGACCTTTACGCGCACCGTGGGTAGAGATAAAGTACTCTAATACGGATAATCCTTCTTTAAAGTTCGATAAAATCGGGTTTTCGATAATCTCACCACCTGAAGTACCAGACTTCTGAGGTTTCGCCATCAAACCACGCATACCACATAACTGACGAATCTGCTCCTTAGAACCACGAGCTCCAGAATCCAACATCATGTAAACAGAATTGAAACCTTGGTTATCGTTCGAAAGGATATCCATTACGTGTGCAGTCAATCGGTTATTGATACGTGTCCAGATATCGATGATTTGGTTGTAACGCTCGTTGTTGGTAATGAAACCCATGTTATAGTTGTTCATTACTTCTTCTACCTCGTTGGTAGCTTGAGCGATCAAATCAGCTTTTGCAGCCGGGATGTTCAAATCTTGCAAGTTGAAGGACAATCCTCCTTTAAATGCTGTTTGGAACCCTAGCTCTTTCATATCATCCAAGAATTTCGCTGCGCGAGCCATACCGGTGTTCTTAACGATCTCACCGATAACATTACGCAAGGATTTCTTAGTCAACAATTCATTGATATAACCTACTTCTTCCGGAACGATCTGGTTAAAGATCACACGACCTACCGTAGTTTCAATGATTGCTTGTTTGAATTCACCTTCTTTGGTTTTGATTTGTGTCTTAACCTTGATGAATGAGTGAAGATCCAACTGTCCTTCGTTCAAAGCAATGATTACTTCTTCTGCAGAATAGAAGGTACTTCCCTCCCCTTTCATCTTACGGCTATCATCTGTTTTACGGCCTTTGGTAATGTAGTAAAGACCCAATACCATGTCTTGAGATGGTACTGTAACAGGAGAACCGTTTGCAGGGTTAAGAATGTTGTGTGCTGCCAACATCAAGATTTGGGCTTCCAAAATTGCAGCATTACCTAATGGTAAGTGAACTGCCATCTGGTCACCGTCGAAATCGGCGTTGAACGCTGTACACACTAATGGGTGTAATTGGATCGCTTTACCTTCTACCAAAGTAGGTTGGAAAGCCTGAATACCCAAACGGTGAAGCGTAGGAGCACGGTTTAATAATACAGGATGTCCTTTTAAAACATTCTCCAAGATATCCCATACTACCGGATCTTTACGATCAACAATTTTCTTAGCAGATTTTACGGTCTTCACAATTCCTCTTTCGATCATCTTACGGATGATGAATGGTTTGTAAAGTTCCGCTGCCATATCTTTAGGAAGACCACACTCGTGCAATTTCAAGTGAGGACCTACCACAATTACTGAACGGGCCGAGTAGTCAACACGTTTACCCAGTAAGTTCTGACGGAAACGTCCTTGCTTACCTTTAAGGATATCGGATAATGACTTCAACGCACGGTTACCTTCCGTTTTCACCGCATTTACTTTACGCGAGTTATCGAATAAAGAGTCAACGGCTTCCTGAAGCATACGTTTCTCGTTACGTAAGATTACTTCTGGTGCTTTGATCTCGATCAAACGTTTCAAACGGTTATTACGGATGATCACACGACGGTATAAGTCGTTCAAATCCGAAGTCGCGAAACGACCACCATCCAAAGGCACAAGAGGACGCAATTCTGGTGGAATGATCGGAACGATCTTCACGATCATCCATTCCGGACGGTTCTCGATGTGATCATTGGCACCGCGGAAAGCTTCTACTACGTGAAGGCGTTTTAAAGCCTCGTTTTTACGTTGTTGAGAAGTCTCGTTAGCTGCTTGGTGACGAAGATCGTATGATAATTGGTCAAGGTCTAGACGTTTCAATAAATCTTCTAGCGCCTCAGCACCCATTTTCGCTACGAATTTCTGAGGATCTGTATCATCAAGGTATTGGTTTTCTTTTGGAAGAGTATCCAAAATATCCAAATATTCCTCTTCTGTCAAGAAATCCATGTAAGAGATACCATCATCTTCTTTGATACCGGCTTGAATAACCACATATCTTTCGTAGTAGATGATCATATCCAATTTCTTGGTAGGAAGACCTAATAAATAACCGATTTTGTTTGGCAAAGAACGGAAGTACCAGATGTGTGCCACAGGAACCACCAAGTTGATGTGTCCCATACGCTCACGACGTACTTTCTTCTCTGTAACCTCCACCCCACAACGGTCACAAACGATACCTTTATAACGGATACGTTTGTATTTACCACAGTGACATTCGTAATCTTTTACAGGACCAAAAATACGCTCACAGAATAATCCGTCGCGCTCTGGTTTGTAAGTACGATAGTTGATGGTTTCTGGTTTAGTAACCTCACCACTTGAGCGCTCCAAAATAGTCTCTGGAGATGCCAAGCTGATCGTGATCGATGTAAAGTTACTTTTGATTTTATTATCTTTTTTGTAAGACATACTTAGTAAAAAGTTAAAGCTGTATGTGAAAGCTTAAGAAGGATTTGACCCCTTCTTAAGCTCAATTTTGCTTGATTAATCCAATGTGATATCTAAACCTAGACCGCGAAGCTCATGTACCAATACGTTGAACGATTCTGGTACCGATGGTGTTGGAAGGTTATTACCTTTAACGATCGCTTCGTAAGTTTTCGCACGACCCACAACATCATCTGATTTCACTGTTAAGATCTCTTGAAGGATGTTCGATGCACCGAATGCCTCTAATGCCCAAACCTCCATCTCACCAAAACGCTGACCACCGAACTGTGCCTTACCACCTAATGGTTGTTGAGTAATCAACGAGTATGGACCGATTGAACGTGCGTGCATTTTGTCATCTACCATGTGTCCTAATTTCAACATGTAGATTACACCCACAGTTGTAGGTTGGTCAAAACGCTCTCCAGTTAAACCGTTGTACAAATAGGTACGACCTGATTTCGGTAATCCTGCTTTCTCTACCCATTCTTCTACCTGGTCCATTTCAGCACCATCGAAGATCGGCGTAGCAAACTTAACCCCTAATTTCTGTCCTGCCCATCCTAAAACAGTTTCATAGATCTGTCCAAGGTTCATACGAGATGGTACCCCTAGTGGATTCAATACGATATCTACCGGCGTTCCATCTTCCAAGAATGGCATATCCTCATCACGAACGATACGTGCAACGATACCCTTGTTACCGTGACGACCTGCCATCTTATCCCCTACTTTAAGCTTACGTTTCTTAGCCACATAAACTTTAGCCATTTGAACAATTCCTGATGGAAGCTCATCACCCACAGAGATAGCGAATTTCTCACGTTTGAATGCACCTAACTCCTCATTAACTTTAATGCCGTAGTTATGCAATGCATACTTGATCATTTCGTTTTTATCATCATCCGTAGTCCATCCAGTTGGGTTTACATTGTTGTAATCCAAATCCTGAAGGATCTTTTGGGTGAATTTAGCACCTTTAGCAACCAAAAGCTCTTTGTAAACACTGTAGATTCCTTGAGAGGTCTTACCATTTACAATAGTGAACAATTTATCCACTAAACGATCTTTTAACGCTCTGATGTTTTTATCGTGTGCAACTTCTAATTTCTCTAAAGCTTTACGCTCTACTTCTTTAGACATTTTCTTCGCACGGGAGAACAATTTCGTGTCGATAACAACCCCTTTGATGGATGGAGGAGTCTTCAAGGAAGCATCCTTCACATCGCCGGCTTTGTCACCAAAGATGGCACGTAATAATTTCTCTTCTGGTGAAGGATCAGACTCTCCTTTTGGAGTGATCTTACCGATCAAGATATCGCCTTCGCCAACTTCCGCACCGATACGGATAATACCGTTCTCGTCTAAGTCTTTCGTAGCTTCTTCAGATACGTTCGGGATATCAGCTGTTAATTCCTCTTCACCACGTTTGGTATCACGAACTTCCAGTTCGAATTCCTCAATGTGTAATGAAGTGAACAAATCCTGAGAAACAACACGCTCAGAGATTACGATCGCATCCTCAAAGTTGTATCCTTGCCAAGGCATGAATGCTACTTTTAGGTTACGGCCCAATGCTAATTCACCGTCTTCTGTTGCATATCCCTCACACAATACCTGTCCTTTAGATACCTCTTGTCCTTTGATGACGATCGGTTTCAAGTTGATACAAGTATTCTGGTTGGTTTTCTTGAATTTTGTTAATTTATAAACCTTAACATCCTCATCGAATGAAACCAATTTCTCGTTTTCATTACGGTTGTAGCGGATGTGGATTTCTTGTGCATCTACATATTCTACTACACCGTTTCCTTCCGCATTGATCAAGGTACGGGAATCTTTCGCTACGCGAGCTTCCAATCCTGTTCCTACAACCGGAGCTTGAGGACGTAATAAAGGCACGGCCTGGCGCTGCATGTTGGATCCCATCAATGCACGGTTGGCATCATCATGCTCCAAGAAAGGAATCAATGAAGCCGCAATAGAGGTGATCTGGTTAGGCGCAACGTCCATATAGTCTAATTTCTCAGGCTCGATAATCGGGAAGTCACCCTCGTATCTTGCTTTTACTTTCGCATCCAAGAAATTACCTTTATCATCGTACAATGCGTTCGCTTGTGCGATTGTTTTATCATCTTCATCTTCTGCCGACAAGTAAACAACTGGCTGATCAACCACTACCTTACCGTCTTCAACTTTACGGTATGGTGTTTCGATAAATCCTAGGTTGTTGATCTTCGCGTGTACAGAAAGTGAAGAGATCAAACCGATGTTCGGACCCTCAGGCGTTTCGATCGTACAAAGACGGCCGTAGTGCGTGTAGTGAACGTCACGAACCTCGAAACCTGCGCGCTCACGAGAAAGACCACCAGGACCTAACGCTGATAAACGACGCTTATGTGTAATCTCCGCCAATGGATTCGTTTGGTCCATGAACTGAGATAACTGGTTTGTTCCGAAGAATGAATTGATTACTGATGATAATGTACGTGCATTGATCAAATCAGTAGGTGTGAACACTTCGTTGTCACGGATGTTCATACGTTCGCGGATAGTACGCGCCATACGAGCAAGACCTACACCGAACTGCGCGTATAATTGCTCACCTACCGTACGAACGCGACGGTTTGATAAGTGGTCAATATCATCCACCTCAGCTTTGGAGTTGATCAGGTTGATCAAGTATTTAACGATTGCGATAATGTCTTCGCGTGTCAATACTTTGGTATCTGAATCCGTACCTAAGTTCAATTTACGGTTAATGCGGTATCTACCTACATCCCCTAAATCATAACGTTTATCAGAGAAGAACAAACGATCGATGATACCACGAGCAGTTTCCTCATCAGGTGGTTCAGCGTTACGTAATTGACGGTAGATGTGCTCCACAGCCTCTTTCTCTGAGTTCGAAGTATCCTTCTGTAAAGTATTATATATAATCGAATAGTCCGCATTGTTGGATTCGTCTTCTTTGGTCAGGATAATAGATTTTACCCCTGCATCGATGATCAAATCAATGTGGTCCTCTTCTAAAACTGTTTCACGTTCAAGGATGATTTCGTTACGGTCGATAGATACCACTTCACCGGTATCCTCATCTACGAAATCCTCTGTCCATTTGTTCAATACCCTAGCCGCTAAACGACGACCAACGTATTTTTTCAGACCCGTTTTACTAACCTTTACTTCGTCTGCAAGGTCGAATAATTCTAAGATATCCTTATCAGAATCGAAACCAATAGCACGTAATAAGGTAGTAACTGGGAATTTTTTCTTACGATCGATGTAGGCATACATCACGTTGTTCACGTCTGTTGCGAATTCGATCCAAGACCCTTTAAAAGGAATTACCCTAGCAGAATAAAGTTTAGTACCATTTGTGTGTCTACTTTGACCAAAGAACACACCAGGAGAACGGTGCAATTGAGAAACGATTACACGCTCGGCACCATTGATCACAAAGGTACCTTTTGGAGTCATGTAAGGGATAGTTCCTAAATATACATCTTGTACAATGGTTTCAAAATCTTCGTGTTCTTCATCATTACAAGATAACTTCAATTTTGCCTTCAAAGGTACGCTATACGTCAAACCACGTTCGATACACTCTTGGATATCATAGCGCGGTGGATCAATGAAATAATCCAAAAACTCTAGCACAAAGATGTTTCTTGAATCAGAAATAGGGAAGTTTTCGGCGAAAACCTTGTAAAGCCCTTCCTGATGGCGATCGTCGGAAGTAGTCTCTAATTGAAAAAACTCCTTGAAAGACTCCAATTGTACGTCCAAGAAATCCGGATAATCAATTACCTTCTTACTGGTCGCAAAATTTACTCTTTCTTGTTGCATATTATTGTTTGCCAAGGGAATAAGAATTTAGTTTAAAAAAACTGAGCTAACATAGCTGATGTTGTCTTCCAATCTGGCCTCAGCGAAAGCGCAGATTCATATCATTTATTATAAACAGGAATAGACTCTGATAGATTTCACTATCAGAGTCTAATTTTTTGGTGCTTTATGCGAGATTACTTAATCTCAACTACAGCTCCAGCTTCTTCTAGTTGTTTTTTCAAAGCTTCAGCTTCGTCTTTAGAAACACCAGCTTTTAATTCTTTAGGTGCACCGTCAACTAAGTCTTTTGCTTCTTTCAAACCTAAACCAGCTAAATCTTTAACTAATTTAACTACAGCTAATTTCTGACCACCAGCTTCTTTCAAGATAACGTCAAATGAAGTTTTCTCTTCAGCAGCAGCAGCGCCGTCTCCAGCAGGAGCAGCAGCAACAGCTACAGCAGCAGCAGCAGGCTCAATACCGTATTCGTCTTTTAAGATATCAGCTAATTCTTTAACTTCTTTTACTGTTAAGTTCACTAACTGTTCAGCAAGTTGTTTTAAATCTGCCATTTTATTTTGATTTTTTGAATGTACTTTTTTAAAAAATAATTGTTAATTAAAATGCAACGAGTTTTTGTGAGTAGGTCTCGTTAACCTCTTTCTTCTAAAGCTTTTACTAAGCCGGAAATTGTATTGCCGCCTGATTGAAGAGCAGAAATAACATTTTTCGCTGGTGATTGAAGTAAAGCAATAACGTCTGCGATAAGTTCCTCTTTAGATTTAAGGTTCACTAATGCATCAAGTTGGTTGTCGCCTACGAAAGCAGTCTCTTGAATATATGCTGCTTTCAATACAGGCTTTTCACCTTCTTTACGTAATTGTTTGATCAATTTCGCAGGAGCGTTGCCGGTTTCGGCAAACATCATTGTAGATGCTCCTTTTAATACGCCAAAGATCTCTTCTGAATCAACACCTGCTTCTAATAAGGCTTTCTTGATCAAGGTGTTTTTTACCACTTGGATCTCGATTCCTTGCTCGAAACATTTGCGACGAATGCCATTCACCTTCTCAACAGTTAAATCTGCCGTATCCGTAATGTAGAAATTACCGTAAGATTTAATCTGCTCAGCCAAGGCTTGAACAATTTCATGTTTAAGTTCTTTTCTCATGATTAAATTCCTACTACTGATTTAGTTTCTACATGAATACCTGGACTCATGGTTGATGAAATGTGAATACTCTTGAAGTACGTTCCTTTAGCTGCAGATGGTTTCAAACGCGCTAACGTTTGTAATACCTCTAATGCGTTATCATAGATTTTATCTGCATCGAAAGACACTTTACCAACTGAAGTGTGGATGATACCTGTTTTGTCAACTTTGAAATCGATCTTACCACCTTTAACCTCTGTTACAGCTTTACCAACTTCGGTAGTTACTGTACCAGTTTTAGGGTTAGGCATCAAGTTTCTTGGACCTAAAATACGACCCAATTTACCTACTTTCGCCATAACACTAGGCATAGTGATGATGATGTCAACGTCAGTCCAACCACCTTCGATTTTGCTGATGTAGTCGTCAAGACCTACGTAGTCCGCACCTGCTGCTTTAGCTTCTTCTTCCTTATCAGGAGTACATAAAACTAAAACGCGAACTGTCTTACCAGTTCCGTGAGGTAATGTTGCGATACCACGAACCATTTGATTTGCTTTACGAGGATCTACGCCCAAACGAACGTCGATATCCACTGAAGCATCAAACTTGGTATTGGTGATTTCTTTAACTAAAGCCGAAGCTTCTTTTAAAGTATACGCCTTACCAGCTTCAATTTTGGATAGTGCCGCTTTTTGATTTTTTGTTAATCTAGCCACTTTCTTAAACTGATTTCGTTAATTAATTTTTCCAAGGAGCATCTCCAGATACTGTGATACCCATACTACGCGCTGTACCGGCAACCATTCTCATAGCTGACTCTACGGTAAATGCATTCAAATCTGGCATTTTATCTTCAGCGATTTGCTTTACTTGATCCCAAGTAATGCTTGCCACCTTCTTACGGTTAGGCTCGCCTGATCCACTTTTCAATTTCGCTGCGTCTTTTAACTGAACCGCTACTGGTGGAGTCTTGATGATAAAATCAAAAGATTTGTCGGCATATACAGTGATTACAACAGGTAATACTTGACCTGGTTTGTCTTGCGTACGAGCGTTGAATTGCTTACAAAAATCCATGATGTTTACACCTTTAGCACCTAATGCAGGTCCTACTGGTGGAGATGGGTTTGCAGCACCGCCCTTCACTTGTAATTTTACTAACGCACTGACTTCTTTTGCCATTTTTTTTGTGATTTAATTTGTTAAATGTTTGTTAGTAAGTTGGAAGCAATAACGTAACATTTACTTTTTCTCGTTCGACTTAAACCTAAGTTTTGCAATCAAACGAGGTGCAAAGATATATATAAATTCTTTAAGATGAAAATATTTTTTACTTTTTATTTAAAGTGATGAATTGCTATTTGTTATACCAAGGAATTAAGATTAGTTTTGTATTTAAATTGATAGCAAGATGAATACAAGTAGTTTAAAGAAATCAACATCCTTACGGATTGATAAGGAACTTTACGAAAACATCGAAAGGCTAGCGAAAAAACAAAATCGGAGTGTCAACAATTTCATTGAAACAATCCTTTCAAAAGCCATTCATTTTCATAAACCAAATGAGGATACCCAGAAAGCCATTGGGGAAACGCTTTCTGAATCTAAAAATCTCAAAGGTTATACAGATATGGATGAACTATTCGATGACTTATCCAAATGATAAGATATACGATTTATCCATCTACCAAGTTTAAAAGAGATTATAAAAAGTTCTTAAAAAGGAAGAAAGAATTAGAGGAAATACAGGCAACTATTCGTATGTTAGCAAATGACGGACGTAAAGCATTACCTCCTCGAATGAAAGCTCATACTTTAGCTGGAAACTATAAAGGAGCATGGGAATGTCACATCATGCCTGACCTACTGCTGATTTGGATCCAAGAAGATGAACCAACAAATAAAATTTACTTAATTAGAATAGGAAGTCATTCAGAATTGTTCTAATTATATTAGAAAACAAAAAAACCGATATTTATCAATATCGGTTTTTTTTTGTTAGACATTATTCCTGTCTCTATTTTATCTTCGATTCGGATTACTCCTTCTCAACCTGCATGTAGTTCAATTCAAGAGGAGTCTTTCTACCGAATACTTTCACCATTACGGTCAATTTCTTCTTATCCTCATGAACCTCTTCGATTTCACCGGTGAATCCGTTGAATGGACCATCGCTTACTTTCACTGTTTCACCTACGTAGTAAGGAACATTGATAGACTCGCCTTGCTCGGCCATCTCATCCACTTTACCTAGGATCCTATTTACTTCTGCCGGACGCAAAGGGATCGCATTACCTGCTTTATCACCTAAAAATCCGATTACGCTATTTACGTTTTTGATCGCGTGCTCAATCTCTCCATCCAAAGCTGCTTCAATCAATACATATCCAGGGTAATAGTTACGTTCTTTCGCTACTTTCTTACCATCACGCATCTGATAGTATTTCTCCATAGGGATCAATACCTGCGTTACTAAATGCTGTATTCCTAAACGATTGATTTCTGCTTCAAGATATTGCTTTACCTTCTTCTCTTTCCCACTAACAGCACGAACTACGTACCATTTTAAACTTTGATCTGCCATAGTCTTCTTTCGAATTAGAAAAATTAAGAAGCTGTATTGTACAACAACTCCATAATGTTGCTCGATGCTTTATCCATTACGAAAATCAACAATGCGATGATAATGGAAGCAACAAGTACAATAATAGCATGACTCTGCAATTGTGACCAAGTCGGCCAAGTCACTTTCTCGGTGATCTCTGTATAAGAGTCCTTAAAAAAATCAAGTACTTTTGCCATTTAATTGTTTTCTAAGTTTATTAAGCACGGGCACAAGGATTCGAACCCTGATCGAAGGTTTTGGAGACCTCTATTCTACCATTGAACTATGCCCGTGTATTTTTTATGATGTTGCAAATATAGCGTTTAAACCGCATTACAACAAATATTATTTCAATTTTAATGGAGTTTATCGCAAGCTCCTTTGTTAGAAAAAATAAGCTAATCAGCCTGAGCCAATTAGCTTATTTTTTATGTTGTAATCGATAGATTATGCTAAGATTTCAGTTACCTGACCAGCACCTACTGTACGACCACCCTCACGGATAGCGAAACGTAGACCTTTTTCCATCGCGATAGCGTTGATCAACTTCACAGTGATCGTAACGTTATCACCTGGCATAACCATCTCTGTACCTTCTTCTAAAGTGATCTCTCCAGTAACGTCTGTCGTACGGAAGTAGAATTGAGGACGGTATTTGTTGAAGAATGGCGTATGACGACCACCTTCAGCTTTTGATAATACGTAAACCTCAGCTTTGAAGTCTGTGTGAGGAGTTACTGAACCTGGTTTACAGATAACCATACCACGACGGATATCAGTTTTCTCAATACCACGTAACAATAAACCTACGTTATCACCTGCTTCACCGTAATCTAAGATCTTACGGAACATCTCCACACCTGTTACGGTAGATTTCAAGTTCTCAGCACCCATACCTAAGATTTCTACTGGATCTCCAGAGTTGATTACACCTCTTTCGATACGACCAGTTGCAACAGTACCACGACCAGTGATCGAGAATACGTCTTCGATAGGCATCAAGAAAGGAAGTTCAGTCAAACGTGGAGGGATTGGAATGTAGTTATCTACAGCGTCCATCAATTCCATGATTGAATCAACCCATTGCTCTTCACCGTTCAAAGCACCTAATGCAGAACCTTTGATTACAGGAACATCGTCACCTGGGAATTCGTAGAATGATAATAATTCACGAACTTCCATTTCAACTAAGTCTAATAACTCAGCGTCATCAACTAAGTCAACTTTGTTCAAGAATACTACTAACGCAGGAACACCTACCTGACGAGCCAATAGGATGTGCTCGCGAGTTTGAGGCATAGGACCATCTGTAGCAGCAACTACGATGATAGCACCATCCATCTGTGCAGCACCAGTTACCATGTTCTTCACGTAATCCGCGTGTCCAGGACAATCTACGTGTGCATAGTGACGGTTAGCTGTTTGGTATTCTACGTGTGCCGTGTTAATTGTAATACCACGCTCTTTTTCTTCAGGAGCAGAGTCAATTGAATCAAATGAACGAGCTTCTGAAAAACCTTTATCAGCTAATACTTTAGTGATAGCAGCTGTTGTAGTTGTTTTACCGTGGTCAACGTGACCGATAGTACCAATGTTTAAGTGCGGTTTACTACGGTCAAATTTCTCTTTTGCCATGTTTATGCGAATTAGTAATTATAAAATATTTCCTTTAATTATCTTACAAAGTTAATAAAACTTATGTATTCGAGCCAAAGATGGGATTTGAACCCACGACCTCTTCCTTACCAAGGAAGTGCTCTACCCCTGAGCTACTTCGGCTTAAAACCTTTTTAACAGGTTAAAAACCCATTTACAAAGATAAGTCTCTACCCTTTTAATTTGTTCATTGAAAAGAAGAGAGACTTAGATTTGTTTTTATAAATTGAGCGGAAGACGAGGTTCGAACTCGCGACCTATAGCTTGGAAGGCTATCGCTCTACCAACTGAGCTACTTCCGCTTGTCGTTTCCCACTGTAGAAACCCCGAGAGGTAAGTGGAGAACTCCATTTTCATGGTGGAGGGAGAAGGATTCGAACCTTCGAAGCCGAAGCAACGGATTTACAGTCCGTCCCATTTGACCGCTCTGGAACCCCTCCAGACCAGCAACTTGCGTCGCTTTGAGCCTCCTATCGGAATCGAACCAATGACCTACTGATTACAAGTCAGTTGCTCTACCAGCTGAGCTAAGGAGGCGGATTTTAATTTAATAAAACTTTCTTTTTAAAGAACGGCTTTCCGGAGATAGCGAGTGCAAAAATCTAATATTTATCTGATATTCGCAAGTTTTATTTTTATTTTTTTTCACTTAAAGAACTTCCAAAACTTTTCGACCTATTGTCCCGTTTTGATGATGCAAAGATAGCTAACGCCAGAATATATCAAAAATATTTGCCGGTTTTTTTTGCCATTGAAAATCATATCGTTGATATGCAAGTAAATAATTTTCATTTTTCATGTCAACTTATCCCCTATATTTGTGCATGATTAAGCATTTTCACACGAAATTTTTCCGCATTCTTTTTACAGCAAGCGTCCTTTTCGCTGCAAATTGTAACAGCTCTCAAGCACAAGAACAGAAAAATATCATCCAAAAAATCATAAAAAAATTCATCTCCTCCGAAAAAGACTCCAGCCGATCCGCTAGTTTCATGGTCCTACCTGCTGTGGGCTATGCCCAGGAGACCGGCTTTGAATATGGACTTGCCAGTACCTACAACTTCTATATGGATAAGGAAAACCTGGAAAGCCGCACCTCCAATATCACCTTGATCGGTACATTGACCACCAAAAAACAGAAGAACATCAAGTTGCTTTCCGATATCTGGACAAAGGAGAACGAATACCATATCCTTTCAGAACTCCGTTATCGCGATTGGCCCTTCAACTTCTATGGCATCGGAAATGATACCTGGAAGGCAAATGAGGATTACCTGGAACAGAAACTCTATCGGGTAAAACTGGATGTGGAGAAGAAGATCATCCCCAACCTCTATGCAGGCATCAATGTCAATTATGAACATTTCCAATTCCAGGATGTCGTAGCCGATGGTATTTTCACCTCCCCTGAAGTGTTGGGTAAGGATGGCGGTCAATATGCCGCGTTGGGAGCTTCTGTACTATACGATACCCGGAACAACACCACCTATACCAGCCAAGGCTTCTACGGAAGGGTAAAATATGCCTATGCACCAAAATTCTTTCAGGATGATGATTTCACAGGTAGCCAAGCAGAGATCGATATCCGAGGATATTATCCTTTAGCTAATAAATTGGTTTTGGCTGCCCAAGGGCTTTACCGCGGAACATACGGGAAGAATGTACCCTTTTATGTGATGCGTGATCTGGGTGGCGATATGAGCATGCGAGGGTATTACCTGGGGCGCTATAAGGATAAGAACTACCTGACCGCCCAAGCAGAATTGAGGTACAGGTTCCATCCACGTGTGGGAGTGACCGGATTTCTGGGAACCGGAAGCACCTTCTCTGAGGAGCATAAAGCGCGCTTCCTGCCCTCCTACGGTGGTGGATTGCGTTATTTCTTCAGTCTGGAACACAGCAGCAGTATCCGCTTCGATTATTCCTATGGCGAAAAAAGACCCGGAGAGAAACGACAGTCCGGATTTTACCTGAGCATCAGCGAAGCCTTTTAGGACAGATCGCCAAATCCTGTGGCCTCGATCTATACCTGCCTCAACAGAAAATCCTCTTTATGTTGAACGGGCCTATACAGCAAGATGCCAAAATGGAACAGGTTGATACTGACGGTAACCTCTTTTTTCTGCAACATTCGCCTCCAAAGCGCTCTATTTTGGTGTGAATAAGGGTTTTTCACAAAAAGAGGTTTTCCTGACTTTAAGACCTCAAGCAGGGCTTCATCCTGTTCAGGCAATTTCTCTAGCCAGTACGCCTCAGCTTCCACATCGTTCCAATCATCACCTAACTTCGCTATGCCCCAAAAAGAAAGGATATTCTTTATCAATTCCTTTTGATGGGCAGGTATGTTGTCCGAAACAGCCACCTCCCCTTTCCTTACAAAATCCTTTCGGTAGATGACCTGATCTGCCAAAGCATAGACAAAAGGCGAATGCGTACCATGTCGGCTATTCGACATCAGGTAATGGTAAATGTAATCATACAGGTGGCGCATGAGGACAAAATTAAGGTAATAATCGGTATAGCTATATACGGACAGGACAAATTTGATTCGGAGTGAAAGCATGGTGAAAGTAACCTAAATGTATGTAAACAGTATGGTAAGCATATAAAAACACGCATCTACCCTACTTAAACCTTGATTTCATAGCGAAATCTAGTCATTTACATACAGAAAACATAGATTTTTTAAGACTAAGGGAATTGCAGGGTAAACGTACTGCCCTCTCCTTCCTTGCTATCCACGGCAAGGTTGCCATGATGCATAAGCATGATCTGTTTACTGAGGGTTAGACCAACCCCTGTACCTGTCTTTTTGGTTGTAAAAAATGGGGTGAAGATCTGGTCTTGGATCTCTGGAGATATCCCGATCCCATTATCCTTGATCCGGATCTGAATATTATCCTTTTGTTCAATAGCGGAAAGCGTGATGTAAGGTTCTGGCTGATCTTTAACCGCCTCAATGGCGTTCAATAGGATGTTAATGATTACCTGTTCCAACAAGTTCACGTCTGCCTGAATAACCAATCGGGTATTTTTGATCACGATATCCAGATCAATGTTCTTCTGAAGAAGGGTGGGTTCCAAGAGTTGGTAAATGTTTTCGAACAATTGGACCACCTGTACATCGGCAAATTGCGGTTGGTCCACCTTATTAATCATCCGGTAGCTCTTGGCAAATTGCAACAGTCCTTCCGACCTTCTTTTGATGGTAAAGATCCCAACTTTCAAGTCTTCGAGATCCGATTCGGAGGTCCAATTTTCCAGTCGATGGTGAAGGGTGTCGGCCAGTGAACTGATAGGGCCAATGGAATTCATGATCTCATGGGTCAGAACACGCAAGAGCTTATGCCAAGCTTTGGTTTCCGTTTCATCAATAGCCTCATTGATGTTCTGGTAAACCACTACGCGGAATAAACCTTCCTGGGTTTCAAACTCGGAACTTTGCATGAACAATTTGATCTTTCCCTTACTCGAATGCGCAGTTTCCATCTGGTGCTTACCCAACTTTAGGAGCATGGTTTTCTCATACAATTCAGCATGCCTTTTCTTCATGCCCGAAATATTGCCGAGGTGTGGAACCTGGAACAGCTCCTTAAAGGCATCGTTCAACCACATCACCTTTCCACTTTCCACATGGTAAAAAAGGATCGCCGTATCCAGCATATTGATCACCTTGTTCAGGTATTGTTGCTGCAAGGCTTGATCGATACTGATGTTCTTATAGACCTCGTTGATCTGGTTGAACGCTTCAAATAGTTTACCTTCGACGCTGTGCTTTCGTTTCACCACAAAACGGCGGGTGAAATCCCGATACTTTACGGCTTCCGAAAATTCGCGCAATTGCGTATATAAAAATCGATGTGAAGCGAATAGGCGGTAACCAAAAATGCTGAGCGTCAGGAACGATAAGACCGCATAACCATAATACCCTTTGAAAATAAGCAGGGCCACCCCTACGGCAAGCGCCAAGAGGAAGAGCATTTTCAGGAAGTCGAAAATAGCCAGGCGCATGGTATTAAATATTGTATTTTTCCAATCTTCTATAGAGTGCCGCGCGGGTCAGACCCAATTCTTTTGCAGCTTTTGAAATATTGCCGTTATACCTTTCAATGGCCGATTTGATGGCCTTCCTTTCCATTTCTTCCAGGTTATGGGACGCAAACTCCACGGGTTTGGATTGCTCCAGCTGTTGCTCAATAGGTGAAAACAGGATGTCCTCCGCCCTAATGCTATTCCCATCCGACATGATCACCGCACGTTCAATACTGTATTGCAACTCGCGTACATTGCCCGGGAAATGGTATTGTTTTAATTTCTGAACCGCATCCTGCTCCAAGCCTTCGATATGTTTATGGTATTTCTTATTGTAGAAAGCCAGAAAATGCTGGGCAAGTAAGGGGATATCTTCTACCCGTTCGCGAAGCGCGGGAACTTGGATTTCTAGGGTATTGATCCGATAGATCAAATCCTTTCGGAACCTGCTTTCATCCGCCAAGGTTTTCAAAGGCACATTCGTGGCGCTCAACAGGCGAATATCTACCGGTATGGGATGGCTACTTCCCAAGGGAACCACTGCCCTATTCTGGAGTACACTCAATAATTTGGCCTGTTGCGGAAGAGCAATATTGCCGATCTCATCCAGGAACAAGGTCCCACCATCTGCATGCTCAAACCTTCCCTTCCTATCTTCTCGAGCATCCGTGAAAGCCCCTTTCTTATAACCAAAAAGTTCACTTTCGAAAAGCGTTTCGGTCAATGCGCCTACGTCCACTTTGATATAGGCATTTTTATTCCTTAAAGAGCGTTGATGAATGGCCGAAGCGATCAAATCCTTACCCGTACCATTCTCTCCTAAGATCAGGATGTTGGCTTCGGTTGGAGCTACCTTATCCATTTTGTATTGTAGATCCTCCATAATGGCGGATTTCCCGATGATACCATCGAATTCTTTATTGACAAAAACAGGATGTACTTTTTGGACCTGTTGGTTCTCCTCAAAAACATGGTCAATGGTATTCAGCAATTGTTCGTTTTGCCAAGGTTTCACGATAAAATCTGCCGCTCCCTGTTTTAGGGATTTTACTGCCAAATCCACCGCACCATAAGCCGTGATCATTAAAACATGGATATGCGGGAATTGGGATTTGATCTTGGCGAGCCAGAACAGGCCTTCATTTCCGGTGTTGATGGCACTCTTAAAATTCATGTCCAAAAGCACCATATCCACTTTATTGCGCTCCAGAATATGGATCAATCGTTCGGGATTATGCTCTACCAGCACTTCCTTTACGTTTGGTCTCAATAATATTCGGGTAGCGGTTAATAAATCCTGATCGTCATCAACAACTAAAATGGTTGCCTTTTTCATACCTCGCTAAGTTAATTATAAATCCAATGAACCTGCGTAATAATCATTGATATATTTTTGCATCAACCATTCATATTCCTTAATGATCAATTGGCTTTTTACCGCATCCAATTTGTTCTTGGCCGTCAAAAAGAGCACCGAGTTACTATTGCCCGCTTCAAAATGAACGGTGGAAATCCGAAAAGCTTCCGTGTAGTTCAGCTCTTGTTCCCGCAGGTTCTGCAGGTTTTCCTGGGTGATCGCGAGATCAAACACCGCTTGGGCGGTCTTGGATCTCAATTCATTCTTTAGTATTTCCCGATCCAATTCCGCACTTGCCAGGTTGACCTCTGCCAAACGAACTTGCGTCCTGGTCTGGAATTTATTGAAAATAGGGATGCTCAGGTTCAACCCTACTCCTTTGTAGAGGTTATTTTTATATTGACTGGAAAAGGATCCCCCTTCGCGGCTATAATTGGTACTCATTCCTCCTGATAAGGATAAGGAGGGAAAATAATCTGCCTTTGCCAATTTCACACTCTCTTCCATTTCTTTGATCCGCCAATCCATCGCCTTATAATTTGGCATATTGAATAGGGATTTTTCGAACAGCTCTTTGGCAGATTGGGTTTGGGCTTTCGGAGCGGTGTCTACTGCCCTTAATCCAGGCAATTCTTCCGGTGCGATGTTCAATAATGCTGCAAGGGAAACCCGTGCATTGTTTAGGAATTGTTT
The DNA here is from genome assembly GCA_002322865.1 of Sphingobacterium sp. UBA1575. Classification (GTDB taxonomy): domain Bacteria; phylum Bacteroidota; class Bacteroidia; order Sphingobacteriales; family Sphingobacteriaceae; genus Sphingobacterium. The sequence continues at coordinate 51,769 of DCOH01000021.1, read as the reverse complement.
GGTCTGTTCCAAGACATTCAATTCAGCACTATATTGCCCCTTGAGGTCGTAAAAATCACCAGGATTGATATTCCCTTCCCTATGCATGATTTCAGATCGCTGTAACTGCTCTTTTGTAACGGTCAATTGCCCTTCGGTCTGTTTCAGCATATCCTGAGCGGTCAATACTTTGATATAGGCTTCAATAACATTCAATTTCAGCTCATTCAGCTGTCCCTCAAACTCCAGTTTTCCTGCATCCTTTGCATTCGATCGCATCCGGATATCATGGAGAATGGCAAAACCATTAAAAATGGGCAAGCTCAGGTTCAGGGATTGTCTCCCTGAACTGTTGCTCTTATCTATGTATTGATTGGTTGTCGGATCGATGGATCTACCTTGGGTAAGATCGTGGGAGATATTGCCGTTCAGATTTGGCAAACGATTATATTTTGCCTGTTTATAATATAAATCCGCGCGGGAAACCTGTAGTTCCCCTTGCTTTAATGTAGGATTGTTCTTGATTGCCAGCGCAATGCAATCGGTCAAGGACAGGTCGCTCTCCTGTCCTTTAACCGTGCAAACTAAACAACAAACAAAAATTATTAAAACTGTGGATATTTTTTTCATGAATTAATTTTCCAAGACATCCCACAGCCTGTGCCAAATATTTAGAAAGCTGAAAATCAATTACTTAAAAATAAAGGGTTAGCATGGTTGTCCATGAGCGAACAGGCAACTGTTCATTAACGAACAGTCACTTCCCCAATTACTTAAAACAATGGCTGATAATCAACCACTTACAAGTTTGGCACAACCTTGTCTATGTAAATAGCAAATACAAAGATTTATCAATGGACAGACCGATTGAACAGAAGACCTGGAATACCAAAAGAATATTAACCCTTGTTGGGATCGTGGCAGTTGTTGCCTTAATTGGAGCAAGCTATTATTTCACAAGTGGCAATAGTAAACTGAATGTAGATGCGGAACGAATTTCCATCGTAGAGATAAAGGAAGGATCCTTCCAAGAATTCATTCCTATCAATGGAACGGTGCAGCCGATCAGTAGTATCTACCTGGATGCCTCTGTTGGTGGTCGTGTGGAAGAAAAATACGTAGAAGATGGTGCCCATCTAAGGAAAGGTGATCCTATCATGCGTTTATCCAATACGGATTTAGAACTATCGCTTATCCAACAGGAAACGCAGGTATTGAATCTATTGACCCAGGCACAGATTGCCCAGACCAATGCACAGCAGGTTTCCATCAGCAATAAAAACCAAATGGCGGATGTGGAACAGGCATTAAAGGAAGCTGATCGGGTATATACCTTGAACAAAAAATTATTGGCCGAGAAGGCGATCGGATCGCAGGAATACCAAAAATCACTGAACGATTATAATTATCAAAAGGAACGGGTAAACTTAACCAAACAGATCCTGAAGCAGGATGAAGTATCCAACAATCAGAAGGTGGCTCAGGATAGGGAGACCTATAAGAGAACCCAGAATGGTTTGGCCTTGATGCGCCAGAAAGTGGGTGATCTGATCCTCCGGGCGCCAGTCGATGGACAATTGACTTCCTTTGATGTAGAGATCGGACAGAATAAATCGGCCGGGGAAAGGTTGGGCCAGATCGATGTACTGACCGGATTTAAGATCCGTGCGGATATCGACGAACACTATATCAACAGGATCTTCCCTGATCTACAGGGGCAATTTACCATTGGGGATAAAACCTATGATCTACGCATCAAGAAAGTGTATACCCAGGTTAAGGATGGTCGTTTCCAGGTGGATATGGAGTTTGTGGGTGAAAGACCAGAAAGTATCCGACGAGGACAAACCTTATCCATCCGTTTGGCACTGAGTGATGAAACCAAAGCTTTATTATTGGCCAAGGGAGGATTCTATCAGCAGACTGCCGGAAATTGGATCTTCAAATTGGACAAGAATGGAACGACAGCCTATCGGGCAGATATCCAATTAGGCCGGCAGAACCCGCAGTTCTATGAGGTTCTGGGCGGTTTGAAAGTTGGGGATAAAGTGATCGTATCCAGCTATGAAAGCTATGATAAGATCCAGGAACTGAATATCAAAAAATAAACCTATAACAATTCATAAAAATAATACACCTCCATAATTAGAGAAACATGATTAAAATAACCAATCTGCAAAAATTTTACCGCACCGAAGAGGTGGAAACCGTGGCCTTGAATGATGTGAACATTCATGTAAAGGAAGGGGAATTCGTGGCTGTTATGGGGCCATCGGGCTGTGGTAAATCCACTTTATTGAATATCGTGGGATTATTGGATGATCTGGACGAGGGAAGTTACCTATTCAATAATATAGAAGTAGCGAAATTTAAAGAAGGTAAGCGTTCCGATTTACGGAAACATAATATTGGATTTGTATTCCAGAGTTTTAACCTGATTGATGAATTGACGGTTTTTGAAAATGTGGAACTGCCATTGGTGTATACGAATGTGCCGGCTGCAGAACGGAAGAAACGAGTGGAAGAGGTGTTGGAGAAGGTGCAGATCATGCACCGTAGGAACCATTTCCCACAGCAGTTATCGGGTGGTCAGCAGCAAAGGGTTGCGGTTGCCAGGGCGGTGGTGAATAATCCTAAATTGATCTTGGCGGATGAGCCTACGGGAAACCTGGATTCGAGCAATGGTAATGAGGTGATGCACCTGTTGACGGAATTGAATGAGTTAGGGACTACGATTGTGATGGTGACCCACTCGGAGCATGATGCAAAATTTGCGGATCGGGTGATTAGGATGCTGGATGGGCAGGTTATTTTGGAGACGGTAGGGGTGTAATTTGATGCGTTATATAATAAAACAAATAACTCATGAACAACAACATCAAACTTGCGTTCCGGAACCTAAAATCCAACAAGGGTTTTACAGCGATCAATATCATTGGTTTAGCCATCGGAATGGCTGCTTCGATGTTGATCTTACTATGGGTAAACCACCAGTTTTCCATCAATAGCAATTTCCCAAAATCTGATCAGATCTATGCCGTTGGAACCAAAGAACCTACCGACAATGATATCGCCGTATGGTTTGCTACCCCAAAACCGCTTGTCCCAGCACTGAAAACCGATGTACCTGAAGTCAAATCAGCTTCCAGATTAAATGGAACAAGAGGATTTCTATTCCAGGTTGGCGACAAAAAATTGGTAGCTGGAGTTGGTGCATTCGTGGACCCCAGCTTCCTTAGCATTTTCGATTTCCCTTTATACAGTGGAAATCCAGCAAATGTCCTCACTGCGCCCAATCAAATCGTCTTATCCGAAAAACTGGCAATAGACATGTTCGGATCCGTGGATGTTGTAGGACAAACAGTGCGTATTGATAGTACCGAAATATTATCCGTGAGTGCGGTATTAAAAGCAGGTCCAGCAGACAATAGCTTCCAAGGTTATGAATATTACCTACCCTGGTCATTAATGGAAAAACTAGGGCAATCGGATGAAAATTGGGGCAATAGTTCGGTCTATACCTATATCGAGTTGGATAAGAATGCGAATGTTGATCAAATCAACAAGCAGTTCAACACCATACCTGCCAAACATGCCGAGACTGACGCACAATTTTTCCTGAAACCGCTTTCAAAAGTTTTCCTATATAATAAATATGAGAATGGCGAAGTAGTAGGTGGAAGGATCGAAATGGTGCGGATATTTATCCTGATCGCGGTATTTATCCTATTGATCGCTTGCATCAATTTCATGAACCTCAGTACTGCGCAAAGTGAAAAGAGATCCAAGGAGGTGGGGATCCGAAAAGTGGTTGGCGCACAGAAATCAAGTTTGGTGTTCCAATTTTTATCGGAGTCGCTGCTGTTAGCAACCTTCTCCGGAATCCTATCCTTATTATTGGTTTTCCTTTGTTTACCAAGTTTCAATGAATTGGTAGGTTTAAAGATGCAGATCCCATTCCAAGAACTTGGCTTTTGGGTGCTATTTCTTGGATTTATTATCCTGACAGGCATCTTGGCAGGAATCTATCCCGCCTTCTTCCTATCCTCCTTCAATCCTATAAAAGTTTTAAAAGGACGTTTCAGACATATACACTATAAACTCAATCCTACAAAGATCTTGGTGGTCACGCAATTCGCTATTGCGATCTTGCTGATCATTAGTACACTAGTGATTCGGAAGCAGATCCAACATGCCCAGGATCGCGATTATGGCTATAAGCAGGAGAACCTGATTTTCCTTCCAGAGATGGGGAATATATCTAAAAATGCGGCCTTAATTATACAGGAATTGATTGCTGAGGGCATTGCACAATCGGTTACACGGATGATGTCTCCACTGACGGAGCGTTGGAGCGGTTGGAATGGATTCACTTGGGAAGGAAAAGATCCGAATGCCATTATTCAATTCAACCGTCAGACAGCGGATGATAAGGTGGTGGAAACGGCAGGATTTGAATTGGTTGCCGGCCGCGACTTTGATTTGAGTAGTTATGCTACGGACTCCACTGCAGCTATCATTAATGAAACCGCAGCCAAAGCCATGGGGTTTAAAGATCCGATTGGGCAATATTTCATGGATGGATCGAGTAAATTCCAAATTATTGGGGTGATTAAGGATTTTATTCAAGAATCGCCTTTTGAACCTGTTAAGCCCTTGTTGATCGAGGGTGCTTCCGGTAATATGAACACGATGCATATTCGATTCAATCCGCAATTAAGTAGTAAGGAAGCATTGGATAGAACGGAGAGGGTCTTGAAGAAATATAATCCGGATTTTCCGTTTGATTATAAATTTATTGATGAGGCTTATGCCCGGAAGTTTGAGGAAACGGAAAGGACTGGAAAATTGGCGACCTTATTTGCGGGCTTGACGATATTTATTTCCTGTTTGGGATTGTTTGGTTTGGCGGCCTTTATGGCCGAAAGTAGAACCAAGGAAATTGGAATACGGAAGGTCTTAGGGGCTTCGGTATTTTCGGTTACACGTATGCTTTCAAAAGAATTTGTGGGGTTGGTGCTGGTTTCTTGTTTGATCGCATTCCCGATAGGGTATTGGGCTATGGATAAATTTTTATCTAATTATAGTTATAGAATTGAGCTTCACTGGGGCGTTTTTTTAATAGCTGGAATCGGAGCGGTATTGATTACGATTTTTACGGTGAGTTTTCAGTCTATTAAGGCAGCAATTGCAAATCCGGTGAAGAGCTTGAGGGATGAGTAGGGTGAATAAGGTCAACCATTGCGAGGACTTTGTCAGCGAAAGCCAGCGTGAGCGAAGGCCAGCCTTATTGCGAGGGCCAGCGTCATTGCGAGGAACGAAGCAATCTTCACCCATGTCATGCTGAGCGCAGTCGAAGCATCTGTTCGTTTACATTCGTACAGATCCTTCGACGATGNNCCTCCTCGCAATGACGGGAAACCTCCTCGCAATGACGGGAAAACTCCTCGCAATGACGAGTTAGTTCTTTACAACGAAAAAAAACAACATTTAACAATAATATAAAACCAAATAATGATACTCAATTACCTAAAAATAGCGTGGAGAAGCATCAAGAAAAACAAGTTTTTCAGTTTGCTTAACATCTTTGGCTTATCCATAAGTTTGGGGATTGCCTTATTATTAATCGGCTATGCATTATACGAACTAAGCTATGATAAATTCTTCCCGAAGGGAGAAAATATCTATCGGGTTACCATGCAAACCACCCCAGAATATGACAAAGAAATCTGGGTAGACTTACCCAATTCCGTTGGTCCAGCCATCAAGGAGGAAGTTCCAGGAGTTGTCAACTTCACCCGGTTGGTAAAGAATGATTTCGGAACCCCTTCCTCCATCCTGGTAGGTGAAAAAACATTTGTCGAAAAAAACGTTTATCTCGCTGATGCTTCCCTATTCTCCATTTTTGATTTCCAATTCATTGAAGGCGATAAGAACACTGTTTTTAAGGATGTCAATAGCATTGCCATCTCCAAATCCAGAAAAGAACTTTTATTCGGAGATGCTTCTGCCATAGATCAATTGATCATTCTCAATCAAAAGGATACCTTAAAGGTATCGGCTGTTTATGAAGATCTTCCTAAGAACAGTAGCTTGGATTGCCAAATGGTTTTTAACATTATGGATAGCTGGATGGGGAAAAACGTATATTGGAGTAATGCCAGTTACGAAACCTATATTCAGGTTCAGGAAACAGCAGATCCCCAAACCATTGCAGAACTCTCCACCGCATTGATCAACAAGCATGTCGAAAAATCCAATCAATATTTTACGGATTTTTATCTACAGCCCCTTCATAAGGTCCATCTTTATTCCAAATCGTTTCGAGAAGGAAACAGTCCCAGAAATGGCGATATCGATAGGGTAAAAAACCTACTTTATCTAGCGGGTCTGGTACTTTTGATTGCCTGCATCAATTACATGAATCTTGCTACGGCAAAAACAACTTTGTATGCCAAAGAGGTAGGTGTCAATAAAGTACTTGGCGCCTCTAAAAAACAACTTCGAACCCGATTTTTAATGGAGACTATGTTGCTAAGTGGCATATCCATCAGTATAGGGTTTATCCTCTGTTTGGTCGGCATTCCAATGTTCAATAACATTACAGGAGCTGAACTCTCCTACCAGCATTTCTTTACTATAGAAATCCTGTTGATACTTCTTGCTTGTTTAATGATCACCACCCTATTTGCGGGCAGTTTTCCCGCGTTTTACCTATCGAGTATCAGTTCCTTGAACCTAATGGGAAAAGGGAAAAGTAGAAATGCAGCTTTGGTAGAACCTGCGAGAAAAGGCTTAGTCATTTTTCAGTTTGCCTCTTCCATCATCCTGATCATCTCTGTGATCATTATGATCCAGCAAATGAAATACATAGCGGATAGAAATATTGGCTTTAATCCCGAAAAGTTGTTGGCAATAAATACCGTTTCGATAAAGACCATGAAAAGCTATGAAAGCTTGGTAAATGGACTGAACCAGATTCCGGGGACGACGGCAATTACAGGCACCCAAGCCATTCCTGGATTGGGAGAAAGCGGAAAAAACATCCATAAAACGGGTAATTCAGATCCTGCTGGCTTACCAGTGTTTACGAATGTGGCTAATGGGCCAGTTGTAAAGACCCTTGGATTGAAACTATTGGCAGGACGTGACCTGCCTGGATCGCTATCTTTGGGGGATACGGTAAACTATGTACTGATAAATGAAGTTGCCTTGGCGTATTTGGGATACCAAAAACCGGAAGATGCAATTGGTCAACTTTTAAACACAGAAAGTGCTGGGAAATCGATAATCCAAGGGGTAGTTGCAAATTTTAATTTCAAGAGTTTAAAGGAAAATATTGGTGGGTATTATTTCAATCGGATGAATGCTCCTTCGGAAGGGATCAGGTATTTAATGATCCGGTTCGAAACGGAGCATCCCCAGGAATATTTAGCCCAGGTTGAACAGGTATTTAAGACCCATATTCCAGAATCGGCATTTGATTATACGTTTGTGGACAATCATGTTGCTAAGCAATATGAGGCTGAAAAGCGATCTAACCAGATTCTAATTAGTTTTTCAATTCTTACGATCGGTATTGCCTGTTTAGGTTTATTGGGATTGGCGGCCTTTACGGCAGAGCAAAGGAGTAAAGAGATTGGCATCCGGAAAGTACTTGGCGCTTCGGTGTTTAAAATCAGTAATTTGCTGACGGGAGGATATTTTAAATTGATATTGATCGCTTTTGTGATTGCTTCACCAATTGCTTGGTATTTTATGAATCAGTGGTTGAATGATTTTGCGTATCGGATAGAGATTCCTTGGTGGGCATTTGTAATTGCTGCTGGGATAACGTTGTTGATCACGGCTTTGACCATTTGTTTTCAAACATTGAAGGCGGCTATTGCGAATCCGGTGGATAGTTTGAGGGATGAGTAGACCAGCGTCATTGCGAGGAACGAAGCGAAGGGTGCGTCATTGCGAGGAACGAAGCAATCTTCCCGCATGTCATGCTGAGCGCAGTCGAAGCATCTGTTCGTTGGTAACCGTACAGATCCTTCGACGATGCTCAGGATGACGAAGTCCAAAGATTGCTTCGTCGTCCCTCCTCGCAATGACGCGGAAGTACTAATACACATAAAAAAATTAACAAAACAAAACATAAATAAATAACCATGAAATTAAACCACATCCTTCGGAAACTATGGAAAAACAAGTTTTTCACCATTTTGAATATCGTTGGTCTTGCCATCGGGATAAGTGCCTGTTGGATTGTATTTAAAGTTGTGAGTTATGAATTCAGTTTTGATAAACCAAACCCTGCCCGCGAGCAGATCTATAAAGTTTATTCTAAATACAAATACAACAATGAAGTCAACAGTTTCGATGGTACACCGGCTCCGCTATGGGATTATGTAAAGAACAATCTTTCACAGGTCGAACTGAGTATCCCGATGTTCAACCGTTATTTTGAAAAGATCACCATCAATCCCAACAGCAATGACAAAGCTGAGTATAATGAAAATGAAAGGATATACAGTACCAATCCTGATTACTTTAAGATGGTCAAGTACCAATGGCTGGCAGGGAATGAAAAACAAGCCTTAAACTCCATTGATAAAGTAGTGCTTACAGAATCCAGAGCAAAAATCTACTTCCCGAACCTCAAACCGAACGAAATAATCGGCAAACAAATCTTATATGACACGACTTTATATGCTGTTTCGGGAATTGTTGAAGATCTAAATTATCCAAGTACTTTTACCGCCAAGGAATTCCAGCTGGTCAAAGATTCGGAATGGAGAGATCAGTCATGGGCATCCTCCAATTCCAACAATCATCTGTATATCAAAATCAATAATGAAAAAGATATTGCGCCTGTTCTCCTGCATTTAAAGAACAAACTCATGCAATTAACTGAAAAGGAATGGTCGGAGTATAATGTGAAGGGGGAATTTCAACTTGCAAAATTATCTGAGGCGCATTTTAATACCATTCTTTCTAACAGCACCAATAAAAACGTGGTCTATGGTATGATCGGTATAGGGTTATTTCTATTGCTTTTGGCCAGTATTAATTATATCAACCTTAGTACAGCTTTAATCCCCCAAAGAGCCAAGGAAATCGGCATCAGAAAAACATTAGGTCAACAAGGGAAACAGGTAACTGTCAATTTCTTTCTAGAGACGTTGATGATTACCAGTGCCTCTCTCCTATTGTCCTGGCCGCTTACCAGGTTATTCGAACGGTTTTTCAGCCATTATTTGCCAAGTGACTTAGAAAATTTCAGCCATGCTGGGTGGATCTTCCTCTTTTTGTTGGCCTTGCTGCTGCTGATCACCCTATTTTCCAGCATCTACCCAACCTATCTCATCAATAAAGTACAAATAATTGATGTTTTGAAGGTGAATAAAAACGCTAAACTTTCTTTTGGTAATATTTCTGTCCGAAAAGCATTGATCGTGTTCCAATTTATTATTGCACAAGTATTTGTGATTGCAACCTTTATAATCGGCTTTCAGATGAAACATATGTTGAGCAGTGATCTTGGGTTCAATAAGAACGCTTTACTTACCTTGTCTTTACCTTATAAAGAGGAAGATGGCAAAAAAAATCCTATAATCTTTAAGGAAATACTCAGCAAACATCCGGAAATCCAGAAGGCTGCACTAGGTCATTTTCCCCTAAGTAATGATCATTGGGGCAATTTTGTCAACCGCTCTTCGGATACCGGATTAGTGAAAGTTAATATGCCCTTTAAGCTGGTGGGTGATTCCTATTTTGATGTCTATGACATGAAATTGCTCGCTGGACGAGCACTTACGCTCTCCGATACCAGTACAGGAATTATTTTGAATGAAAAAGCCATCTATGACCTAGGTTATAAATCGCCACAAGAAGCTATCGGACAGGAAGTAAATGCTTGGGATAAAGACCGAAAGATTACAGGTGTGGTTGGGAATTTCCATAGTAAAAGTATGCATGTGGCATTAGAGCCTGTATCCTTCCTTGCTTCCAATAAACGTGGTCAATTACAGAAAATAGCCATTAAATTGAACAATGACCCTTCTACTTGGAAGGCTAGCATTGAAATCGTTCAAAGGGAATGGGAAAAATATTATCCAGTAACTGCTTTTAGCTATGAGTTTTATGATGATCGGATCAAGGAACTTTATGAAAAAGAGAATCGGTTTTCAAAGATCATCAATTTATCTTCTGGGATTACCATTTTGATCAGTTGTTTGGGATTGGTGGGCTTAGTGACCATAACTACTGCACAACGAACGAAAGAAATTGGTGTTCGGAAGGTTTTGGGTAGTACTGTAGGGGGAATTATTAGGCTGTTATCAAAAGATTATATCAAGTTAATTTTGATTTCTATTGTTATTGCTACCCCAATTGCTTGGTGGGCAATGAATCAATGGTTAACTGATTTTGCTTTTAAGATTGAATTGAGTTGGTGGATGTTCAGTATTCCGGCTGTGGCTACTTTGCTGATTGCTTTTATTACCATGGGAGTTCAATCTTTGAAAGCCGCCAGAGCGAATCCGGTGGATAGTTTGAGGGATGAGTAGGATGTCATTGCGAGGCCTTACGTC
>DCOH01000021.1:0-41160 GCA_002322865.1 Sphingobacterium sp. UBA1575 | reverse complement strand
TACCTCCTCGCAATGACGTGGGGCACGCAATTACGTGGGACCTCGCAATGACGGAGAAAGCGAAAAAAATAAACAATAAAACATAAAAACACATATCCTATGTTTAAAAACGCGATCAGACAATTAATTCGAAATAAGCTATTCAGCATTTTGAATATATTAGGTTTAACCATAGGCATCAGTTCCTGCTGGGTGATCTATAAATATGTGAGTTACGAATTATCCTTCGAAAAGGAGCTTCCGAAGAAGGAAAGCATCTATCGTATCATCAGTCATTTTAAGGCGGAAGGTAGGGACGACCTACATTCAGGTGTATCTAGACCGATCTATTTTTATTTGAAAGCCAATAATTTTGGATTGGATGAAGTTGTCCCCGTCTTCAGGTATTTTGTAGAAACTGTTACTATCCCAGCAACAAATGGTCAGGAGCAAAAACAGGAAGAACCCACATTTGAAGAGATAGCCACTATAGAAACAGACAAAGATTATTTCAACCTTATCGAGTATAATTGGCTTGAAGGTAATAAAGAAACTGCTCTTACCGCGCCCCATCAAGTGGTCCTGACCGAAAAAAGAGCAAAACATTACTTCCCAAAATTGTCCAATGCGGAAATCCTAGGAAAAACCATTATCTACAATGACAGTCTAAAAAAAGAAGTTTCTGGAATAGTGGCCGACCTTTCCTTTCCCACAGAATTCACTGGGCAGGAATTCATATTGATCAGGGAAACAGAGCGGGATAAAAATCTGAGGACCTGGACTCATACTAGAGGTCAGGACAAACTCTATGTTTCTGCCCAATCTGAAGGAATTGTGCATCAAGCGGTCCAGAAAGTACAACAATTTTCGGATGCTAAATGGGTTGAAATTAAAAACAAGGAATTACTTGATTATAACTTCACACGAACCTTAATCACTATGCCACTCCTTGAATCCCATTTTTCAACAGCGATGATGGAGAGAGATGTTCCCAAAACAAGTAAGCGGATTATTTATTCATTAATTGGAGTTGGCCTATTTTTATTGGTATTGGCCTGTATCAACTATATCAACCTGAGCACAGCCCAATTGCCTCAACGCCATAAAGAGATCGGAATTCGTAAAACATTAGGCGGTTCAAAACGATCCTTTATTCTTCAGATGATGTGTGAAACTGCCCTTGTTGTCCTGATTGCAGCCTTTCTTTCCTTCTTTGTTTCCCAATTAGGGATCTACCTTTTGGGAGATCTGATCAGTGAAAGCAACAAAGCCTATGCAGACCCCAAATTATTCATTGGAATAATGGGCGGCTTATTAATTTTTACGATTTTGTTCGCTGGTCTTTATCCATCATGGATGATGAGCAAAGTAAATCCTATTGACATCTTTAGATCTAAAAATCTGCTTGCGGTAGGAAAAGAAAAAATAAACCTGCGAAAAGGCTTAATCATTTTCCAGTTCATCATTGCACAAATATTTATCGTTGGGGCCATTATTATTGGCCAACAATTAAATTATGTGGTCAAAAAGGATTTTGGATTTGATAAGGACGCCGTGATTCTTGCCCAAGTCTCTTATAAAATATATAAATCGAAAAATTTCCAAAGCAAGAAACATGCTTTATTGGATGAAATCAGAAAAGTGCCTGGAGTGACCAATGTAACTTTCGGTTCAGAGCCTTTTTCGGATAATTATGCCTCAGGAGAAATGCGGTATTATCCAGCGGATAATTCAGCGCCTATCGCGAGGACAGTATACACAAAAACCATTGATACCGCTTACCTGAATTTCTATAAACTGGAATTGATTGCCGGTTCGAATCTAATTCCATCCGATACCACCAATGGGCTATTGATCAATGAAACTGCAGTATGGGCTTATGGATTCAAAACACCTGAAGAAGCAATCGGAAAAGTTATAGGACAAACGAATATGATGTATCCTATTGTTGGGGTAATCAAAGATTTTCATTCCCGTGATTTTTATACGCCAATAGAACCAACGGCTTTGGTTTATGATGAAAGGGATCTTCAAATGTATAACATCAAATTGGATAACCTCAAGAAATCAGATTGGCCGAATATTATTGAGAATATACAGCAGAGATGGAGTAAGTTTTTTCCTTCGGAAGAGTTCAGTTATAAATTTTACGATGAACTGGTGCTGGCGCTTTATAAAAAAGAACAGCAATTGGCGAAGATGACTAATATCAGTACTGGAATCGCGATCGTGATCAGTTGCTTAGGGCTGTTTGGATTGGCCACGTTGAGTACTTTCCAACGGAGCAAGGAGATCGGAATTCGGAAGGTGTTAGGCGCATCGGTTTCGGGGATAGTTGGGATGCTGTCTAAGGATTTCGTGAAATTGATTTTATTGGCTTTTGTTATAGCAAGTCCGATTATTTATTGGGCTTGTAGCAAATGGTTAAATGATTTTGTTTATCGAATTGAGATATCATGGATACCTTTTTTGTTGGGCGGGTTATTGGCGATTTTTGCGGCGATGTTGACGATAGGTTATCAAGCTGTTAAGGCCGCAAGGGCAAATCCGGTGGATAGTTTGAGGGATGAGTAACCGTACCTCCTCGCAATGACGTGGTAGCGAGACTAAAAAAATAAAAAATTAACTAATAAAAACTTCATTATGCTTACTTCAGCCATAAGAACCATAAAAAAGAATAAACTGATGACCTTTATCAATGTTCTCAGTTTGGCGATAGGTATCAGTGCCACACTGGTTATCTTTCTCTTTGTACAATACGACTATAGTTTTGATAAGCATGTTCCAGATAAAGAGCGGGTATATCGCATTGTCACCGATGGAACATTTAAGATTTCAGGTCTAGTAGCACCATTGATTGAAACCCTCGACCAAGAAGCGTCCAATAAAGAGGTGATAGCGCCTATCATCAAATCATTCTTGGAAAAAATAAAAATCCCTGCCACTTCAAACAGCGAAGAGAAAGTGTTTTTCAAGGACAATAAAATAGCCTTTGTTAATGACAAATACTTCGAACTCTATCCACATACCTGGATAGCAGGAAATGTAAAGGACCTAAATAAACCCAATAGTATTGTATTGACGGAACGCAACCTGGAAAGGTTCTTTCCAAAAGAAACCCCTGATGCAGTGCTTGGAAAAACGATCGTGTTTCTAGATTCGATCAATCTACAAGTAACCGGTGTGGTTAAAGAAATGACCGAAAACTCAGATTTTAAGTTCCAGTCATTTTTATCAACCGCCACTATTCCAGTCTATCCATCTCTCAACAAGATTTTTGCTTATGATTCCTGGAACAATTACAATGATAATATCAATGCATTGATAAAATTAAAACCAGGTGTGGACGCAGAAACATTTGAAAAAACCATCATTGCCATCAATAGGAAAAATAAAAACCTTGAGGAAAACTTTGTTGATGATTTCAAATTGCAACCATTATCGGATGTACATTTCAACAGTGATTTTAATTACAATGCGACCAAAGCCGGTACACTAAGAAACATGATCATTTTGGCTATCTTCTTATTAGCCTTGGGAATCATCAATTTCATCAACTTGACGACTGCCCAATCTACAGAAAGAGCCAAAGAGATCGGTATTCGTAAAACACTTGGAAGTTCAAAGGCCAGATTGACCAGACAATTCCTAATGGAAACCTTTTTAATAGCCCTGACCGCCACCTTATTGTCCCTGCTATTCACACCCATCCTGCTGAAAGCATTTGAAGGATTTATTCCCGCAGGTTTATCGTTGTCCGCTTTGGCAAGCCCGCTGGCAATCGCTTTTTTGGTTGGACAATTATTGCTAGTAACCCTTTTGGCAGGTTTTTATCCGGCTTGGGTATTAACTGGCTACTCCCCTATCCTTGCTCTTAAAAATCAAGTAAACCAGAACAGTAATCTTTCACGTAGTAGCTGGGTAAGAAAGGTAATGACCGTTTTTCAATTTGCATTGGCACAGGTGTTTCTGATTGCGGTATTCCTGGTGGTTAAACAAACGACCTATATTTCCAATAAAGACTTGGGCTTTCAAAAGGAGGCCGTCATTACATTCTTCATTCCAGGAAATTATCAGAACTCCGCGAAAGGAAATATATTGAAAACCAGGTTGAGTTCTATTCCTGAGATCCAAGGTATCAGTTTTGGTAATCAAGCGCCTATTTTGAATGGGCAACTAAAAACAAGTATTACACTGGACAATTCCAGTACGGAAGAGTCCTTTGATATGGATTTCAGAAGTGGAGATGACCAATACCTTCATGTTTATGGAATTCCATTGCTTGCAGGCCGGAATGTGATCATGCGGGATTCCCTTCAGGAGATCTTGATCAATGAGAAAGCCTTGCAAAAGTTGAAGTTGGAATTTCCTCAGGAAGCTTTGGGATTAACCTTGAATAAAAAAAGCATGATGATCGTTGGGGTGATGAAGGATTTCGACATCACCAATGCTCGTGTTGAAAACCGACCTATTCTGTATGCTGGGGATCGGGATGGGTATGTAATGCATATTAAATTGAATAAAGATCATCCGGAAACTTGGAAAGGTACAACGGATAAGATTGCTAAAGAATTTAATGCTGTTTTCCCGACGGATCTATTCGAATTTAAATTTGTGGATGAAACAATCCAAGGATTATATAAGAAGGAACAGCAATTGTCGAAATTGTTGACTTGGGCAGTTACGTTGTCTATTGTTATTGCTGGTTTGGGTCTTTTTGGATTGGGATTGTTCACAGCGAACCAACGTACGAAAGAGATCGGTATTAGAAAAGTTTTGGGTGCTTCCATTCCGCAGATCCTTATGATGTTATTGAAGGGATTATTGAGTCTGGTGGCTATTGCTTGTTTACTGGCATTCCCAATAGCTTGGTATTTTGGCAATAAATGGTTGGAGGATTTCAATTATCGAACAGCTTTCAGCTGGTGGATTTTTCCGGTATCAGCAATGGGTTTGTTGTTGGTAGCAACGGTTATACTATTATCCAAAACGTATTTGGCCGCAAGGGCGAATCCGGTGGATAGTTTGAGGGATGAGTAGGATGCTGCCCTCGCAATGGCAATGCCATTGCGAGGGAAATGCGAGGGCTGCGTCATTGCGAGGTACGANNCCTCCTCGCAATGACGAAGTGTACATAATATTATCAAACCGTTCAAATCCGTACAAACACTGTTCATTATCGAACAATATCAACCCCAAAACAAATGCTCAACAACCTAAAAATCAACCACATACCCAACTGGCAAGGCAATTGTCTAACTACTAAATACTAAATACTATATACTAAATACTATATACTAAATACTGTTAAAATGTTGAACATAAAAACTGCTTGGAGGAGTATCCTAAAGACCAAATCACTAAGCTTTATCCACATCCTGGGTTTAGCGATTGCTTTGGGATCGGCCATTATCCTTTTCCTAACGGCCAGGTTTGAGCTTTCCTACGATTCCTTCCATAAGGATGTTGATCGCATCGGATTATTATATAGTAAGAGCCAACCCGAACGCGGAGTGGAATATAACACCTCCATGCCGGCTCCATTAGGTCCATTGCTCAAAAAAGAACTTCCGAATATCGAAGCGGTAACCCGGATTGCCAATGGCAATGTAGTTATCCGAAATGGCAGCAAGGAAATTGAATCCTCTAATAAATATGTGGATGAAGAATTTCTTTCCATCCTCAGCTTTCCCATCATCAAAGGAGACCAAAAGGCTTTGAATGACCTTGGCAACATCGTCATTGATGAATCCATGGCCGAAAGACTTTTTGGAAGCTTGGATGCCACAGGAAAACAGGTTGAAGTATACATCCAAGGCACTTGGATCCCAAAAACAATATCAGCCATCGTTGAAACTCCCCCGAATAACTCCAGTTTAAAATTCAATAGTTTGATTCGCTTTGAGCAGAAACCCAATTACCAGGACGATAAAGATCGATGGGATAATGTCAATCACGAAGTGATAGTTAAGCTAAAAGATGGAAAAATCAATGAACAGAAATTCGCAAAGGAAATCAGATCATTGACCCAGCAATATTACAAGAGCAATATTGAAAACCTGAAAAGGGATGGTGGAACAGCCGACAAAGATGGGCAATACTTTTCTTTGCAGATCATACCGGTTGCGGATTACCATCTGAGCAATTTAGGGATTGCCAATGGGCCTTCAGCATCCTTCCCTTGGATCCTGTTAACCATAGCCGGCTTGATCGTTTTCATTGCCTGTTCGAATTTCATCAATCTATCCCTTGCCAATTCCTTATTGCGAAGCAAGGAAATTGGAACCAGAAAAACATTGGGAGGAACTATTAAACACATAGTGGTTCAGTTATGGACCGAGGCTTTTCTATTGTGCATTATCGCTCTAGTATTCGGTGGCCTACTTTCTTGGGCGCTATTGCCAGAATATAATGCCAGCATGAATTACCGTTTGACCATCCTGGATATATTTTCGCCCATCAACCTCTTGATATTCCTTGGTATTTTCTTAGTTATCACCTTGATTGCTGGCGGATACCCGGCATGGAAAATAGCCAACTCCAATATCATCCATTCCTTAAAAGGCGGGTCTTCGGTAAAATCTTCTAGAATCAGAAACACCTTAACCGTTTTGCAATTTGTAATAGCTATTTTATTGATTGTTTCAACCATAGTGATCAGTTCACAATTGAACTACATCAGCAATCGCCCATTAGGTTATAATAAATCCGAAGTGATCAGTATCCCTATTGGAAGTGGAATTGACCATGAAGATGCCTTGAACAGAATGCGGGTAGCCTTAGAAAAAGAATCATGGGTGAAAGCTGTCAGTGGATCGGATGTGAATATGGGTTTGGGAAATGATGGTACTTCCAGAAGAAGTGTGTTTGGTTTCAATCAAGACAACCGGGAGATCACGACCAACTATATGCGAATAGATTACGATTACCTAAAAACACTAGATATCAAATTATTGGCTGGAAGAGATTTTGATAGAAGTTTTGCCACGGATACCAATTCGGTCATCCTCAATAAGAAAATGGCAGAACAGATGGGTGGAATCGATAAGGTTTTAGGAACACAGATTAACTTGAATGGAAAATCTTTGGTGATCGGTGTAATCGATGATTTTAATTTTCAGGATTTACGCAAAAAAGTAGAATCTCTTACCTTATCAATCAATCCAAGTGTATTTGCAGTAGATTATATTTTTGTACGGGTAGAAACACAGAATTTATCGGAAACCCTGGCCAACGTAGAAAAAATTTGGAAAACAGTGAACCCTAAAGCAACAGTTGCTATTTCCTACCTGGATGAGAACACCCAGAATATGTATAAGGATGATCGTCGCTTCTCTGGCATTGTGATGGTAGGAACTGGTATCGCTATTGTTATCTCCTGCATGGGCTTATTTGCCTTGGCATTATTGACCATCAATCGACGAGTAAAAGAGATAGGTATCCGGAAGGTATTGGGTTCCTCGATCGCCAGTTTGATCTTATTATTATCTAAAGATTTCATTAAGTTGGTGGGGATAGCTTTTCTGATTGCAGCACCGATTGCGTTATGGATGATGAACAAGTACCTGGAAATGTATGCCTTCCGAATCGGCATCCAATGGTGGATGTTTGCCTTGGCTGCTTTGATAACCGTTTTTATAGCTTGGAGTACAATTGCTTGGCAAACCTTACGTGCCGCAAGAGCAAATCCTGTAGATAGTTTGCGCGATGAATAGACTGATATTTCGTAATATTTTAAAGAACGGGACTTTTACCTGGATCAATATCCTAGGTCTTTCCCTTGGTTTCTTGACCTGTTTACTGGTATTCAGTGTCTATGTGGAGGAACAATCCTATGATAAATCTTGGACAAATTCTTCGGAATTATACCGTATTGTCACCATCGATTCTACCGCAGGTGTAGAAAATGAAAATGGCAGTGCATATGTAAATCTCGGCACCGAGTTGGAGAAATCATTTCCGGAGATTGAGGCTGCCTCACACATTCGTCTAGGGCAGATTTACCTTAATTTACAGGGCGAGGCAGCACCTGCAGTAAAAATTGAAGGTTTGGAAGCAGAGAACAATGTATTCGACCTACTGGATGTGCATGTTCTTGAAGGAAGTGCCAAAAACCTAGTTGCAGGCAAGAAGAATCTGCTGATCAGTAAATCTTTTAAGGAACGCTATTTTAAAGGGGAAAATGTCATTGGAAAAACCATCTTATCTGCTGATCCCTATTCCGACAAAAAATCGGAATTTGTGATTCTTGGTGTTATGGATAACATGCCATATAATTCAGTTTTCAGAACCGAATTTATCAACCTGACTGGTAAGCCTAAAATCCCATTAAATCGGGAAGGGTGGGGCTTTTTTAGTCAACAGATTTTGAAATTAAAAGCAGGTACCGATGCAGATGCTTTGGCGAAAAAGGCAAGCCTATGGTATGCTAATTTCCTTGGACCAGAAATGGCTTCCAAAACATCGTTCAGACTTCAGCCAATAACCGCGATGTATATGGAACCTATCGATGGAACGAGCATCAGTGGGAATAAAAAAGCGAGCCAAATATTGATGGCTGTTGCAGCGCTAGTCCTTTTGATTTCCTGTATCAATTATATCAATATTTTTGCTGCAAAAACCTTAAAAAGGGTCAAACAGATCAACCTACATAAAATATTAGGAGCAAAGCGAAGCAGCCTGATAGCCAATCTTTTAAAAGAAACTATTATGCTATTTTTCATGGCTGCATGTATTTCGCTGTTATCCTATTTCCTTTCGCTTCCGCTGTTGGAAAAATTCTTAGGGTATGAATTGGCATATGTTCGAACCCAATTTATTCCCATGCTTGGTTTGTACTTTCCGATTATTTTGCTGCTAAGTGTGCTCGTCGGCATTTATCCCGCATTTATCATCTCTAGGGTGAATACCGCAGAGGCCTTACGAAATAAAATCAATAAATCGCAGATGGTTGATGTATGGGTCAAGAAATCATTGATCATCACTCAATTTTCCATTTCATTGATCGTGATCATTGGCTTGATTACGATCAAATCTCAACTGAAATTGGTTCAGGAAAAATCATTAGGTATCAATGTGGACCGTGTATTGGGGGTTGAACATTTTGGGATTGGTGAGAAAGGTGCGGCAGTGAAAAACGAATTGGCAAATTTACCAGGAATAGAGGCGGTCAGTGTATCTGCTTGGACACCAAGTAACGGATCAGGAAATTTTTCAAAATTCATCCCAGACCCAGACAATGCGGAGCATAAAATTCAGGTAAACTATATTACTGGCGATGCGGATCTAGGTAAGCTTCTGAATATGGAGCTTTTGAAAGGGCGGTTTTTAAATGAGTCTGACTATGTGGAAATAGCAGACCCAGATGCTGTGGAAGGGGAAGAAACTGATGGAATAAAGAAGGTATTGCTGACAGAAAGTACCGCCAAGAAATTGAATATTACCGAATTGGGGCAGCTACATCGTGATTTGAAGGTGATACCAGTAGGAATTGTAAAAGATTTCCATAGTGAGTCTTTCCATAAGAAGATAGGTTTTTCCGTAATTACTGCTCATCAATTAACTTCCTATGCAGGAATATTGCTGAAGGTAAAAGCTGGTCAGGAAAGATTGGCTATGCAAGGGGTACAGAAAGTGATGGATCAGTTCTATCCTGGTAGGTATTTAAACTATAATTGGGTGGATGAGCTGTATGAAAAAACGTATGTGAAGGAAAGTAAACAGGCGCAGTTGTTTTTGTTGTTTGCAGGAATGGCTCTTTTTATTTCTGCTTTGGGTGTTTCTGGCTTAATATTGCAAAGTGTGGAACAGCGGACAAAAGAGATTGGGATCAGGAAGGTGCTTGGGGCGTCGATTATGAGTATTTCCAACTTGTTTAATAGGGATTATGTGCTGATTATATTTTTAGCGGTTTTGATTGGAAGTCCGATAGCATGGTATTTTTCGAATAAATGGTTGGAGGATTTTGCCTATAGGATAGAGATTTCGTGGTGGTTTTTCGGCTTGGCGGCTTTGTTGGTTTTTGTGGTTACTTTAGTAACGGTGAATTTACAGACGATAAAGGCTGGGTTGCAAAACCCGGTGAAGACTTTGAGGGATTTGTAGGTGGTATTGGAAGGGGGTGAGTGCGGTTGAGGTCTTGCGAGGGCTTCGTCATTGCGAGGAGGCACGACGAAGCAATCTTATCGGTTTTGTCATGCTGAGCAAAGTCGAAGCATCTGTTCATATAAAACCAACAGTACAGATCCTTCGACGATGCTCAGGATGACATAGCTAGTTAGATTGCTTCGTTCCTCGCAATGACGTGAGCGGAACAAAAACCATAAAACAAAAAATTAACATTAAAATTTTAAATTTAAACATGATAAGATTAGAACATATTTTCAAATGGTACAGTGTAGCAGGCACCAAATCCTTCATCCTAAAGGACATCAACCTTACAATCGAAGAAGGGGATTTCATTTCCATCATGGGGCCTTCCGGATCTGGAAAATCCACCTTACTCAACGTCATCGGGATGTTGGATGAACCCAATGAAGGAAAATACTTCTTCATGGATGAAGATGTTTTAACAATGAAACCGAAGAAACGGACTCAACTGTTCCAATCCCATATGGGTTATGTTTTCCAATCCTATCACCTGATCGATGAATTAACAGTCTATGAAAACATCGAAACGCCATTGATCTACAAAAACATTTCCTCTTCTGAACGAAAAAGTATCGTCAGTGATCTTCTGGATCGGTTCAATATCGTAGGTAAAAAAGACCTGTTCCCTGCCCAATTATCTGGAGGCCAACAACAGATCGTAGGTATAGCTCGGGCATTGGCAGGATCACCCAAACTATTGTTGGCTGATGAACCAACCGGAAATCTAAACTCCAAACAAGGAGAAGAGATTATGGACCTATTTAAACAATTAAATGAAGACGGTGTCACCATCATCCAGGTTACCCACTCCGAAAAGAATGCCGAATATGGCAAAAGAATTATCCATATGTTGGATGGGCAGCTGAAATAATTTTTGAGTTGTGCCTTTATTTTCGTAATTTTCAATGTGAACGAAAAAGAAATAAAGGCACTAATTTATCTCTTGGACGATCCGGACACGGATATTTTCCGAGAAATCGAACACAAACTCATCACCTGTGGTCCTGAAGTTATTCCGCTCTTGGAAAGCTCCTGGGAGTCTTCTTTTGACCCCCTATCCCAAAGCAGAATTGAAAACATCGTTCATAAGATTCAATTTGATCAGGTCAAGAATGACCTCCAGCTCTGGAAATTAAACAATGCGGAAGATCTTCTTGAAGGATTGTTGATCATCAACAGGTACCAATATCCAAACCTGAACGATGAACAGGTGTATGTGCAATTGGCCGAGTTACGCCGGAATGCCTGGTATCATCTGATGTATGATATGAGCCCGGTAGAAAAGGTGAAATTATTGAACAATATCATTTTTAGGGAATTTGGTCTATCAGGAAACACCACCAATTACCACGATCCACAGAATTCCTTTATCCACAAAGTCCTGGAGAGCAAAAAGGGGAATCCGATCAGCCTTGCCTGTATCTATGCCTTGGTAGCACAAAAATTGGATATCCCTATTTTTGGGGTAAACCTTCCGAAGCATTTTGTTCTGGCCTATGCAGATGGCGATAATCAGGATAAAGTGCTCTTCTATATCAATGTGTTCAATCGAGGTCAGATTATGCGGGAAGAGGATATATTTGCCTTCCTAAGGCAGTTGAATCTCCCCTTATCGGATGAATACACCTTACCCTGTGATAACCTTGCGATTATCCGCAGAGTACTTCGCAACCTGATTGCGGCCTATGACCATGTGGACAATGCCGAGAAAAAACTAGAAGTGGAATTGATGCTGCAATTAATTTCGAGCGTCGAGGGATAAACTCACTGGATTCAATCCTGCTCTAGAAAATTGGGATTCAGGTGCTACATTTCCATCCGCTGATTTCAGGAACCTATACACTAAAGAAGATCCCGGATCTGCCACATAAAAATATTTACTATCCTTTCTGAAGTCTAGGTCCACATCCGATGGTCTAACTAATTTTGTATTCGCTCCAGTGATGATTCGGGAAGGAGTAATCGTCTCTGAACCCTCCAGCAAGGAAGTAAAATTATCAAATATCAAGATCCTACCTGCCCCAGCTACCGAATTGTTATCCGGATAATCGGCTACTGCCATCATGTTGTTGACCGTGTCGATCGAAATCCCCTGAATATTGGAAGTACCTACAATTTTCAGGCTTTTGGAAGGGCTTAGGTTCGGAATCAATGGTTCTCTACGTGGAACAAGATTGTCAAAGATATCCAATCCACCATCCTTTCCGGTACGGCTAAGGATCAATTTTGAATTCACAATGGTAGCATCCCAAGCATTCAACTGATTTGCCAGCTCGATGGTCTGCGCAGGAATCACAGCATGGTTTATCCCACGTGGTTTATCAAAAACATATACATAGGAACTCCCCTCATTCACTTGAACAGTATATAATCGATCCAAATGGGGATGGAAAACCAATCCTCTTGGCTTCATCAGCAATTTGCTCATTATTTTACGATTATTTGCTGGCGCACCGGTCTCGCCAATAGTCGCGGTATGGATAATGGTATCCACAGCAGAAATATTTAAGGACGCATGGAATACCGTTCTAGCGGCCGGGTGGAAATAAATGGTAGATCCTCCTGAAGAAGGGGTAAGGTAGAAGGATCTTGCTTCTCCGAAATTGGTAGAATCAGCATTGGAAACAATCGCCATGTTATTGATCGGTGTCCCTTGTACATTCGGGTTCCAATTGGAATAGGAAATATACAACCTAGAAATGGACGTACTTTTAGCGGGTTCATCATCATCCATTTCACAGGAAGTAATCAATCCAAAACCTAACAGAATAAATAAAGCGTAAAGTAATCTTTGTTTCATCGGGTACCTATTATATTACAAATGTATAAAAATATCCCTTTCAGCAATCCTTGGCTCATGTGAAGAAGTGTTAATTTGATTAAATACTTGGTTTTTTGTACTATTGCAGAATAGTTTTGTCACATGGAGAAGAAAGAATTTGTAAGGGAGAAGCTCACGCTTCCGAATGAAGGCAAGAAATTACTGCTTCACTCCTGCTGTGCACCTTGTTCTGGCGAGGTAATGGAAGCATTGATTGATTCGAAAATAGACTTCACTATCTATTTCTATAACCCGAACATCCACCCAAGAAAAGAATATGATCTACGGAAAGAGGAAAACATCCGCTTTGCAGAAAAACATAACATTCCTTTCATTGATGCGGATTATGATGTGGACCATTGGTTTGAATTGGCCAAAGGGATGGAAAATGAACCTGAAAAAGGCATTCGTTGCACCATGTGCTTTGACATGCGTTTTGAGAAAACGGCAGAATATGCGGCAGCCCATGGCTTTGACGTCATCTCTTCTTCCCTGGGTATCTCCCGTTGGAAAAACATGGACCAGATCAATGATTGCGGTGTGAGAGCGGCTTCCAGGTATCCGGATATGGATTACTGGACTTTCAACTGGCGCAAGAAAGGTGGCTCAGAAAGAATGCTGGAAATCAGCAAAAGAGAGCGTTTCTATATGCAGGAATATTGCGGTTGTGCTTATTCTCTGCGGGACACTAACAAATGGCGTATGGCCAACGATCGTCCAAAAATTGAACTTGGTAAAAATTATTACGAATAGCCTGTAGGATTTTTTAAAATAAATTTCATTTATGTTTAATTAATCGTTACTTTTGCAGGCTCAAATGCAAGATTGTGAAGTATCTAAAACAGTATAGAATACCTTTCTCAGGACTTTCGACAGGTAAACACAGCTTTGACTTTGAAATTGATGAGAAGTTCTTTGAATGTTACGAACATTCCCTAGTGAAAAAAGGCGACCTGAAAGTAGTGGTCGACTTGCAGAAACAGGAGAATATGTTGATTGCAAATTTTGATATCCAAGGAAGCATTGAACTGACTTGTGATGTTTGCTTATCCACATTCGACTCCCCTGTTCACATCAAGGAACGTGCATTGGTCAAATTCAGTGAAGAAGATTGGAACGATGATACCGAAGAGGTGATCATGCTTTCCAAAAGTGATTACGAATTGGATATTGCGCCGTTGTTATATGAATATATCAATGTCGCGGTTCCACCATACACGAAATGTTCGGAACAAGGTATTGGCGTTTCCTGCGACCCAGAAATGTTGAGCAGGATCGAAAACGAAAATAACGAGGATGATTCATCAGGTGGCGACAATGAAAACATTGACCCACGTTGGGAAGCATTGAAAAAAATTAAAAATAACTAAAATTAAAATACGAAATGGCACATCCAAAACGTAAAATTTCTAAATCTAGAAGAGACAAGAGAAGAACGCATTATAAAGCAGAAGCTCCAGGGTTGACAGTTTGTAAAGAAACTGGCGCGGTTCACAGACCACACCACGCTTATACAGTAGACGGTAATTTATACTATAACGGTAAATTAATCGTTGAGACTACTGCTGCTGTCTAAAGACATCTTTCTAAGTAAACATCCCAAAAAAGTGTAATATTTTTATATTATTCACTTTCACTTGGGATGTTTTTTGCGTATTATTGAATATTATAAATAATAACGAATGAAGATTGGATTAGACGTGTTGGGGGGAGATTTCGCACCTGATTCGAACATTAAAGGCGCAATTGATGCGCAGAAAGTATTGGAAGAATCACAGCGAATTGTCCTGTTCGGAGATGAAGAGGCCTGCAGAAAAGCGATAGAAGCAGCCGGTTCTGACCCCTCCAAATTTGACTACGTTCATGCACCTGAAGGGATTAGTATGCATGAACACCCTACTAAAGCGATCACACAAAAGCCAAATTCCTCTATTGCAAAGGGATTTGAACTTCTTAAAAACGGAGAGATCGACTCGTTCTCTTCGGCAGGTAACACAGGAGCTATGTTGGTCGGATCGATGTTCAGCGTCAAGACAGTACCAGGGGTACTGCGACCTGCCATTGCAACCAATGTTCCGAAGTTGAAAAGCGGTTTTGGAATCCTACTGGATGTTGGAGCCAATGCCGACTGTAAACCTGAAATGTTAAACCAATTTGCCATCCTTGGAAGCCTTTATGCCGAACATGTGTATGGTATTTCTTCTCCTAAAGTGGGACTACTCAATATTGGGGAAGAGGAAGAAAAAGGAAATAACCTAACTATTGCCTCATACGCTCTTCTTAAAGAAAACAACAACATCAATTTTATCGGAAATGCGGAAGGACGCGATCTTTTCAGCGACCATGCAGATGTCTTTGTCTGTGATGGTTACACCGGTAATGTGGTGTTGAAACTGGCAGAGTCTTTCTATGTGGTAACCCTGAAAAAAGGGTTTAAGGATGAATTTTTCGATAGGTTTAACTATGAACGTTATGGGGGCAGCCCGATCTTGGGCGTAAATGCACCTGTAATCATTGGCCATGGAATTTCAACTCCGGAAGCCATTAAGAATATGGTTTTATTGTCTAGAGATATGATTGCATCCAAGTTTGTGGATAGGATCAAATCTGCCTTTAATTAAGAAATATGTCAAAAATTCATGCAGCTATTACAGCTGTTAATGGTTATGTTCCTGATTATATCCTAACGAACAAAGAGTTGGAAACCATGGTTGATACCAACGACGAGTGGATCGTTACACGTACAGGTATCAGCGAAAGAAGGATCTTAAAAGACGAAGGAAAAGCAACATCAGACCTTGCCGTTCCAGCAGTAAAAGGATTATTGGAAAAAAGAGGAATCTCCGCAGAAGAAATTGAACTGATCATCTTCTGTACAAGTACTCCCGACATGTTGTTTCCTGCAACTGCTAATATCCTTGCCGATAAAATCGGCGCCAAAAACGCTTGGGGATACGATCTACAAGCTGCTTGTTCTGGATTTTTATTCGGATTAACTACCGGAGCGCAGTTCATTGAGTCGGGCAAGCACAAAAAAGTATTGGTTGTAGGTGGCGATAAAATGTCAGCTGTAGTCAATTATAAAGATAGAAATACCTGTATCCTTTTTGGTGATGGTTGTGGAGCAGTATTGCTAGAACCAAATGAAGAAGGAAATGGCGTAATCGATTCTATCTTAAAAACTGATGGATCTGGTGGACAATACCTGAACATCAAAGGTGGTGGTTCATTATACCCAGCCTCCCATGAATCAGTGGATGCTGGATTACATTATGCTTACCAAGAAGGACGTACCGTGTTCAAATTTGCGGTAACCAATATGGCCGAAGTTGCGGCAGAAGTGATGGAAAGAAACAACTTGACCTCGGATGATGTGGCCTGGTTGGTTCCTCACCAAGCGAACAAGCGTATTATTGATGCCACTGCAGAACGCGCTGGATTACCTGAAGAAAAGGTGATGGTGAACATCCAAAAATATGGAAATACAACCAGTGGAACTATTCCTTTATGTCTATGGGAATGGGAAAACAAGCTGAAAAAAGGAGATAATTTGATATTAGCGGCTTTTGGAGGTGGATTTACCTGGGGCTCTATTTATTTGAAATGGGCATACTAATACAATAGATTTTATTACCTTTATAGCTAATCATTTTTACAATAATTAAACAAAACCTGCTAGCATATGAGTATGGATATCAAACAAATTCAGGATCTGATTAAGTTCGTTTCAAAATCAGGTGTGAATGAAGTATCAATCGAAGAAAAAGATTTCAAAATTACAATAAAAACAAATCAGGAGCCTACCTATGTAACTGCAACTGTTCCTGCCGCAGCACCTGCTGTTGCAGCGCCACAAGCGGCTGCTGCTCCTGCACCTGTTGCTGCTGCGCCGGCTGCTCCAGCTGCTGATGACAGCTCAAAATACATTACTGTGAAATCTCCTATCATCGGTACATTCTACCGTTCTCCAGGTCCAGACAAAGCTGTTTTTGTGAATGTAGGCGATGAAATCGCTCCTGGAAAAGTATTGTGTATTGTTGAAGCGATGAAATTATTCAACGAAATCGAGTCGGAAGTATCGGGTAAGATTGTGAAGATCTTAGTAAATGATGCGCAACCAGTTGAATACGATCAACCTTTATTCTTAGTAGATCCTAGCTAGAAATATGTTCAAAAAAATATTAATTGCCAATAGAGGGGAAATTGCGCTTCGTATCATCCGTACCTGTAAAGAGATGGGGATTCAGAGCGTGGCTGTATATTCTACAGCCGATCGCGACAGCTTGCACGTTCGCTTTGCGGACGAGGCAGTTTGTATCGGCCCTCCAGCAAGTAAAGATTCTTATTTAAATATTCCAAATATTATTGCTGCAGCGGAATTGACCAATGCAGATGCTATCCACCCAGGATACGGTTTCCTATCGGAGAACGCGAAATTCTCGGCAATCTGTGCAGAATATGGCATCAAGTTTATTGGTGCAACTGCGGAACAGATTGAACGCATGGGCGATAAGGCTTCGGCCAAAGAAACCATGAAGAATGCAGGAGTACCTACTATCCCTGGTTCTGATGGTTTGGTTCCTGATGTTAAAACAGGGATCAAAATTGCCAATGAGATTGGATATCCTATCATTTTGAAAGCTACTGCCGGTGGTGGTGGCCGTGGTATGCGTATTGTTTGGAAAGATGAAGAATTTGAACCTGCTTGGGATTCTGCACGTCAAGAGGCAGGTGCTGCATTCGGAAACGACGGCATCTACCTGGAGAAATTTGTAGAAGACCCTCGCCATATTGAGATCCAGGTAATCGGAGATCAATATGGAACGGTATGTCACCTTTCAGAGCGTGACTGTTCCATCCAAAGACGCCACCAGAAATTGGTGGAGGAAGCTCCTTCTCCATTCATCACACCAGAGCTTCGTGCGAAGATGGGTGAAGCGGCCATCAAAGGTGCGCAAGCGGTAAAATATGAAGGTGCGGGAACCATTGAGTTCTTGGTCGACAAACACCGTAATTTCTATTTCATGGAAATGAACACCCGTATCCAGGTAGAACACCCGGTTACGGAGGAAGTGATCAACTTCGATTTGATCAAAGAACAGATCAAAGTGGCTGCAGGCATTCCTATTTCAGGAAAAAGCTATGAGCCAACCATGCATGCGATCGAATGTCGTATCAATGCAGAGGATCCGTTCAACAACTTCCGTCCATCACCTGGAAAGATCACGAACTTCCATTCTCCGGGAGGACATGGTGTCCGTGTAGATACGCATGTTTATTCGGGCTATTCGATTCCACCTAACTACGATTCGATGATCGCTAAATTGATCTGTGTTGCTCAAACACGTGAAGAGGCCATCAATACGATGTCTCGTGCATTAAGCGAATTCGTAATCGAAGGTGTGAAGACAACCATCCCATTACACTTGCGTTTAATGAACGATCCGAACTTTAGAGCGGGTAATTTTACCACCAAATTCATGGAAACTTTCGATCTTACGGAGTATCCGGATGAAGAAAGTGTATAAAATTTACTTTACAAATACAAAAGATGCCATTCTTCTGCTGAAGAATGGTATTTTTGTTTATTACGACTTAAATTACGCGTAAAAAAATTACATGTCAAAGAATATCAAACTTATACAGGCGATCAAGGATAAAGGAAAGAATATTGAGGCAGAAATGTCATTCTTCGACCACCTTGAAGTGCTGAGATGGCATATCATCCGATCGGTTATCGCTATTTCCATATTTGCGATAATTTCCTTTTCTTATTTTGAACAACTATTTGATACCATTATCATGGGGCCTAAAAAACCAGAATTTTGGACGTATCAAATGATGTGCAAAGTGGGCGAGGCACTAAACCTGGAAGGATTCTGTGTAAAGAATTTGAATTTCAATTTGATTTCTACGGAAGTTGGATCCCAATTCATGCTTACCATCAACGGATCATTATTAATTGCGTTGTTCTTTGGATTTCCCTACCTCCTATTTGAAGTTTGGTTATTTATAAAACCAGCATTGACCAAAATTGAAAGAAAATCAGCACAAGGTTTCGTGTTTTATGCCACCATTTTATTCTTTCTAGGTGCATTGTTCGGATATTTCATTGTAGTACCGCTATCCATCAACTTCTTAGCAAACTATACCCTAAGTCCTGAGATCCACAACAACTTTACAACGGATAATTGGTTATCGACCATTGCAACACTGACCTTAGGTTGTGGAATTATTTTCCTATTACCTATCCTGATATTCATTTTATCAAAGATTGGTATTATGACCCCAGAGTTCATGCGTGCAAGTCGTCGATATGCGATCCTAATTATCTTAACTATTGCAGCTATCATTACGCCTACAGCGGATATCCTGACCTTACTGACGGTGAGTGCACCGATGTTTATTCTGTATGAGGTGAGTATTATGGTCTCCGCAAATGTGAAAAAGCGAAAAGAACAAGAAGAAAAAGAGTTTTACAATTCATAGATTATAGAAATCCATAACTTATAGATTATGTCTAAAAAAATAGCAATTGGCAGTGATCATGCCGGTGTAGATTACAAAGCAGTCTTAATTCCATTTTTGGAAGAATTGGGATATACTGTTCAAGATTTTGGTCCGAGTACTGCAGATTCCGTAGATTATCCAGATTTTGCTCACCCTGTAGCAAGCAGTGTAGAGAACAAAGAGAACGATTTGGGTATCTTAATTTGTGGAAGTGCAAACGGAGTTGCCATTACGGCGAACAAACATCAGGGAATCCGTGCAGCAATCTGCTGGTTGGAAGAAATCTCCGCATTGGCCCGCCAACATAACGATGCTAATATTGTATGTATCCCAGCTCGTTTTATCGATCTAGATCTTGCAAAACGTATTGTTCGTACTTTCGTGACCACTGATTTTGAAGGTGGCCGCCACGCAAACCGCGTCAACAAGATTTCCTGTGCATAACCAATAAAACACCATATGAAAAAGTTCTTTTTTGTATCCTTGTTGATCCCTACGCTTTTCAGCTGTTCGGTCAATCAACAAACGCTTCAAAAGAAGTACGCAGACCTTTTAACCGAAGAATCTGCAAAATCACATCTGACCATTCTTGCTTCGAAAGAATTTGCCGGTCGTGGAACCGGACAAGAAGGTGGTAAAAAGACCGTAGAATATATCGCCAAGGTATTCCAGGAATTGGGGTTAAAACCAGCTGTAAATGGTTCATACTATCAGCCTGTAAACCTTGTAAAATCTTCATACGTTGTGGAGCAGTTTAACCTGAACAACCAGTCATTGGTAAACGGTCAGGATTTTTATGTAACAGGATCAAATGCCTTTAAAAACTTTAACGCTTCTGAGATTGTATTCATTGGATATGGAATTAACACGCCTTCATATAGTGATTATGCTGGTCAGAATTTAGCGGGCAAAGTTGTTTTGGTCATCAACGAAGGTGAACCTATGGATGCTTCCGGCAATTCATTGATCACTGGAACCTCTTCCCTATCGGATTGGTCTACCAGCCGCTCCAAAAGACTTCAAGAAGTCATGAAACAAAACCCAGCCTTAATCTTATCTACGAATTCCCAAGCAGCGGAATTGGTCAAACGATTTGGATCAAGGATAACAGGTGGAAGCTACAGTTTGAAATCATCTGATAAAGGAGTTACAAATAACAGCACCGCGGCGCCAGTCGTAAATATTACGGAAGAAACCGCTAACCAGTTATTGGCAGTCAACAATACCTCCTTAAGTAAATATAAACAAACGGTTTCTTCGACCAAAAAGCCTCATTCTACTGTGCTGAAGGCATCCTTGAATGCGGGCATGGGATCTAAAAAAGAGGATCTTTTTGATCCAAATGTTTTAGGAGTGATTGAAGGAACCGACCTAAAAAACGAAGTTCTGATCATTTCCGGTCACTATGACCATGATGGTATATTGCCAAATGGTACATTCTTTCCTGGAGCAGATGATAACGGTTCCGGAACAGTAGGTGTCATGGAACTTGCAAAAGCCTTCGCTGCAGCCAAAAAAGCAGGAAAAGGTCCACGTAGAACCATCCTATTCATGGCCTTTGCGGCGGAGGAAAAAGGGCTTCTGGGATCAGATTTCTATTCCCAAAACCCGGTATTTCCATTAGCAAATACCGTAGCCTGTTTGAATATGGACATGATCGGCCGTATCGACAATAAACATTTGGAAGGAAACCATAATTATATCCATGCTATTGGATCGGATATGTTGAGTTCCGAATTGAAAGTGATCAATGAGAAAGCAAACCAGGATTTCACACAGATGGAATTGGATTATATGTACGATGATCCAAAGGATCCTATGCGCATCTATTACCGTTCTGACCAATACAATTTGGCTAAACACAATATTCCAGTGATTTTCTACTTCTCCGGATTACATCCAGATTACCACACGCCTAATGATACGGTAGATAAAATCAACTTCCCGATGATGGCAAAACGCGAGAAATTAGTGTTCCATACGGCATGGGAAATCGCTAACCGCGATAAGAAATTAGTGGTTGATAGAACCCCTCCTCCTGCTAGCGGAAGATAAATTATAAGATTATTAAGCCTTAAAGGTTTTTTGAGCTGTCCTGGAATGAAAATCTCCAGGACAGTTTTTTTTAATAATTCTTGGAAATTAAAAAACCTAGCTTATATTTGTAGTGTACTAATATACTAATACACTAAAACAATAAGCCTATGTTAACCGTCAATTCGGTATCCTATGGGTATACCAAAAAAAGAAAAATAATAAGCAATATCTCCTTCGATCTCCAACCTGGAACTATCTATGGATTATTGGGATTGAACGGAGAAGGAAAAACCACCCTGATCAAACTGATGGAAGGTCTTCTTCTCCCAAAGAAAGGTGATATTAAATTCGGAGGGATAAATAGCAAAGATCGCTCAGGGAAATACTTCGATCAGGTATTTTATTTGGGCGACACGACCACTCTGCCTTATTTGTATGTCCATGATTTCGGGAGGATGTACGGTAATTTTTACAGCAATTTTAATTATTCCGAATTTGAAAACTATTTACAGGAATTTCAAATTGATCCTAATAGTCACCTAAGCAGTCTTTCCTTAGGCCAAGGTAAAAAAGTACATCTGGCATTTGGATTAGCCTGTAATACGGCCGTTCTGTTGATGGATGAGCCTACAAATGGATTAGATATTCCTTCCAAAACTATATTCAGAAGGCTATTGGCCAATTGCCTTACACCTGAAAAAACAGTGGTCATTGCCAGTCATCAGATCCGTGATATCGATCAGCTGCTCGATCACCTTTTGATCCTTCATCATGGTGAATTGATTTTAGATAAAAGCTTATCCGACATCAACGATCAATATGCCATTACTTCTGAAATCAATCCTGGAGATGAAATCATCTTTCAAACTGAAGAGGTGATTGGAAAAAAATACCTGATCGTTAATAAGACGGAGGCAAGCTCCAACATGGACATTGAATTTTTATTCAATGCATTTATTCACTCTTCAAAAACTACAGTGAAATGAAAGCAGCATTAAATTACGCCCTACTCATCTTCAAAGGGAACAAATCCATCTTTACCTCAATTATATTGGTTGCTTTTGTTGGCTTTGGCATCATATTTTACCTGACCAACAGCAATACCCTAAGTATACTATCCGAGAAAAATGGTTTTGAAACAGCTAAGAATTATATTACTGCGGTACAGCTTGCAGAAAGTACTTATTTTGAAATCTCGCCATTTCTTGCTATTTTATTCCCTATTCTTAACCTTATTATCCTTCAAAAAATTCTCTACAATCCCATTGAATTTACTTTGCCATTAAGCACGAAAGATAGATTTTTTGGAATTATAATCTTTTGTAGCCTAGTATTCCTAATTAATTTGGTTTTGATTCTACTATGCAATTATATGGTCCAACTCTATTTCCAATCCAATTACCTGGATTTAGCAAAAGAAGGCTATGAAAAACTAGGATACCTCTACACAGAAATCTCAGATAATAGTATTCTATATAATGCCAATATTAACCTAGATGTATTAAGGTATAGCCTTATTTTCTTCCTATTTCTTCCGGTTTATCTTGTCGGTATTCTCTATTTCCGTAAATACAGTAGATTAATTTCCATCCTAATTTTCATTGCGTACGTTTATTTATCAAGCCTGGTAATGGAACATCTTTGGGCAGGCGGATTTACGCAATTCATCAATAATGAAGCCTATGTAAAAGCATATCCATATGTATTGGGTAGTATTGCAGCTATCTTCGCATACATCAGCTTTTACTATTTATTAAAAGAAAAGGAGGTAAACTGATGAAATTCTCCAATGAAAAGCCCATTTATATTCAAATAATCGATTTGGTGATGGAAAAAATCCTAAAGGATGAATGGAAATTGGACGAAAAAATCCCTTCTGTACGCGAATTGGGAGCTTTGGTCGAAGTGAATCCGAATACGGTTATGAGATCTTATGATAAGCTCCAACAAGATGAAATCATCTATAATAAAAGAGGTTTAGGATTCTTTGTTTCCTTGGATGCGAAAGATAGGATTCTACACGCTAGGCGATCAAATTTCCTTCTACATGAAGCGCCAAACTTCTTTCAGATGGCAAAACTTTTAGGCATCAGTAGAGAAGAATTAATCCAACTATATAACGATAATTAAAAAACCATGAAAAAGACCAACATATTTATATTCCTAACGATGTTCATTTTATTCTTAGGTTTTACGCTATTAGCTCCCTTGAGCGGACGAATCCGCATTGATCCCAACCAATCTTCTTTGGATTTGAAGGCAGATCCGGTTACAACAGATCCTATATCCAAATTCATGCTCCATTTCAGCCATGATGTAACCGCAGACCCTATTTCTCTGGATGATATTGATGATATCGTGATTAATGGCAACGGCGACAAGGATTTGGTGTTATTGGAAATTAACGAAGATGATGAAAAGGCACGAGTAGAATGTATGTCTCCCTATTATTTAATGGAAGTTGATCATCAAATAAAAAACAGACAATTAGTTTTGAATTTAAAAGGCAGTAAGATCAAGAAGATAGTAATTAGCCTCTCTGCGCAAAAAATAAAATCACTGCTATTAAATAATTTTAATGCTCAGGTAGAATACAGCAGTAAGGATACAGTAGCTACCTCCATTGAAAGTTTTACCATAGCGAAATATTCGGATATTGCATTTCATGATTATAGTGGTGCAATAAAAATTGCCTCCACGTTAAATGTAAATCTCAAAGAAGAATCAAAGCTAAGATTCCTAGGATATCAAATCCATCGATTGAATGCAAACATCGAAAATTCATTGATTGATGTATCCAATGTCAGTAAAATAGATAGTTTAGATGCTCAATTATCAGGACTCAGCCATATCAGGGGATTAAAAAAGAGCAAGGTGGTCAACCAGATCGGATTAAGTGGAAACTTGGATTACTATAATAAGCATTAAAATTTAAATCTCAAGTGACATGATAGCTCATATTATTATCAAGCTCCTCAAAATTATCATACTATTTCTTTTTGGTCTAAGTATCTCCCACGCCCAAATCATAAATGGCAATTTTGAAAGTTTTAATTCTGATGGAAAACCACAAGGATGGTATTTGAATAATCAAGATACTATAAATAATATCCTAAGAATTACTACTTCCGATAAACATCAAGGAAAACACAGCCTTCAGTTTAACAAAAAGGAGGTGAAAGCCATGTTAATGGCTTCCAATATTTTTTCGATTGAAATCAGTAAAGTAACAAAGCTTCAAGTTTCCTCTAAAATAAAAACGGATAGTAGGCAGCTAATGGCTAATTTTTTCATTCAGTTTTTTGATGAGAATAAAAAAAGAATTGGAGGGGAGGGAAGCCAAATGGCTGTTGATCCTTCCAAATCAGGTGAATGGCAAGATGTTAATTTCTCTATTATGGTTCAACCGGAGGTCAAATCCATGGTTCTTTTTGTTAATATGGGTGGACTTGGAAATCTATTTATAGATGAAGTAAAAACAGATTGGGTTAATATTCCACCTACTAAGGAAATCCTTGAATTTAGTGAAGAAATCAAATCAAAGATCCAACAAATGAGCATTGTTAATGATAGCTTAAATTGGAAGGATATCATCGCCCAAACACCTGCGGCATTAGCTGGTTTAACACTAGAAAATGGGGCACAACAAGTTGCAAATTTCTATTTATCTCATTTGAGAAAAGCAAAGGATTTTCATAGCCAATACTATAGTCCGGAAACATACAGAGCATATACAAGCAAACCCATAGAAGAAAATAAATTTAGGTCTCCTCTTGAATTACCCTCAGGAAAAATGCTCGATGAAAGAATAGCTTATGTCAATGTACCTCGTTTTGGGTCTACTTTTCCTGAAAGTCAGCAAGCATTTGCCGACCACTTAAATGATCTTGTCCTTTCCCTACAAAACCAAAATCCAAAGGGATGGATCATTGATTTAAGAAACAATTCGGGCGGAAATATGCATCCTATGATTGCTGGTTTAAATGCTCTTATTGCAGATGGAAATATAATTACATTTAAAACAAATCAAGGGGACCAACCACTTTATTCATCAGCTGGAAAATTTGGAAGAATAACATTAAAAATTACGCCTAAAAGATTTAAGGCAAATAAAATTGCTGTTCTAACCAGTATTAAAACAGCAAGTAGTGGGGAGATGACCGCTATTTCTTTTATAGGTATGCCAAATGTAAAGTTGATTGGTGAAAACACAGCAGGATTAACAACAGCTAATCAGTTCATTCCACTATCTAATGGTGGAGCGCTTAATTTAGCAAGTGCCTTAGTAAAAGACAGATTTGGAAAGATCTATAATGGGCAAATCATTCCCGATATATTAACAAAATCCCAAGATCCTCAAGAAACCTTAAACCAAGCAATAAAATGGATCCTAGAATAATTTAAGTTAGCAAAAAAGAGCCATAAGAGCCAATTCCCACAGAAACGGTCAACATTTCTGTGGGCAACGGCACATCCCT
Source organism: Sphingobacterium sp. UBA1575 (assembly GCA_002322865.1). Lineage (GTDB taxonomy): Bacteria > Bacteroidota > Bacteroidia > Sphingobacteriales > Sphingobacteriaceae > Sphingobacterium. Next base: position 15,186 of record DCOH01000021.1, on the reverse strand, counting down.
TTATTCCGGGTTATCCGCAGTTGATTCCCTTGCCAAGGTCACCTCATCCGGTGCACTTTCCAGGAATTTATCCAACGCAAACAACGATTCATCGGTCGCACGATCTCCACCTGCAATCTTTAATTTATCGATCAACTGAAGTGCTAATTTTTCTTCTTCAATCTGCTCCTTCACAAACCATTGTGCAAAATTCCAGGTTGCCCAATCCTTTTCATCCATGGATTGGTTTACCAAATTATAAATAGCATTGGTGTTATCAATTTCATGCTCAAGAACCATGTTGAAGCATTCCGTCATGCTCTTTGGCAATCGCTTTGGCGCCTCAACAGCTTCCACCTTCGGCGTCCCTCCTCTTTCCAATATATACATCATGATCTTGATCATGTGATTACGTTCTTCTTGTGCATGGCGGAACAAAAAATTAGAAACACCACCATATCCTTGAGTATCAGCCCAGATTCCTAATGCCAAATAAATCTGAGATGCCTGATTCTCCTTCGTCATCTGTTTGATCAGCGACGATTCCATCGCCTTTGAAAGTCTATTCGTATCCATCTTATTTCTTTTTATTAATCAACACTTTCAAGCGCACATTGTTTTCCTATTTTCTCATTGCTTTCTCCATTTCAAGGTCGTACATTTGAAATAAGGGAGTATAAACAAAATCCCCAATCCACTTGTTCTATTTTTAAATCAAATTATAAAATGGCGTTTTTAGACTATTATAAAGTACTCGGTTTAGATAAATCGGCGAGCCAAGAGGACATCAAAAAAGCCTACCGCAAGCTGGCAAGAAAATTCCACCCCGACCTAAATCCGAACGATGAAGATGCAAAGAAAAAATTCCAAGAGATCAATGAAGCCAATGAAGTATTGACCGATCCCGAAAAGCGAAAGAAATACGACCAATACGGTGAAAATTGGAAGCATGGCGAAGAATATGAAAAAGCCCAGCAACAGTACCGTCAACAGCAAGGAGCACGTCAGGGTGCAGGGGGAAATCCTTTTGAAGGTTTTGACTTCAACTATTCCGGAAATTATGATACCGGCGAATATTCCGACTTTTTTGAAGAATTATTCGGTTCCCGCTTTTCCGGAGGCCGGAGTTCAGGCAGAAGAGGAAGTTACAGGGGACAGGATTACGAGACCTCTTTGGAATTAACCCTCCTTCAGGCATCCCAATCCCACAAACAAACCTTTACCGTAAATGGTAAGAACATCCGTATCACTATTCCTGCAGGCGTGGAAGATGGGCAAAAGATCAGATTGAAAGGTCAGGGGGCAGAAGGGGTAAATGGTGGACCAAAAGGCGATCTATATATCACTTTCCATATTAAACCAGATCCGAGATTCCAGCGCAAGGGGAATGACCTCTATACGCATATCGACATCGACCTTCCTACGGCACTTTTGGGCGGCGATAGCTTAGTCGAAACGCTTACCGGGAAAATCAACGTGAAAATCAAGCCCGAAACACAGAACGGTAGTAAGATTAGATTAAAGGGAAAAGGATTCCCGATCTATAAAAAGGAAGATGAACATGGCGATCTCTATGCGGAAATCCACGTGAAACTTCCTAAAAATTTAACAGAGGAACAAAAGAAAATTGTTCAGCAATTAGCAGATTCAATGAAGTAAACTATGGAAAAGACATTATTTAGGGTAATCGATATCTGCCGATCCAACAATATCGAACAGGATTTCATCCAGGAACTTCATAACAATGGATTGATAGAAATCATTTACCAAGAAGAACAGGAATATATAGAAGAGGAACAGATCATTGTTTTGGAAAGATTTTCCACATGGCATTATGAACTGGAGATCAATGTACAGGGAATAGAGGTGGTGCAAAACCTGATCGACCGCATTGAGTCCCTACAGCAGGAAATCCGGGAGATCAAATCAGGGCGAAAATAAGGTTATAAAAATTTAAGAACAAAAAAGAGCTTCTACATAATATGAAGCTCTTTTTTAAGATCTTTCTTTCCCGATCGTAAAGTTACAATGCAAACCGTAAAGGAAGTGCGTATTTTACTGCCACTTTTTCATTATTATGCACACCTGGCTTCCATTTACTTTTTTTTGAAATTTCTTTCAATACACGTTTATATTCCTCCCCCATGCCATACCCCATATCCTTAACAATTTCGATATCGGTAAGTTCGCCTATTTTAGAGATAACGAAAGTAGCCAACAAGGTACCACTTGCCTTTGCTTTAACGGCTTCCTTAGTAGGTACAAAGAGCTTTGCCACTTGATGTCGAAAAGCATTCAAGCCAAATTCCGCTTCTGGAACTTGGTCTATTTTGTCTGCCTTCCGAGAAAGATCCAGTACTTTATCTTGTGCATAAGCACTTGTACCTATCAAAGTCACCAATAAGAATGTCAAATACTTTAATTTATCCATCATGTTCCTAATTAAAAGATATGGTATATGGTATATTGTATCGTATTGATTGTGGTTTACCATCAATTGTTCCTGGTTTCCATAGGTATTTCTTCGAAGAACTCCTTAGTACACGCCTTAATTCTTCACCTGTTCCATGGCCTAGGTGCTGAACAATTTTAACATCAGTTAGTGTTCCCTCTTTTGTGATTACAAATGAACAAATTACAGCGCCCTTTACACGATTGCTAATAGCTGCAGCAGGTATTCGATAATTGTCCAAAATCATTCTCCTAAAGTTCATCATTCCTTTTATCGGTTCTGCACCAACTACACCCTCTCTTCCAAAATTCTCTGACAAGGTGCTATCAAATACCGTATCCTGTACAGCGGATTGTGTTGGTAAAACCTCCTGGGAAAAAGATAAATTTACATAAATAAGCTGACTTACAACAAAAAGTGCAAAACTGGAAAGAATAATTGGTAGTTTCATAATAATTGATTTTCAATTAGTTTTTATAAAAATACTAATTAAGATGACTTTTTAAACTACATTCTTAAATTTTAAACAACATTCTTGCATTATAAAAACTAAAAAGAAATAGTATCCCTATGCTGGACCTGTAGGTTTTTATCCAGGTATTCGAGGAAATAAGTTCCTGGCTCCAATTTTAAGCTTATTTCTGCAGCATCACCATGTTGCAGCAATTGAAAATAAGCAATGACTTGGTCATCATGTATCTTTTCAAAAACCTTTAGGAATAGCTGCTTTTCTTTTTTCAAAAGCTCCAACGGAATAGTTGCTTTTACCGCAGTAGATCGGCTATCGGAAATCCCTTGGCTACGCCAGGCCATTTTATAGTCCTTTTCTTTGTTTAGAGCAAAAGCATTAATCTTCGCCAAGTAATCAAATAAAGCCAAAGGTTTTTTTCTGTCTTCCGCATGGCTTACATAACCTAAAAAACTCAAAGGATCTTTATTCGGAACTTCTATGTACACTTCCCGGATCTTAAACTTTTCGTGAGCGATATCTCTTTGGTAGTAGGTTACGCCTTGATATTCCTGCTTTTCAAACTGCTGAAGGTTTTTTAGAGGTCGACGATGCTGAACAGCGATCATATTATAAAATGGTTGAATTTCGGGCACCACACTAAATAAGATACGGTTCCCTCTTTTCAAGAGATTGGCCTTGTTCAACAATTCCTCATCTGTAGGATAAAGTGATTGGAGGCGTAATCCTGATTGTCCCTGCTCCCGATGTTTAAAATTATAATATAACCAAACATTGATTTCTTCCCTAGGGTTGAAATAGCGGTCGATATCATTAAAGAAATGCCCTTCTTTAATAAACCTTGGCCCAGAACAGGAAACAAAGAGGATGAAAAAAAGGATGTAAAGAAACCTTAATTTCATTATTGAATAGAAAGATCCATCCTTATAGGAAGTGAAAATTTCACTGGTACATTCTCATTTTTTTCCTTAGCAGGAATCCAAGTTTGCGTATTTTCTAAGGCTTTGATTACTGCTTGATCTAAATCCGATGATAACGATTTATCAACCTTAATATCAGTTATATTACCATTAACATCAATAACAAAGGAATATTGGCAAGTACCTTTAATCCCTGCTTCTATTGCACTTGCTGGATAAACAATTTTTTCCTGTACTTCTTTTCTAAAAGCCATAATTCCTCCTGGATATTCTGCAGGTGAATCCACTTGATCAAAAGCTACCACTTTTTTATTTTGAGGCTTTATGGTATCTAAAGCAGCTTTTTCTTGTACCTGATTGATAGATCCAGTTTCTATTGGAGAAGATGATTCCGTATTGGATTCCTGTTCAGTTAGAACTTGTTCTTTTGCAACCAATCCCGTTGACCCAACTTCATTTGCCTCAACTTCATTCCTTCCAACCTGGCTTGATTCCATCCCGGCCTTCTCCAGTAAAGGTTGAATAACTACTTCTTGATCTAAAGTCTTAAAGCCTTGTGTTAAACCCATTAGTAACGCTAAAATCGGTAATATACTGAAATAGATCATTATTCTGTTTTTCTTCGTTTTTTCTTTAAATAACATGGTAATTCTTTCTTTTAGTAATGATTTATTGGAAAACTCATAACTCAACGCATACTGATTTGTGTTCAAGGCATAAGCCAACAAAAGCTCCGCATATTTAACTTTGGAATCGCCAAAATTACTATCCACCAAATATTCATGTAGCAGTTTCATCTCCTTCCGGAATAGATAAACAACCGGGTTGAACCAATTTAGGATACAGATGATATCCATCAGCATGAGGTCATAGGAATGACCCTGTTTAACATGGATTTCTTCATGTTTGTTCATCAAACTGTTATCCTTTACCTTTTCGCCCATACTGATGGTCCCAAAAAAGGAGAAACTCTCATTTTCTGCTGGACTGGCTATTCGTCGGTTGACCAGAAAAAATTGGTAGACCAACCTTCCTATACCTAATACGATGCCTAAGCCGTAGATGATCATAGCGATCTGTGAAATGCTCCATTCCTGCTTTTCTTCCTGTAAAGGTGATGCTGCAGTTTCTACATTTTCTATTCCGGCCTGGATAATTAGTTCAGGTATTTGGATGACCATTGCCTGTGGAACCTCATAGGAAATATATAATCCAATGGGCATCAGCATGGAAGAAATCAATCCCAAAAGGATATAGAATCTATTCCATTTCAAAAAGGTCAACCTTTTTAAACCGTATCTATATAATAGATAAAATAATACCAGGGAAATATTGACAAGCAAAATATAGTTCATGGCAATCAAATAAGGTTTATGACTTATGTTTTTGAATCAGTTTTAGGATATCATCCAACTCTTGAACGTCCAGTTTCTTATCTTCCAAGAAAAAAGACAACATGCTGCTCGCGGAGTTTTCAAAATATCCCTGCAGGAGTTTTCCTGTAATTAACTTCTTATACTCTTCTTTTTGAATCAATGGGAAATACCGATGGCTTTTCCCAAAGGATTCATGGCCCACAAAACCCTTGGTCTCGAGGATCCTGATGATGGTTGATACCGTATTATATGCGGGCTTCGGAGCGGGTAATTGGTCGATGACATCTTTTACAAATCCACCTTCAAATTCCCATAGCACGTGCATGATCTGCTCCTCGGCTTTAGTAAGTTCTTTTAATTCGTCCATACTTGTGTTTATTAAAAAAAGACAATATTGCCTATAATCGATTATAGTACTAAGGTATAACTAAGTTTTTAGTTTATCAACTAATTTTTTAGTTTTTATTTGTGTTTTTGATTTATTTGGTTGATTTACAGGAATTTATTTTTCAGCGTCATTGCGAGGTACGAAGCAATCTTTCGATTAGTCCAAAGATTGCTTCGTCGTGCCTCCTCCCAATGACGCGTGGCCTCCTCGCAATGACGCGGACCTCACCCCGCAAAAATCCTACGGATTATACCGCCAGTTCCGGTCCGATTTCTTAGCACCTTGCTTCTTTTTCCGATCCAGCCTTTCCAACACCACACTCTTCGGAATCTTGGTCTTAATCCTTTTCTTCTCCACCTTCATCGCCTCTTCCATCACCTTCAAAAACCTTTCAACCACAATGTCCTTATTCCTCAACTGGCTCCTATCCTCCGAAGAATCCATCAACAACTCCCCATCCTTATTGATCCTATTCGCCAATTTCTCCAGAATAATCCCCTTCTCCTCTTCATCAAAAACCTTAGACTCCGCAACATTCCATATCAAAGTAACCTTAGAGGAAACTTTGTTCACATTCTGTCCTCCTTTACCCCCAGATCTGGAAGTTCTAAAGGACAATTCATTCATTAATTCTTCTGGATTATAGTTCATTTGTAATAAAATTAGCATAAATAATAAACTGATAAAAATTTTGCACTACAATTAATAAAGCATCCTTATCTTTAAACCAACAAACATAAACGTATGAAAATAGGAATCGTATGCTATCCGACCTTTGGGGGAAGCGGTGTAGTGGCAACTGAACTCGGTAAAGCATTGGCTAACAACGGACATCAGGTACATTTCATCACCTATAGCCAACCTGCACGATTGGATTTCTTCTCCGAAAACTTATATTATCATGAAGTGGCGATCAATCAATACCCATTATTTGATTTCCCTCCTTACGAAACCGCACTGGCAAGTAAGCTGGTAGACGTGGTCCGGTTTGAAAACTTAGACCTCTTACATGTGCACTATGCCATTCCACATGCCTCTGTAGCCTTTTTGGCAAAACAAATTTTGGCAACCTACGGCATCAACATCCCGGTAGTCACCACCTTACACGGAACAGACATTACCTTAGTGGGTAAGGATAAAAGTTTTAGCCCGGTAGTTACCTTCTCGATCAACAAATCCGATGGGGTTACCACAGTTTCTGATAGCCTTAAAGAACAGACTCTAAGCTATTTCGATATCAGCAACCATATTGAAGTCATCCCTAATTTTATTGATCTTCATAGATTCCACAATAAAAACCATGAGCACTTCAAAAAGGCAATCGCGCCAAACCATGAACGGATCATTGTTCACACCTCCAACTTCCGTAAGGTAAAGCGGGTAGACGATGTGGTCAAGATCTTCCATAAAATCATCCAGGAAGTTCCAAGTAAACTTTTAATGGTTGGTGACGGTCCGGAACGTCGAAATGCCGAAGAGCAGGCACGCGAATTGGGCATCACCGATTGTATCCGTTTCTTGGGTAAGCAGGATGCCATCGAGGAGATCCTATCCATTGCCGACCTGTTCATTATGCCATCAGGATCAGAGAGTTTTGGTCTTGCTGCCCTGGAAGCCATGGCCTGTAAAGTGCCAGTGATCTCCTCCAATACAGGGGGGCTTCCGGAACTGAATGTGCAAGGATTCAGTGGATACCTGAGCGATGTGGGCGATGTGGATGATATGGCAAAAAATGCCATCCATATCTTGAAAGAATGTGATGTTCTGAATCAATTTAAGGAGAATGCATTGACCCGAGCGAAGGAATTTGAGCTGAGCAAAATCGTTCCACGATATGAGAAATTTTATGAAGAGGTGATCGAAAAGGTAAAAAAAGAGAATAAATCTAACTAATCGCAAGCAAAAAGTCATATCTTTGGCTTTTGGAAATATTCCAAAAATCAAATATGAAATACAAACGTATCCTCCTTAAACTCAGTGGTGAAGCTTTGATGGGTGAACAAAGCTACGGAATTGACATTAATCGTGTTCAACAATACGCAAACGACATTCAAGAACTTCATGCTTTAGGCATGGAAATAGCAATCGTAATTGGCGGTGGAAATATCTACCGTGGATTGAGTGCTGAAAAAGCTGGAATGGACCGTGTTCAAGCGGATTATATGGGTATGTTGGCCACCGTGATCAACTCCATGGCTTTACAGGACGCATTGGAAAAAGCAGGTATGAAAACCCGCTTATTGACCGCCATCAAAATGGAACAGATCTGCGAACCTTTTATCCGCAGACGTGCTGTACGCCACTTGGAAAAAGGTCGTATCGTGATCTTTGGTGCCGGAACAGGTAACCCTTATTTCACAACGGATACCGCTGCCTCTTTACGTGCTATCGAAATCAATGCCGATGCCGTACTGAAAGGAACACGTGTGGATGGTATCTATACTGCCGATCCAGAAAAAGATCCTAATGCGAAGAAATTCGATCATATCTCTTTCACAGATGTATATGAAAAAGGGCTGAACGTAATGGATATGACGGCATTTACCCTATGCCAAGAAAACAACCTACCTATCATTGTTTTCGACATGAACAAACCAGGAAACCTATTGAAATTGGCCAATGGCGAACATGTTGGAACCGTAGTTAGTTAACAGAATAATAACGATAATATACAATCAAGATATGAACGAATTTATATCAATTCAACTGGACGAATGCAAAGAAAGCATGACAAAGGCTGTTGCTCATACGGAGACTGAATTAACGAAGATCCGTGCAGGAAAAGCAAGCCCAGGTATGCTTGATGGAATTTATGTGGATTACTATGGTACCTCTACGCCTTTGGCGCAGGTAGCCAATGTGAATACGCCTGATGCTAGAACAATCGTGATCCAACCTTGGGAAAAACCCATGTTATCTGTGATCGAAAAAGCAATCATGGACTCTAATATTGGTTTGAACCCTCAGAACGACGGTTCGATCATCCGATTGGCAGTACCTCCTTTGACCGAGGAACGTCGTCGTGACTTAGTGAAAAAAGCAAAAGAAGAAACAGAAAAAGGTCGTGTTTCTATCCGGAATATCCGTAAGGATGCGAATGAAGCGATCAAGAAATTGAAGAACGACGGTGCATCGGAAGATGAGATCAAAACTGGTGAAGCGGAAGTTCAAAAATTAACGGATGCTTATATCGCTAAAGTTGATCAATTAGCTGAATTGAAGGAAAAAGATATCATGACGGTATAAGTCAGGTCTAATTTCGAATACATACGAAAGGATTCTATACTTAGAATCCTTTTTTTTCGTTCCTATTTTTAAATAATTTGGCTATATTCAATTAACAGATTAAAAACACTATGTTACAATCAAGAAGAAACTTCCTTAGGCTAGCAGGCTTAGGTATCGCAGGTGGATTAATTGCACCCCAATTTTTATCCTGTGATAACGCAAAACCAGGCTCTGATTCGCCTCTCCACAATATCGGTTTACAGTTGTTCACGCTTAGGGATCTGCTCGCACAGAACCCTGAAGAAACATTAAAGAATATCGCGAAGATCGGGTATAAACATGTAGAAACTTTTGGGGCTGATCCCAATACAGGAAACCATTGGGGTATCAGTACCGATGAACTCAAGAAATTCCTGAACGATAATAACCTGAAGACGCATTCTGGTCATTATGACCTACAGAAATATTTGGACAAGGATGTTACGGATAAGGAAAATCTGGAGAAATATATAGAGATTGCCCATAATCTAGGTCAGGAATTCATTGTTGTTCCTGTACCTCCAATGCATAAGTTGAACCAATTGGATGTGGCCAGTTATCAATATATGGCGGATCAATTGAATAAGGCTGGAGAAATGTCGAAAAAGGCTGGGATAAAAATGGGATACCATAACCATTTCTGGGAATTTAAGGAATTTGGAAATGGAACGAAGGGTTTGGATATCTTGCTTGCTTTTACAGAACCTGATTTGGTAAGTTTTGAACTGGATCTATTTTGGATCAATAAGGCGGGAGAAAGTCCGCAGACGTATTTTGATAAGTATCCGGGAAGGTTCAGTCAATGGCATATCAAGGATATGGATCGTGCGAATTCTGTTCCTTTGGATCAGAATAAGTTGGATCCAAAGACTGGAAAAAGGGATACGATCAATTTGGATGAGATAACCCGGACGACTAAGTATACAGAGGTAGGTACCGGAAGTATTAATTATATCAATATGGCTACTTTTGCGAATGAAAGCGGATTGAAATATGCGTATGTGGAACAGGATGAGATTTATTCTGCGGATAAATATGCGAGTATCAAGAAAAGCTTTGATTATATGCAGAAGAATTTTAAATAAGAGCCGTCATTGCGAGCCTCTCGTCATTGCGAGCCTCTCGTCATTGCGAGGAACGANNACGTTATACCCTAAAACCTTAATCTCTCCACTTCTTCCGCGGTCTCTTCCACCTTCTCCCTCAACTCATCCTTAAACCCCTGCACCGCAGCCACCAACTTTTCATCTGCCGTAGCCAATATCTGTGCTGCCAAAATCCCAGCATTCTTTGCTGCATTTAAAGCTACCGTAGCCACCGGAATCCCATTAGGCATCTGCAGAATAGACAATACCGAATCCCAACCATCAATAGAATTAGACGATTTCACAGGCACACCAATCACAGGCAGGGTCGTAATCGAAGCCACCATCCCTGGCAGGTGCGCAGCACCCCCAGCTCCAGCAATAATCACCTTTATCCCTCTCCCAGCGGCCTGTTCTGCAAAATCGAACATACGCTTTGGCGTACGATGCGCCGAAACGATGGTCACTTCACATTCCACACCCAAATATTTTAAAACTTCAATAGCATCCTGCATAACCGGAAGATCCGATTTACTTCCCATGATGACACTTACTTTTGGATTTTCCATCTTAATATATTCTCTTTTATGCTATAACTTTAATCAAAGATTGTATTTTTCGAGCATTCTCAATCGCTAAGGATCTGTCCGGATTCACGATCGTAACATGCCCCATTTTACGGAACGGCTTGGTATATTTTTTACCATAAAGATGCACATATACACCATCCATGGCCAATGCCTCTTCCAGACCTTCGTATCTCGCCAGTCCCTCATACCCATCCTCACCCAACAGATTGATCATGATCGCATTGCTACGCGATTCCGTATTTCCTAATGGAAGATTGAAAATCGCACGTAAATGCTGCCCAAACTGCGACGTATAATTGCCTTCAATGGTCTGATGACCACTGTTATGCGGTCTTGGAGCCAATTCATTCACCAATATATCTCCATCCGCTGTTAAGAACATCTCAACAGCCAATAAACCCACGATCTGAAGATCATTTGCAATCTTCTTGGCTATACTTTCTGCTTTTGACTGGATATCAAAGGAATAGTTAGATGGAGCAATCAAAAACTCCACCAGATTCGCCTGCGGATTGAATTCCATTTCCACCATTGGAAAAGTACTCATCTCCCCACGATCGTTCCGGGCTACTATAACCGCAATCTCTTTTTCAAAATTCACCAATTCCTCTACGATGCTCGGTTCATCAAAGCCATACTCGAAATCAGCCGCCGTTGATATTTTTTTAACCCCTTTACCATCGTATCCATCTTTCCTCATTTTTTGGATAAAAGGCAGTTGGATATGGCAATTGCTTAGCCCTTCCCGATTGGAAACAAACTGAAAGGCTGAAGTCGGAATATCATTCTGTTTAAAGAACTGCTTTTGCAACCCCTTATCCTGGATCAACCGAATCACCCGGGATTGCGGGTACACGATCACCCCCTCTTCTTCCAATGCCTCCAATGCATCCACATTTACCTTCTCAATCTCTATTGTGATCATATCCAGATCCTTACCGAAATTATAAACGGTATCATAATCCGATAGGGACCCTACTTCAAACTGATTACATAGTTTCTTGCAGGGAGCATTCGGATCAGGATCCAACACATGGATATTCACATTAAAATTGATAGCTTCTTGGATCAGCATCCTGCCCAATTGACCACCGCCTAGGATCCCTAATCGAAGGTCACCATAAAAATCTTTTGCCATATTGTATGCTATTGCTCTATCGCGCTAGGAAATATATCCCCCTGCAATAAAGACTGTTTTTCTATTATTTTCTGTAATTCCAGGAAAGCCCCGATCAATGCTTCTGGCCTAGGAGGACATCCCTGCACATACACATCCACCGGAATGATCTTATCCACTCCTTTTACCACATGATAACCGTGTTGCCAATAAGGCCCCCCACAGTTGGAACAGGAACCCATCGAAATCACATATTTCGGATCGGGCATCTGTTCGTATAATTTCTTGATCCGGTCGGCCATTTTAAAAGTCACCGTTCCAGCTATGATCATGACATCCGACTGCCTAGGTGAAGGCCTCGGGAATACCCCTAATCGGTCCAGATCGTAAGTGGCCGCCATAGCGCCCATCATCTCGATCGCACAGCAGGCAATACCAAAACTAATTGGCCACATCGATGACAACCTTGCCCAATTCAGTAGGTCGTCCATCTTGGCGATGATCACCCCATTATTTTGCTGCAAACGTTGATCTAGGCTCATGATTCTGAATTTGGTTTCTTAAATTTCGGCTTAAATCCCAATTTTACCGGAGCAGCTGCCTTTTCGGCAAGCACCTCCTCTATTTCCTTCTCTTTAAAATCTCGGATAGGATAGGCTGTTGCATTCAATCGATCATAGGCAGAAGCAGGAATACCGACCGAAACCGTAGGTTTCTGATGGGTGGGTTTTATCCAACTGATATCCCCACTTTTCCACACATAGATCAGGCCTACAACCAAAATCGCCAGGAAGATCCCCATTTCAATCAAGGTGAACCATCCCCAACGGGAATCGGCAGCAATAAAGTCTGCATTCCCGAATACGGTTGCCCAAGGAAATATAAACAACAACTCCACATCAAACAATAAAAAAACCAAGGCAATGACATAAAACCTGGGATTGAACTGCACCCAGGAAGTCCCCTTGGATTCTTCACCGCACTCATAGGTGCTCAATTTGATGGGATTCGGATTTTTTGGAGAAAGGAATTTTGCTAATAACATGGTCCCAACAACCAATAAGATACCAATGATAGCCATTAAAAGTATCTTACCGTATGCTGATAGCTGACTGGGTTCGTCCATATTACAAAATTAACAATTAATTCAATGCTTCCTTTCTGCTATTAAAAAGGTTTACCAGGCATTTTTGGCATATTACGCATCATTTTTGCAGCCATTCCTGGATTGGACATCTGCTTCATGACTTTACGCATATCCGAAAATTGCTTCATCAACTTGTTCACTTCATCCAGATTGGTACCTGAACCTTTTGCAATACGATTTCTACGACGTTGATCGATCGCATCCGGGTTCTCACGCTCAAATGGGGTCATGGAATCAATGATCGCTTCAATAGGTTTGAACGCGTTATCATCGATCTCCACATCTTTGATGGCCTTTCCAACACCTGGAATCATACCCATCAAATCCTTCATATTACCCATTTTCTTGATCTGTTGGATCTGGGATTTGAAATCGTTGAAATCGAATTTATTTTTGCGGATTTTCTTCTGTAGCTCCGCCGCTTGTTTTTCGTCAAATTGCTGCTGCGCACGCTCCACCAAGGATACCACGTCACCCATACCCAAGATACGGGACGCCATACGATCTGGGTGGAAGACATCCAATGCCTCCATCTTCTCGCCGGTACCAATGAACTTGATCGGTTTGTTGACCACCGATTTAATGGAAAGAGCAGCACCACCACGGGTATCACCATCTAATTTGGTCAATACGACCCCTGTAAAATCCAGACGATCGTTGAAGGTCTTCGCGGTATTCACGGCATCCTGTCCAGTCATGGAATCCACCACGAACAAGATCTCCTGAGGCTTGGTGGCCTCCTTAACTGCTGTAATCTCCTGCATCAAGGGCTCATCGATGGCCAAACGACCAGCTGTATCGATGATGACCACATTGTTTCCGTTCCTTTTGGCTTCTTCCACACCCGCAACGGCAATAGCAATAGGATCAGTAGACGTTCTATCGGTATAAACCGGAACACCTACCTGCGAACCCAAAACTTCCAATTGGTCAATCGCAGCCGGACGGTAAACGTCGCCTGCTACCAATAATGGTTTTTTACCTTTGGATGCTTTCAAGAAATTGGCCAACTTACCCGAGAAGGTCGTTTTACCGGCACCATTCAAACCCGCGATCAAAATTACAGTTGGGTTTTTGCCAAGTTCCAATTCAGTAACCGTTCCACCCATCAACTCCGTTAATTCGTCGTTCATGATCTTGGTCAACAATTGACCTGGCGAAATACTGGTCAGTACATTCTGCCCTAAGGCTTTTTGTTTTACATCATCGGTAAAGGTCTTGGCTGTTTTGTAGTTCACATCGGCATCCAACAATGCTTTGCGAATTTCCTTCATCGTCTCTGCGACGTTGATTTCCGTAATATTCCCCTGCCCTTTTAATACTTTAAAGGCTCTGTCTAATTTATCCTGTAGATTTGAAAACATCTTATAATCTCTTGAAAATTCTTGCTAAACCACAAAGTTAATAATTACTTGTTAATTAGCGAAAATCTACTTATTTCTGGGCATCTTTTGACCACCTTTTTCGGTATGTTTTTGGGCTCTCGCCGCAGAGTTTTGAAAAACAAGCACTGAAATTGTTCTCATCTTCATACTGAAGCTCCCTGGCGATTTCCTTTATACTTTTGTTGCTGTTGACCAAAAGTTGCTTACTTATTTTCAGCATACCGATGCTGATGAGTTCTTTCGGCGTCTTACCGTACACTTTTTTTGTCACTGAAGTCAGCTTCCTTGGGCTTACACCCAATTGTTCTGTATAGAAAGGTATTTTTTTCTCCTGATGCACATGCTTACTGATCAGGCATTGAAACTTATTCGACAATTCGATCTCTTCCATCTTACCTTTCCTTTCCACCACCACAAAATCATTCAAATAAATATTTCCGGTCAGCAAGACCTGCTTGATCAGGGTCAATCCAAATTCCTTATAAATAAGTTCATTGCTGTTTTGTTTCGCCAGTTCCATATGGAAAGCCATGAATTCATTATAGCCACTATATTTTTCAGGAACGATGACCGTTCGGTAAAAAAGGTTTTCACCGCTGAAAATATGTGATTGTTGTAGAGGTTGGAAATCCATCACCATTCGGTCGAAAAATGATTCAGAAAAATACAATAGGTAAAACGGTCTAGGTTCTCCGGCTACTGCTCTCAACCGTACATCTTTGGGTATAAAAACCAAGCTATATGGTTTAAACTCGATCTCCTCTCCTTGAAGATCAATTTTGCCTCCATGCTCAAAAATCATCACGACCTTTAAAATCGCACAGTTCCAGGATGATAACGGAAATAATTCGCCCAGTGATTCCCCGGTTACTTCTTTAAAATCAAATTCCATAGCTTTACTTGATATCTTTCCATATCAAAGTTCATTGTTAGGTAGAGCCTCAAAATAGATAAAAATTCCCAAATAAATGAAATATTTTCTTAATAAATAAAAAAAAGAAGGTGTCTAAA
>DCOH01000006.1 GCA_002322865.1 Sphingobacterium sp. UBA1575 | reverse complement strand
TCGTTCCTCGCAATGACGTATGGCCTCGCAATGACGTTTAAATTATCCTTCTTCCCACCTTCATTAAAAAGTGAATCCTACCATCCTTTTCAATATTAAAGGTGGTATACCCATCTTTCTCCTCACTTTTATTAATATCCACTACTTCCCCAAACTTCAGCTCCTTCAAAAAGTTCATTTCCAAGGATTTGATCGATCCATCCAACACCTCTTTCGGATTCATCGCATCAAAACACCATTCCATATACTTCACATTATTCGCATGATTCACAATATCCAGATCCGATAATTTAATCTGATGCTCTGCTATCTTCTCAAAATCAATATTTCCATCAATTTTCGCGACCTGCTCTCTAGTACTATACCTATCTCCCAGAACATGATCATAATCCGTTTTAATTGCGATATGATCAGCTCTCCTCGTAGCCATATTGAATACCACCCATAAACTGGAAGCCCTAACCAACACCTTATCATGCTGGATTACTTCGAAATTCCTTAAAGACCGTGTTCCCGTAAATTCCTGTATCCAAGTGCGAATAGTAATTTTCTCCATATATCTCGGCAAGGCATCCACTTCAATCAACATCCTGCTCAATACCCAAGACTGCTTGATCTTCAGCATCTCCCGATAGCCAAAGCCGATTTCCTCCGCGTGTTCACTCGCCGCTAATTGTAAAAGGTTATTCAATTCACTAAACTTTACCTGCCCATTGGAATAACATTGGGTAAAGTTCATCCAATTCTCCTTTTCGAATATTCCCATAATTATTTTTATTATAATGCGAATGTAACTAATTTAATATTCTGCTTTAAAATCTTGCCTAAATATATTTAAATGGCTAAATTAACGTTAACCTTAATAAACATAAATAATAATGATTGGAACATTAATACAAAAAGAAGACGTCGATAAATTTAGATTTATCCCCGCCGACATCGACAACAGCGCACCATTCATGAGTAAATTGCAGAATGCCTTGCGATTAGGTAATGAGTTTAAGTCGAAGACTTCTATTGTTTTTAATACGGAGGATGGACCAAAACGCATTGAGACTACTGTCTGGTCGTTAACCGATCGATATATCCAGATCAAAAATGGAATTCTGATTCCTTTGAGGTCGCTTATTGAAATTGACTATTAAAGAAAGAGAGGTTCAACCTCTCTTTTTTCTTTCCCCATAAAAGCTCGTATTTTTGATCCATTGAGCCAGAACCTTAATCATGAAAAAAATTCTTTCTACTTCCGCATTAAAACAACTTGATCAGGCTACCATCGTTCACCAGGAAATCAGTTCATGGGAATTGATGGAACGTGCTGCTTTTGCAGCTTTTCAAGCAATAATCCATGATTATCCAGATATTCTTCGGTCAGAAGTTAATATCCTGTGTGGAAAAGGCAATAATGGGGGTGATGGATTGGCAATGGCAAGGATGATGCGTGGAATAGGGATTAAGGTTCAGGTATTTTTATTGGAATCCGTAGACTATTCAGCGGATAACCAAGAGAACCAAAAGCTTTTGGATGAAATTCAATCGGTTACTCTATATGAACACTTAGTCTTAGATACATCTACCTATCTAATCGATTGCCTGTTTGGTTTTGGCCTGAACAAAGGCTTAGATCATTCCTGGAAATATATCATCCAACAGATCAATGCATTTGAGGGAACTGTACTTTCAATCGATATGCCATCGGGACTACCGGTTGATTTCCCATTAGATGAAAATCCTATTGTTGTGGAAGCAGACCGGGTGTATAGCTTCGAGCTTCCCAAACTATCTTTTTTCATGCCCCAAAATGGACGTTTCGTCCCTGATTTTACCTTGATTCCCATCCAGTCAGACCAAGCAAGCTTAGAAGATTTAAGCAGCAACTACTTTTACCTGGAAAAGGAAGACATCAGAAAATTGCTGAAAAATAGATCCAAATTCTCCCATAAAGGAGTTTATGGACATACCTGTATTATTGGAGGAAGTCTTGGAAAAATGGGGGCAGTGGTCCTTTCAAGCCGTTCAGCGCTTCGAACGGGCTGTGGTTTGGTCAGTAATCTCATCCCTACTTGCGGCCATCAGATCTTGCAGATAAGCCATCCAGAATCCATGGTCTTAATGGACTCCGGAGAAGAAAACCTTCGTGATTTTCAGCTCTCACAGTCCTACCAAGCCATTGCTATCGGTATCGGAATGGGGACATCCGAAGAAACAGAAAGGGGATTAGGTTTGTTTCTGCAATCCTTGGAAAAGGATCAGGCTTTGGTCTTGGATGCTGATGCTTTGAACCTATTGGCTCTAAATCCACTTTGGTTGGGACATTTACCTGAGGATAGTATTTTATCACCCCATCCCAAAGAATTGAAACGTTTGATCGGCGAATGGGACTCTGATGAAGAAAAGTTAATGAAGGCGGTAGATTTTGCTATCGCACATAAGATTGTACTGCTTATTAAAGGCGCAAATACGGCCATCATCAATAGTGAAGGGACTGTATATTTTAATAGCAGTGGAAATCCTGGAATGGCCACTGGCGGAACCGGGGATGTGCTCACGGGAATTTTAGCTGGTTTAAGAGCACAGGGCTATACCGCTTTAGAAGCGGCATTAATAGGTGTATATGCACATGGTCTGGCCGGAGATTTAGCCACTGCCGAATTAAGTGAAGAAGGAATGATCGCTGGCGATCTGATAAACTACCTGCCAAAGGTCTGGAACATTATCCGACAGGATTAGATGTCCAAGCCTTTCTGTTCTTCCATTTCAAAAACAGAGTCAATTTTCCAATGGGCTTTGTCCTTGGATGCTTTAACCGCCAATTGATCACAACGTTCATTCAGCGGATGCCCGGCATGTCCCTTTACCCAAACCAATTTGATCTGGTGATGCTTGTATAGATTCATCAGCCTTAACCAAAGGTCCTTATTTTTCTTGCCCTGGAATCCTTTTTGCATCCATCCGTATACCCAACGCTTTTCGATGGCATCGATCACATATTTGGAATCGGAAAATATGGTGACTGTTTGGTTCAGGTTTTTTAGTGCCTCCAAACCAACGATGACAGCCAGAAGTTCCATTCGGTTGTTGGTTGTTCTTCTGAATCCACCATAAAACTCTTTTTCCAAAAGTTTACCTTGAAATTCTGGGTTTGCACCTTGATAAACTGCCCTTAAAATGGTTCCATAACCACCCGGTCCAGGGTTACCACTAGAAGCGCCATCAGTATATAGTTCAATCATTGTTGTTCGGATTTTGTTGGATATGGTATTTTTCTTTTAAATAATGGATGATCCCGGAAGTGATGATCACAATGGCTAAGCCTATAAAACAGCCCAATCCGGTCGCTAATGCACGATAGATAGGGGTGAAGGTCAATTGGGTATGATGCGGTTCGATCATAATGATCAACAATGCGACGATGGCTACCCTCGCCATGTTCATGATCTTAAATATTCGACAGCATATAATCGTGATCACTATCCCCACCATGATGGTATAAACTGATTTGGGCATCAGCCAAACACATCCCATCGCTACAATAGAGCCCACAAAATTGGATTTAAAACGTTCGATCGATAATCTTTTGGAATCCTTTTCTTCGGGAGATATCACGAGGATGATCGATAATAATGCCCAGAAAACTTCAAATTGTCTAAACCTGAGGTATAGTAAATACCCAATTGCAAATCCAATTAAGCATCGAATGATATAAATCAAAAGGGCTGAGCTGACCGCTCGTTTAATGAATTGAACCTGTTTGTCCGATACTGTCATCAGCGCAAAAATACGGCTTATAAATTATTAAGGGAATATTAAATGTAAAAACTGGGTTTTCTATGGGAGAAGCACCCAGTTTTAAGTGGAATGATTATTTATTACTATAAATAGTGGGTGGGCAATTTCAGGTTCTGTTAGTTTGTTTTAGGTTAGTGTTTTACTTTGTTTAAACCTAAGTTAAATAAAAAAAGTGAGCAAAGGTATTAGCCAGCTCACTTTTTTTCAAAAAATATGATAGGAGTTATTCTTGTACTAAATTTTTCGGATTTTTCACCTTACTGCTCAATAGGGCAAGTTTAATCACTTCTTTCATTTCTGTTACGTAATGGAAGGTAAGGTCTTTTATATAATCTTCCTTAATCTCTTGAA
>DCOH01000003.1 GCA_002322865.1 Sphingobacterium sp. UBA1575 | reverse complement strand
TAAAAGACACTTACACCTTACTTGCAACGCGCTTGTATCGCACTTCCATTTAGGACATAAATTAGGGATAAAATGAATGAAAATATTCTGTTAGTAGAAGATAAAGATGGTAGATAAACTGATTATTGATTTTGCCTTATCTGATGAGCGAATTAGGGCAGTTCTTTTAAATGGCTTGAGAGCTAATCCATTGGTTATTTCTGATGATTTCCAAGATTATGATGTTCTATTATTAGTGGATGATTTGAAAAGCTTTTTAATCGATAGAAGCTGGATTAATAAATTAGGCAGCCTCAGCCTTTTCCAATTTCCAGATGAAATGGAATTAGGTCATAATCCAGTTAGTTATAAACCTTCATTTACTTTCTTATTGATGTTTAAAGAAGGATATCGAATTGATCTTACCTTATTTCCTCTGGATAGATTTAACAAGGAGGAACCTTTGGATAGTTTAACGGAAGTATGGTTGGATAAGGATGGGATTTTTGAAGATGTTCCTGCAACTTCTGATGTGGATTATCATATTAAAAAACCTACTTCAAGGGAATTCCAGGAAGTGGCAAATGAATTTTATTGGTGTAGTACCAATGTGGTTAAAGGGCTAAAAAGAGGAGAGATACTATATGCAAAAGATATGTTGGAAACAGTTGTGCGGCCCATGTTTTGGCGGATGGTAGCATGGAGAACAGCTTGTGCTTATAATTTCAACATCAACCTTGGTAAATCAGGAAAATTTGCCAAGCGGTTTCTTTCTGATGACGAATATAAAAGGATTTTGGAAACCTATGCTGATGCCGATATTAAACGTAATTGGGAATCATTGAAATTGATGTTGGAATTGTTTCGGAAATATCAGGAAGAAGTTGCCAAGCAACTTGGTTTTGAAGTCAATAGGCTAGAAGCGGAATATGCTATGGAATATTTCAATAAACATAATCATAAATGACCACATCCTCATTTATGTCTGCTGTTTTAGTAAACTCTAATCGATCTAGCAGATTGATCGCAGCCTGATTGGAATGAGAAGTCTCTGCCCAGATCCTTTTTAATCTAAGCGTATTTTTACCATATCCGATGGCAAGTAGCATGGCCTCTGTCATGTATCCGCTGCCATAATATTGAGGCAATAATATACAGCCTAATTCTCCAGATTCCTTATCGAATCCTCTATAATACCCGCAAGTACCTACAAGTTTATTTGATTCGTTCAATGCTATTCCCCAATGAACCGATGAGCCTTCGAGGTAATTCTGTTGGACAAGGTTCTGCATTGTTGCTGCTTGTTCAACTGTTGAAGCTTTTTGGCCATCGTAATAGGAGATATCCAGAATATCCAATAAATCAGTTGAATGAATTTCCCGAAGGGTTATCCTTTTGCCTTGAATAATAGGGAACTCCACTAAAGGTAATTTGAGCATATTTTTGAAGGTTCATGGTAAAATCCTTTACTAATTTGATAATTCTCTTTATAAATATATGATATTCTAATGAATATATTTGTTTTTATAATGTATGACATATTAGTTCAATCTAAACCCTTTACTAATATTAAACAGAATAACCATTTATAATTTATAATACAAAATAGTTTACGGTATACAAATAATCACCTAAAAAGAAAGGAGGGATAAACTAAACAGATATACTAAAAAAAAATAACGAGGAACCGTCATTCCCCGTTATGGATTAATTCGAATTAGCATAATTACACTAAATCGTAAATAAACTAACCAAAAGTAATGAAAATAACCAAATTATGTGTTGCCCCATCTAATTTTTGGAGCAATAGGCCGGTATTATCAAAACTCAACTATCTTGTTGCTTTCGTAATACTTTGTGGGAATAATGCCCATGCAACTAATGAAAAAATCAACTTAAATATTCATTCAAGCCATACAGCTTATGAAATGGCGCCAAATATTCAATCAACTATCAAAGGAAAAGTGCTTGATAAGGATGGAAAGGGTTTTCCAGGGGTAACTATTACTTCCCTGCAATCCAATGAAAGTGTCACCACCAAAGAAGATGGATCTTTTGAGATTAAGGGTAAGGTGGGTGATGAACTCGTTTTTACCTTTGTGGGATACAAGAGGTTACAAGTAAGGGTCGAAGATGCCGAAAACATGGAGGTCAAAATGAGCGACGATGTGATGAGCATCGAAGAAACGGTAATCGTAGGTTTCGGAACTCAAAAGAAATCAAGTTTGGTGAGTTCGGTCGCAACGGTTAAAGGATCAGACCTAGCCTTTCCAACGCGTAACCTAACCAATAATCTGGCCGGTCAATTACCTGGTTTGATCGCTATACAACGTACAGGTGAACCAGGATATGATAATTCTGAGTTTTGGATCCGAGGAATCAGTTCCTTCTCAGGTGGTACTTCCCCTCTGGTATTGGTGGATGGTGTTCCGAGGGCCATGCAGGATATCGAACCGGATGAGATCGAAACCTTCACCTTACTAAAAGATGCGGCTGCTACAGCAGTATATGGCGCTGAAGGAGCTAATGGCGTTATTATTATCACTTCAAAACGCGGTCGTCAGCAAAAAACGCAGATCAATTACCGTGGAGAATATAGTGTGCTACAGCCTACTAGGCTACCTGAATTCTTAGGTTCTGCTGATTTCATGACGCTCTATAATGAAGCCTTGCGAAATGAAGGTTCTGCAATTATGTTCTCTGATGAATTAATTGAAAATTACCGTCGAGGAGAGGACCGAGATCTATATCCAAATACCGATTGGTTGGATCTAATGCTCGACAAAACCACGAAAAACATGCGGCATACCCTGAATTTCAGAGGTGGCGGTGATATTGCTAGATTCTTTGTTTCTGGAGCTTACTTTTCCGAAAGTGGAATATTTAAAGAGAACAATCTGGCAGAATATAACAATAATATTGGTTTGAAGAGATTTAATCTGCGTTCAAATGTGGATCTGAGTGTGACCAAGACCACAACTATTGGCGTTGATCTAAGCGGACAATATCTGATGACCAATTATCCAGGGGTCGGTACAGGACTTATTTTTCAACGAATGACCACTATTCCTTCTTACCTATTCCCGGCAGTTTATTCTGATGGAACCATTGCAGGGCACCCAAGACCTAGTAACAACCGAATAAACCCATACAATTTATTAATGGAATCGGGATATGCCAAAGAATGGCGTTCCAGCATACAATCTAATGTTTCTTTAAAACAAGAATTGGATTTTCTGACAAAAGGATTGGTTTTTCAAGGAAACGTGAGCTATGATGCAGTCATGAATTATTTTATGAACAGGACCAAAACGCCTAAGCAATTTTATGCTACCGGAAGAAATCCGGACGGTACTTTGATCTACAAGGAAGTTGTAGCTGGGAATCCGGATTTTGGAGAACCTGTAGAAAGTAATACAGGAAGTAAAAATGTCTATCTGGAAATGTCGCTCAGGTATAACCGCAATTTCATGAATCTTCATGATGTAGGCGCGATGCTCTTGACCTATCAGAAAGAATCCCAATTACATAACGAAGCATTGGCTTTTAGAAAACAAGGTTATGTTGGACGTTTGACTTATTCCTATGACAACAGATATGCCATAGAAGGTAATTTTGGTTTTACAGGTAGTGAAACTTTTGCCAAAGATTATCGTTTTGGTTTTTTTCCTGCTGTAGGAGTTTCCTGGTCTGTGAGCAATGAAAAGTTTATGACCGCTGAAATGAAAGCGGTGGTCAATAACCTGAAATTTAGGGCATCATATGGACGTACAGGAAATGATAACACCGGCGGTGCAAGATTTCTTTACCGAGGAACCTTTTCAACTGGTGCAGCGGGATATCCATTTGGTATTGGAGGTTCTGGCTCCTTGAATGGCCTGGCTGGATTGATCGAAGGTAGATTCGAGGCACCATACCTCTCATGGGAAATTGAAGATAAAAAGAACTTTGGAATGGAACTCGGGATGTTCAATAACAAATTAACCATGCAGGTGGATTATTTTGATAATATCCGTTCCAATATTTTGCTTCAACGTCGAACCGTTTCTGCAGTGGCAGGATTTCGTCAAAACCCTTGGCAAAACTTCGGAAAAGTAGCCAACCATGGTATTGATGGTAGCTTGAACATCAGACAGCCTATTGGAAATGAGTTTGTATTGAGCCTACGTGGAAATGTCACCTTCGCAAGAAATAAAATCCTGGAATACGATGAGGTCCCTCAATTATACCCTTGGATGAATGAAACAGGGAAAAGTTTGAGGACATGGAATCTATATGTAGCCGATGGTTTGTATAAACATGAGGATTTCAATATTTCAGAAGTGAATGGCGTAAAAACCTATGAGTTGAAAGATGGGGTAGTGGAATCGACATTAAGTTCCAATATCCGTCCTGGGGATATAAAATATAAGGATTTGAATGGGGATGGCATCATCAATCAATATGATCAAACGCGAGATATTGCTAAACCTAGTGTACCTGAATTGATTTACGGCTTTGGAATTTCAGGTGAATATAAAGGCATTTATGCCAATGTATTCTTCCAAGGTGCTGGAAATACTTCTACCGTATTTGGGGCAAATATGCCAGCTGGATTCTTCCCATTTCAATGGGGGGTAGATGAGTCCAACCTTCGCGTAGAGGCTTTGGATAGATGGACGGAAGAAAACCCATCAGATAATGTATTCTATCCTCGTCTTCATTCTGCAACCTTTGCCAATAATTCTGTTCCAAGTACCTGGTGGCTAAGAGATGCTTCCTTTATCCGTTTGAAAAACGTAGAACTGGGTTATAGATTTAATGAATCCTTTCTAAGTAAATACGGTATCAAAGCTGGAAGAGTCTATCTGAATGGAAATAACATCTATGTCTGGGACAATATAAAAATGTGGGACCCTGAATTGGGCAACGCAAATGAAGGTCTGAATTATCCTATACCTTCTGCCTATACTTTCGGTCTTGAATTCACCTTTTAATTGACTATCATGAAAAATTTCAAAAAAATATATAGCATTCTTTTAGTTACTGCCTCTTTAAGCTTAACCCAGTGTAGCACCAGTTTTTTGGATGTTTCCGACGAACTTGCTGGTCAACTGACGATGAAAGAGGTTTTTGATAATACAGAATACACCCGGAATTGGCATAGAAATGTATTCACGGGAATTCCAAATAGTTCCGGGATGATTCTGGATGCAGGCGCCCTGACCAACCCTTGGGCCGGAGCTTCGGATGAACTAAAAATGGCACAAGGAACTTTAAGAACCTTAAATTCCAGCGGTTTCAATTCGGGGAATGCACCGTTCCATCGCTGGGGATCTTTGTATACCCTCATTCGTCAGGCTAATCTGTTCTTGGAAAACGCCCATGAAATTCCCCGTAGTGGTGATACGGATTATATAGATGCGACAGAATTGGCAAAAATGAAAGCCCAGGTTCGTTTTTTAAGGGCATATTATCATTATTTATTGTTCGAACAATATGGCCCGGNNGCCCGATTCCAGTGATCGATAAATCAATAGACCCGTCTGGAAGTGACATTGATTTTGAACGTAATTCCATCGATGAGGTCGTGGACTTTATCTCCAATGAATTGACTGCTGTAGCCAATGAATTGGATGAATTCATTACCGACCAGAATTACTTGGCTTTACCTACAAAAGGCGTAGCCTTAGCCGTGAAAGCAAAACTTCACCTTTATGCAGCAAGTCCATTGTTCAATGGTGGCTACCAGGAATCCTTGGCACTGACGAATCCCAGTGGAAAAAAGTTGTTTTCAGCTGCTGATCCCTCTAAATGGAATAAAGCAGAGGCTGCACTTAAGGAATTTATAGACTTTGCCAATTCAGGAAAGTATCAATTGTATAAAGTAAATACCAACGGTGTATACGATCCTGACAAATCATTATATGAATTGTTCATGTCTTATAATTCAGAGATTATTTGGGCCAATCCAAATCAATCCTGGGGAGCCATAAACGGTGAAGGTGTTGATCGGCGATCTACGCCAAGATCCGAAAATGCAGGATTTGCTTGTATTGCAGTTACACAGGAGTTGGTGGACGACTTTTTTATGAACGATGGATTGTCCATCGAAGAGTCGCCTAAATATTCAGAACAAGGATTCTCTGTAGCAGGGGAGGATGTCACCGGTAGAACAGAGGTGGGCACCTATAAAATGTGGGTTAATAGAGAACCTCGATTCTATCAAACGGTATTTTATCATGGTAGAAAATGGCATTTGACTAATAGGGTAGTCAAATTCAATAGGGGTAATGGAAATGATAATACTGCAGCAGATCATCCTTGGTCAGGGTATCTTTTGTATAAACGTATTTCAAGAAATGTTCATAATCAGGGATCTTTTCCAAAAAGTCATTATAGACCTTCCATAATTTTCCGCTTGGCAGAATTCTACCTCTTGTACGCAGAAGCAATGAACGAAGTGAACCCAAGTAATCCTTTGATTCTAGAATATATAGATAAGATCCGAGAGCGAGCTGGTATTCCAAAATTGAAGGATATTAAGCCACAGATCATTGGTAATAAAGATTTACAGCGGGAGGCTATCCGCGCAGAAATGCGTGTAGAATTAGCCACTGAGGGGCAACGATATTTTGATGTTCGTCGTTGGATGATTGCAGAAAATGAAGCAGGAAAAGGAGGCCAGGGTGGATTGTTTTACGGAATGAATATGGGGGCAACTACAGAGAGTGACTTTTTTAAGCGAACCTCGTATGAAAACAGAGCATTTACTCGTGAAATGTACTTGTATCCAATCCCTCTAAACGAAATACAGAAAAGTAAAAAATTAGTGCAGAATCCTGGTTGGTAATAAGTCAAAATTAAAAAAACGGCAATTCGAGCGAATTGCCGTTCCTCATTTTAACTATACAACTTTAATATTACCTTAATGTTCTCTTTTGTAATAAAGGACAGGATATCTCCTTCTTCCTTTGTCCTTTTTGCGGAAGTATTCTCTTTAATGGCATCCTTGATCCGGATGATTTGCATGATCAACTTACGATTTGCCGTACCTCTTTTTAACCCTTTCATAAGAAATCAATTTAATTGGTCAGTATGTACAACAAATATAATTTCAATAGGGCAGTTAAAAAATACTCCATTTAGGGTATTTTTTAGATTTTTATGGTTAAAAAAGGCGGTTAAAGCCCGAATCTTGGTACCATTTTAATGTTCGGTAGTAATTATGCACCAATTCTTCATTGTCTGAAATGGGTATATAACAGGTCAATCCAGAGTTGGTGATTATTGGAAAGCCATTAAATTTCGGCGTATTTGCTTTGAATATTACTGCCTGTTCAATGCTTGATTGAAGGCTCGTAATATTGCTGTAATTTTGATTTATAAAGTCTAGGAAATCAAAGGCAACCAAAGGGTTACTGGTTCGGTCAAAATCCATTCGTTGGATCTTAGATCGATTGAGATCGCTATATTTAGGTGTCTGATTTAATAGTACTGATTTGGTCTCCTGGGCTATAGTAGATAGGAGAGAGGCATCAATGACAGAAATGGTCGCTGATTGGTAATTACCCAGCATGCTGTTATAATGCTCGTAATATTTTTGAGCTAAAGTAGCATAGCCACTTTTGTCTTGACTGAAAAAGTAATTGATGGTTTTATCGTATGGCATACCATTGGCAATCACTTCGCCTGGTGAGGCAATGAAATACTTTGCTTTGTTTTTGATTTCATACAACACTTCTAAGCTTGCCATGGAGCAGGCGTCAAAGCAGATGAAATCCAGATCATTGGGTAAAGCATAATCCAGATCTTTAATATCCATTTGATCTCCGTTATCTTCACCAAAGGATTTTAGTTTGATGTTTCCCGTTCCAGGAGGAATCCATCCAGTAGCATGTGACCAAAGGATCAATCCATAGGTTTTTGCCGGAAAACTTTCTTTTACATCCTCCATCACCGTTTTCAACGTGTGAGGATCCGAGGAATTGTGGTTAGGATATTCCTTAATTTTTATCCTTCCATTTTTTGATTCCTTTATGCTCGGGATTCTATACAATGCAGGAGCCGTATTCGGAAGTTTGGTATATATGATCAGGTTGCTGTTTTCAACCTCAAAGGCTTTTTCCATCTGTGCAATGTTTTTATAAGCCTCTTGGTTGAGATTATTGTCTGCAGCAATATAGATCACCACGGTCCTGAATTTCTCTTCATCGATCAATGGTTTTTTCTCGGTACAACCTAGAAGTGTAAAAAAGAGCAGGAATAGAAAGTTGGTTAGGAACTTCATAGCTAATGGTTTTAATTGGATTGGATTAGTTCATAATCTTTTCTTGGCTAGGATAAAGATACAAGAAGTAATGGCAAATAATACCAAACAAACATTTAAACAGATAATAGTATTAAAAACATCATTTTCCATATGTACAAGGTTTAAAAAAGGGCGGCATAACCTGCCGCCCTTCGAGTTTTAAACTATTTATTCAACCTTATTACTATAAGTTCGGATTAACCTTAATTTTCACTCTAGTGATAACTTCATCCTTAGTAGGAGCTACATCACCGATGTTGAATTTGTTAGTTACTTTCACTTCGTAAACCAAGAAGATTGGTTGTTGTAGGTTAGCACCTAAGTTTTCCCAAATTAGATCATTACCATTTACAACTGCTCTAGCACCTGATTGAAGTGGAACAACGGTACCTGATGCATTTTCTGCTTGGATGAATGTAATGTTAGATACATCGTAGGCAGCATTTACACCTGATAGACCATAATATCCAGCTAATTGAGCGTTGAATACGTTGGTTGCAGGGTTGTTGTTGAAATCGAACAAGGTAACGTTGTTGAAGTCTGTTAACTTGATCAATCTTCTAGCATCAACTGTAGAGGTGTTGGTTCCAGAAACCTCTTTATCCTTGAACTCTTTGTAAGGAGTTTTCGTAGCTATTGGTTTCACAGGATTGATGAATCTTACTGGGAACGTAGGTTGAGAAACTTCATATACCACACCGTTAACTCTTCTAGTTACACGTAAAGTCACATCACCATTGTTCACTTTGTTACGAGCAGCTAATAATGCCTCATTAAGAACAACTTCGCTACCTGATGCAATAGTGAATCCAGTCGTTGGATCGATCACGGTGAAATCGTAAGTCGTAGCTGGTTTATCTGCTGCGGTTACAGTAGATTCGATCCAGTAATCCCAAAGATCAGCTTGTAATTTCCAGCTAGCACCTACTAATTTACCATTGATGATACCGTAGTTCAATCCTGCATCCCAGAATGGAGCACGTTTGCTGATGTTCGTGATTTTATTACCTGTAACTGTAACAGTAACGGTAACTTGTACCACTGGATCGCTAGAGATCGATGAGTTGTAAGTACCTTTCATGGTGTAAGTACCTGGCATTACGGTATTCGCAATGTTCAAGTTACGAGCAGAACCTTGTACAGGGTTGTTCATGCTTGCTGCATCGAATGTAATTCCAGCTGGGTTACCTGCGCTAGGAGTGAAGGTATAAACTTGGTGGAAGTCTGAAGCAGTTTTTTGCGTTTTGTTGTATGCTGCATCTAATGTCAATGGAGTACTCCAAGAAATTGCTTTAACAACTCCTGTAGCAATAACATCATGAGAAACTACACCACTTACTGCAACAGGAACTGCTGCATCCTGAACAAAATTAACTTTGATGAAACGTTCAGCAATTGCATTCGTTGTGCTTTGTGCAGGGAACATTCTTACGCGGATAACCACAAAATTGTTGACAGCCGCAGAGTTGTAGACATTTCCATTATTAGTAGAAATCTTAACCGAGATCTTACCTGTAACTGGGTCTAAGGTAATCCAATCTCTTTCTTGGGCACTTGCAGCATAATGATCTAGATCATAACGTAAATTGTAATCATCAAGACCATGATCGTCCATGGAAACAATTTTATTGCCGATCTGTGTGCGGGCATAGAAACCATTCAATTTCTCATCTAAAACGATTCCACCAACATAAGCTGTATTATTGTCTAGGTTAGTAGTTGCATCGTTTTTGAAGTGTAGACTGAAGTTTGAAGTTGATCTAGCATCAGCTAAGGATTTTGTGAATGCTAATGATTGACTTCCTGCACCAGCGTCTATGAATGAACTACCATTAAATGAAGGGTTTACACCATTTAATAAAGTAACTTTATCCCCAGTAGCAGAAGTGTTTCTATTGGATTTTTCGATAGTTGTTTCGTCTCTTTCAACGATTTCTTCTTTCGCTAAATCGTACTCAGAAGCAACATATTGCTGATTGGATGGCGCTTTGTTGTTTTTGATCTGTAATGCGACCATCAAATCTTCATTATCACCAGCATGAGGGAATACCGAATTGGCATCAGTAGGCTTGTATTTAACTATGATATCGCCAAATGATTTTATAGATGCTCCACCAGAAACGAAATTTGAACTTGGCGTTTCACCAGAAGAACGGAATTGAACCTTATCTGCTTTAGAAACCAATAGACCATTAGCATCGTAGTTTGCAACTGCAACACCAAATGGGTTCAAATTGTATTTGATTTTTGCGTAACCTTGTAATACGGTATTTCTTACCCCGTTGTTATCTACGATACGTGGGAAGAAGACTACTGCGGCATTACTGTTTGTAAATTCCGGAACCAGGCTCATAGAAGAAACGGCGATGGCTTCTGTTGCCAAGAACACGTTATCTACTACTGCTCCTGTTGAATCTGTAATAGCTACATTATAACCACCTGCAGTTTGAACGAAGGTAACATCGCCTGTAGATGCAGCCACATTAGTGTTCACATCATTGATGAACCAGAAATATTTGCCACCAACAGATTTGATTTCCAATTTTGCGTCTTTACCGTTCGTGCCATTAGTTCCGTTTGTACCGTTGGTACCTTGGGCTTTAATGGTCGTGTTAGTCCAAGTTTTACCACCATCACTAGATGATTGCCACATAAACGTAGTTGGATCGATTTTCCACATGGTTCCTGGAGCACCATCCTTTCCTGCTGCACCATCGGCACCTTTAGCACCATTGACGATGTCGTAGGTAAAGGTTGTTCCGTCAGCTTTTTTGAACGTGATTTTGAAACCACCAGCAATGGAAGTAACAGATTCAACAACGTTGGTTGAGCCTAATGAAGTTAACTGGGTTTTTAGGGAGGCAATGTCAGATTTGTTCTGATCAATCCCCTGTTGAAGTCGTGTGATGTCGTCATCATACTTCTTACAGCCTTCTAGCATCACTGAGCTACTGATCGCGATGACTAGGGCTAATTTGGATAGAGTTGTAATTTTCATATTTACTTATTGAAATTGATACGATGAATTTAAATATTGCAATACTTAATTATTTGTTCAGTAAAATTACAATATAATATTGTATTCACAAATTTTTTTTAATTTTTTTATTACAGGTAAGTTTTTAGCTCCAACGTGAGGGAGTAGGTCTTGTTGTCAACGTCCTGGACGCTGATTTCATAGGTGGTCGTCGTTTTTGATTTTTGAATAGTAATATGGTCTTTAACAAAGTTTAAATCTTTTATTTTAATATTTTTAAGGGATATTAGGTTGATAATATCCAATGTTGTGATCTCACTGACTTTCTCATTGTTAGCTTGCTCCAGTACTTTGTTGTTACTATTGCTCATGTTGCTGGATAATAATAATGGTCTGTAATTTTAATACAATAGCTAATGCTCTTGGTTAATAATATTGCAAACGTACAATAAAAAATTGTATTAACAAATAAAATATTGTGAAGGGAAATAAAAATTTCTTTTTTTACGGTTTTGGTCTTACTTTTGTATACAAATGGACGACTGTTAGATAATCTATCCAGTGAGAACATTGCATAAAAAATTGAAATAAAACCACAACATGAATAATTGGGATCGCCTGGAACAGGTAATACAATATTTGGGTTTAAATGTGAATTCTTTTGCTAAGGAGATTGGCCTTAGTAGGGCAGAACGTTTATATCAAATAAAAAAGGGTAATTATGCCATCAGTAAAAACCTGGCTAGTATCATCACTGAAAGATTTCCCGATATCAATGAAGCATGGTTGCTAACCGGTGAAGGTAGCATGGGAAAAGATGTGGAGCCGGTTGCCAATACAAAAATTCCGCTATTTAACATTAGCTTAGATGAATTCGATACCAATCTATCCAACATGCCGGTGGCCTATGAGTTAGAAATCCCTCTTTTGTCAGGAAGCGACTTTGCTTTTGTCAATCAAGGAGAAGCAATGCAGCCGGAAATTGAGCATGGAAGTGTGGTTTTTGTAAAGGAAGTGGATAAGGATGCGGTCGTGTTTGGTGATATTTATCTGATCATCTCCGAAAAGATGAATGTTGTCCGGTTCGTGCGTGGCGGAAATGATAAACAATGGCGCTTATTGGCCAAGAATGTGGAAGGCTATGATGAATTGTTCTTAGATCCTGACCATGTAAAAGCAATATATAAAGTAAAAGGTGTCCTATCCATGGTTTCTTTATAGGACAGTTTTTAAAAAATAAACAGGTTTAAAAAGAATAAGCCGTCTCACTCTTAGTTTCAGATAATACAAAATAAGTCTGTACGGTATTTACCTGCGGAAGAACAGCCAATTTATTTCTAAGGAATTGATGGTAGGCATCCATATCTTTCGTTGCGATACGCAGCATAAAATCATACGATCCTGCCATTTGATAGCATTCCATTACTTCTGGGAATTTAGAGACCTCTTTTTCAAATTCATTCAGCACTTCAAACGTATGCGCCTTTAAGAAAACCTGTGAAAAGGAGATCAATCCGATGCCTATCTTTTGCCGATCTAATATGGCAACTGTACGTTTGATATAACCCGCGTTTTTGAGTTTTTTTATCCGCTCATGAACGGCTGCAATTGATTTGTGCAGTTTTAAGGAAATTTCTTTGTTGCTTAAAGTAGCATCCTCCTGAAGGATCTTTAATAATTTGATGTCTGTTGGATCAAGCTCCATAGTGTTGATTTTCTTGTTGTTGCCAAATTTAAAGATTAAATTCTGAAAAATATATTGAAAATTGATGTCAATTCAATAAAATTTATTGAATACAAAGATTCATATTGAATATATTTTGGTTTATTAGCAATTTTGCAGAGTAAAATATTTATAACCTATTTAATCACAAACAAAACAGATATGATCGCAGAGGAAGCTACAGTTAGCAAGTGTTTGTCTCCAGAGTTGGATAGCCGTTTCAATCACTTATGGTGCTTGGTGGGAAATACACCCATGTTGGAATTGCAATATACCTACAAAGGTAAACCTGGAAAAATCTATGTTAAATGTGAGAACTACAATCTAACAGGAAGTATCAAGGATCGTATGGCGTTGTATATCCTTTATAAAGCATATGCTAATTGCCAAATTCGTCCGGAAGATATGATTGTGGAAGCTACCAGCGGTAATACCGGTATTGCCTTTTCTGCTATTGGTAAAGCCTTGGGCCATCAGGTAAAAATTATTATGCCTAATTGGTTATCCAAAGAGCGTATCGATATCATCAAGAGTATGGGTGCAGATATCCAATTGGTGAGCAAAGAAGAAGGTGGTTTCTTGGGTAGTATCAAAATCAGTGAAGACCTAGCTGCACAGGGAGGTGTCTTTTTACCAAGACAATTCGAAAATCTGTTCAACGCCGAAGCGCATGAATTGACGACTGGAAAAGAGATTGCGCTTCAATTAGCGTCAATAGGTCTTACTGCTGATGCTTTTGTAGCTGGTGTAGGAACTGGAGGTACTGTAATGGGCGTTGGAAAGCAATTGAAAAATTATAATCCAGCTGTTAAGATCCATCCTTTGGAACCACAGGAAAGCCCAACTTTGACCACAGGATATAAAGTTGGTGCGCACCGTATCCAAGGGATCTCTGATGAATTCATTCCTGCTATCGTAAAATTGGAGAACCTGGATTCTGTAATCTGCGCATCCGATGGAGATTCCATTATCATGGCTCAGAAATTAGCACAGCAATTAGGATTGGCCGTAGGTATTTCATCCGGAGCTAATGTAATCGGTGCTATTAAATTAAAGGAAGAAATGGGGGATAATGCAGTTGTGGTGACTGTTTTATCTGATGATAATAAAAAATACCTAACCACTGATTTGGTGAAGGAACAGCCAGTTAAAGAAGGATACATTTCCACAGATCTTGATTTTACAGGCTATCATCCAATCGCAAGGTTAGAGAAACCTCTTTTTTCACACTAAGTAATTTATACCCCTTTAAGGACAATGTTGTTTCATATTGTCTGATGTTTACTGTTAAATAATCTATTCAGCGTCTTTTGGAGCCCTCCAAAAGGCGCTGATTGTTTGGAAGCAAAAATTATTTTTGCTTTCCTTTTTTAACCTAAACAGAATTCAATGAGGCTACAACAGCACTTCTTACTTCAACGATCATTTATCAGGCAATTTTTATTGATGTTTACTTGTGTCGTGTTTTCTATCGCAGCGTTTGGCCAACAAGCTGCTGTCAAATTATTTGCCCATCGGGCAGCTGCCCACGAATTGGATGAGAATACCATGGTGGCAGTTAAGGAGTCCTATGAAAAGGGGAAGTAGGGAAGGTTTATGTCAGGTTGTCCGAAATTTATTGGCAATATGATCCAGCCATTTTTTGATAATGGCGCAGATTTCATAAGCCTCTTGATCTTCATATTGATAGATCAAGGATTCCAAGGTAAGACTTATCTCTTCCAGATGAATAAAATTTCCTTCCTCATTCCGATATTCTGAAAGGAGGTCCAATAAAAAACAATGGGTTTCAAATTCTACGAATTTTTGCTGGTATTTTTCATCAGCGGATAACCAAAGTTTTTCATGTTTGAACCCTGAATCTATATGTAAATTACAGGCTTCCTCGTATTGATACCGATGGCATTCAAGATCTTTCTTCATTTTTTCAACACTATTCAATAGAGAATCATACATGGTAGAAAGATGAATCTGAACTTGCTTTTGTCTTGAAATAAGTGGCATAACAATGGGGTTTTTTGATGCTCGCAAATAATTCAACAATTAAATGTACTGTTTTGTTTTTAATAAGTGATTGATTGTTTGTCACTTAAATATTAAAATTAATTCTGCTGAACAAATTAAATATCTTTGAATCATGATGGAAAAGGAAATTAATGGTTATAAACTGGAGATTTGTGCCAACTCAATTTATTCGGCAAAGCAAGCGCAGGCTGCAGGAGCAAGTCGGGTAGAGTTATGTCAAAACCTTGAAAACGGGGGTACCACCCCATCTTTTGGATTGATAAAACTGACAAGAGAAACTTTGGAAATCGGTGTGCATGTTTTGGTAAGACCGAGGGCAGGAGATTTCGTATATAGTGAGGAAGAATTTGAAGAGATGAAGGAAGATATTCTGGTCTGTAAATCCTTAAATTGTAACGGAGTGGTAGTGGGGATCCTTTTACCTTCAGGAGATGTTGATAAAGTCCGCATGCAGGAATTGGTAGATTTAGCTCGTCCATTGGAGGTGGTATTTCACCGAGCCTTTGATCGATGTAGAGATCCAAAAGAAGCCTTAGAAGATATCATTGAGCTAGGATGCAATAGAATATTGACCTCTGGCCAAAAGAATAGTGCAGAGGAAGGAATTGAGCTTATTCGCGAACTTGTTGAGCAAGCAGCTGGAAGGATTGAAATTATGCCTGGTGCTGGGGTAACTTCAGCAAACGTTAAAACAATCTTGGATAAAACAGGTGCCAATAGTGTTCATGCATCTGCAAAAATTACACAGAAGTCTAGCATGATCTTCCATAATCCAGCGCTAGTGGGTATGGATGAAGACACCTTGTACAGCGATGAGCAAAAGGTGGCCGAAATAATTGAACAAATAAAAAGCCTTTAGGAATTCCTAAAGGCTTCATATTTCTTTTAAATCTAAAATTATTTAGCGTCAGTAGCTAATTTGTTTAAGATTTCGTCATTTTTAGTGATTTGACTGTCTTTGGACATTTTGCTTTTTGAACCTAGTTCAATGTTGCGTCCTAATTTCAAAAACTGTACTTCAACACGTGCAACAGTTTTGTTTCTTCTATCTTTTCTTTTTAAACGTGTAACTCCCATTGTTAACAATATTTTTAATTTTCAAACGAGGTCGGAAGCGGATTCGAACCGCTGTAGGAGGTTTTGCAGACCTCAGCCTAGCCACTCGGCCATCCGACCCTTTACCTTAATAGGCATGCAAAAATAGGATTTACTTTTGAATATTAAAAGTCTTTTTTGCTTTTATCTGGTTTTATTCTTTTTCATTTATCAAATCAAGATCAATTGGGTAAGATTTATATGAGGAAAATCAGTTTTTGCTCCTCCATTCCCATCTTTAAAGGCCATTAAAAATTAATTTTTTTTCAAATTAATAGGTTGATTATTAGGTGTTAAAGGTAAATAATTATACAATTATTTGATTTTGGTCTAAACTTTGCAAGGATGTTGTTGTCAGTTGTTGAGCTGATTTAAAAATTGAAAAAACTATAAAAGACTATGAAAAAATTATTACTATCATTCGGAGCTGTAGTATTATTAGCAGCAGGTGCACAAGCACAAACAAGTTATGGTTTAAAAGCAGGTGTTAACTTAGGTAAATACAGCAACCCATCTGATTTACAAAAAGATTATCAGAAAAATAATGTTTCTTTTTATGTAACAGGTTTTGCTGATATTCCAGTAGCTCCTCAATTTTCTATTCAACCAGGAGTATCATTACAAGGTAAAGGTGCAAAATATGAGTACAATGGAAATAACTTAGATGGATCTACTACTAGAAACACCATGTCAGTGGAAATTCCTGTTAATGCAGTTTATTATATTCCTGCAGGTACTGGTAATGTATTTTTAGGCGCTGGTCCTTACGTAGGATTTAACATTTCTGGAAAAGATAAAGTAAAAGGAAATGTAGGCGAGTGGGCATCAGGAGAAGGTGATTATGATCTTTCTTTCTCAGGAGATGACAAAGATATGAACTTGATCGATGCTGGTGTTAACTTCCTAGGTGGTTACAAATTCGGAAACGGATTGTTGATCAATGCAGGTTACGGACTAGGATTGTCTAACTTAAATCCAAGCGATAATTCAGACAACAAATTCTCAAACCGCGTATTATCATTCGGTTTAGGTTTCCAATTTTAAGCTTCAACGCATAGGAAAAAAGATTTTAGGAAATTACATCCTATCCTCTTAAAATATGAAAAGGCCGGGCAATAGCTCGGCCTTTTTTATGATTTATAAAGTTTCCTAATCAATCGTATATTATTACCTAGACTTAGTTTTGGTATAGGATTCCAATTTTAAGCATAAAACAAAAGCCCATCAAAAGATGGGCTTTGTTTTTCTAAAAGAAATCTATCACACTTTGATTTCAACTTCAACACCTGAAGGTAATTCTAATTTCATCAAGGCATCAACTGTTTTTGAGTTTGATGAATAGATGTCTAACAATCTCTTGTAAGAACATAATTGGAATTGCTCACGTGCTTTTTTGTTAACGTGTGGTGAACGTAATACCGTATAGATTTTTTTCTCAGTAGGCAATGGAATTGGTCCACTAACAACTGCACCTGTAGGTTTTACCGTTTTTACGATTTTCTCAGCTGATTTGTCAACTAAATTGTAATCGTAAGATTTCAATTTGATTCTGATTCTTTGGCTCATCTTATGTATTTGATTTTAAAATGACCCCTGATTAGAGCTATTAACAATCAGGGATCGGTTTGTTTTTTATTCGAAGGAATTATTCTTCAATATTCTTGATTTTTCCTTTTGATTTCGCGATAACTTCCTCTGCTACGTTACGAGGTGCTTCAGCGTAGTGGTCAAATTCCATGGTAGAAGTTGCACGACCTGAAGTGATTGTACGTAATTGAGTAACATATCCGAACATCTCAGAAAGTGGTACCAATGCTTTGATTACCTGTGCACCGTTACGTGAGTCAAGACCTTGCATCTGACCACGACGACGGTTCAAGTCACCCATAACATCACCCATGTTTTCTTCTGGAGTTAATACCTCCACTTTCATGATAGGCTCCATTAATACGGGTTGACATTTAGGTAATGCCTGACGGTAAGCCATTTTACCTGCTAACTCGAAAGATAATGAGTCTGAATCGACTGCGTGGAAAGATCCATCAATCAAACGAACTTTCATACCTGATAGTGGGTAACCAGCCAATACACCATTGTTCATCGAAGATTCGAAACCTTTTTGAACGGAAGGAATGTATTCTTTTGGAATAGCACCACCAACGATCTCATTAACGAATTGAAGTGGGCTCTTAACAACATCCCAATCCTCATCTGCAGGAGAGATAACAACTTTGATGTCCGCGAATTTACCACGACCACCTGATTGTTTTTTGTATACCTCACGGTGCTCAGAAGTACCGTTGATAGACTCTTTGTATGCTACTTGTGGCGCACCTTGGTTAACCTCTACTTTGAACTCACGTCTCAAACGGTCGATCAAGATATCCAAGTGAAGTTCACCCATACCGGAGATAACTGTTTGACCAGTTTCTTGGTCAGTTTTAACTACGAAGGTAGGATCCTCTTCAGCCAATTTACTTAAACCAATACCTAATTTATCAACGTCAGCTTGAGTTTTAGGCTCGATCGCCAAACCGATTACCGGCTCAGGGAATACCATTGACTCAAGAACGATAGGGTTTTTCTCGTCACAAAGTGTATCACCAGTTTTGATGTCTTTGAAACCTACAACCGCACCGATATCTCCAGCACCGATTCTTTCGATAGGGTTCTGCTTGTTAGCATGCATCTGGAAGATACGAGAGATACGCTCTTTGTTTCCTGAACGAGTGTTCAATACATAAGAACCTGCCTCTAATACACCTGAATATGCACGTACGAAACATAAACGACCTACGAATGGGTCAGTAGCAATCTTGAAACCTAATGCTGCGAATGGTTCAGCCTCAGAAGGTTTACGAACGATTTCTTCACCAGTGTTCGGGTTAGTACCTTTAACCGCCTCTTGATCTAGCGGAGAAGGCAACAACTCCATTACGAAGTCAAGCATGGTTTGAACACCTTTGTTTTTGAAAGATGAACCACAAACCATAGGAACGATCGCGTTATCCAATACCGCTTTACGTAAAGCGTCTAAGATTTCACGCTCTGTCAATGAATCTGGATCTTCGAAGAATTTCTCCATCAAAGACTCATCATATCCAGCAACAGCTTCCAATAATTTCTCACGGTATTCAGCAACCTCGTCGATCATATCGTCAGGGATAGGAACTTCCGTGAAAGTCATTCCTTTATCAGCGTCGTTCCAAACGATACCACGGTTGTTGATCAAGTCCACCACACCCTTGAAATCGTCTTCCGCACCGATAGGTAATTGAAGCGCAACAGCCTCAGATCCTAACATATCTTTTACTTGTTTTACAACTTTCAAGAAGTCAGCACCTGAACGGTCCATTTTATTTACGAAACCAATACGAGGAACTTTGTATCCGTCAGCTAAACGCCAGTTAGTCTCTGATTGAGGTTCAACACCATCAACTGCAGAGAATAAGAATACTAAACCATCTAATACTCTTAAAGAACGGTTTACTTCTACTGTGAAGTCAACGTGTCCCGGNNAAGAATACTAGTCCGTCAAGTACACGTAATGAACGGTTCACTTCAACTGTAAAGTCAACGTGTCCAGGAGTATCAATTACGTTTACTTGGTATTTTTTATTACGGTAATTCCAGACTACGGTTACCGCTGCAGAGGTAATGGTGATACCACGCTCTTGCTCTTGTGCCATCCAGTCTGTGGTTGCAGATCCTTCATGAGTCTCTCCCAACTTGTGGTTAACACCTGAGTAGAACAAAATACGCTCTGTAGTTGTAGTTTTACCAGCATCGATGTGTGCAGCGATACCAATATTTCTTACTAATTTTAAGTCTTTTGCCATAGTATTTTTGAAAAAAATACACCGACTTTGATAATGAAGAATTTCAATTATCTAAAGTCGGTGTATCATATTTGAATCGTTGTGTTCAAAATTAGAATCTGAAGTGTGAGAACGCTTTGTTAGCTTCCGCCATTTTGTGCGTATCTTCTTTCTTCTTAACAGCAGCACCTTCACCTTTAGAAGCTGAAATGATCTCTCCTGCTAATTTCTCGAACATAGTTTTTTCACCACGTTTGCGAGCGTAAGAGATTAACCATTTCATACCCAAAGCGATTTTACGCTCCGGACGTACTTCCATAGGAACTTGGAAGTTGGCACCACCAACACGACGAGATTTAACCTCTACTGCAGGCATTACGTTGTTCAAAGCTTTTTTCCAAGTCTCTAAACCGTTCTCTTGTGTTTTGTTTTCTACTAATTCTACTGCATCGTAAAAGATTGAATAGGCGATAGATTTCTTACCGTCAAACATCATGTTGTTTACGAAACGTGTTACCTGAACATCATTAAACTTTGGATCAGGTAAAATGATTCTCTTTTTTGGTTTTGCTTTTCTCATTTTATTTTCCTCCGTTTAATTATTTCTTACCTTTTCCTTTTGCTGGAGCAGCTGCCTGTCCTGGTTTAGGGCGTTTTGTTCCGTATTTAGAACGACGTTGGTTACGACCTGCTACACCTGAAGTATCTAATGCACCACGGATGATGTGGTAACGAACTCCCGGTAAATCTTTAACACGACCACCACGGATTAACACGATAGAGTGCTCTTGTAAGTTGTGTCCTTCTCCTGGAATGTAAGCATTCACTTCTTTTCCATTCGTTAAACGAACACGAGCTACTTTACGCATCGCTGAGTTTGGTTTTTTAGGGGTAGTAGTATATACACGCGTACATACACCTCTTCGCTGTGGACATGAGTCCAACGCTGGTGACTTACTCTTGTCTACCAGAGCTACTCTACCTTTTCTAACTAATTGTTGAATAGTAGGCATTTACCTGTTTTCTTTTAGAGTTTTTTGTTAAAAAAATATTTTAAGTCCGCAAAGATATAAAGAATAATCCATATCGTAAAGAGTTGTATGATAAAGTTTTTTTTAAATTAAATTAAAGTTCTTAAGATTTGGACGGAGTGATTGTGGAGAGGGTTCCGTTCGGACTGAAACCAAGGTGAAAGTAACCTAAAAGTATGCATTTACTATGTTATGAGTATAAAAACATGCTTTAAGGTTGCTTAAACCTTGTTTTTACTACGATTTAATAGGTTTAACATAGATATTTTACCTTTTCACTGAATTACTTTCTTTTCTATACTAACCAATCGCCTTGTTGTTTTGAAATATTTTTTATTATAACAATTAATTTATTAAAAATTATTAAGAATATTTGTAGGTATTTTATTTTGTCACCTACATGAACAGCTTTCTATTAAATCATTTAATAATGCATTATTATGCAATCCATTGAAGGGATATTTAAAAGCTATTTTATACGTCTACAATCATTTGCTATCCATTGGGTAAGAACGGAAGAAGTAGCAAAAGATATTGTTCAAGACGCTTTTTTGAGTCTGTCTGAACAGGTTGATCTGCTGCAAAAACCAGAGCAAGTCATTAAAAGCTATTTATTTAGTACCGTAAAACATTTAAGTTTCAATCATATCCGAAAGGATAAATCCCGGACCAGGCTTCAAGCAAATATACCTTTTCAGGAAGATGATGAGGATGATATGATGGATAACCTTATCCAGGCAGAAGTCATGGGTGAGCTTTACCAGGAATTGGCCCGATTGCCTGAAGGGTGTCAACATATTTGCCGATTGATTTATTTTGATGGGAAAAAATACGAAGAAGTCGCTGGCATACTCAATATCAGCATAAATACCGTTAAATCACAAAGACAAAGAGCTTTAAGAATTTTAAAAAGTAGGCTTCTTTTACTGATGATTCTTCTCTATTTATTAAAATTATACCTCTAATAATCAGGTAATTAAAACTTTTTTTATTTACCCAAGCACCCTTTTTCCTCCTCTAGGTTACTTAGCATATTGAATTATGATAAACCAAGATCAAATTGTATTGGCAGAGCTTGCCGCTTTGTTGGTAAAAGGGAATACATTAAGCCAGGAACAGGAAGAACAATTGGATATTTTATTCGATAAATACCCTCATGCTCGAACCATCCTATCTGAAATGCTGGAGAACCAAACCATACTATTGGATTTTAATCCGATGGATACCAATGTTGAACAGGAATGGGAAAAATTTAAACCATTGA
The DNA here is from genome assembly GCA_002322865.1 of Sphingobacterium sp. UBA1575. Lineage (GTDB taxonomy): Bacteria > Bacteroidota > Bacteroidia > Sphingobacteriales > Sphingobacteriaceae > Sphingobacterium. The sequence continues at coordinate 25,412 of DCOH01000003.1, read as the reverse complement.
TGCCAACAGTTCCAACCGCTCCCAATCATACAGTCGGCCCAAAATTAAAACTTTCATGGAAGAAGTACCTGAAAATAGCGGCGGCTATCATAGCAGTTTTAGGTTTTGGATATTATTTATGGACTATTAATTCTCAACCTGATTATATCATTTCAAATAACCGTTTCGGACAGAAAAATGATGTACTTCCCGGGAAAAATTTTGCTCAGCTGGAAATCGTAGGCAAAAAAGAAACAAAAAACACGCAATCTCCATTATATCGGCTTCATATTCCTAAAAGGGCGAGGTATGCCATAACACTTAATGATGGAACAAAGGTTTGGCTAAACCCTGAATCTCAATTAGAATATGTTAAAGGCTTTACTTTGACTGAAAGAAGAGTACGATTAGTGGGGGAAGGGTATTTTGAGGTAGCAAAAGATGCAAAACGCCCTTTTATTGTTGAAACCAAGCAAATGAAGATAAAAGCTATTGGAACCGCCTTTTCCGTAAGTTCTTACAATGCGGTTTCAAAAGTGTTATTAACTGAAGGTAAAATAAAGGTTAGTGCTGGCAAAGAAGAGATGGAAGTGCTGTCTGGAAACCAGGTCCTGCTATCAGATCAAGGTCTAAAATTACAAAAATTAACAAATACCGAAGATACCAAAGCCATGAAGGAAGGCTATTTCAATTTTAGTGATAAGAATATTCAAGAAATTCTTCAGGAGATGGAAAGATGGTATGGCGTAGAATTGATTATAAAAAGACCATTGGATAACAAAGTCTTTGAAGGTAATATCGATAAAAATGTCACGCTTGGTGAAATCTGTGAATTATTAAAAAAATTAACAAATTACGATTATATCATTGATGGGGATAAATTAATCATCCAATAATAACCAATTAAATAAGGAGGGATTCCATGAAATAGCGCTTACCAAAAAAAAAGCAGAGGTACTACGAATACCCCTGCTGTTATTGAATTCAGTTTTACGTTATAAACCTTAAATTCTAAACCAATTTATGAATAAATTATTTTATTCCGAAATCCTTGTGCCCTTATCAAAACGGCAAAAGGCATATCGGAAAATCTTACTAAGAATGAAATTAACAGGTCTGCTTATCGTAATCTCCATGTTGGCAGGTTACGGATCTACCAGAGGCCAAATTTCCTTAAAAGCGAATCATACACAAGTAGCATATGTTTTGCGGCAAATAACCCAACAGGTTGGGATAAGATTTGTATATGAAAAGGGCATGCTCAATCAATGCTATACTTCTGTGGATTTACAGGATGAGAGTTTGAAAAATACGCTAGAAAAGGTTTTTTATGGTAGTGGTTTTTCGTATTCCATTATTAAAAATGCAGTTGTCATTACTAGGAATGGAAACAGCCGGGACCAATTGTCAACCCAACAATTACAGTTTTTCGGGAAAATAGTTGATTCCGAGGGGCAACCTTTAGCAAGTGCGACCATTACAGAAGTAGGAACCAACAATAGTGTACAATCTGAAAGTAATGGAGATTTTAAAATCAATGCCTCTCATAGCAAGGCACAATTTGATATTAGGCTTATGGGTTATGCCAATAAGAAGGTGTTCTATCAGCCTGGAACAACTATCATTCAATTGGTAACCGAATCTAAAGATTTAGACGAGGTGGTTGTGGTAGGTTTTGGTACCCAGAAAAAAGTTTCTGTTGTTGGTGCTATATCCTCTGTGTCTGCGAAAGAATTAAAAGTCCCTACATCTACCTTAAGTAACGCTTTCGCCGGTCGGATCTCTGGAGTTGTCGCTGTTCAAAGAGGGGCCGAACCGGGAGCAGATGGCTCCAATTTTTGGATCCGTGGTATCTCTACTTTTGCAGGGCCAAGCCAACCCTTAATTTTTATAGATGGTATTGAATCCTCTACAACAGACATGAATAACCTTGCACCTGAGGTAATCGATAATTTTTCGGTATTAAAGGACGCTTCAGCGACTGCGTTATATGGTGCTAGAGGTGCTAATGGGGTGTTATTGATCACCACCAAAAGAGGTGGGGATTTTGATAAATCCAGAATCAATTTCCGTGTAGAAAATACCGTGGCTGCTCCGACCAATCCCGTCAAATTCGGAAATGCGGTTGATTATATGGAAGCTTATAACTACGCACTTACCAACCGAGGATTGGACCCAAGGTTTGATGAGGCCACAAAAATAGCACCTACGCGCCAAGGACTGGATCCGATTGCCTATCCTGATGTGGATTGGTATGATGTGATGTTCAAAGATGTCACACTAAATCAATATGCCAATTTTAATGTTGCAGGTGGTGGTAAGCGAGCAGATTATTTTATCAGTGCTACATTTAATAATGATAATGGCCTTTTGAAAAAGGATCAGTTCAACAATTTTGATAACAACATCAAGATGAAACGTTATAACCTGATCGGAAATGTAGGCGTGAATTTAACCAATAGAACGAAGGCTATTATCCGATTGAACTCCCAACTTCAGGATTATAACGGATCTAACTTGTCCTCTTCTGATTTATATGCTAGGTTATTTACTGCTCCGCCAGCATTATTCACACCAGTATTACCACCGAACATCGAAAATCCTGACCGTATATTTTTCGGGAATTTGGATGGAGGACCACACCCTTCGGGATCAGGAAGTAATATCTACTATAATCCTTATGCCGCCATGGTANNAGAAGCAGCTTTTCGACCATGAACATGGCTGCTTTAGAATTGAATCAAGATATGGATTGGCTGTTGCAAGGGTTTAAATTGAAGGGTATGATCTCTTACAAGAATTACTCGTATTCATATCAAAGGAGGTATTTTACCCCATATTATTATGAAGTAAGTGATTTCGAAGAAACAGATGGCAAATATGATTATACCTATCGGAATGTGACAAGCGGAACGACCGCGCTATCTTCAGAAATGTCGTCCTCTGGCGATCGTTTGATGAATATAAACTTTGTTGCAGACTGGGGTAGGTCCTTTGGTAAGCACGATGTCAGTGCCATGCTGACTTATTTATCGCGTGATTACAATCCGAATAGTCCGGCCTCCTTTGTAGCTTCACTACCTACCAGAAACCAAGGTATTGCTAGTCGCTTAACCTATGCTTATGATAGCAAATACTTCTTGGAAACAAATTTTGGATACACCGGAACGGAAGCTTTTGCGAAAGGAAATAGATGGGGATTCTTCCCATCCATTGCTGCCGGTTATATGATCTCCAATGAGAAGTTTTGGGATCCGATCAAACCAATCGTTTCTAGTTTTAAAATTCGGGGATCCTATGGCTCTGTGGGTAATGCCAATGTATATAATTCCAATTCTTCCCCAATTCGCTTTCCTTATTTAGAACAGGTGAGCTTAAATGGTCGTGGGTATACTTTTGGTGATACTTGGCAAACCAGCTTGACGGGTGCGGATATTACCGTGTTAGGTTACCCAGCAGCTACTTGGGAAACAGGGTATAAGTACAACCTTGGAACCGATATTTCCTTTTTAAACAACAGCCTAAACCTGACCGCTGATATCTTTAAAGAAAACCGAAATGGCATATTTATGCAAAGAAGGATCATTCCTGCCGAAGCAGGGGTGGTGGGTCTATCGGCATATGCCAATATTGGAAAAATGCAAAGTTCTGGTTTCGATGCGAACCTAAGCTATCAGAAAACCTATGCGAATGGTTTGTATATCAACGCTCGCGGAACATTTACCTATGCTACCAATAAGTTAATCGATCGGGATGAACCTAGCCAACAATTTGCTTATCAATCGCAGTTAGGAAAGAACATCAATACCCAATTCGGATATATTGCAGAAGGTTATTATAAAGATGCGGCAGATATTGCCAACAGCCCAGAGAACACGTTGAGTTTGGATTTGATGCCTGGCGATATCAAGTATAAGGATATGAATGGGGATAATAAAATCGATGCATTTGATATGACCTATATCGGCAAACCAACGGTACCTGAGATTATCTATGGCTTCGGATTTTCCAGTTCATTTAAAAAGTTTGATGCCTCCATATTCTTCCAAGGCGCTGCTAAAACAAGTTTGTTTATTTCAGGAATTCATCCATTTAACAATGAAGCATCCACCATCATGCAATATTTGGTCGGAAACTATTGGACAGAAAATCATACGGATGCGATGTATCCACGTATGATTACCGGTGTAAATGAACATAGTAATTTCAATAATTCTACCCATTGGATGCGTGACGGTAGTTTCGTTCGCTTGAAAAATGCAGAATTAGGATATACCCATAAATTCCTGAGGGTATTCCTAGCCGGACAGAATCTACTGACTTTTTCAAAATTCAAACTTTGGGATGTGGAACTTGGAAGTGGAAACGGATTGACTTATCCAAACAATAAGGTGATCTCCATAGGTGCCCAACTTAATTTTTAATCTTCATGAAAAACAAAATATTAACCATACTTGCAGCTATTTCGATTTCCGTATCTAGTTGTGATTTCCTGGACATTGTTCCAGACGATACGCCCGGATTAGCGGATGCTTTTAAAAATGAACAGACATCCGAAGGGTTTTTATACTCCTGCTATTCTTATATTCCACGCTATAATGATGCTCGGACCAATTTTAGTTGGATTATGGGAAATGAATCAGTCGCCGCTTATCATTGGGGTTCGCAGTGGTTTAGCTTTTTGCAAGTGCAACAAGCCTTATATACCGCAGAAAATCCGGTGTTGGATATTTGGCAGGCCTGTTATAAAGGCATTCGCCAATGTCATCTTTTTTTAGAGAATGTGGATAAGGCTGTTCCAATCTCCATTTCACAATCCGAATTGGATACCAAAAAGCAACTTTGGAAAGCGGAGGCTAACTTTTTGATTGCCTATTACCACTATGTGCTCCTACAAAATTATGGACCGATTGTTATTGTGGATAAATTGGTGGCAACGGATGCCCAAGGGGATGAGTTCTTCAAGCCAAGAAGACCATACGACGAATGTGTGGCGTTTATCGCTGCGAAATTTGATGAAGCGTCCATAAATCTTCCGGAATCCATTACCTCCAATAGTGATTTTGGGAAAGCGTCCAAAGTCATTGCCCAAGCATTAAAAGGTAGGATGTATTTGAATGCCGCCAGTCCCTTATTTAATGGAAATACCGATTATGCAGATTTTAAAAATCCTGATGGGACGCAGTTGATTGCTCAGGCCTATGATAAAGAGAAGTGGAAGAAAGCGATGGATGAAAACAAAAAGGCAATTGATATGGCGGAGGCTGCTGGATTCAAACTTTATGAATACACGAAAACAAGTATCGCAGATCCATTCAAAAAAGCGGTAATGAATACCCGATGGCAGATGGTAGATCCTTGGAACTCCGAATTGATCTGGGGATATTCTGCCAACAAGGAAACCAATAATGCGCAATATTCTTTCCAAACCTTGGTGATTCCAAGAGGATGGAGGCCAAATCCACCTGTTGGCGGAATTGGTGCAACATTAGATGCGGTAGAATTATTTTATTCCAAAAATGGTATTCCGGCAGAAAGTGATCCAGGGTATAATTGGGCGAACAGGTTCAGCATTGCTGCTGGAGATTCCACCATCCAACTCCATCGAAACCGGGAACCGCGATTTTATGCGTATATAGGTTACGATAGGGGAGACTATGAGATTAACAGTACCGTTAGGGTGTTAAAGCTGAGGCCAGGAGAAACAAACGGTGTTACTTTGAGCAATGGAGTTCCAAGAAATGATATCGACCATCTATACAGTGGCTATGCGATCAAAAAAGGGGTACATCCAAGTACAAGTGTAACCACAAGTTCCTTAGCTGTTACCGCTTATCCCTATCCGATCATGCGATTAGGTGAACTGTATCTCAATTATGCGGAGGCCAATGCCAGTTACAATGGAAGTTTAGATGCTAACGGCTCTAAATATATTAATGCTATTCGAAGACGTGCAGGGATTCCAGATCTGGAGGTTGCCTATGGAGGTGCTTTAACAGGAACCAATTTGGTCACTGCAGTTCGTCGGGAAAAATTGATTGAATTTATGTTCGAGGGGCATTCATTATACGATAGGAGACGTTGGAAAACAGCGGTGGCAGACTATGCAGTTGATCGTAATGGTATGAGAGGCTTAAATGCTCAAGGAAATACCATATCTGCATTTTATACGCCAAGGAACCTTCCTGGCAGGCCTTTAATATTCGATGCCAAACAATATTTGACGCCAATAAATGTAGAATATATTAAAATCAATCCGAATTTAGTTCAGAACCCTGGTTGGTAATTTAAATATAAAAGTGTGGATGGCCATCATAAGATGGCTATCCTTTTTTAATCAAAAAAAATGAGAATATTTCAGCAATTTACGATCTGGAACTGGATTTTCCTGATGGCATTATGCATATCCTGTTCAAAATCATCAAACAGCGATCCTGTAGAGAAGGAGCCCGAAAAAATAGTTTATTCTTCCGAATACAAATACAATTTGAATGTTGTGTATTTTGTGCCTAAAAATGTAGAGCCTAACCCTGATTATGAAGCCAGGATTTCAAAAATCTTAATAGAAGGTCAATCTTTCTTTGCGAAATGGATGGGATATTGGGGTTTTGGGGATCGAACTTTTGGATTGCTAAAAAATAAAGAAAATACAAGAGTAAAAATTCACCTTATTCGAGGAACAGAGAATGCGAGTGCTTACAGCAGTAATGCACCTATGGATGTCATCATTAAAAAATACTTCNNTGGATAATCCATTGGAAAAATCTAGTGATCACTTTTTGGTATTGACGGCAACCAATAAAAAATTGGATCAAGGGGAAGTCATTGGCCATGATGTTCCTTACTATGGGGTAGGTAGATGGTGTTATGCTGTTGATTACCCAGGTATGAAACACGAATCCCTCGGCGCTCCAGGTCAAGTAGGTGAAAAGGCAACGGTGTATGTTGGTGGCCTTTTGCATGAAATGGGGCATGGAATTAATCTTCCACACAACGGACCTACCTTAACCCAATCTTTCAGCCAGAATTTTGGTATGACATTAATGGGTAGTGGAAATTATACATATGGAAAAAGTCCAACTTTCCTTAGCTTTTTTGATGCAGCAACCCTAAATAATTGTCAGGTTTTCAGCAAGGAAACCAAGAGCTTTTATTCCAATGTGGCAGTGAAAATTACCAGTATAGCAGCAAAATACGAAAATAATGAGATCTTGGTAAGTGGAACTTTTACTAGTACCAACCAAGTCAACCATATTACGTTTAGGAATATTTTGGAAACAGATCCGGAAGGATACCAATCCATCACATTTACTACATTACCGGACGAAAACAATAGTTTTAGCGTAAGGATGCCTGTAAATGAGTTTATTAAAAGAGGAAATTTGGGATATACCTTGCAGGTATTTTTCCATCATGATAATGGAAGGAACAGTACCGTGAACTATCCCTATAAATTTGTAAATAATTTTCCGGTTATTGATTTTGGAGACCGCGCTTTACTTAATAAAACGGGATGGAGTATTGTCGGAACCAGTTCTGAACAACCTGGCTACGAAGCAAGCAAGGTTTTGGATGGCAATGAAAATACCTATTGGCATACGAATTGGACCACCCCAACTCCACACCCTCACTTTGTGACCATAAAAACCGGGTCTAATTTGGTTTCAGCACAGGGTATTAGTATCCAAACGCGACATGATAATACGGGAGATGCTGGAAAGGTTAAAGATTTTAAAGTGGAAGTGAGTAATGATGGATCTACTTGGACTCAGGTGTTTACCGGAAAAGCAGCTCTGAATGGGAGACAATATTTTCCATTGGATGCTGTAAAAACTTTCCAATACCTTAAATTTACTTCGTTAAATGACTATGCGGGGGAGACATTCGCATCATTGGCAGAATTAGATTTGTATTAAACACTAACACATGAAATCGAGAATAGGATTTTTCTCTATGTTTTTGCTTTTTATAAGCTTAAACGCCTTCGCGCAACAATTTGAAGCTGTACATGCCCTAGCAGCGCGTCAATTCCCTTGGTTAAAAAATAAGCTTGTTATTTCCAAGCTTAATTCAGAAAACCAAGATGGCTTTACCTTAGAGGTGAAAAACAACAAACTTTACATCCAAGCCTCCAGCACAAGTGCCGCATCCAGGGGATTAGACTGGTATGTGAAACATTATGCCCATCAAAGTATTTCCCATATGGGGAACCAAGTGGAATCCCTCAAAAAACTACCGCCAACTAATGCTGTAGTTCAGAAGAATTCCTTTGTACCTTATCGGTATGCCTTGAATTATTGTACCATCAATTATTCATTCAGTTTCTACACCTGGAAAGATTGGGAAAAAGAATTGGATTGGATGGCATTGAATGGCGTTAATATTATGTTAGCTCCGGTGGGAACCGAAATGGTCTGGTACAATACCTTATTAAAATTAGGTTATACAGAGAAAGAAGCGATTGCTTTTATTCCTGGTCCTGCTTTTACTGCTTGGTGGTTGATGGGGAATCTGGAAGGTTGGGGTGGGCCAATCAGCCTGGAAATGATGCAACAACAAGTGGTATTGCAACAGAAAATTCTGGCAAGAATGAAGGAGTTGGGAATTGAACCTATTTTGCAGGGTTTTTATGGTATGGTTCCGCATGATCTAAAACAAAAAATCCCTACTGCAAATGTCATCGACCAAGGTAACTGGGTGTTTACGGAATTCCAGAGACCGGCAATAGTAGTTCCAACCTATAACATTTTTGAGCAAATCGCTGACATTTATTATGCGGAGTTGAAAAAGCTGTATGGATCGGATATCCACTATTTTGGTGGTGAACCCTTCCATGAAGGTGGCAAAACCAATGGAGTAGATGTGCCTGCAGTGGCACGTGCTGTGCAAAATCAGATGCAGAAAAACTTCCCAAACAGTACCTGGGTTTTACAAGGTTGGCAAAACAACCCTTCGGATAAGATTTTAGATGGTCTTAAAAAAGAGAACACTTTGGTTATTGAACTATTTGGAGAGAATACCAACAATTGGGAGCGTCGTAGAGGCTATAACAACAGCAGCTTTATCTGGTCAAACGTGAGTAATTTTGGGGAGAAAAGCGGGTTGTACGGAAGGTTGCAGCGATTTGCTGACGAAGTTTTTAGAGCTAAACATAGTGAATTTGGAAAATCTTTAAAAGGAATTGGAATTATTCCAGAGGGGATCAATAATAATCCGATTGCCTATGATTTCATGCTTGATCTGGCTTGGCATGAGCAGAAGCCTGATCTTGAAAAATGGGTAGAGTCGTATACAGCCTATCGCTATGGGAAGAAAAATAAATCAGTATCCGATGCTTGGAAAGGATTTTTGAAAACGGTATATAGCAGTCCTGTTGATGAAAAGGGGCAGGTTTTGTATCAGGAGGGGCCTTCAGAAAGTATTTTCTGCGCGAGACCATCCTTGAAAGTGAACCCAGTTTCCTCTTGGGGAACAAGAAAGCGTTTTTATGATATTAATGCGTATAAAGAGGCTGTAAAATTATTTGTGGCTGCAGATAAGGATTTTAAGAATTCCGAAACCTTCCAGACCGATAAGGTGGATTTTCTGCGTCAAGTAATGGCTGATAAGGCGGACCTGGCCTATGCCAATATGGTAAAGGCCATGGAAAGCAAGGATGTGTCTCTGATACGTTCTACATCAGCCCGTTTTTTAGGAATGTTGAAAGACCAGGATGAATTATTGGCCAGCAACAGGTATTTTACCCTTAACCGTTGGTTGTCGCAGGCCACAGATTTTGGAAAAGGCTTACCGGATGCTCCACTTGCACTTTACAATGCAAAAGCGCAGATTACTTTCTGGGGGCCAGATAATAATCCTAAGACCACGCTTAGGGACTATGCCCATAAAGAATGGTCCGGTTTATTGTCGTCCTTGTATTTACAACGTTGGCAATTATTTGTCGACAAGGCTTTAGAGGGGAAAACAGTAAACCCGGCAGAATTTTATCAAATGGAGGTGGATTGGTCGAAGAAAGCGGATCTCTATCCAGCGGGAAAACCCAATAAAGGAAACTTGAAAAGAATTCAACAAGAAATATTGAATTAATTTTAATATAAAAGTGAGATGGCTGTCTAGGACAGCCATCGTTTTTTTATAAAGTTTTTCCAGTCAATGGACCAAGGTCGAAATCCATTGATCAAATAAAAATTAACTAATCAACGTAAAATCGATCTGTCTCTTATCCAGATCAACCTTCTTTACTTTGATCTGAACCTCATCGCCCAATTGATATACCTTTTTCTTACGTTGACCAATAATAGCGTAATTCTTCTCATCCAAGGTGTAAAAATCATCGGTAATATCCCTTAACCTTACCATGCCCTCGCATTTGTTCTCCTCAATTTCTACATACATACCCCATTCTGTAACACCGGAAATAATTCCGATGTATTCCGTACCGATCTGGTTCTGAAGATACTCCGCTTGCTTATATTTCACGGAAGCTCTTTCTGCCTCAGCGGCTTTCTTTTCCATCTGGGAAGAATGTTCCGACATTTTCTCGTAATGTTCGGTATTCACCTTTTTGCCTCCATCTAGGTAATATTGAAGCAGCCTATGCACCATTACATCCGGATATCGACGGATAGGGGAGGTAAAGTGCGTGTAATAATCAAAGGCTAATCCATAATGGGAAGCCTTTTTGGTCGTATAAATAGCTTTTGCCATCGATCGGATCGCTAAGGAAGTCAATAAATTCTGTTCCTTGGTGCCTTCGATCTGCTCCATCATCATATTCAAGGATTTTGCTGTTTCCTTATCAGATTTAAAACTTAGCCTATGCCCAAAACGGGAGGCAAATTGCGAAAAGCTTGTCAAGGTCTCTGTGTTCGGAACATCATGGAATCGATATACAAAGGTTAATTTGTTTTTGCCTTTTCCTTGTTTTCCTATGTATTCAGCTACTTTTCTGTTCGCTAATAACATAAAATCCTCAATCAGCTTATGTGCATCCTTACGGATTTTAGTATATACTCCCAATGGTTTTCCGTTATCATCCAATAGAAACTTCACTTCTTCCGTTTCAAAACTGATCGCTCCGCTCTTAAATTTCCGCTCACGAAGAATGTAGGCTAATTCGTTCAATTTTAAAATCGGCTCTGAAAGTTCATCTTCTTTACCTTCGATGATTTCCTGGGCTTCTTCGTAACTGAACCGACGGTCGGAGTGAATGACCGTCCTACCGAACCATTGATCCAAAACATTAGCTCTTTCATCAAGCTCAAATACGGCCGAGAAACAAAGCTTGTCTTCGTTAGGCCTTAGTGAACACAAATTGTTTGAAAGTCGCTCAGGCAGCATCGGAATAACTCTGTCGACCAAATATACCGATGTTCCTCTCTCGAAAGCTTCTTTGTCTAGTTGGCTATCGGGAACCACGTAATGTGATACATCAGCGATATGTACACCCACTTCATAATTCCCATTCTCCAATTTCTTAAAAGAAATGGCATCATCAAAGTCCTTCGCGTCTGCAGGGTCAATCGTAAAAGTGGTCGTATTTCTGAAATCCTGTCGCTTAGAAATTTCATCCTGACTGATTACATCGGAGATTGCGTTCGCTTCCGTTTCCACCTCTTTAGGAAACTCCAACGGGAAACCGAAGTCTGCCAAGATTGCATTCATCTCGGTATTGTTCTCGCCTTTTTTTCCTAATACCGATTTTACTCTACCGATCGGATTTTTTGCATTCTTTGGCCATTCCAAAATGGAGACCACCACTTTCTCTCCATCCTTGGCACCGTTCAGGTTGTCCAGAGGAATGAAGATGTCGTGCAGCATTTTTCGATCATCAGGAAGGAAGAATGCATAGGTGCTGGAGATATCGATGGTACCGGTGAAATCGGTCTTCGCGCGTCGGATAATTTCAATGATTTCACCTTCCCTTTTCTTGCCTTTTTTACGGTCGTAAATATGCACTTTTACAATGTCGCCATGAAGGGCTTGACGAAGCTTCCGAGGGGCTACGTAAATGTCATTTTGAAACTCATCATCAGGGACGATGAAGGCTGATCCATCGGCAGTCATATCGACCTTTCCTGTCACATAAACATTGAGCTGTCTCAATTTAAATTTGCCGCGTTCCGGTTGTTGGAAAAGGCTGGTCTTCGAGCCATCCGAAAGAATGTCTGCGATAGCAACCTTCGAATCCGAATCCGAGATGTTAAGCTTCGCAGCAACCTGTTTATAGTTCAGTGCTTGGTTGCCTGATTTTTCAAATATGTCGACGATTAATTGGGTGAGTACTTCTTTGTAGGGATTTTCTTTTCTTGATTTCATATGCTATTGTTTTGCCCATGTCTGTCTAGAAATTATAGGGTAGGGAAGGAGTTCCCGATTAAATTTCCTAGACAGCATAACACTGATTTTTCAGGACTGTATTATTGAACTAATATATAAAATATAAACGGTTTTTGAGTGGGATAGTTTGCTCTAATTCAATAAATAATTATTTACTTATTTTAAACTTTGTTTTAGCTATATAAAAATACTGAATATCTATTAGTTATGATTTGTTTTGCTAAAAATTATACAAGCTTATAAATGGATATATAATTGATATTCAGTATGTTGAATTATTTCATACTTTTTCAAGCATTTTGCTAAAAATAATTTTATTGAAATTAATGTTTTTATAAATATGTATAAAGTACTATAAAATAGAGTAATAAAAAATAAAAAGCTAAAATTTAGCTTAATCATGTAGTTGTACTTTAGCATTGAAATTATAGGGTAATTTGAAAAAACGAAAGAGTAGAAATCCTGCGACCATAAGCAAGTTATAGTCGGAATTTCCTGATGCAAACAGCATAGTTAGCTTTGCTTTTCTTTACAGGAATCACATAATCCAACCGCATTTATCGCGATGGAGTGCAAGGAGAAATTTGGAGGTAAGGTAATTTTTGGAAGAGAGATTTCATCCAGGCAAAAGACGGAATTACAAACCGAACAGATGAAATGCACGTGCTGATCATGATGATGATGTTGGGAACATTTGGTGGAACACAGGGCATAGGTAGCCGTTCCATNNTACCCTTTTCTTCGAAACTTGCCAAGATCCTATACAGGGTCACACGGTCGATTTCAGTACCTAAAATCTTCTCCAGATCGGGTTGTGATATGGCAGTCGGCTTCTCCGAAATACTATCCAAAACGCGTAACCTAGGTTGGGTAATCTTCAGGTTATTTGCCCTTAACAATTGGCTGAATTCTTCTAATTTTTCTATGCTCGATGCTGCTTCTCTCTCCGTTTTCATAAGGGTAAAATTACGAAAAATTTAGGGCATAAAAAACCTCCCTTTTCAAGACAAAAGGGAGGTGCTATTTGATGCTTTTTGTACAGGTTTATTTTCCTGCTGCTTTCGCGTGATCTGCTAAGAATTGTGCCAATCCACTATCCGTTAATGGGTGTTTCAAAAGTGCTGTAATCGCTGACAAAGGACCAGTCATTACATCTGCACCAATCTTCGCACAACCAAGGATGTGTGCACTATGGCGAACAGATGCTGCAAGGATCTGTGTTTCGAATCCGTAGTTATCATAGATCTCTCTGATCTCTTCGATCAAGCCTAACCCATCCACCGAGATATCATCCAAACGGCCGATAAATGGCGATACGTAAGTCGCTCCTGCTTTAGCAGCCAATAAAGCCTGACCAGCAGAAAATACCAACGTACAGTTTGTTTTGATTCCTTTTTTGCTGAAATATTTGATCGCTTTTACCCCATCTTTAATCATAGGAACTTTTACAACGATCTTGCTATCTAAAGCGGCTAAGGCTTCACCTTCTTTGATCATACCTTCATAATCGGTAGAAATAACTTCGGCACTAACATCACCATCCACGATTTCGCAGATCGCTTTATAGTGGTTAATAACGTTTTCCTCGCCAGAAATACCTTCTTTAGCCATTAAACTAGGGTTGGTGGTAACCCCATCAAGTACGCCTAAATCCTGTGCTTCTTTGATCTGAGCTAAATTAGCAGTATCAATAAAAAATTTCATGATATAAAATGTTGATTAAAAATTTTGTCTTCATTATCAAGCTGCCACTGAGTTTGATGATGCAAAGGTAGGGATATTGTTGCGCTTTTTGCAACAAATTCCATTTCAAATTGTTATCTTATGACATGCAGATTTTCAGGTCCTTTGCTTATCCAAATTATAGATTACATGTTATTGGTCAATCGATCTCCCTTTTGGGTACCTGGATGCAGCGGATTGCCATTAGCTGGTTGGTCTATAAACTCACTGATTCGGTATTTTGGCTAGGTTTTGTCTCGTTTGTTTCCTTATTGCCTTCCTTGGTATTATCGCCATTTATTGGTGCCTTTGTAGATAGGCATAAGAAATACAAACTGGTCTTTATTACCCAGATTGGCCTGATGATTCAGGCCGGATTATTGGCGCTGGTGGTTTACCTTAAAATGGAATCTGTACTATATTTATCTATTTTAGGGTTTATACAGGGGGTTATCAATGCATTTGATGTGCTCGGTAGGCAATCCTTATTGGTTTCCTTGGTCGATGACAAAAAGGATCTGCCGAATGCTATTGCGCTGAACTCTTCCATTTTCAATGCTGCCAGGATGGTAGGGCCAGCAATTGGAGGGTTTCTTTTGTCCATGTATGGTGAATTAGCCTGTTTTACCGTTAATTTCTTGAGTTATATCCCGGTAATTATCTGTTTAATGCTGATGAATGTGAAGGAAACATNNAAACATTGGTTATTGTACCTAATGAAAATGCCTTCCAAGGGCTTGTACAAGGCTTTAAATACCTAAAAAGATCCCCACATATTACTTCGTTGATCATTATTCTGGCCTTTTCGAGTCTATTGGTCATCCCATATACCTCCTTATTGCCTGCTGTTGCACGGGAATTATTCCAAGGTAATGAACGTACCTTTTCCTGGTTTGAAAGTGCTGCAGGGTTAGGGGCCATGATTGGTGCCATTAATATGGCCAGACTGAAATCCGGTGAAAATTTAAGGTATCGAATACTTTTTGCGGCCTTTTTTATGGGGGTTGCCTTGGTTTTATTGGCCTATGCGCATTATTTACCTTCAGCATTATTTTTTACAGGAGCAGTTTCTTTCTCCATGATGATGCAGAACTCCTCCATCAATACATATATACAAACCCATGCGATGCCGGCCTATAGGGCACGGGCAATGTCCTATTATGTGATGGCTTTCCAAGGGATCTTCCCCATAGGAAGCTTAATTACCGGGGCAATAGCGGAAATACTCGGCATCAAGAATACCCTTTATATCATGGGTGGATGTGGAATCCTGATCGCCTTAGGCTTTTATATTTACCTCCGGCTTCATATTCAACGGCGTTTATTCAAGTTTAATTTCCGTTGATTAAGCGTTAATTGATTCTTTTTGTAGTCTATCATTCCACCATATTCTTTCAGGATATCACCTCCCAATACCCCAATAACAGGATCAATACCTATTTGCTCGTAGGCATAATTGATGGAACTTAGATCTAATACAGCTGTCGTGAAGTTTTTGATGGACCATTCCTTCATTTTAAATTCTGGAATGGTAAGCATAAAGCTTTCCATACTATTGGTCCCCAGACCGGTGGAAAGAATGTCTGTAGTTTCGAAATGTTCCTCTTGTATACCAGAATTCAATAGGGTGGTTTTATCCAAAACCGTTTTGGATGCGCCGGTATCTATGACTAATTTGAATTTTCGATCGTAAAGTTCTACTTCTGTAATGATATGGTAGCCATCGGCTTGAAGTTTGATGACTTCAAAAGGAATTTTTTGCATAGTTGGATAATAGGATGTGAAACCTCGTACCGAATGAAAATACTTGGTTTAATTACAATTCTACTGTTTTTTCTCCAATTATATAGCTAATTTCTTCTTTTTCATCGCTTTTTTTAACCGCTCTTTTAGAATGGATTTATATTCTGGTGAAGTTTGTAATTCGATGGTATACATCCTAATCTCATCTAATTGTTCCAAATATCTCTCTTTGGAATAATTGACCTTGAAGGATTCAATATCTGCTTGTGGAGCTAATTTGGAAAGTTCATTCCCAATGGCTGCCGTTGCTACAGTGGCAGTTCCTATAAGTAAAGTCTCCCCAACCGAAGGCGCGGCATCCGCATCCGATAATAGATTACCATATGGATCTGTTTTGCTGTGATTTTTTTCAGGCTCATCAGTCAAACTGGATTTCATGATATCAACACCAGTTTTACTCATTCCTTTAAATAAAGGTGCTTCTTTCTTCCGATCAAATTTAATCTTTATCTTTTTTATGTTAGATACTGGAATCTTCTTCATCTCCTTATCCTCCAGCAAAAAGATATCCTCCTCCGTTGCCCTATAAAAATTTCCTTTTATTGTTTCTTTCTTGGTTTTAATATGGGCTTGGTAATAGGAAACAACAACTGGTTTTGGATATTCGAGCTTTTGGGAGTGAGCTTTTAATGAGGATAACAGTAAGAAGAGTAGAAATAAATAAACTTTGTACATGTGGCAAAGATAAAAATATTTCTTTAATATTAATTTATATTACTTATGGCTTAGCGCTATTGTGATGAACTCTATCGTTATGCGAGGAACTCTATCGTCATTGCAAGGAGGCACGACGAAGCAATCNNCCTCCTCGCAATGACGCGTCAAGACTACTCTCCTCGCAATGACGCGCTAGACTATCTCTTTAAAACACCCTCATCAAAAAGCACATCGTTCATTTTTCTGACAGCATCCGCGCTTGCATCGAACAATTTTTGTTCTTCATCCGAAAGCTCCAAGGGAACAATCCTATCCCAGCCTTTTTTATTAATAATCACTGGAACACCAATATTAATATCTTCCTGCCCAAATTCGCCTTCTAAATACACAGAGGCGGTAAATAATCGATTCTGATCCCTTACAATACTTTCCACCATCGCTGCGGCGGCGGCTCCAGGCGCATACCAAGCCGAAGTTCCGATCAAAGCCGTCAAAGTAGCACCACCTACCATCGTTTTCTTCACGATTTCAGCTTCTTCCTCCTCCGTTAGAAAACTAGAAACAGCAATACTGTTCCAAGTAGCATGCTTGATCAATGGGATCATCGTAGTATCCCCATGACCACCAATAACTATGGCATTCAAATCATTTGCCGAAGCATTCAATTTATCTGAAATCTGATATTTAAAACGAGCTGAATCCAATGCTCCACCCATACCAATGATTCTGTTTTTAGGTAATCCACTGGATTTTAATGCTAGGTAAGTCATGGTATCCATCGGGTTGGATACAATCAGAATAATAATATCTGGAGAATGTTGGATCAGGTTTTCCACTACCGTTTTCACAATATTAGCATTGGTGCCAATCAATTCCTCACGGGTCATTCCCGGTTTTCTCGGAATTCCTGAAGTAATAACTGCAACTGAAGAACCAGCTGTCGCTAGATAATCATTGGTTACTCCCGTAATTTTGGAATCAAAACCAAGTAGGGCAGAGGTCTGCATCATATCCTGTGCTTTGCCCTCCGCGAATCCTTCTTTAATATCTAATAGTACAATTTCTTCGGCAATATTACGTCTTAACAGATTATCGGCAGTGGTTGCACCAACTGCACCTGCACCTACAACGGTTACTTTCATAGCTTTACGGGTTTTATGTTACGCTCCTTAAATCTACTAAAAAGGATTCAAAAAACCTATTAGAAAGGATATCCGATCGCCAAGTTGAATACCAGGTTCTCTCTGCGCCAATCCCTTTCCCGGATGTCAATATACTTGAACACCCAGCGGTCATCCTTCGGGCGATAAGGCACTCGGAATGGTATCGCAAAATCCGTACGAAGGATCAAAAAGTCCAGATCCAGACGCAACCCGACACCTCCACCAACAGCCAATTCGCTCAAGAATGCGCCAGACAGTTTACCTCCTGGTTTATCATCATCATGGTTCTGTAACCACACATTACCCGCATCCACAAAAGCTGCCCAATGCAGCATGCCTGCAATTTTAGCTCTATACTCCGTATTCAATTCCAATTTGAAATCCCCGGTCTGGTCGGCAAAGAAATTCTCCTCCCCAATGTTTTCCGGAAGGGAAGAACCTGGACCTACCGAACGCGCACGGAATGCACGTAATCCATTTGGTCCACCCGTATAATATTGTTTCAAGTAAGGTAAGGACCGCGAGTTTCCATAAGAATAGGAGGTACCGATCATAATTCGAGATGCTAATGTCGAATTCGCCGTTAACTTCATGTAATGCCGCATGTCAGCTTCCGCTTTAATGAATTGCGAATAGGCAGTTCCGAATATTTTTTTAATATTCCCACTATTATAATCCGCTCCTTGAATCAAGCCTAGGATGTTCCCGGAAGTATTCAATCCTGCTTTGGCATAAAATGTATGTTTTTTATTGTTTTCCATGGTATTGGTAAACGTATAAACATAGTTAGGACCAAAAGAAAACTGCGGATCAACAATATGACGTAAAGTTGGAACGGTATCCATCTGCGCTTTATATTCATCCGAAATCCCTCTAGGTTGAACATAGATGATTTCCGCTAAAGTCAAGTTATGATCCCGTTGGCTATTTTCTTTCCAAGCATATCCATAATTTAAGGTCATGGAATTTAAGGTATAGGCAGTTCTTCTGTTCAAGAATTCATAGCCAGCTTTTAAGAACGTCTTTGGTATATATTGTCTAGCAGGTGCCCATTTCCAAGGAGAAAGAAGCCTAGGCCAGGTAATACCTACCTCTGCACCATAACGGATATAACTGGAATTCAAGTTCACATTACCACCAGTCTGGGTCTCATATCCCCCGAAAACAGAAGCAGTCAGGGTTTCAAAACCCTTAAATGCATTCCGTAAGGTCCAGTTGGCGGTTACCTCTGTACCATTGTAAACCGCAGCTGTCTTCCCGATCAGCTCCAAACGGATCGATCGCTTCTCCAATGGTGTCAGGTAATAATACACATCCAAGTGGTTCAGGGAATCAGGGCTATCCACAAAATCGTTCTTTACAAATTTAAACGCATTCAAATTCACCAAGTGGTTGATGGTCTGGTTATGGCTCCAGCGGCTATATTTATCCTTCGGCTGCACAAAAATATGATTCGCTAATACTTTTTTACGGTATTTATTTTGTGGATCTACGATATAGTATTTATCCTCAAATTTTTCGGTATTTCTTGGTATCCTGCGTCTTGCTGTACCAGAGGTTTCTCGATAATCAGGGAAAATATAGACATTCCCGATATATTGCGGATGTCTCGCTTTTTCTGGGGTTTCCGGTTTTACCGTCACGAACATATCTACCTTATGGTTGCCGATCGTACTATCCACTTCCACCAAAATATTATCAGGACTAAAATAATAGAATCCATTAAGCTTAAGATCGTTGTCGATTCGGTCGCGTTCATTCAGGATCACATCCAGATTATAGTTTGAACCTGGTTTCAATAAGGTACGATCGCTAGGGTAGTTGATCCGCCAGCCAAGATCTGTCATGGTATCCACATCAAATTTGACCGAATTGATACGGTAAACCGAGCCTGGATACGCATCGTATTTTACGGAGGCATATTTTCCATCAATAATCGTGTCCGAGGCTACGCGGGCATTGAAGAAACCCAAGTTCTCCATTTTACCCCGTAAGAGGTTCTCATTGTATTCTCGGTTTACATCACTTAGTTTAACCGGTTCTTGGCCGTTCCGTTTCAGCCAACGTCGGAAAAAATTAGTCGAACTATCTGGGCCACCACCCATGTTCCAAAGGCCAACTTTATAGTATACCCCTAAAATTTTGGAATTCGGCTTAGGCAGTAGGGCATCCTCCAAAAAAGTTTCAAAGGCTTCCTTATTTTCCACCTTCATACTGTCATGGTGGATTTCTACATCACCCCCGGTATACATCTTTTCACCTTCAGCCAAATATTTGGTCGGATTACAACTACTGACTAGTATTCCGCCCAATAGGCAGGAAAATAAAAATTTATTTTTCATCTTTTCCTCCTTCCTCATCTTCGTTTTTAATGGCCGATTCATTCGATTCCTTGATCCTATCTGTCGAATCCGGTTTATTATTTCTTGTACTATCTTGTTGTTGTTTTTTCAACTGTTCTTCTTTTTGTCGCTCTTCCACTCGTTTTCTATATTCCGGATCTACCCGCATCAAACTGTCGCGGATCACCAAGCGTACGCTATCCCGGTAGGCGGTATCCGTTTCCATGCGGTCTACATCAAATCTTCTGCGGAATCCTCTACTTTCGGTATTATAATATTCCTGAAGCGCTTTTGAATTCATGAAAAGTTCCTTGAATTTGTTGTAGCTCATATTGATGATAAAACCAATCCCTGTTTCCACAAATTGTCCCTGCAGGGTCGCTTGATATTGGTTTTTGCGGTATACACGCGCAAAATAGCGGCCGTCCTTCGATAATTGGTAATCCAAAGAAATATCTCCCGCAATGTTGGATGCTTTCTCGCCTGGTCTTGTATTTCCTTCCACCTCGAAATTCGATCCAATCGTGATTTTTAGGCGGTCATCAAATAACATTTTCGATATACCCACATTCAAATCCGTTCGGGTCTGTGCATTACCGGTCAAATAATCCTCTTCTGAATTTAGATTGAAATCCAGTTCAACACCTTTGATCAAATCCGATGCTAGGTTGTTCAACTGCGAGGTCAAGAAGGAACTCACCGTACTTCTGGCCATCGATTCTGCACCTCCACCCGACAAACTTTCAAATGGATTTGCCGACATAAACCTTCCTAAAGCGATCAAAGAGAATACCTGTTTGTTCAATTCAGCCGGATCTTCCCGGATGTTCGATAAAGCAATATTTACCTTACTCACCACATCTTGGGAAACAATGGCATTACTTTCATCCAAGTCAATATCAAAATTGATTTCCGGTTTGAAGAGTTCGCCGGTCAGTTTCAATAATACATTAAAGGGTACCCTTTGTTTATACAGGTTCTGGCTTTCAGGGCCTATCTGGTTCTGCACCAACTCTAAGGTGGCAAACTTACCCGTATATACGGCCGTAATGTTCAACCTTGCATCCAAAGGATCTCCATTCCAAGTGATCGTACTCCCTTTCTGGAACCGGAAGTCCTTGGAGATCGGACCTAGGGAGAAGGTATAATCACCATCTTCTACGGTAAATGTTCCCGACATGATGATCTGATCATTGGCATCAATAGTCGTGTTCAGTTCGGCCACCCCTTGGATATTTAAGGCATCCTGGGTTCCTTCATCCAAGATAATCTTGAATTTCGCTTCCCGATCCGTACTTAGATTCAGCGCAATATCATAACCCGATAGGGTATTGGAAACTTTGGTCATAGAATCCAGCTGCGCAAAAACATTGGCTCTTGTCGTATCGCTCTTATCCACAAATTTCACAACCCCATCACGTTGGGTAACACCAGGGTTTTCATTAGGAACGATGAAATTAAAGTCCGTACGTTCATTGGCTTTCACATTACCATCGATCTTCGGTTTATCCAAATTACCAGTTACCCGCAGATTCGAAGTCAAATACTCTCTTCCGAAGAACATGTCGTTATCCTCACGGGTAGAATTCATCACCTCGAAATCATCCGTCGTTAAATTAAGATTGAAATCGAAATCAGTATAGGTCGTGGTCCGGATAGATCCATTTAACCTTGCTGTATTATTCCTGGAATCAACAATGTTGAATTGCCTAAAGGTAATTCCTTGATCGTTGAAGTATATTTTCTGATCATCAATTTTCATGTTGGAATTCAACATGGAGGCATTAATGATCGCGTCATTAAACGTCAATTCACCATTAATGCGAGGGGCATTGGTCGTTCCGCGGATCTTCAATGTTCCGGAAAGGTCGCCTTGGCTGCCCTGTAAATTGCCTAAACTAAAGGCTTCAATGGTTTTGATCGTAATCGGTTTAAGATCTAATGTGGCATCAATTTGCATATCACCTTCCGCTGGAATGATCACATCTCCGATCAATTGTACATCATTGCCGTTTTCGGTAATCCGCACATCCGCTGAATAGGTGTTTTCCTTGATGTTGTTCACCTTTACCAGCACATTTCCGATGGTATCTTTTCCGAAGTAGAATTTATCGATCGTTAGGTCGGAAACAAAAACCGGATTAGCCTCTAATCTCGAAACTGTCGCATTACCATTAATACCTCCACCCAAATTTAAGGATTCCGATTCCAACATATTGGTGATGGTCTCGATCCTAAAATTGTTAAAGGTAAGGTCGATTGGCGAATTTAAGGTAGAATCTTTTGATTGTATGACCATTTCCTGCCCATTATTACTAAGGTGGAAATCATTAGCACGGATCCCATTTTTGCCAAAACTTAACTGGTTGTTTGGATTGATGGACCAATTCTCATAATTAAGCATTAAGCCGTCTTCCTTCAAAGAGAAATTATAATTATTGTTGGCCACATTCATAAAGGCACCTAAATGGTACTGCTCTTTATCTTCCTTATCCTTTATCCACAGCCCTAAATCAACCTTGTTTTCCACCACATTACCGGATAGCACCGTGTTGTTCAATTCAATGTTATTTACAACAATGTGGCCAATCAAGGTATTATAGTATAAGGTACTATCCGCCGTAATGATATCCATACCTACGTTTTCTACCTCCGTACCGGCATAAATAATCTTAGGCGCCAGTAGTTTGGCCATTAAGGTTCTGTCCTGGCTATTAAAGGTACCGTCCAGTGTTATATCGTCCATGACCTCCAAGTCGGGAAGGAAATCTCTAATAATGCGGGCATTATTCAGGCGAGCAGAAAATTCAAATTGCTGCGGTGAATAGGTCAATACCGTTCGATCGTTTGAAGGATTATAATAGGTTCGTACAATATCGGTTATGGATGACCCTAATTCCGTCAACTTATACTTTCCGGTTAAGTGGCCATTCAAGAATTCCGAACTTAGGATAAGCGTATTCTTGCTGGTATCGGATTTTGCGGTTAAAGCGACTGTATCCAATACGTAACGATCATCGTTGTAGGCAATGGATGAGTTCACGACTTTTAATGATCCATTCAAATGATCAAGATCAAAAGTCTCAAAATCCGCCGTAATTTTTCCGTGGTAGCGAAGGTTTTGATCCATCAATTTCAGGTTTTTGAAATTGATACTATCGACCATCATTTCAGCAAAGATCTTCGGATAGGCACCACTCATGTCGGCAGAAATGGAGGCATCCAGGTCCACATTCGGATCACCACTGTTGATGGTTCCGGCAATATCACCACGATTGGCCGTCATATCAAAATTAATATCGTGATAGCCATAACCCATCGCGTCAAAGCGGTTGATGGTACCAGTGATATCGGCTACCATGGTTTTCGGGTTCAAGCCGGTTCCATTCACCTGGGCTTGGGCCGCCACAACACCCAGTACGGAATCCTGTTTCAGGAATTGCCCCAGGTTAAAGTTGTCGACTGTAACAAAGGCATTATAGGTCGTATCTCGACCCATGTTCAATTTACCATTGACCGTCGCATTCCCTTGCTCAGTAACCAGTTTTAAATTCGCATCAAAACCTCTCATTCCACCTTTAAAGGTTCCTGCTAAACTGATGTTGCGTGGTAATTGTATACTGTCGGGCATCAAAGAAGGAGCAATGAGTCTATTCAGATCAGCTCTACCAGTCACTAATTTCTTGATATTTAGATCCAGGTACATCTTATCCACATCAGGAAGTCCCTTAATATGGGCAGTCGCAATGACATGGGTTTTATCTAACGTTTTGAATTCAAAACGAGGTATTCTAAGGTCGTTCAGTTTGCCCGTAACTCGTCCGTCGATATAGAATCGCTTGTTCATCAACGGTCGCATAACCTCCTGTTTTTCAAGATCAGGAGCCAAGAAACGGATATCGCGCATGTCGATATGGCTTTTTTTGATGTTTGCAAATATGGTCATGTTGGCTGGGTTATTGGATACAGCGTCTAAAGAAGGATATGAAACTTGTATTTCATCTTCTATCTTGGTGTAAGGTGTTTCGATCAATAGATTTTTAACTGTTGCCCCTTGATTTCCATATACGAAATCCCCTCTTAACTGCTTAAGATAGAATCCGGAATGATCCTTGGCGGTGACATTATCCAGTTCTCCGGAAATGGAGTCTGCCGAATAATATAGATTATCCATGGCCGCTGCCAGATCGGTCATTTTAAGATTGAAATAATCGATTCCCTTTGTTCTTGGTTGGTTATCATCCTTGAACCAGAAATTGGATTTATTGATCACCAATTTGTCTGCTGAAACCACCCAATTGATATTCGTTGTATCCGAATCAGCTTTATCATCCTTCTTTTTAATATTTTTTCCAAGGAGTACCTCCGAGTCTGAACCATCCANNTTTTTAGATTCAAGGTTTTGATACCAAGATCCGGAAGGAGGGAGGTGGCTTCCACCGTAGGGTCATTGATACCGAAATCAGAGGCATCCGGTGCTTCTTCCGATTCGGCTACCGCCCATTGTTTTATAACAGCCGTTAACCCATCAATATTGACCACAGGCATATCAAAAGCCATATTTTTGGTCAGATCAAACCGTTTGACTCTGGTATCGAAGTGTTTAAGGTAAAGATCAGCTGAGGTCCCTAATACATCATCCTTATAGACAAATTTAATATTGTCAAAATTGACCTTGTCGATGTCAAAAACCAAGGCAGATGTACTATCGGCAGTAGGGCTACTTTCTTTTTCTGTGGCGAATGCATTGACGATATAGGCAAAATTAAAGGTACTATCCGGAAGTGATCGGTTAATTTTCGCGGTAATGCCTTTGAGTTCAAACTCTTTGATTTCAATGGTGTTCTTCAATAATTTGAACATATTGATGTCTACCTTTAGCTCTTGACCTGCTAATNNAATAGCGTGTCTTTGGATTGGTCCTCGAAATAGACGTTTTCCAATACTAATTTTTTAGGAAAGGTAATGTTGATATGACCGATATCTACCGGTGTTCCGATTTTATTTTCCAGATAATTGGTCACTTTGCCGACGATATAGTTCTGTACAGCGGGTAAACGAACAAGGAATATTACAAGAAGAATGAGTGCGATTATTGATCCTATTATCCATAGGAAGGTCTTTAACGCAATACGGCCAAATCTATTCAAAGCGGTTGAATGTTCTTTTATACTAATTAATTAATCAATTTAATAACAAGGATAAACGTATTTTGTTTATCCACGGCTTAAATTAAGGCTATTAAACAATCCTACAAATATAGCTTATGAAAAGGAAATTCTTCCTTTTTTGGTTAATTATAAACATGTTGCAACAGCTTATTTCTGAAATATCCAGCGCTATCTGCTAATGGAAAAGACCATGTTGCCTTCGAGGTTTAAGTAGAATTTAAGTGAGGTGTAAGTGA
>DCOH01000012.1:2104-33207 GCA_002322865.1 Sphingobacterium sp. UBA1575 | reverse complement strand
AGGAGGCACGACGAAGCAATCTTCCCATAATTACCCCGCGACGATGAAATCAACAAACCTTAATCGCCCATTTTTCCATTCAAACTTCCATAAATAGGTATACTCTGTGATCATATAGTTAGGATAAACTAACTCCCTATATTCTGCCCCCCCTTGATTAGCATACTTGATTTTAACCTTCTCCCCATCAATGCTTATTTCATAATTCATTACATATTCTCCATTATCCACAGTAACTTCGTACATTCCTTTATGTTTTGACCAATTGATATCATCCAAGTTCACTTGCTCCAAAGTTTTTTCTAAATAGGTAATATCCTTCCTATTTTCCATATCATTGGTTTCAAAATTATATTTTCTTAACAGATCTGATTTATTGTTCGATTGTAATGCTACTTTAAAGACCTTAAGCTCATTTATTAATTTATCCCTATCAGCTTTCAGTTCCGTAGTCTTGTCCTGCAACAGTTTAATATTCTGCTTTTCTACCGTGTTAAAAATTATTTTATTGTTGTCGACAACAGGTTTATACCAGTTTTTTTCTGAATAATAGCTATCGATATTAGCATCCGAAAATTTATAACCTTGCCTAGCAAATAAATCATTTGCCAAATACCGTAGTTCATCAATACTCAAATCCTTGATTTGTTCAACCTGGATTAGTTTTGTGGCACAGGAAGAGCAATCCTTTAGCGTCTGTGCTGATAAGGAAGAAAGCAAAAAACTGGAAATTATTAATACAAATAAGCTCTTCATAATAATTAGGTATTAAAAAATGAAGTTTTTTTCCTTCTAAAAATGAAGATTATAAAATATAATTAGTATCTAATCCTCAGACCAATTTTCTACTCCATTTAAAGTTCCATACCAAATTGTTCCATCCTTTGCTTCAAGTATCCCAAAAATCATTCCTTCATGGGTTTTGATTAGCTCCGGAAGTAAATTAGGATTGGACAAAGAACTTTTATTATATCGCGACAAAACCCAACTCTCTTGATTGCCATTCTTTTGAAGACCATTCGAAAATTCACTTGTTTTATCATCCTTTGAACTTGTCCAAATGTTCCCTTCTTTATCTTCATAAATATAGCCTACAAAACTATCTGAAAATTTGGTAAAGTTTCTTCCATCGTATTTCCAAAGACCATCATTCCCTCCTAGCCAGATATTGCCGCTAGCATCTTCTATCATGCTCCTAACATTGTAAAACGCACGATTATTCTGGGTTAGATTGGTAAATGATTTTCCATCATAAATGGAAACACCTTTCTGGGTTCCAAACCAAAATTTTCCGGATTGGTCTTCCAAGATCCAATGGACATAATTGTCTGGCAATCCATTTTCTGTTGTAAAATTCAGAAATGATTTACCATCAAAGCGGCTTGCTCCCTGTTCAGTACTGAACCAAATATTACCCCTTCTATCTTCATAGATTTCAGTGACTCTATTGTTGGCCAGCCCGTCTTTGCTTGTATAATTTGTAAAAGATTCCCCATCATAATAATAAACTCCCGACCCAACAGATGAAAACCAAAAGTTACCTTTTCGATCTTCTAATACAGAGAAAAATCGAACAGAATTTATTTTATCCGTGGTTTTAGTAAATGATTTTCCATCGAATCGGAAGATTCCGTCGAATGTAGCCACCCAAATACGACCCTTACTATCCTGTTTTATGTTACGGGTTATTCCGTGAGGGATCTCGGTAGTATCCCTAACTTGGTTTTGAATAATGCGATCATCAGACCGCAAATTTTGATTATTCCCAATACAGGAAGACAAGATAAAAGCGAAAAAAAACAGAAAATTATGATTTTTCATTTAACATGACTTAAGATCAATCTATTTATCTTTTTTCTTTGCTAGCAAATCCTCGATCAAGCCCTTTACTTTTTCATTTCCCGGAAATGCAGTAAACTTATTCACCAAATTCCCTTCCTTACTATATAATAAATACGATGGAATATATTCAAATCCGAATTTAGACATTAAATAACTCCATTGATCATCCTTTAAATAATAATGTTCGCTTCCAATACCTTTAATTACTTCTTCCCAGCGTTTTTTTGGCGAAGATCCATTTGTTAAATAAACAAAAACAACATCCTTACCCTGAAAATCCCCTTTTATGGATTTAAACTGCTTCATAGCGCTCAAACAAGGACCGCACCAGGTAGCCCAAAAGTCTACAAAGACCACTTTACCTGGATATTTTGCAAGAATCGTGTCCATCAATTTTTCTTTAGCAACATGATCAATATCATATACGATCAGGGCAGATTTCTTCTTATCCTCTTCGATTACCTTCTCATTTTTTCGGAACAGTATTTTAGCAATTTCACCCTTTCCCCAATAGTTCTTTATTGCCTCCTGCTGCTTAATTGTTAAGGGTTTTACTTCCTCATTAAGCTGTAGACCATAGGCATTCGCTGCCAGAATATCATAATATAATCCATCCTTAAACCCTACTTGATCGGCCAAAAGTCCTTTCACTTTTTTTAACCAGGATGGAATATCGCTATCACCTATTCGTGGAAGACCTAATACCTCATTCTGGAGTATATTATGTTGAAGTCTGGGGAATGTAAAAGTATGCAGGTATTGCGGATCGTTAAGATCAAAATCTTTTAAGAAACGAAAATAGGACCGATCAATCTTTTGGATTTTAGGTAAATTCAATGTATCCTTTGTCGCATTTAAATAGTTGATTTTCATGGTACCTTCATAATCGAACATGCCACCAGTGTAATAAAAAATCCGAAAATCTTTTTTTAGAAAATCCTTAAACTCTTTTGAAAGTGCACCATCATTCCCTAATACCGCCTCTATTCTCCTGTTATATGATTTCTTTATAGATTCCAAGAAATCTCCAATGTTCATATTATAATGATGTGGGAGTTTCCAATTTGGGTCATTGGGTTTATTTTCAACCAATTTCCTAAATAATTGTTCGTTTTGCATCATATCGTATTTAGGCATCGCAGGAGTAACATCTATTTTATGGATTGTCGATCTATCAGTAAATTGTATTTCAATATGGGTAGGTTTATTAATAAAGGTCTTAATATTTAGGGGATTAGTTTGTAAATTACTAAATAAACCTATTATTGTACTACTGGTTTCCATATCATAGTCAAGCGCGAATCTGCCCGAGTCATCTATAGGAATTTCATATGTAGAATAATCACCAATAATGGGATGCAGGACAGTAATGCTGACTTTAACCCCGCCTGCCATAAGGCTATCTGGAGCCATGATTTTTCCTGTAATCTTAGATGATCCGGCAATTATATTTATAGGCTCTGTTTGGTTTTGATTTTTCTGGCTACAACTTAAAAGGAAGAATAATATACAAGCAAAGAAAATTTGGATTTTAGTCATCTATGGTTTGGGATTTTACAGTTTTAATAAGCTTTTAATTTCTTCCGACCTAGGTCGGGGTGCATTTGGACTTATGATACTTCCATTTTCAGCAAAAATAAAATACCTAGGAATACCATTAATTTCATATTTCTTCATAAAATTAGATTTGCTTGGATTAGTTAATAAATAAAGATTTGATCAGTCCCTTAAATATAAGATAATGAATTGATAAATAAAATTAACAATTTAAATTGTATAGCAATTTCTTCTAAATAAAGGCGGGTATATATTATGGATTGGTTCTTACTTTATGTGAGGTTTAAGTGACATGTAAGTGATGTGTAAGTGACTTTAGGCACTTACACATTTCTTTCAAGATGTTTGAATCACGGTTGGAATACGAAGAAAACCCCGTCATTGCGAGGAACGAAGCAATCTTTACCTGCGACATTGCGAGGAACGAAGCAATCTTCACCTGCGTCATTGCGAGGAACGAAGCAATCTTTTAGCCTCGTCATTGCGAGGAACGAAGCAATCTACTCCCATTTCATGCTGAGCGAAGTCGAAGCATCTATACATGGTACCCGTACAGATCCTTCGACGCTGCTCAGGATGACAAAGGCCTAAGATTGCTTCGTCGTACCTCCTCACAATGACGGAAAAGCTCCTCGCAATGACGGAAAAGCTCCTCGCAATGACGGGGAAAGCTCCTCGCAATGACGCGTGTTTACAAGAATTCTATTATTCCAAAAAAAACTACGCCTTTACCCCATACAACAGCAACCTCCTAAAAGGATAAACAACTGGTCTTTTCTCAAACCTTTCCCCTATCCTTCTCTTAAACTCCGTATTAAACGCAATTTGCTGATCCTCTGAAAGTCTTTCCATATAAGGTATCAAAGCCGATCCCGAAATAAAATGAAATAAGGTTTCCGTATCCTCGGCCACTATAGGATAAATCCTTTTCGAGATCTTCAAATTAACCATACCCTCCGCAATAAACATTTCCGTATATTCTTCCATGCTCAAAACCGGAGATGACCTATTCCAACCATTTAACTGATCCCGATATGGTTCCTCGTTTGCCAGTTCAACTAAAATCTGGTTCAATTCATTTTCTGTTTGGCAAGGCATCTGAACAGCCAACTGCCCACCTGGATTTAATTTCCTGATTAGATCCGGAAATAAGGTATGATGATCGCCCGACCATTGCAATGCCGCATTACTAAAAATCAAATCCCAACGCGACAATCTATTAATAAACTCCTCGAAAGTTTCTACCTTATAATATAATCTCTCCGTTTGATGCTCTTCCGCGCCACGCAACATTTCCACCGAAGAATCAATCCCCAAAAACGTGGATTGTTGAAAACGCTCCGCTAACATTGCGGTCTGCTCACCTGTTCCACAGCCCAGATCAACAGCCTGCATTTCTGTCCGCTCCTCGATCAGGTCCATCAGATCATAAAAAGGTTGATACCGGATATCTTTAAATTGGTTATAAATTTCAGGGTTCCAAGGCATATGTCTTTATCTTTTAAAAATTATACTTCTATTTACTGTTCTAACAACCAATTTAGCCCGATTTTGTTTATTTGTCCACCTTTTGTCCACCCCCTCCTTCTTCCAATCAACCTATTAATTCACTTTATTTGTAGCAACAAAAAAGAAATTAAATATTTCGATTAGCGTTCGAATTACATGAGTTTTTAAATTGTCAATCCCGGAAAAGCAGCAATTTTCGGGATTATTTTTTTTAATAACTCATAGAGAAAATCTATCATGTTTTAAATATTAATTAGATTTTATTTATCTAACTTTAACTAAATTTATAAGAGAAAGGAACAACAAATCCTGCCAATTATAAAGGAGATAAATTAAAAACAACAGATACCAATGGATTCCCTTGGTATGCATTAATTCTAAAAAATATATGGAAAACGGATCCAACGACATCAGCAAATGCCCATTCCACAATGGCACTTTGAACCAGAAAATGACAGTAGCAGGTGGAGGAACAACCAACCACGATTGGTGGCCAAAACAGCTTAAAGTAAGTTTACTACGCCAGCATTCCAACCTATCCAATCCAATGGATGAAGATTTTGACTACGCAGCCGAATTCAACTCCTTAGATTTAGCCGCAGTAAAACAAGATCTGCACGCTTTAATGACCGATTCGCAGGATTGGTGGCCCGCAGATTTTGGACACTATGGCGGTCTTTTTATCCGTATGGCCTGGCACTCCGCAGGTACTTACCGTGTAGGTGATGGCCGTGGTGGAGCAGGCACCGGACAACAACGATTTGCCCCTTTGAATAGCTGGCCAGATAATGTGAGTTTGGATAAGGCACGCCGCTTATTGTGGCCGATCAAACAAAAATATGGTCGTAAGATTTCCTGGGCAGACTTAATGGTATTGACCGGAAATGTGGCCTTGGAATCTATGGGTTTCAAAACATTTGGTTTTGCTGGTGGTCGTGTGGATGCGTTTGAACCTGATCAGGATGTATATTGGGGTTCGGAAGATAAATGGTTAGGCGGCGATGTGCGTTATGCGCATGGCTCTGAAGGGGTCGCTGAAAAACATGGGGTATTATCGGCAGATGATGACGCAGATGGCGATGTGCATTCCAGAAATCTGGAAAACCCATTGGCAGCTGTACAAATGGGATTGATCTATGTAAATCCGGAAGGACCTGATGGAAACCCTGATCCTATTTTAGCCGCAAAAGATATTCGTGATACCTTCGGAAGAATGGCGATGAACGATGAAGAGACCGTTGCATTGATTGCTGGTGGCCATACCTTTGGAAAAACACACGGCGCTGGACCTGCAGACAATGTAGGTAAAGAACCGGAAGCAGCAGGTTTGGATGAACAAGGTCTTGGTTGGAAAAGCAGCTATAAATCAGGTGTTGGAGCTGATGCCATCACTTCGGGATTGGAAGTGATCTGGACGACTACCCCAACGCAATGGAGCAATAACTTTTTTGAAAACCTATTCAATTATGAATGGGAATTGACTAAAAGTCCTGCCGGTGCTCACCAATGGGTGGCAAAAGACGCAGAAGAAACCATTCCAGATCCATTCGACAGCAATAAGAAACGTAAGCCAACCATGTTGACTACCGATCTTTCCCTACGTTTTGATCCTGAATACGGTAAGATCTCTAGACATTTCTTCGAAAATCCGGATGCTTTTGCTGATGCGTTTGCACGTGCATGGTTTAAATTGACCCACCGCGATATGGGACCTCGCTCCCGTTACCTAGGACCAGAAGTTCCTGCAGAAGAATTAATCTGGCAGGATCCAATTCCTGAAGTAAATCATGAATTGATCGCTGATGCAGATGCTGCCGATCTAAAAGGTAAGATTCTTTCTTCAGGTCTAACTGTTTCTGAACTGGCATCTACGGCATGGGCTTCTGCCTCTACTTTCCGTGGTTCGGATAAACGTGGTGGTGCTAATGGTGCCCGCATCCGTTTGGCGCCTCAAAAAGATTGGGAAGTGAATAATCCTAAACAATTGGATAAAGTATTATCGATTTTGACGCAAATCCAAAATGATTTCAATGGAGCACAAACAACTGGTAAAAAAGTATCCTTAGCAGATCTTATCGTTCTTGCAGGTAATGCGGCCATTGAGAAAGCAGCACAAGATGCAGGAACGCCTGTTGAGGTAGCTTTTAAAGCAGGTCGTATGGATGCCTCGCAAGAGCAGACAGACATCGAATCGATCGGACACCTAGAGCCAATCGCTGATGGATTCCGTAACTATAAGAAAAGAAGATATACATCATCTACTGAAGAATTATTGATAGACAAAGCGCAATTGCTTAACCTTTCAGCACCTGAATTAACTGTTCTGGTTGCCGGTATGCGCGCCTTGGATACGAACTTTGATGGTTCTAAAAATGGGGTATTCACGAACAGACCTGGACAGTTGACCAATGATTTCTTAGTCAATCTATTGGATATGAATACGGCTTGGAAAGCGGCTTCAGAAGATAAAGAATTATATATCGGTTCGGATCGTAAAACTGGTCAACCAAAATGGACCGGTACCCGGGCGGACCTGGTGTTCGGATCAAACGCAGAACTTCGTGCCGTTGCCGAAGTCTACGCCAGCGCTGATGCCCAAGAGAAATTTGTGAAGGATTTCGCAAAAGCTTGGACGAAGGTGATGAATTCGGACAGGTTTTAAAAAAGGAGAGGTTGGCCAAAAGCCAACCTCTCCTTTTTTTAACAGTATTTAGTAAGTATTTAGTAGTAAGTATTTNNCATTGCGAGGAACGAAGCAATCTTTCAACTTTACAACTATCCCCTAATCCACAAAACAAACCTTCCAGGCTTCCGCCACCTTTCCCTCCCTTAAAAACGACTTTGCTTTCAGCAACTGATGCGTTAAACGCGTTGTTTCATCCCCAATGAAAGCATTCAACAATTCCTGAACCTCTGGGTCATATCTAAATGCATCAATCTCCTGTTCTGTAGGTTTTTCCTCCAAACTAGCCAAGCTCTCCAAATCCTCTTCCGTAAAAACCTCAGAATTCCTTATAAATCCTGGCAAATCATTTTTATCCATCCTAAAATTAATTTTATTCAACCCACAAAAAAAAAGCTGAACCCTAAAGTTCAGCTTATTCCAACAATATCCCAAAGGATTTATAATTTCTCGATAATTTTATCAGCGAATTCACTAGTCTTAAGTAGCGTAGCATCCGACATCAAATTATAAAAATCAACAGTTACCGTCTTTTCTTGTATCGTAGTAGCCACCGCATTCACAATCGCATCTGCAGCTTCATGCCAGCCCATATAATCCAACATCATCACGCCACTCAAAATAACCGAACACGGATTCATCGTATCGGTATCCGCAAAACGTGGAGCCGTACCATGCGTAGCCTCAAAAATTGCATGACCGGTCTTATAATTAATATTACCACCTGGTGCAATTCCAATCCCGCCTACCATCGCAGCTAAGGCATCTGAAATATAATCGCCATTTAAGTTCAAAGTAGCCACCACATCATAATCCTGTGGTGCCAATAAGATCTGTTGTAGAAAATTATCCGCAATAATATCCTTAATGATCAATTTTCCAGCCTGTTCCGCTTCCTTCTGCTCCGCATTTGCCGCATCCTGACCCTTACTTGCTTTAGTTTTTTCCCATTGGTTCCAAGTATAGGTCTGATCCCCAAACTCCGTTTCCGCAACTTCATATCCCCAATTCTTGAAAGCCCCTTCCGTAAACTTCATGATGTTACCTTTATGTACTATGGTAACTGATTTCCTATTTTCCTGAATAGCAAATTCAATAGCCGCACGAACCAATCGCTTAGATCCTTCCTCCGAAACCAATTTGATCCCAACTCCTGTAGTATTCGTAAAGTTATAATCGATATTCAGATCCTCCTTCAAAAAATCCTGCAGGCGCTTTGCCTCCGCTGTTCCGGCTGCAAACTCTATCCCCGCATAAATATCCTCCGTATTCTCCCTAAAGATCACCATATCTACCTTCTCCGGATGCTTAACTGGCGAAGGAACGCCTTCGTACCATTTTGTTGGACGCAAGCAAACATAAAGATCCAATTCCTTACGCAAAGCCACATTCAACGAACGAATCCCACCACCAATTGGCGTAGTTAATGGTCCTTTAATGCCCACTAAATATTCCTTAAAAACGCTCAACGTTTCTTCCGGAAGCCAATTACCTGTTTCATTGAATGCCTTCTCCCCCGCTAAAACTTCTTTCCAAGTTATTTTCCGTTCTCCCCCATAGCACTTCTTCACTGCCGCATCAAAAACACGAACAGATGCCCGCCATATATCTGGACCAATACCATCGCCGATAATGAATGGTATGCTCACCTGATGAGGTACCTGCAATTTTCCACTTCCGTCAATCGTGATTTTATCTGTCATTTCTTTCATGTAAATCCTCTCCAATTATTTATAAATACTTATCGTAATTTGTTAATTAACCCATGTTTTAACTAACAAAATTCAAATTATGTTTTATCCTTTCCGAACATATTTCCAATTTCCCGACTGATCTTACGGAAAATAGGTGCTGCCTGTACATCCTCATATTCATCGATATGCTGGTCTTCCAAACGTGCTGGGAAAATCAGGATAAGGTTTTGGTTCTTGTAGTATTTTCCCACTCGTTTTGCCAAGCCATCCAAAGAATCTCGATAAGAAAGCTCGCCATAACGCGAAGAAACGAAAACCAATAAGGAATCGGCATTACTGAAGGTAGCCAAGCCATAGATATTATCCCAGTCATCATACAGTTCAAATGACGTTGGTACGCTGGATTTCAGCGTCTCCAACATGGTCAATATCGCCTGCTTACTACGTTCATTACAAACAAACGTGATCGGTAATGATATTTCTGATGCCAGTTTGCTCATTTTCTCCATCCAGTAATGGAATCCCACCTCCGATTCGGCCAAAGGTGGCACAAAGATGGTGATCAGCTTATTGGTGATGAATGGTTTTTCTATCCGGCACATGATCAGGTTGGTATCCGTATGGTTCAGGATACTCTCAGCTTTTTCACCCACTATTTTTTCCACAAAACTGGTGGCACTCGGCCATCCTAAGATCAAACAATCCGCAAATGCTTCCTTTGCCGCTCGACCAATACCGTTGGCAATATTGTAATCCACCTGTGTAATCAGATCTACTTCCGTTTCCGAACCTGCAGCATATTTTGAAATCTTATCCAAGCTTTGTCTTGCCAATTGAACATTCCTTGCCGCCTGTTCATTATTCGGAACAACACTTAAAATATTCAAAGGATGCGGAGACTTTTTAGATTTGATAAGTGTAGCAAAATCCAGAATGGCCTCCATATTACTTAAGTTCGCGATAGGAATGACAATCTGTTCCTCATGTTCTTCCACATGCTCCACATGTTCTACATGCTGCATCCCTTCCATCACGATTTTCTTCGAAGCATTTTCCGTTACTATGGATGCTACAATACAACTCACCAAGATCAGAACGATGGTACCATTCAGCACATTCTCATCAATAATGTGATTATTATATCCTACCATGATAATAGCTAGGGTAGCTGCAGCATGTGCATTACTCAAACCAAAGATCAGATTACGCTCATTGGTGGAATATTTAAATGCCCATTTGGTAGCTGTTGCCGCTAGGTATTTCCCGGAGATACCCACTAATGTCAATGCACCTGCCACATAGAACACGGTTAATCCGGCATTACTGGTAAAAATATTGATATCCACGATCATCCCTACAGAGATCAAGAAGAAAGGGATAAAAATAGCGTTTCCGATAAATTCGATCCGATTCATCAATGCGGAGGAATGGGGTATTAATTTGTTCAAGGCCAAACCAGCCACGAATGCACCGATAATAGGCTCTAAATTGGCCATTTCAGCCAAGAAAGCCGCAAAGAATACCACAGTAAGTACAAAGATGTAATGCCCGGTTTTCTCACTCTCCACTTTCTCAAAGAACCACTTGGCAATTTTTGGAATCACACCGAACATAATGAAAAGGAAAATAGCAAAGGAAACACCCAATGTAATCCAAAATTCATTATTAATTTCTCCTTGTGATGCTCCTTTAATAATCGCTAAGATGATCAAAACTGCTGTATCCGTCAGGATGGTACCACCAATGGTTATCGCAACGGCTTCATGCTTTGAAATCCCGTAACGATTCACGATCGGATAGGAAACCAAGGTATGGGTTGCAAACATACTGGCAATCAGGATACTGGTCAACAAGCTATAATCCAACAGGTAATAGCAGACCGGAAATCCAATGGATATCGGGATAATGAACGTAAAAAAACCGAACATAAAACTCTTATGTTTGGTTTTCTTAAATTCATTCATATCTAACTCTAAACCAGCGATAAACATGATATATAGTAAACCGATGGTAGAAAATAAATCAACAGCTGAATTCTTCTCCAACCAGTTTAACCCATGTGGTCCAATGATCATCCCCGAGATGATCAACCCAATAATTCCCGGAACTTTGATCGGTCTTAGAAGAATGGGTGAAAGCAGGATAATGAAAAGGACGAGGGAAAAGATGAGTACCGGATTGGTAAGTGGTGCCTCAAACGCATGAATAAGATGATCGAATATTTTATTGTCCATAGAATATTGCTAAAGGATAAAAGACATATTAAAATTAAAATTGTTTTAGCAAGGGAAATATACGGAAAAAATACGGTTTCCTTGGTGGGAATTCCGCTTTTGTAGTTGAATATTTAAACTGAACCGTGCTTTTATTTAAACTGAATGGTCTTAATTGGTGATATCCGAGAAATCAACATGGATGGGATAAAGAGCGTCAATAAGGCTATGGACACCAACGCAATATTTAGCCAAACTACTGTAAGCCAGGATATATCCATTGGCACAAAGGACACATAATAGATACTTGGATCTAGCTTGAAAAACTGCGTATGCTTCTGGAAAAGATAAATAATGATGGCCAGCACATTACCTAGGATCAATCCAAAACCGACCAGGTAAAGGGAATTATAGAGAAATATAGTTCGGATCTTAGCATTCTGCATGCCCAGTGCTTTGAGGATCCCGATCATGGATGATCGTTCCAGGATACTGATCAGCAAAGCAGAGATCATGTTGATCACGGCCACCACCACCATCAATACAAAAATGATATTATCGTTCATATCCAGCATATTCAACCAATTGAAGATATCTGGCATCTGTTCAATCACATTAGTGGCATATAACTCAATGGGTAGCTCCTCATTCAAGCTTTCTGTGGTTAAAGCCAATTGCGAGAAATCCTTAACACGGACTTCATAGCCTCCAACCTCCTTTTCGCCAAGGTTATTTAGTCTCCTGATCAGAGAAAGCGAACCAATGACATAGATCTTATCCAATTCTTCGGAATTGGTGGTAAAGATTCCTTTGACAACGAATTTCCTTTTCCTTACAGGCTCCTGGATGAAGTACATAATGAAACTATCTCCCACCTTCAGGTGCAAACGATTGGCCGTTAAAGAGGAGATCAGCAATTGGCTCTCGGCATCCTCGGCGTTGAAGTCGATGGTCTCTCCTTCCAAAATCGTCTTGGAAAGAAATTCCTGATCATAATCCTTATCGATCCCTTTGAGCAGGACACCTTCAACCTCCCCTTTCACATTCATGATCCCCGCTTTCGTAGCAAAAGGATAGATATTGACCACATTTTGATGTTTCTCTAAAACGTTGATCTGCTCGTTGGAAAGTGAGATAGGTGTGTTGACATAGGAATCACTGCGTTCGTTCTTCAGGATGATGATATCACCAAAGAAACCACGCTGCTTTTCGGTTATTTCCTGTTTAAAACCATTAAGAATGGCCACGGCCATGATAATAGCCATGATCGCTAAGGTCAATGCACCTATGGTTACCCGTACGATCAGTTTTGAAAACGTACGTTGTCCCGATAAAGTAATTCGCTTCGCGAGGAAATATGGAAAATTCAAGCTTAATTTTAATTTGTAACTTCGCAAAGTTAAAAAAAAGAATAGATTGATATGCGTATAATTTTCATGGGTACCCCAGAGTTTGCTGTGGCTTCTTTAAAAGCATTGATTGATGCCGGCGAAAACGTTGTTGCTGTTGTTACCGTGCCTGACAAACCGGCCGGTAGAGGACAGAAAATGCACGAATCTGCGGTCAAAGTGTTTGCCAAGGAACATCAGATCCCCGTTTTGCAACCCGTAAAATTAAGAGACCCTGAATTTATCGCAGCACTTCGTAGCTATCAAGCTGATCTACAAGTAGTCGTTGCTTTCCGTATGCTACCAGAAATGGTTTGGGATATGCCCAAACATGGCACCGTGAATGTTCATGCTTCATTACTGCCGAATTATCGTGGTGCTGCCCCGATCAACTGGGCGGTTATTAATGGCGAAAAAAAATCTGGCGTTACGACATTCTTGCTACAGCATGAAATTGATACGGGTAACATACTTTTTGCTGATGAGGTGGAAATCGCCGATACCGATGATGCTGGCATCCTTCATGATAAATTGATGGAAAAAGGCGCACAATTGATCGTGAAGACCGTGGATGCCATCCGAAATGGAGAGATCAATCCAGTTCCACAGGATGATTTATTGGCCGCGGAGGATGTAAAACATGCCCCGAAAATCTTTAAGGAAGATGGCGAGATTGATTGGAATAAGGATACGGTAAGCATCTATAATAAGATCAGAGGCTTAAGCCCTTACCCCACCGCTTATACCAAATTGGATAATAAAGGTTTAAAGATTTTCCAGACAGAAAAGGAAATCAGTGCGCACAACTTAATTCCGGGAACATACGTCACCGATGGGAAAAATTTGCTTAAAGTGGCCACTAATGACGGTTATATCCATTTGCTATCTATACAGATCGAAGGTAAAAAGAGAATGCAGATAGCCGATTTCCTTCGAGGATATCGTTTTGAAGACCCTAAAATTCAGAATATTTAATCAAATCGCCAGGTGTACATTCCAATGCTTTACAAAGGGCATCCAATGTACTCAATCGAATAGCTTTTGATTTTTGATTTTTTATGATGGAAAGGTTGGATAAGGTAATTCCCACCTTTTCGCTTAGCTCATTCAAGGACATTTTCCGTATCGTCATAATTTCGTCCAATTTAATGACTATGGCCATAATGCTAGTATTTAATATGTTAAGTATAACCTTTAAAACAAACGCGAATTTAAATTGTTTTTAATAATAGAATGCGATTTAAAATAAATATGATGCGCATTGGTTAAAAATTGTAAAATGATCGGGCATTATGTCGTAATCACGACAATTTGGAATGATTTTTGTACAGAGTATAACATCAACTAAGCCCCTCTAACTAACTCATAATGAGTTAATAATTTACAATTATATTAGAATTAATTAGAGAAAATTCGTTATGTTTGCAAACATTTCAGAATAGAAAGGTTTATATATTTTAGATGAGACAGCTCAAAATTACACAATCCATCACCAATCGTGAATCCCAATCGCTAGATAAATACTTGCACGAAATTGGAAAAGTAGACTTAATTTCGGCAGAAGAGGAAGTAATCCTAGCACAAAGGATACGAGAAGGTGATCAAGTAGCATTAGAAAAATTAACAAAAACCAATCTACGTTTCGTTGTTTCCGTAGCAAAACAATACCAAAATCAAGGACTTACTTTAGGAGACTTGATCAATGAAGGAAATCTTGGCTTAATCAAGGCAGCTAAAAGATTCGATGAGACGAAAGGTTTCAAATTTATTTCCTATGCTGTTTGGTGGATCCGTCAATCTATTCTACAAGCAATCGCAGAGCAATCTCGTATCGTTCGTCTACCATTAAACCAAGTAGGATCGTTAAGCAAAATTAGCAAGGCCTTCTCGAAATTGGAGCAAGAATACGAACGTGAACCATCTCCAGAAGAATTGGCAGACATCCTTGAAACAACCGTTGACAAGGTATCTGATACATTAAGTAATTCTGGACGTCACGTATCGATGGATGCCCCATTTGTTCAAGGCGAAGAAAACACCCTGTTGGATGTATTGGAAAACAGCGACCCAGATACGGACAGCTCCTTGATCGATGAATCTTTATCAGAAGAAATCAAACGTTCGCTAGCGACCTTAACAGAGCGCGAAAGAGAGATCATTGTTTTGTTCTTCGGACTGGGTTCAAACCATCAATTGTCTTTAGAAGAAATTGGAGAGAAATTCAGCTTGACTAGAGAAAGGGTAAGACAGATTAAAGATAAAGCTTTACAACGTCTTAGACATACCTCTAGAAGCAAAATCCTAAAGTCATATTTAGGTTAGACAATACAAACTTTACTTCAGAAACAATAGCAATGCGCATCTCGACCGATGCGCATTTTTTTATCCTTAAAAATTCGATAATTTAATCGTTTACCGAAAAATTAGCCCAAACAAAAAGCCCTAGGTTAAATCATAACCCAGGGCTTTTCCTTTAACATAGCAGTTAATTATTTTTTATGCAATTGCTCATAGAGATCAATCACTTTTTTCTGCAAGTCGATGACCTCAACTTCGCGAGACTGAAGTCTCTTTTGAAGTTCATTGACTTCGTTTTGAATCTGCTTATCTTCTTCAGGATCTGAAGTAGATAATAGCTGTACAAGCGATAAACCAAACAATTTTGAAATTTGATTCAATCTAGACAGGTTTACATCCGTAATTCCGGTCTCGATTTTAGAAAAGGCAGGAATCGAAATGTCTAAGCGTTTTGCCACATCCTCTTGACTCCACCCCTTCTGGTGTCTAAGTAATCTGATTTTCTTTCCTAATGCATTCATGGGTAAAATGTAAAATATTTATTTATTAAGTAATTATCAAATTTAAACAAATAACTTATAAATCAAAATGCCAATATTAATATTTTAAAAAAAAAAGGAAAAATCTTAAAAATTTCTCAAAAATTTATCCGCAAAACTTGTCATATTTACGCCATTGTAATTGTTTGAACTCATAAATAGTAAATTGTAACCATTCGATTTAAAAGATTCCAAAAAGGCTTCTAAATCAGAAAGTTGTGTAATTACATGGAAAGACGGATGATTAAATGCCGAAGATAAACTCCAAATTAATTTATCCACATCGATATTTTTTTCCTTTATAAGAGAAGTATTAACGAATACTACAGCAAAATCTGACTCATTCATCGCGTTTTCATAGGCCTGAATAAAGTTTGCATCTAAACTATCGTATGCGTTTAACTCTATAATTGTTACAAGCGCCTGGTTAGGAAATTGTTCTTTAACGGCATGAATACTTGCCCTAAGTTTATTTGGCGTATGGGCAAAATCCTGATAAACAACAGATCCATTCTGGCTTGCCACGAATTCTAGGTAACGGATAGAACTTTTAAAGTCTTGAATAGCCTCATAAAACCCATCCCTTTTTACCCCTAGCCATTCGCATACGGTGAATGCACCAACAATATTCGACAGGTTATGTTTTCCGAAAACCTTTAAAGGGATAAGCTCCTCTCCTACATGTACGTAAGTGACTCCTTTGTTGATCGTATATTCAGGAAGTTTATATCCATGTCGATTGATTTTAATATCCATGGTACGTTCCACGACCTCCCTGGTTGGCCCATTATCCTTATTGTAGATCAACGTACCTTTCGGAACAATACTTCTTATAAAATCCTCAAATTGCTTCAGGTACTCTTCTTCTGTAATAACCGTTTTGAAGTGCTCCCAATCTACATTGCTGATTAAAGCAATATTGGGTTTATAGTCCAAGAATTTGGATTTACGATCGATGGAGGAAGCAAAATATTCATCTCCTTCAATAATGATCAGGTTATTTTCTGGATTTAGCTGTAAAAGATCATCAAATCCTTCCAGTTGTGCTCCAACAAGGTAGTCAAATTTTTTGCCCAGTTTTTTGAGCACATGCATCACCATACTGGTGATGGTGGTTTTTCCGTAGGTTCCAGCGATGACCACACGTGTTTTATTTACGCTCTGTTCATACACAAATTCCGGGAACGAATAGATCTTAACCCCTAATTCCTGCGCTTTCTTGAGCTCTGGATTATCCTTATCCGCATGCATGCCCAAGATGACGGCATCAATGGTCTCATCTAATTTCTCCGGAAACCAGCCCAGCTCCTTGGGGAGGAGCCCAGCGTCCTGCAAATGGGATTTGGATGGCTCAACGATCTGATCGTCGGAACCACTCACCTGATGCCCCTGTTCAGCTAAATTTATAGCTAAATTGTGCATGATGCTACCACCTATGGCAATAAAATGAATTCGCATGGACTACGATTTAATAAATTTGGCTGAACACCAATTGTCTAGCACTTTTTTCTCTTTAAACTCGAATCCTAATGATGCTGCCTTCTCCGTAAGGATAGTCAAATCCTCCCCATCATAGAACCCCGATAAATATAATTCACCTTCAGCATCCAGATCAGCGGCATATACTGATAATTGATCCAGCAGGATATTCCGATTGATATTAGCTAAAATCGTATCAAACTTCAATCCCTCGATCGCTTCTTTAGAACCTAACTTTTCCTCTATATTATAGGTACCGTTCAATTCCTTGTTTTCTTTGACGCTTTCGACACAAATTGGGTCATAATCCACCGCTAATATTTCCTTAGCTCCACGTTTGGATGCCAATATGGCCAATATCCCTGTCCCACAGCCCATATCCAAAACACGCTTACCTTCAAAATCGTTCTCCAGAACAAAAGAAAGCATCATGGAAGTAGTCTGATGATGGCCAGTCCCGAAAGACATCTTCGGATCAATGATGATCTGGTAAGGAAATTCCTGACGATCCTCGTGAAAGGTGGCACGAACATAAATCTGGTCATCAACGATGATCGGACTGAAATTACTTTCCCACAATTGGTTCCAATTCTGTTGTTCCAATTCCTGAACATCATATTGCAGCTCATAATCGCCTGCTTCCTGGAGCAACACCGTTTCCAATGCCTGAATATCCAAATTAGCTGTTGGAACATAAGCTACAAAACCTTGGTCCTGATCCTCAAAGGTATCAAAACCAAGGTTTGCTAATTCAGCAACGAGCAAATCCTTTTGCCATTCCTCCATGTTAGAGGAGGTAAAAGTAACTGCTGAGTACTTCATAAATTAACCGTTAAATACATTAATAATCTGCAGGAAATCACGAGATTTCAAGGATGCGCCACCAATCAACCCACCATCGATATCCGGTTGGGAGAAAAGGCTCTGGGCATTGCCCGGATTGGCACTTCCACCGTATAAAATACTGGTGTTATCTGCTGTTTCTTGACCAAATTGTTCCGCTAAGGTCTTGCGGATGAAGGCATGTACCTCCTGCGCCTGCTCTGGAGTGGCTGTTAAACCCGTTCCGATAGCCCAAACTGGCTCATAGGCCAAGACAATATGTTTAAAAGCATTCGCATCCAAATGGAACAATGCTTTGCTCAATTGCGATTTAATAACATCGTAGAAAGATCCAGATTCGCGTTCCTCTTTGGTTTCTCCAATACAGAAGATCGGTTTCAGGTCGTTTGCCAATGCAGCATCCACCTTCTTAGCCAATAACTCATCCGTTTCACCATAATAGGCACGGCGTTCCGAATGGCCTAAGATCACATAGTTAGCTCCTGTAGATTTCACTTGGGAAGCAGAGATTTCTCCGGTATAGGCTCCAGATGCATGTTCAGATATGTTCTGAGCACCAATAGATACGTTGACTGCCGAATTTCCCAGTTTAGCTAAACTAGCCAAATGGATAAACGGACTACAAACAACCACTTCCTGTCCTCCTCTCACTTCATCTTTTACCATATTTACAATTTCAGAAAACAAGCTTAATCCTTGCTCATAATCCAAATTCATTTTCCAGTTTCCAGCTACAATGTTTTTACGCATAATTACTTTTTTGTTTGATTGTTGATTACCTCGGTCCGTAGACCGGCTGTATTATTATATATATGTTCAAATATGGCAATATTTCCTGAAATTTCGGTTCCAGTAGCAAGCTTTCTTCGTTCTAACAT
This sequence comes from Sphingobacterium sp. UBA1575, assembly GCA_002322865.1. Lineage (GTDB taxonomy): Bacteria > Bacteroidota > Bacteroidia > Sphingobacteriales > Sphingobacteriaceae > Sphingobacterium. Next base: position 14,284 of record DCOH01000012.1, on the reverse strand, counting down.
GTCCAAGAATTTATCAAATCGATAGCTTGAATAATCATCTCCTACCTGCCAGCTAAAATCCGGCACAAATTTGGGAATTATATTTGACATTGCAACCTGTGCGGCTACCCCAATTACGGTACCTGTATTTACAGATGAGTTTATGCCCAACATCGCCAAGTCTCCCATGATCATTCCACATTTCAACACATCGGTCTGCCGATACGAAAGGTATTCATAATCATATAACCTTACATCCTGCCAATTGTTTTTCAGATTGGAGTTAGACGTTCCGGCTCCTATATTACAACCTTCCCCGATCACTGAACAACCCAGGTAACCATCATGCCCCTTTGCACTATTGCCCCAGATCACCGTATTATTTACTTCACCGGCAATCGTACTGCCTGGACCAATGCTCACATTCGGATATAAGCGAGCCATCATCTTTACCCTGGCCGATTCACCGATAGCCACATGCCCCCGCAAGAAAGAACCCTCTTTCAACTGTGCATTTTTACCTATATATATAGGCCCATCCAGACTGTTCAAACTGACTCCTTCCACTTGGGCCCCAGGTTCGATAAAAATCCGATCCCCGAACAGCATATTATTGGATGAAACAGCCGCTGAGACCCTTCCTTTGGTCAGTAATTCAAAATCGAATGCCAACTGTTGCTTATTCTGCAGGAAAATATCTTCAGGGTGATGGATAAATTGAACATCCGAACTGCTTTTAACGGGTTGTAAATTGGAAATCATCCCTGAAATATCTTCCGGTATGAAATCCAACTTGCAGGCAATCCATCGATCGGAAGAGACCAATACCTCGCCCAAACTTAAGTTGTCCAGTTCCTCCAATAGCGAATCATCTGGCAATACATTCGCCTGAATGATCAGAAACACATTATTTGGGGATGGGTTGGTTGAAGAATGATCTTCCTTAACACTAGGAAAAGAAGGCTGCAAATAATCTGCTGTAGCAAAGAAAACCGGTGCTTGGAATATCCGCTGCCATTTTTCATCGAGGGTACAGATGCCAACACGAAGATTGCCGACAGGTCTACTGGCCGAAAGCGGTAATAAATGGTTTCGCCAAGGCGCTTTATCAAATAAAAGGATGGTTAGCGACATGGCCTAAAATTACATAAAAAAATCCCGATAATAAACTTATCGGGATATCCTTTAAATTCTTAAAAGAAAATAAATTATTTCTTGTTGTAGCGGCTACGGAACTTATCGATACGTCCAGCAGTATCTACTAATTTCATTTTACCAGTGTAGAATGGGTGTGAAGTGTGAGAGATCTCTAATTTCACTAATGGATATTCATTGCCATCTTCCCAAGTAATACTTTCTTTCGTGTCAACACAAGATTTAGTGATGAAAGCGTAGTCATTCGACATATCTTTAAATACAACTAATCTGTAGTTTGATGGATGCAATTCTTTTTTCATTTTATCTTATGATTACTATATATTCAACAATTGAGGTGCAAAGATAATTTTTTTTTCATTCAAAAGCAATACTGTGCGGATATTTCCTTCCACATTTTTTAACTATTGTTGAAAACTTTCATGCCCTCCCTAAATAGATGCACAAATATTGTAAAAACTTAGCTTATTTCCTACTTTTGCAATTCATTACAAGTCCGAAAAAACATGAGTATTGGATTATCAGAACAAGAACAACAAAGAAGATTAAATCTTCAAGCTTTAATCGACCTCGGTATTAACCCCTTCCCTGCAGAGAAATTCGACGTGAATGCTACGGCAGAAGATATATTAGCCAACTACGAAAGAGATAAAATAAACTATAAGAACATCAGCTTTGCTGGTCGTATCATGAGCCGTCGTGTGATGGGTAGTGCATCGTTCTTAGAGCTTCAGGATTCTACTGGTCGTATACAGGCTTATGTAAAGCGCGATGATATCTGCCCAGGAGAAGACAAGACCTTATATAATACGGTATTCAAGAAATTATTGGATATCGGCGATATCGTAGGGATCACTGGTTTTGTGTTCACGACACAAACTGGAGAGATTTCTATCCACGTACAGACCTTAACGGTATTGACCAAATCCCTTCGTCCATTGCCGATTGTAAAAGAAGCAGATGGAAAGACCTTTGATGCCTTTACCGATCCAGAACAACGCTATCGTATGCGCTATGTGGATCTGATCGTGAACCCACAGAACAAGGATATCTTTGTAAAGCGTACGAAACTGTTCAATGCGATGCGTGAATTCTTCAACAATGCGGGTTATATGGAGGTGGAGACACCTGTGCTTCAATCCATCCCTGGAGGAGCTGCAGCGCGTCCGTTCATCACGCACCACAATGCATTGGATATTCCATTGTACTTGCGTATTGCCAATGAACTTTATTTAAAAAGATTGATCGTTGGTGGATTTGATGGGGTGTATGAGTTTTCCAAAAACTTCCGTAACGAAGGAATGGACCGTACGCACAACCCTGAATTTACCGCGATGGAGATCTATGTAGCTTATAAAGACTACAACTGGATGATGGATTTCACAGAGCGCTTATTGGAGCACTGTGCGATTGCGGTAAACGGAACGACGAAAGCTACGTTCAACGAGCATGAAATCGATTTCCGCGCGCCATATCCACGGGTTAGTATGGCTGCTGCCATCCAACAATTCACGGGTTTTGATATTACCGGAAAATCGGAAGAGGAAATCCGCGAGGCTGCTAAAGGAATGGGTATTGCGGTGAATGATACCATGGGTAAAGGAAAATTGATCGATGAGATCTTTGGCGAAAAATGTGAAGGTAATTTCATTCAGCCAACCTTTATCACGGATTATCCGATTGAGATGTCTCCTTTGACCAAAAAGCACCGTGATAATCCAGAATTAACGGAACGTTTTGAGTTGATGGTTTGTGGTAAGGAGATTGCGAATGCGTATTCGGAGTTGAATGATCCGATTGATCAGCGGGAGCGTTTTGAGGATCAGTTGAAGCTTTCGGAAAAAGGAGATGATGAGGCGATGTTTATCGATCAGGATTTCTTGAGAGCTTTGGAATATGGTATGCCGCCTACATCGGGATTGGGAATCGGAATGGATAGGTTGATTATGTTCTTGACGAATAACCCATCGATTCAGGAAGTGTTGTTCTTCCCGCAGATGCGTCCGGAGAAACCTGCGAAGGTGACTACGCTGGCGGATTATGTGGAGCAAGGGATTCCGGAGGTATGGGTGCCGGTATTGCAGAAAATGGGGTTCTTGACGATTGAGAGCTTGAAAGAAGCGAATCCGAATAAGGTGTTTAATGATTTAGGCGGGATGAGAAAAAAGATGAAATTGGAAGTGGCGATGCCGAGCAAGGATGAGGTAATGGCTTGGTTTGAGTAAACGTCGCGTCATTGCGAGGAACCCACCGTCATTGCGACCATACCGTCATTGCGAGNNCCTCCTCGCAATGACGCAGAGGCCTCCTCGCAATGACGCAGAGACCTCCTCGCAATGACGATGTGAAAAAACATAAAAAAATGGATGCTAATTTCTTAGCATCCATTTCTTTTATATCCCGAATTCTTCTTAATCTAAAAAATCCGAGTCTACTCCGTTCAACTTATTTCTTCACCTGATCAGGTAACAAAATAAACTTAAACAATTGATCTTCTTTCAGATACTTATTCGCTACGGCTTTCACTGTCGCTGGAGTAACCTTATCCAATTGCTCCAAATAAACGGTTGGATAAGTTACATCACGACCAACCTGTAAAGCTCCGACAATCTGGCCTAACCAATACCTATTTTCACGTTGGTTAACCTCAAACTGACGTTTCTGCTCGATCTTAAATTTATCCAGATCCACTTGTGAAGGTCCGTCTTTCTTAATCTTACGGAATTCATCCAATGTAGAATTAATCAAAGAAGGATATTTATCCACGCTAGTACCAAAACCTACATAAAAGGAATAACGTGCTGTCGGATATTTAGAATAAGAAGATCTTGCTCCAGTTCCATAAACCCCACTCTCCTCTTCACGAAGACGCTCCAGCAATCTATTGGAAAGAACACTCTCCAATGCTGCCATATTCATATTCTCCGCATCATTATAGGTATAATCACCATAGATGGACAATCTTACATTTGCCTTAGCTTCCTGACCTTTATTCACGATCTTCTCTACCCCTTTTGCAGGCTCAACAATCTTCAGATCCTTCGCGTCTTCCTTACGGTTTGTCGCCGGAAGAGCAGCTAAGTAATTTTCCAAATAAGGTTTGATTTCTGCTTCGGTAAAGGAACCTACGATCACGAAAGTAAAATCAGAAGCATCTGCAAAACGATCTTTGTAGATCTCCAATGCACGTGCTTGTTTTACCTGATCCAACTCCGCCTTATCTGCAGGGTTTCTGCGGATGTTGTTTCCATATAAGGTATTGATAATATTCTTATTGAATACAAAGTTAGGATCATTCTCGCGGTTAGCCAACATGGTAACCTGTCTGTTCATCACACTCTGGAACACATCATCTTCAATCCTTGGTTCTGTAAAGTAACCATAGATCATTTCAAACGCGGTTTTTAACCCTTCTTTATCAGTTGAACCCGACAAACCTTCCGTACGCTCCGAAATAAAAGGACTGATGTTCACATCTTTACCGGTCATGTATTTCTGCATTTCGATCATATTCAACTGACCTAAACCACTTGAATTAATCAAATTACCAGCCATTGATGCCGACATGTAATCTGCATCCGAGTAAACGGAAGTACCGCCTGGGCTGAATGCCGAAATCAAGATCTCATCGTTCTTGAAATTTGTAGGTTTTAAAACCACTTTCACACCATTGCTCAATACGATTTCCTTCGCGCCAATCTTATCGATTGCTTTTTCGCTTTTGATCGTTCCTTTTACAGGTTGTTTGCTCAACAATGGCAAATCAGACACCTTATCATCATAAGCTGTCAATTTCTCTTTATCTACATCCGCAAACCAAGCATTCACTTGTGCTTCTTGCGGTAATTTATCTTTTTCAGAATCCGGTGCAAGAATAACCACATCACGGTTGGTATCCACATAATATTCTTCACCAATAGCCACTACCTCTTTCAAAGTCAAAGTAGGCAATAATTGTTTGGTGATTTTATAACGGTCTTCGCTGCTCAATGCCGGTGCATCTTTCAAGAAGTGGTTCAATAAAGCATTTACATAGCTATCCGATTTACGTTTATCGCGCTCGATGTAAGAAGTTTCATTGGATTTGGCGTAGGCAGAAATGGTACGTTTGAATTCCGATTCCGTAAAACCGAATTTATCCACACGGTCCAATTCACGAACTACGGCTTTAAATCCGTCCTCAAATTGACCTGGTTTCGATACGAAGTAGGCCGTTAGGTTATCCAATCCACCCATGAACTCCGAGATATCNNCGCCTGCTTGAATGAAAGGAGGATTAGCAGATTGGGTCAATTCTCCTAAACGGGAATTGATCATGCTTCCGTAGATGTTTTTCATCAATTCCTTCCGGTAATCCCCTACGGTTTCCACTTTACTTTCTTTATGTTTGATCATGATCTGTCCTAAGGTATAGGCCATCTCTGGATCGGTAACACTGATAAATTGGTTTTTATTCAATAGATCAATGCCTACTTTTTTACGTTCTTTCGGATTTTTCTCCACGCGCATATCCGAGAATAGGCGTTTGATCTCTGCTTCGATTGCTACAGGATCAATATCACCCACTACGATTAAGGATTGCAAATCCGGACGGTACCAATCTTTATGGAATTGACGGATCAATGCGGGGTCAAAACCCATCACCACTTGTTCCGTACCAATAGGAAGACGGCTAGCATATAGGGAACCGTTCATCAATACAGGCATGAACTTATCACGCATACGCTGCATAGAACCACGGCCACCACGCATTTCTTCCATGATGATACCACGTTCTTTATTGATTTCATCCGTTTCCAACATGGCATCCTGTGCCCAGTCGCGCATTACCTGAAGACCGTTTTTCAACAATTCAGGATCATCCGAAGGAATTGGTAATTGATAGACAGTTTCGTCAAAACCGGTATAAGCATTCAAGTCAGATCCAAAACGAACCCCCGCTTTTTGCAGGTAATCCACCAAGTCATTCTTAGGGAAATGTTTTAGTCCATTAAAGTTCATATGCTCTAAGAAATGTGCTAAACCTTGTTGTTTATCATTTTCTACGATAGAGCCAACCTTCACGCCCAAGTACATGGTTACACGTTTCTCTGGTTCGGTGTTTTTACGAATGTAGTAGGTAAACCCATTCGCTAATTTTCCTTGCTTCACAGTTTGATCGAAAGGTAATTTAGCATCCCATTTCAGGGAGTCGGATTGCAAAATCACTTTTGCTTCAGCACTGATGTTGCTTGGAACATAGGCCGTTGCCACTTCTGCTGTAAATGGGAGCAAAAAGGCAATTGCCAACGGCTTCAAAATTTTCATAATCTTTATTTTTGTATAGAACGGTTATTATATAATAATATGCCAAATTACAAGATTTTATTCGTTATTTAAAGTTGTAAGAAAATAATAATCGATATTTAATTATATTTAACGAATGGAATGGGAAAATTTAAAAAAAGACTTCAAACGTTTTCTCCTGTTAGAGCGAGGTTTAAGCCAGAATAGCATAGATGCCTACCAGAATGATATCGTTAAACTCCAACATTACTGTGAGTTAAAAGAGATTCCCCTCCAGCACATCAAAACCCGAAATATCCAAGACTTTTTGGTTTGGATCAATGAATTTGCCATTTCGGCATTCAGCCAGGCGCGGATTCTATCGGGCATCAAAACATTTTTCCATTTCCTTCAGATCGAATACCAATGGGATAGTAACCCTGCCGAACTTATTGAAAGTCCTCGTCTTTCCCGGAAGATCCCTACTGTTCTCAGCATTCAGGAAATTGACGCCTTAATTTCGGCGATCGACCTATCCGCCGCAGAAGGGATGCGGAATAAGGCCATCCTAGAAATCCTCTATGGCTGTGGCTTACGGGTTTCGGAACTTTGTGAGCTCAAGATATCCAATTTGTTTCTGGATGTGGAATTCATTAAGGTTGAAGGAAAAGGAAACAAGGAAAGGCTAATTCCGATTGGTGAACATGCGATTAAATTCCTGAAGATTTATTTGGAACAGATCAGGGTGCACCAAACCATCAAACCAGGTATGGAAGATTATGTTTTCCTGAACCGTCGCGGTAACCCATTGTCCCGGGTGATGATCTTCATCATCATCAAAGACCTTGCAGAAAAAATACGACTTAAAAAAGATATCAGTCCGCATACTTTTCGACATAGCTTTGCTTCCCATTTGGTAGAAGGTGGCGCCGACCTGCGTGCGGTGCAGGATATGCTCGGCCATGAAAGCATCAGCACCACCGAAATCTATACGCATATTGATAAAGATTATTTACAAAGTATTATTACCCAATACCATCCTAGAAGTTAATCGGATTTGCAGGCCTTTCTGCTAAAAATGATTTTAGCATTAATGCAACAAAGTTTATTTTAATTTGCAACACTATTGCATTTGCATTATCTTTGTGCTGTGATAAATTGGATTGGAACAAAGAAAAGAGGAATTGCCAGTATCTGGATCGGTATTATATGCCTTTCCCTTGGCCTGATTTCTTTTCATACCCATGAGCACACGTCACATGATTGTGCACATCATGATGCCCACTCCCATTCTACCGATCACTCCCATGAGGACTGTACCTACTGTTTTTTATTTTATCATCAACAGGTAGATCAATTATTCCAATGGAATTGGGAAAATAAAGCAGCAGAATGGCCAATAGAAAAAATTTCTCCTTCTTTATATCATGAAGGAATTGTCAGCAGACAACGCATTCCATATTCCCTTCGAGGGCCTCCGCCCTATTTCTTCGCTGTATAGTTCCTTACAGCAGATCCCATTAAAAGGCTACCATATTTTAATGCCTTCCATATTTTAAAGTCTACATTTTGAAGGCAACATTTTGAAGGCTACATTTTTTTAGCGTAATCTAAATACATGCTTAGAATACTATTCCTGTGCATTTTGTTAAGTCCTTGGACTGTCATTTGCGCACAGCAGCATGAAACGATCGAGGAGGTAAAAGTCTCTGCGAAACGACATGAACAAGGCACTGCCGTGAGGCAAAACCTATCCCAGGAGNNGCAGAACGTTTCAGTAATTTATCAGGAGTCAGTCTTTTGAGCTCTGGCCATAGCATCCTAAAGCCGGTGATCAATGGGCTACATAGCAACCGTATTTTGATGTTGAACCAAGGCGTAAAGCATGAAGGGCAACAATGGGGTATGGAGCATGCGCCGGAAATCGACCCATTTTCGGCAGATGATTTTGAACTGATCAAGGGTGCCCAAGCTGTTCGCTACGGAGCGGATGCCTTGGCAGGTGTGCTGATCAGCAAATCCAGAACTATCAAAACCGATAGTCTGCATGGTGCTATGGATTTACTGGGATTCAGCAACGGGCGTGGGTTTTCAGGAAACGTGCTTTTGGAAGGAGGCTTAAAAAGCATCTCCAATCTGGGTTGGAAAGCCCAGCTTTCCGGCAAGAAATTGGGAAATAGCAAAACTGCCGATTATTATCTAGGGAACACCGGCGTGCAGGAGCTTAACTTCTCCGGACAGGTTCAGTATAAATTAGCGAATCATGCCTTTGATGCCTATTACAGTCGATTCCAAACCGAGTTGGGTGTTTTCTACGGCGCCCATGTAGGAAATATCGATGATATCCTAGCGAGGATTGCTCATGGTGAACCTTTGGAGCATTATGATTTTTCTTACGATATCCAAGCGCCAAAGCAGGATGTCAGTCATCAATTGGCGCGTTTGAACTATCAATATACCTTCGAAAATGACCTGAAATTGGAAGCCCAATACGGTTGGCAAAGGAACCACCGCCAGGAGTTCGACCGCCGTCGTGCGGTAGCAGATGATGTACCCATGGCTGACATGGTGTTGGACAGCCATTCCTTGGAATTGTTGCTGAAGAAAAAAGGAAATACGATTGGTATGCAGGCTGGAAATCAGGTGAACAACAATACACCTGGCACTGGCACCACCCCTATCATTCCCAACTTTGAAAGCTGGTCGATCGGCTTGTTCGGAATGCATCAAAAGGTTTGGGACCGATTTTTATTGGAGCTGGGATGGCGATATGATTTCCGATATTTCGATGCTGCCGGGTATAGGTACCGTTATAATGATCCTAACGAAAGCATCCCACAGCAATATCTGCTCACGGACCAACGGAATTTCCATAATTTCTCTGGATCAGTGGGTGGAAAATACCAGATCGATTCCAAATGGGCATTTAGATCAAATATTGGCCTGGCCTGGCGAGCGCCTACCGCCAATGAACTGTATGCAGATGGGGTTCACCATGGCGCTGGGATCTATGAGATCGGTGATCTTGATCTAAAGGCCGAACAGGGATTGAAATGGGTGAATTCGATCAGCCGCGAAGCGGATGATTTTTCTTTCCAACTGGATGGCTATGCGCAGTATATTGCGAATTACATCTATTCGACCCCAAATCCAGATTCGATAAGACAGACCATCCGAGGAACTTTTCCGGTTTTTAGCTACACCCAGCACAATGCCTTTTTCTATGGTTTGGACCTGAATGCGAAATGGTCATTTTTGGAACATTGGCAATACCAGATCAATGCAGGTTTAGTACGTGCGAAGAACCTGAGTCTGGATAGTTACCTGCCTTATATTCCTTCGGATCAGTTTACGCAGAGTTTATCTTGGAGCTATGCTCCTCTGGATAAAGGATATATTAAATTATCCCATCAGTTTGTAGCCAAACAAAATCGGTATGAAGCAGGAACGGACTTTATGGCTCCTCCCCCTGCCTATCACCTGATGCATATACATGTTTCCCAAGCTTTTCGTTTAGGAAGGGAAACCAATCAATCGGTCAATTTAGGTTTGCGTGTTGAGAATATATTCAATAACCAGTATAAGGATTATATGGATCGATTCCGGTATTATGCGCATCGTCCTGGCCGAAACTTTATTTTATCCATTAATTATACTTTTTAGGAAAAAACATTTAAAAAAACATAATCATGAAAAATATACAATTATTTATTATCGCGTTGTTCAGTGTTTCTATATTCAGTTCTTGTTCAAAGGATGATCCAAATCCAGAGGTGGATCAGGAAGAAGTTTCCGGTGCTACCTTGGTATTTACGGAAGTAAAAAAGGTGGTGAATGGAAGTAATGTGAGCTATGAAGATTTCGCTGGAGCGGAAGTAGAAAAAATCGAATTCAAAGGGAATGATCTTTTGCCGGAAGTAGGTGCTCATTTACATTTGGAAAAGGATAAGTCCTATCGTTTTAATTTGATCGTTCGTGATTTTGCAGGTCGTGAGAGCCAGCAGACTTTTGTGGCTGGGGATGATCAGCATTTTGCCTTTATTTTAGGCGCTCCTGCTGATGCATTGAGCATTAGTTATGCGGATAAGAAAGCAGATGGAACTGCTGTGAAGGTAGGTACGGTTGGATATATCAGTGTAAATAAGATTGCAGAATCGTTTACTTTTAATTATATCCTTAGGCATTTGAATCCTGGTGTAAAATCGCAAATTAATCTCGAGAAGGATATTACCAATAAGGAGTATGCGAAATTTGGCGGGGCAAATGATCTTGACCTGAAATTTAGCCTGCATTTGGTGGAAGAGGATGATCATGGGCATGATCATTAAGAATTATAGATTTAGTTCTTATTAAGGATTAATTCGGGAGAATGTAATCTGTTTTAATTTATTAAGTAATATCAGTTTTTTTGAGCTGAAAGGAAGAGTCCAGGTGAAGAAATTCATTTGGACTTTTTTTAATCTTTTTTCAAGGATTGCTTCACCTCATTCCAAGATTTTCCTGATGTTGGATTTATTTTGTGATCTTCTAAACGCTGATTTAAAATATCTTTATGTTCTACGGTTAATGCTTCGTTTTCTGTTTCTTCAGATGTAATAATTGCGTCAATAATACGAAGTATTCTTGCATCTGGATGATCGATAAACTCATGGATTCTTTTTTTTATATCTAACGAATTGTCCATAGTAATCAGTTTTCTTATATTCAAAATTATTAAAGATTTCTTTTAACCATTTAGTTTTATACAAAACTATTTCATTGATCTAATCTTTATTTTGGAATAAATTGGAATCACTTCTTTTTCCTCTGAGAAATGAGATCTATATTTAATAGTAGACCTTATAAATTCTGCTAACTCCTTATATTTACAGATAAACAAATCATTTTTATCAAAAAACATATTGTACTTAGTAAAATAAATACTATCCATTTGATTGGTTATAATATAGATATTTTCATCATAGCTATAAATGCTATTTTCAGTCCCTGCAGAATCCACACGATCACTTATCGAATGTAATCTTTTTTCTAAATTTTTAAATTCAACAGTTGGTAGATAAATATCATCTAAAAATCTAACTGCATCCAATTCCTCATAATTATGAAATTCTGGCCAATAAACAGGGCCATCATCAAAATGATTATTTTGAAAATATATTATTATTTCTTTGTGAGGTTTTTTTAAATCACATGCACATAAAAAGCATAAACTAAATAATAATGGGAAAATTATATGTAAGAATTTTTTAAAATCCATCTTTTAGTCTACTTTTTGGAATTTAAGTTACCATGTTCTTTCTAACCAAGATATAAAATATTAAAGATATCCATATTTTAATTCTACCTTTAATAAGCTATTTGGAGAAACTATAGAAAAACCTTGTTAGCTTCGAACAGAAACCAAAGTGAAAGTATACTGAAAGTATGTAAAATGTATACCTTGCATACTGTTTATATACTTTCATATTAGGATTACCATTTTTTCATAAAGAACCAAACCTTTATTCGATTAAAACACACTTAAACTCAGATTTGAATTTAAATTACATTAATAAAAGTGTAACATCCGTAGATTTTTATTAATTAAATTTCAACGGTTCAGCCATTAAATCTGAAAAAAAATTAAAAGTATAAGGTTAAAGGTATTTAAAATATAAAAATAAAAGCAAGGTATAATAACCAACATCCCCTAATAACAGAAAAAGAGGTGAAAGATCACCTCTTTTTTAGAGTGCCCGCGGCGGGGGTCGAACCCACATCGTCAGAACCGGAATCTGATAT
>DCOH01000012.1:0-2087 GCA_002322865.1 Sphingobacterium sp. UBA1575 | reverse complement strand
TACCCGTTGTCTTGGTTTAAAGATTGTTTGTAGATCGCCTTCTTAACTTGGGTACGACGAGTGATCGATTTCTTCTCGAAAGCTTGACGGGAGCGTAATTCTCTTAACACACCAGTTTTCTCGAATTTCTTCTTGAAACGCTTCAATGCTCTATCTAGAGATTCTCCTTCTTTTACATTTACAATAATCATAGCTTTTAATATACCTCCTTTCGTCGTAATTTTCTTGGTCTGCAAAGGTATCGAAATCAATTGGATTCCACAAGATTTATTTTAGTAAATGAAAGAAACTTTATTAATATTATTTTAATAAGCCAAATTCTTCTACGATTGCTTCCAGTGGATGCTCCTTCGTACACAGTGCCGTTTGAATGCCCAATTGTTTTGCTCCTTCCAGATGTTGAGGGCTATCATCTACAAAAAGGGTTTCCGCTGGGTTAAGGTTGTTTTCTTTAAGCACTAATTCGAAGATAGCAAGATCTGGCTTTCTCAATCCGGCTAAATGGGAATAATAGGTCTTTTCAAAAAACTGCTCATTGTCCTCTACGCCATAAACCTCCTTAATATGGTTCATGCAATAGGTGTAATGGATCTCATTGTTATTGCTCAAGAGAAACATTCTGTAACGCTGGTTCAATTGCTCCATGATTTCATGTTTACCTTCAGGAACGCCGATTAGTAAGGAATTCCAGGCATGATCGATCTGTTCATCGGTTAGATCGGGTTTATTGGCTTTTTTTCGTACACCATCTCGGAATTCAGCAGCTGTAATCTCTCCCCTATCAAAACTATCAAATAGGGAGTCTTGCCCATGGTGAGCAAAAAAATCATCGACATGTTGAATGCCCAAATCGATAAAGGCCTGACGAACACGCGGAAAGTCGATCATGAAGATCACATTTCCATAATCCAGAATTACATTTTTGATATTTTGCATCTAAAAAATTTTGTTTTCTCGTCTCAAATATCGATAATTGCATCGTCAAAAGGCAGGAATAAATGCTGAAATTTTGATGAAATAAAAAAGCTCCTATAGCTCAGTTGGTTAGAGTAGAAGACTCATAATCTTTTGGTCACTGGTTCGAGCCCAGTTGGGAGCACGGAAATCCTCACAGAAATGTGGGGATTTTTTATTTGTAAACCTGTCCTATTCAACTATTTAAGCCTAATTAATCAAGAAGTGAGCCTGTAAACACTCTGTTAATTAATCAAAGATTATTTATTAAAAACATAATAAAAAAAACTCTAAATTGGATCAATCTTGGTTCACTTTTGGTTCACTTTTAGATAAAACCTAGAAATATTTGGACTTTATACTTTACATCTATACTCCCCTGTAAATTTTCGTGTCCAAATTGTTTATATTTGATGAAGAGCTTTAGTGGTAAATTATGCAATCAGACGAAGACCTAAAATTTGAAATTAAAGCTGATGGACAGTTCATCAGAATCACTCCAATAGGCAAATTGTATGAGGATTCAGATTGGGATAGAAATTGGATAAAAACTCAAATTGAACTAAAATCAGGAGGTTTTATAGGCTCTTATGAAGCAGATTTAACAACTTTTGACTTTAAAATTCTAAAAGAAGGTTTAAGTCGGTTATATAATAACTTAAATGACAAAATGACTTTTAATGATTTAGAATGTTATTTGGAACTTATAATTCAAGGTGATAATACAGGAAACTTTACAATTCAAATTACTTGTAATGACAAACCAGGAATTTATTCAACACAACTTCAATTTGAAAAGCATTTTGACCAAACTTATATAATGCCCCTAGTTAAAATATTAGAAAATATTACAAATCGATTCCAAATAATTGGGGATTTTAACACTTAAGTTAAATAAGTTCAATCGCCGTCCTGCAAGTTGAGCGAAGGTCGTTTAAGAGAAATGCGCAAGCATGATTCAACATTAACTATGAAATAGATGAAGACTGTTGGCGGTATTTTTGTATCAAAAAAAGTGACAACATTATAGCCTGACCGAGCCGCAAATTAGCCAAACTCTAAGCGGTTGGATTTTGATCAGGTATGGTAAAACTTTGTTAACAGACAAAAGAACTTTTATTTAGTATAAGGAT
>DCOH01000055.1:17947-27647 GCA_002322865.1 Sphingobacterium sp. UBA1575 | reverse complement strand
TACCATCGCGAAACCAGAGAAGATCGCTCCAGCAACGAAGTATGGAGGGAAGATCGTGGTGTGCCATCCTGGAATTACAGAAGTTGCAAAGTCCATGGATACGATGGTGTGTACCGAAAGTACAAGTGGTGTGGAAATACCGGCTAAGATCAAGGATACGATCTCAAAACGTTGCCAAGTTTTCACTGATCCGTTCCATCCGAAAGAAAGGATAGAGTAGATTCTTTGTTTTAAACCCGTAGCACGGTCACGAACAGTTGCAATATCCGGTAATAAACCACAGTACCAGAATACTAAGGAAACTGTGAAATAAGTGGAGATCGCAAAGGCATCCCATACTAATGGGGAGTTAAAGTTCACCCAAAGTGATCCGAATTGGTTAGGAAGTGGGAAAATCCAGTATGCTAACCAAGGGCGACCCATGTGAGCTACAACGTAAGTTGCGGCACAGATAACGGCAAAGATTGTCATCGCCTCAGCCGATCTGTTGATGGAGTTACGCCAGTTTTGACGGAATAATAATAATACTGCGGAGATCAACGTTCCGGCGTGACCAATACCTACCCACCATACGAAGTCGGTAATATCCCAGGCCCAGCCCACTGTTTTGTTCAATCCCCAAGCGCCGATACCTGTCCAAAACGTGTATCCAACACTCACTACCCATAACATTGCTCCTAATGCGGCAATCGTAAAACCGATCCACCAAGCTTTGTTGGGCTTATTCTCAACCGGAAGTAAGATATCATCTGTGATTTGTGCATAGGTGATATCCTTGCCGGTAATTAATGGTTCTCTTAATATTGATTCGTTATGCGATGACATAGTTTTTTAATTTCAGTCTAGAAAAAAATTAAGCTTCAAATGTGTTTCTAACCTTCGTCATGTAACCAATATTTGGTTGAACGTTGATTTCTTCCAATACGTAATAAACACGTTCGTTACGTAATGCTTTAGAAACTTCTGACTCCGGATCGTTAGCATCTCCAAAGATGATAGCATTGGCAGAACATGCTGCTTGACAAGCCATCTTAATATCTCCGTCTTTTACTTTACGGTTTTCGATCTTCGCTTTTAACTTACCAGCTTGGATACGTTGGATACACATTGAACATTTCTCCATAACCCCACGAGAACGTGTAGTTACATCAGGATTCAATACCAATTGCGTAAATTCATTGTTTAGATAGTTATCAAAACGAGAATCATTCCAGTAGTTGAACCAGTTGAAACGACGTACTTTATATGGACAGTTGTTTGCACAATAACGTGTTCCGAAACAACGGTTATAGGCCATGTGGTTAAGACCTTCGGATGAGTGGACAGTAGCTAATACCGGACAAACCGTCTCACAAGGTGCATGCTCACAGTGCTGACATAGCATCGGCTGGTGAACAACGGTTACACTTTCGTAATCCATGCCGTCAGCTTTTGCAATCTCTTTTTCTTTTGTTAAAGAAGCTTCCCCATTTTCTAGGGTATAGTAACGGTCGATACGCAACCAGTGCATTTCACGACGACGGCGAACCTCATCGCGTCCTACTACTGGGATATTGTTTTCTACGTTACATGCCACAATACATGATCCACATCCTGTACAAGCGTTCAAGTCGATCGCCATTACCCAACGGTGACCCGGTTGTTCAAACTTATTCCACAAGTCATAAGTTTGGTGCGTATCTGCGAAACGACCAGATTCTGAGTTAGGATCTTTCAAGTATTTAGCGAATGAAGTTTCGCGAACGATGTTACGTCCTTCAATCGTGTGGTGTGTTTGTGTTTGAGCTAATTCGTAGATGCCTGAAGCTTTGGAAACTGTAGCTTTTGCGGACAATTGGATGGTTCCATTAACTAAGCTAGCAAATGGATAAGCATTCACCCCTACGTTATTTCCTGCTTTACCGACTTTCGTACGGCCATAACCAACAGCTACAGAAACTGTACCTCTAGCTTGACCTGGTTGCAAGATTACAGGAAGATCTACTTTGTAGCCATTCGCTTCAACCGTAACTTTTCCTGTTTCTTTAACTCCTAATTCTTCCGCATCAACAGGGTTGATGGCAGCATAGTTGTCCCAAGTTACTTTGGATACCGGATCAGGTAATTCTTGTAAATAAGCATTGTTTGCATAACGACCATCTCTTAAGGTAGTAGATTCGTATAATTTCAATTCTACACCGCCAGAAACGCGCTTGCTATCATTTACGATCGCTGCAGCAGCCGCATTTACATCAGCGTTTGATGCATAAGCAGATCCTGTAGTTGATCCTTTGAATACAAAACCTTGTTGTAATACATCTTTCCAAGCTTTTCCAGTACCTGCAAGGATAGTGGTTTCCCAAGTTTCTTTAACGAAATCATGAATGGATTTGTTCACACCTGCCCAAGTCAATAAAGATTGCTCTGCTTGGCGCGTGTTGAAAACTGGGTTAATGGTTGGTTGGATGATCGTGAATAATCCTTCTTTTGCTGATGCATCACCCCAAGCTTCTAAGAAAGTACAGTTTGGAGCAATCGCTTTCAATTCTGATGCAGTTTCATCAGCTCTATCAGCGAAGGATACGGTATAATCTACTTTTGCAATCGCTGCTTTTGCATCTTCTGCTTTGAAGTAGTTGTATACTGGGTTACTGTTTAAGAAGAAGGCCACACCTACTTGCCCAGCTTTTGCTGCTGTCAAGAATTGTTGGAATGCGGCATCCGAACCTTGGTATTGTTTAGAATAATTATCCAAATCAATGATCGATCCGTATGCTCCTAATGCCGAGTTGATCGCGTTGACCAATACTTGCGTATTGATATCGTTTGATCCTGCAACAACAACTGCAGCTCCTTTAGCTTTTACCAATTCGGCAGCAGCTAATTTAAGGATAGTGGTTGCTTTCGCATTCGTAGTACCTCCCGCGATGGAAGAACCGGTGATGGCATTGTACAAGCCGATCAATACTGCACCTTCTTCAGAAGGTTTGATCGCTGCACGAACGTCAGCATTGGAACCTGTCATCGAAAGACCCGATTCAAATTGGATATGGCGTGACATTTTACCACCTTTCAATGATTTATGGTCACGGTTTTTAATATAATCTTGCGTATGCTCCTCACCAGCTAACCAAGAACCCAAGAAATCTGCTGCAACAGATACAACAACTTGTGCTTTGTCAAAATGGTAAGAAGGGATAACAGCTTTACCGAAAGAAGCTCTGTTTGCTTCGATGATACCGCTGTAAGAAACTGCATCTACCTGAACATGTTGTGTTGCAGGGTATTTAGCAGCAAGTGCAGCAATGGCAGCCAAAGTCGACGGACTGTTTACTGTATCAGAAACAATTGTGATCTGTTTTCCAGCAGCCTGAGCTTTATTCAAGGCGTCTACAACCGATTTATCCAATTGTGCCCAGCTTACATCTTTACCACCAATCTGTGGTGCCTGTAATTTAGACATGTCGTATAGATCAAGTACCGAAGCTGAAGTGCTCGCATCTGTACCTTGATTCAATCCAACAGCATTTGGGTTAGCTTCTAACGAGATCGGACGACCTTCGCGTGTTCTAACGATTACACTCTGACCATTGAAGGATGAAGCGTAGAAGTTAGGGATACCTGGCGTAACTTCCTCTGGTTTGATCACATAAGGAACAGCCTTATGAATTGGCGTACGGTTACAAGCTGCTAATGTAACAGCTCCCAAACCGAAACCTAAAGCCTTTAAGAAATCACGACGAGGAGTCTTTGTACTTAAACCAGCTTCGCTTAACACATCTTCTACAGGAATAGACTCAGCAAACTCTCCCTTACTTCCTTCAACAAAAGCAGGTGTTTGATTTAACTCTTCTAAGCCTTTCCAATATTTTTTATTGCTTTCCATTTAAGCTATATATAAGATTCTGTATTTCTAAATTAATTCATTAATAGTGACATTTACCACACTCTAATCCACCGATCATCGCTGCTGTCATCTTCTCACCTTTTTTCAATTTCTCGTGAGCTTCGATCAACTGATCGTAATAAGCATTATCCTTATTAACTTCAGTCGTTTTGTGACAGTCAACACACCATTTCATGGTTAGTGGTGAGTATTGGTAAACTTCTTCCATATCTTGAATAGGACCGTGACATGTTTGACACTCAACACCCGCTACAACAACGTGCTGGGAGTGGTTGAAATACGCAAAATCAGGAAGGTTGTGAATTCTAACCCATTCAATCGGTCTAGTATTGGTACCGTAAGTTCTGGTTTCTTGATCCCAGTCTACCGCGCGGTATAGTTTCGCAATCTCAGGTGATGTCTGTCCATCGTAATGGTCAGATGCTGTTACGGTGTTGTGACAGTTCATACAAACATTCGCAGATGGAATAGATGCATTTTTAGATTTGAATGCACCACCGTGACAATATTGACATTCGATTTGGTTAACCCCAGCGTGGATCTGGTGTGAGAATTTAATAGGTTGAACAGGTTTGTAACCTTGGTGAACACCTACGTTCCACATCGTGTTCCATCCTGCAGCGCCTAAAAGACCTACCACCATCAATACCACGAAGAATACCAATTTCTTATTCTTAAGGAATGCTTGAGCAAATTTAGCCGTGTTGCTTTCGCCGGCCTCTTCATGCCTTGCCTGTGCCTCAGCAATAGCTGCTTGGTTGTTGGCAATAACACGCTCCAACGTTTTGGTTACTCTGTTCAACGCAAAGATAACGGCAATGGCAACCACAAATAAGGCAACCAATCCGATGATCATCATCGTATTCGCATCTGAACTTGCAGCAGCTCCGGCAGCAGCAGGAGAATTATTCTTCTCATCAGCCTTAACCTTCTCTGCGTCCAAATAAGCAACGATATCAGCGATATCACCTTCAGATAAACTCGCAAATGGAGTCATCACTGTCGGATACTTTCCTTTTAATTCCAATGCAACTGGATCTCCAGAATCGAGCATACCCTGTGGGTTGTGAATCCATTTCACAATCCAACCCATTTCACGACGTTCTGACAACCCTAACAAGTCAGGTCCAACGCCATTCCTTCCTAACGTGTGACATGACTGACATGCATTCGCTTTGAATAGCGCAGCACCATTCGCAGCATCCTGCGCTTGCGCAGCAGTAGTAACGGCAAATAACAATACCAAACTTACTGATATTGACTTCGCAAGTCTTCCTAAAACGGATGAGATATTTCTCATATTTAGCACTTTATACTATTTTATGTGTAATAATTAATTGTTGACTCTCTACTATAGGTACACAATACCGTACAAAACAATGCACAAAAGTATAACTTATTAAGCAATCACTGACAATTTGATGACTTAATTTGTCAATTTATAATCATTCTAAATAGCTTTGCATTTTGTGGTCTACACGCCAATAATTAACACTAATCTGATTTTTTACTCCCATTTATTCCCTAACTTCGTGTTACTATGAGAATAATAATTTGCATTTTATTTTTATTTGTTTTTAACGGTTGTGCGCAGTCGCAACAACCCAAAACCAAAATCGCTATGAACGACACAACAAAATACAACAAACTAACCCCTGAAGAAGAGTACGTCATCCTTCAAAAAGGTACTGAGCGACCTTTTACAGGAAAACTATTGGACAATAAAGCGAAAGGCACCTATGTGTGCAAACGTTGCGATGCCCCTTTGTACAAATCTGATGATAAGTTTGAATCCCACTGTGGTTGGCCAAGTTTTGATGATGAAATCAAAGGTGCAGTACGCCGGGAGGTGGATGCAGATGGAAGAAGAGTAGAAATCTTATGTGCGAAATGTGGTGCCCACCTGGGCCATGTTTTTGAAGGAGAAGGATTCACCTCCAAAAACACGAGACATTGTGTGAATTCTATTTCTATGAAGTTTGTTCCAGCGCCTCTTCAGAAATAAAGGAAGACCCGCGAACCAACAGCTCACTTGGAATGGTGATTTTCTGCAATTCCTTGTTCTTTCCTTTTATTTCATTCAAGAGCGTATGGATAAGCTCATTGGCAATGGTTGCGGTATCTTGGGTGACCACCGAAATTCCAGGTTCATATAAACTGAAAAGGGTGTGGTCATCGTAGGCAACCATATGGGGCAATTTCATTTTATATTCCTTGATAGCCTTCAACCCATGGATGGCCAGATAATTGGTGGCAAATAATACGGCATCCAGTTTATTGGAAGCGATAAATTCGTGCAATTGTTCGATGGAGGAAGCCTCATCTTCATCAATCTTGATCTTTTTGATGTAAGCCTGCTGTTGAAAATCGTCAATGGCTTTCATATAGCCTTCCAAACGATCCCGCATTTGGGTCTGGTTCGAAAATAAGGAAACAAAACCGACCCGCTTGTTGGATGGGTTTTCCAGCAGATGCTTGGTGGCCGTAAAAGCTCCATTGAAATTATCCAACACCACATAATTTGTTTCCAAATTAGGGATGTAACGGTCAAACAAAACAACCGGGACATTATTTTTTATCAGATTGGCTACTGTTTCTTCCAAACCTTCAGGCGGCGTAATGATATAACCATCTACTTGACGGTCGTAAAATAGTTGTATAAGTTCTTTAGCCTTTGTTACATCATTGTCCATACTACAATAAATGATGTGGTAGCCGTTATCGTAGGCTATCCTTTCAATATATTTAGCCACATTGGAGAAAAACGGATTGGAAATATCTTCTACGATCAATCCTAAAATCTTGGATTGACCAGTCCGCAGACTTTGTGCTAATTGATTTGGTTTATACCCGACCTTTTTCACATAATCCAATACACGCTTAGTCAATCCTTCACTGATCCGCTTTTCCTTCGCTTTCCCGTTCAGGATAAAGGAAACGGTCGTAACGGATACGCCCAAGCTTTTGGCTATGTCTGAGATCAAAATACGCTTCTTCATGCTTGTAGGTTATTGTTGATATTATACAAACCAAATATATAAAATCAGCTAAATTTTAGCAAATAAATGCTAAATTAATCGCTAAATAATTTGCTAAAAGGGTTTAAATTGATTCAAAAGCTTATATTTGAAAAGCAGAAATTCGATTAGGCTTCATTATGATCATACCAACGAAAAATTTTTTACCCCTTTTCACTGGTCTTTTATTGGGTAGCATCAACCTGCAGGCCCAAGAGCTCAGCAAATACGTGGATCCATTCATAGGTACCGGCGGCCATGGGCATACCTACCCCGGTGCTACCGTTCCATTCTCCTTGGTCCAACTATCACCAGATAATGGTAAGAGCGGATGGGATTGGGTGAGCGGTTATCATATTTCTGCCGATTCCATTGCTGGCTTCAGCCATATGCACCTTAGCGGAACAGGTATTGGCGATTGGTTGGATATCGCTATTATGCCCTTGACGAAACCTGTGGAACAGAACAGATTGGATACTCGGGTCAGATTCTCCCATCAGGATGAAGTGGCAAGCCCCGGATTTTATAAAGTAAAATTGGAGAACGGTATCATAGCCCAACTTACTGCATCTGAACGCGTAGGATTCCATCAATATCAATTTCCGAAAGGTAGCCAGCCAACCATCCGTTTGGATCTAGCCCATGCCTTTAACTGGGATAGACCAATGGATACCGAAATAAAGATTATTGATAAGTATACTGTTGTCGGAAAAAGGTATTCCTATGGCTGGGCCAATAGACAGCATATCTATTATGCCATCCGATTTGAAAAACCTTTCTCTACCTACTTGTTAAATGGGGGAAAAACAAGCTCTTCCAGCATTTCGCAAACCAACACAAGCACTTCAGGTCCGGTAAAGGCCGTAAATGCACAATTTACCTTTCCTAACCAAAACCAGGTTGCCCTGAAAGTTGCACTTTCTACCAGCAATGAAGAAAAAGCATTGGCTGCATTGAACGAAATCCCCGATTGGGATTTTACCGATGCTAAGACATCTGCCCAAAACAAGTGGGAAAAAGAATTGTCCAAAATCCAAGTGGAATCGGCCGACGAAAAACTAAAAACCATCTTTTATACGGCTTTATACCACACCGCGCTATCCCCTACCTTATATTCGGATGCGGATGGCGCCTATAAAAATTCTAAAGGCGAGGTCCATAAAATGCCTAATGGAGGACAACGGTATACCCTATTTTCCCTTTGGGATACCTTCCGAGCGTTAAAACCATTATTTACCATTACGCAAGCGGAACGATATTCCGATATCCTCCAGAGTATGATGGCCTTTTACGAAGAGAATGGCCTTTTGCCCGTTTGGGACCTGAGTACTTTTGAGACCAACACCATGACTGGCTACCATGCCATCCCCGTTATTGCCGATGCCATCCTCAAAGATTGGCCCGGGCTCGATCAGGAAAAAGCCTATCAGGCCATGCTGGCGAGTGCCTATCAAAAGATCCGTGAAGTTCCTGCCTATATCGAATATGGCTATGTCCCACAGGATGTGAACGGAGGTTCAGTGACCAAAACATTGGAATATGCTTTTGACGATTATTGCATTTCCTTGGTCGCCAAAAAATTAAGAAAACAAGAGGACTTCAATACATTCAGCAAGCGAGCGAAGAATTATATAAACCATTTTGACCCTCAAACGGGCTTTATGCGCGCAAAATTGAAAAATGGTCAATTCTTTGAACCGTTTGATCCTTTCTATTCGGAACACGATTTCGACAAAAGTCAATATATCGAAGGCAATGCCTGGCAACATTCCTTTTTTGTGCCTCACGATGTTAGAGGTTTAGCAAAATTATTCCCTAAAAAGAATGGATTGGAGCTGATGTTGGACACTCTCTTCAAAGCACCATCCATTATGACCGGTGAAAACCAATCCCCGGATGCTTCTGGATTTATCGGGCAGTATGCACACGGTAATGAACCAAGCCACCACATCGCTTATATGTACAGTTATATTGGAAAACCTTGGAAAACCCAGGAAAAGGTCCGCACGATTTTGGACTCCATGTACCATGACCGTCCAGATGGTTATGCCGGTAATGAAGATGCCGGACAAATGAGTGCCTGGGCCGTATGGTCTATGATGGGACTCTATCCCGCTTCACCCGTCAATGGAGAATATGTATTCGGAAGTCCGGTACTGGACAAGGCGAGCATACAAATGCCCAATGGGAAGACATTCCACATTATCGCAAAGAATAATTCACCAAAGAACAGGTATATCCATTCCATAAGATTGAATGGCAAGAAATACGATAAGGTCTTTATCACCCATTCGGAAATGCTCAAAGGTGGAACCTTGGAATTCCAGATGTCGGAAAAACCGAATTTCAAATTCGGGACTAAAAGGAAAACCTGGCCAACTTCCATGGAAAACTAACCTTTTGTCATACCAAACCATTGGGTATACAATTTGTTAAGTAAGGGAAAGGAGAAATTGAAAAATGACAGATTTTAACAACAACATCAACATTAAAGATATACAGGATAATAATCCGCAGGATTTTTACAAAAACTTTAAAGAGAAATTGATCGATGTAGAGAAGTTCCCAACGATCTACACCTTTAAATTTATCGTGAAAACAGATTCAGACAAAGCGGAGCAGGTGAAAGCGATCTTTACACATGCTAGCGCTAAGTTTTCTGAAAAAAGTTCATCTGGTGGAAAATACACGTCCATCTCCATCGAGAACTATGTGAACAATGCAGATGAGGTCATCGACTATTACAAAAAGGTAGCAGAAATACCTGATGTAATGATGTTATAAAAAAGAGAGGGTG
>DCOH01000055.1:0-17895 GCA_002322865.1 Sphingobacterium sp. UBA1575 | reverse complement strand
TACCATATCGCCTTCTTTGAATACACCATCCATGGTTTCAAGACGTTTCCAATCAATTTCAGAGATATGTAATAAACCGTCTTTACCTGGCATAATCTCTACGAAAGCTCCGAAAGGCATAATGGTTTTCACCTTACCTTCATACACCTCACCAATTTCTGGTTTTGCAGTGATTGCTTTGATTCTTGCCAAAGCAGCATCGATAGATTCTTTATTGTCAGCGAAGATCTGAACAACACCTTTATTATCCACTTCTTCAATGGAGATAGTTGCACCAGTTTCACGTTGCATTTCCTGGATGATCTTACCACCTGGGCCAATAACCGCACCGATAAATTCTTTATCGATAAGGATCTGGATGATGCGTGGAGCATGTGGTTTGTAATCTTCACGAGGCTCAGTAATGGTTTTCGCCATTTCACCAAGGATGTGTAAACGAGCTTCTTTCGCTTGATCCAAAGCTTGTGTCAATACTTCCCATTTCAATCCATTGATCTTCAAGTCCATCTGACAACCTACGATACCATTTGCTGTACCGGTTACTTTGAAGTCCATATCTCCCAAATGATCCTCATCACCTAAGATATCGGATAAAATAGCGTATTTACCTANNTTTTCTCATCTGAGATCAATCCCATCGCGATACCAGATACTGGCGCTTTGATTTTCACACCGGCATCCATCAACGCCAATGTTCCCGCACATACGGTTGCCATTGATGAAGAACCATTGGATTCCAGGATATCAGAAACAATACGGATGGTATATGGATTATCTTCCGTAGGAAGCACTTTTTTCAAGGAACGCATAGCCAGGTTACCATGACCTACCTCACGACGACCAGGACCTCTGTTCGGTCTTACCTCACCAGTAGAGAAACCAGGGAAATTGTAGTGAAGGATGAACTTATTGTATCCATGGAAAAATGCACCATCGATCATCTGCTCATCGTCCTTAGCACCTAACGTTACAGACGTCAAAGACTGTGTTTCACCACGTGTAAATACCGCAGAACCGTGTGCTGCCGGTAAGTAATCCACTTCAGTCCAGATCGGACGTACCTTACGAACATCACGGCCATCCAAACGGATACCTTCGTCCAATAAAAGATTACGAACCGCATCGTACTGAACATCGTGGTAATATTTCTTCAATAAGAATTTCGTATCATCATCGATCTCCTCACCCATTGTTTCGAAGAATGCCTCTCCGATGGCTGCGAATTTCTCTGTACGCTCATGTTTAGAAGATCCTGATTTGGCAACTTCATAAACCTGACTGTAGGTAGCATCATAGATAGCTTCACGCAAAGCTGGGTTGGAAGGCTCATGATCGAAACCTCTCTTATCATGGGATCCAACCAAGTTGGCCAATTCAACCTGTGCCGCCACTTGTTTTTTGATGGCTTCATGTGCAAAAGCAATCGCTTCTACCATTTCAGCTTCAGAAATCTCGTTCGCCTCACCTTCTACCATCACGATATCCTGTGCAGAACCTGCTACGATAAATTCCAAAGTTGCTTTTTCCAAGGCCGATACCGTAGGGTTGATCACTAATTGACCATCCACTTTCGCTACACGTACTTCAGAGATTGGACCATTGAAAGGAATATCAGAAACAGCGATTGCTGCAGAAGCTGCTAAACCTGCCAAAGCATCAGGCATGATCTCTTTGTCTGCAGAGATCAAAGAAACCATAACTTGGGTGTCTGCATGGTAGGTATCAGGGAATAATGGACGTAAAGCCCTATCGATCAATCTTGAAATCAAAACCTCATAATCCGAAAGTCTTGCTTCACGACGTAAAAAACCACCTGGAATACGTCCTGTGGCTGCATATTTCTCTTGGTAATCTACCGATAAAGGAAGGAAATCTGTTCCTGCTTTTGGCTCCTTCGCAGAAACCACAGTTGCTAGCAACATCGTTGCTCCTTGCTTTAATACTACTGATCCATCAGCCTGTTTAGCCAATTTCCCAGTCGACAATTCAATGGGAGCTAACCCGCCACCCATTTCAATTGTTACTTTCTTTTCGTTATAACTCATTGTTCATTCGTTTTGATGCACTTGCGTCTATTTACATGCATCTATTTAATTTGACATTTTTAATCGCACAAAGGTAAATAATTTTTATTTCTATCACATCAATAAATGATACATAAGATACACCAATATCTCAACCATTGCTTTTGGAGCAGAAATGTTAAAAATTAAAATTTTGTTAAAAGGAAAAAGAATTCATATTAAATTTATACTACTAAACATATATCTTAAACCTTAAACCCCTTAGACCTAGGTAGCAACAATTACCTAAAACCTTTTTACCATTTGGTAACATATCCTTAATGGTATCAAAACATTTCAACCATTACTTTGCAACTTTAAAACATCCTAAAACTACCTACATGAAAAAGAGTTATATTCTGCCTATCCTTTTAGGAATGTCTTTCTGTACGTGGTCTTCTGTACAAGCAGGTCGAAAACCTGCATTCATTGACCATCTAGAAATCATTCAAGGCCAAAACCTCCTACGCGGTAAAATTACCAATACTACAGGCGAACCCATCGTCGGTGTTTCAGTGCGAAACGTGAGCACTTCTGCTTCCAGCCAGACCAACGAGAATGGCGAGTTTGAGATCTCCGGATCCAAAGGTAACCAGTTACGTTTTTCCATGGTGGGGTATACTCCCCAAACCATCAATATCCAAGAGGATTATACTAGAATTGTATTGGAAGCTAACAACGAGTCTTTAGATGAAGTGGTCGTAGTAGGTTATGGTAAACAGAAAAAAGTCAACTTGACTGGAGCGGTGGCACAAATCGATTCTAAAATATTAGAGGATCGTTCCGTATCCAATGCTACACAAGCATTACAAGGTGCAGTGCCGAACTTAAACATCAATTTCTCGAATGGACGTCCCGGCGGAGAAGGATCTATTAATATCCGCGGTTTTGCCTCCATCAACTCCGCGAACGCGGCCCCATTGGTATTAATTGATGGAGTACCTGGAAACATCAACAACATCAATCCAAGGGATATTGAATCCATTTCGGTATTGAAAGATGCGTCGGCTGCTGCTGTTTATGGTGCTAGAGGGGCTTTTGGTGTTATGTTAGTGACCACCAAACGGGGCCAAGCTGGTAAAATGAATATCAGTTACAACAATAATTTTGCGACTTCCAACTTATCGGTAAGCACAGACTTTATGACCAATGGCTATGATGCAGCCATTCTGAATGATGAGGCATTTGTTAGAGCTACAGGAAATCGCTATACCGGATATACCGATGAGGATTATGCCGAACTATTAAAACGTAAAGAAGATCCTTCCTTACCTTCTGTCGTTATTCAAAACAGAAATGGGAAAGACCAATATGTTTATTATGCCAATACCGACTGGTGGAATACCTTCTATCGCAAGAATATGAACTCCATGGAACATGCCCTGACTTTTTCTGGGGGTTCGGATAAGATCGATTATTACCTGTCAGGAAGGATATATGAAAAGGGTGGTTTAATGAAAGTGACTCAAGATAAATTCGACTCCTTTAATCTACGTTCAAGAATTAATGGACAAGTCACTTCCTGGTTGCGTGTCAGCAACAATTCCCAACTCAATTATCAGAATTATACCTATCCAGGATGGAACTCCAGTGTGGATGCCAATAACAATTTTATCTCTACTACCGTACATGCACTTCCTTCCTATGTACCAGTTAACCCCGATGGTACGGCCACTTACAGAACCGAGCTGAATAATTATAACATCGGCGATGGTATCATGGCAGACCTTTTATATGGAAAATCCAAAGGTGGAGAAAAGGATTACGAATTTGTCAACCTATTTGAGGCTGTATTGCAACCACTACCAGAACTGACGGTAACAGGTAACTATACCTTCACCTATAATCCAATTTCGCGCTTCAACAGACGTACGCAAGCACCATGGTCGGTTTTCCCAGGAGTAATCAATTACCTAGGGAATGATCAGTTAGTGGAATCCATCGCATTGACACGCAAACATTCCATGAACTTATTTGCTAATTACACCAAAAATTTTGCTGATCATAATTTTGGGGCAACCTTAGGTTTTAACCAAGAATTGAATGTTTACAAGAACATGGGCGGAACCCAAACCAACTTATTATCCGAAGATTTGAATGACTTCAATCTGGGAACAGGTATTCCAATTTTAAATGGTGGAGCCAACACGTGGGCTTTAATGGGTTTCTTTGGACGTATCAATTACGATTATAAAGGGAGATACCTGTTAGAAGTTAATGGACGTTACGACGGAACATCCAAATTCCCAACCGGACAACGTTATGGGTTTTTCCCTTCCTTTTCAGCCGGATGGCGTATTTCGGAGGAAAACTTTATGCAAAGCCTAAAACCTGTTTTGAACGAAGCAAAATTCAGAGTGTCTTATGGAGCTTTGGGTAATGCGCAGGAAGCCGGAGTATATGGATATATCCCCTTATTAAATGCTGGAACAAACACCTATATCATCAATGGTGCGAGGTCTCAATACCTGAGTATTCCTACCCCTATTTCTGCTGATCTTACCTGGGAAAGAACAAACACACTTAACTTTGGTACGGATCTGGAATTCTTCCAGAATAAGCTCGCGGTTTCCTTTGACTATTTTATCCGTGAAACATTGGATATGTTGATCCCTGGAAAAACCTTACCAGCTGTCTATGGAGCCTCTTCACCTAGAACGAATGCCGGAGATTTGAGAAATACCGGATGGGAACTTTCCACCACTTGGAGAGACCAGTTTCTGATCAATGAAAAACCATTTGGGTACAACTTTGGAATTGGGCTATCCGACTCTAAGGCAAAAATCACCCGTTTTGATAATGAGAAAAAGCTGCTCAACAATTATTACGTGGGTCAAACATTAGGAGAGATCTGGGGCTATAAAACAGATGGGTTATTCCAATCCAACGAAGAAGCCAATGCCTGGACCATCAACCAAGATTATGTCGATAACCAACGTCTTTCTGCACCTGGAAACTGGTCAAAATTACAAGCAGGTGACTTAAAATTTGTGGACATCTCTGGCCCTAATGGAACCCCGGATGGTATTGTAAATAATGGGAAAAACTCCGTATTTGAACCTGGAGATCAGGTTATTATAGGAAACTCACGGGCAAGATATACTTTTGGCGTAAATATGGGAGCTAATTATCAAGGTTTTGATATTTCCCTATTTTTCCAAGGAATTGGAAAACAAAATTGGTGGCCAGGAAATAATGCCGACAAATTCTGGGGCCCTTATTCACGTCCCTATTATTCCTTTATCCCGAAAGACTTTAATGATGATGTTTGGACTCCAGAAAATCCAAATGCCTACTTTCCACTGTTAAGAGGGTATATCGCATTGAACGATAGAGGTTCTCTAAATGTAAGAACAGATAGATACCTACAGGATTTGGCCTATATCCGCCTGAAAAACCTAACCTTAGGTTATGCTCTTCCAATTTCCATTGCACAGAAAATGAAGTTAAGCAGAGCCAGATTATTCCTTTCAGGAGAAAATCTTTGGACCGCAACAAAATTGCGTTCCAAATACATTGACCCTGAGCAGGCTGCCCAAGAAACCAACGGTAGAGCTTATCCTTATTCCAAAACTTTCTCATTCGGTCTTGACCTTACATTCTAAATCATGAAAAAATTAATTTATTTCGTCATACTCACAGTTTTTGGTCTTAGCAGCTGTTCCAAGGACTTCTTAGATAGAACTCCTGAAGCTAGCGTATCTCCGGATGCCTCGTTTAAAACAAAAAAAGACCTTGAACTTTATACCAACTCCTTCTATAATGCCCTTCCCTCTGCAGAAGGCATCTATAATGAAGGTGTTGACAACATCGTAAAAACCACATTAGAAGATAATATCTCCGGAAAAAGAATTGTCCCAACTACGGGTGGTGGATGGAGCTGGGGTGACCTCAGGAACATCAACTTCTTCCTGGAAAATTGCTTCAATAATCTGAGCGAAGCCGAAGCTGCCCCTTATGCCGGTGTGGCCCGATTCTTCCGCGCCTATTTTTACTTCGATAAACTAAAACGCTTCGGTGATGTGCCTTGGTACGGCAAAACCCTTTCAGAATCTGATGAAGAAGGATTGATGAAAAAAAGAGATCCTCGTACCTTGATCGTGGATTCTATCTTGGCCGATCTGGATTATGCCATTGAAAAAATTAAGGCCGACAAAAAATCAGATATCAGGATCACCCAATGGACAGCCTTGGCTTTGAAATCAAGGGTTGCTCTTTTTGAAGGAACCTACAGAAAGTATCATACGGAATTAGGATTAGCAGGTGCCGACAAACTTTTGGAAGCATCCGCAGATGCTGCTAAAAAATTGATCGATCAAAAACAATATGATATTTATGTAGGTGCAGGAATTGATTCCTATGCCGCTTTGTTCCGTTCTGTAAACAGTATTGATCAAGAGGTAATCCTGACTAGAAAGTTTTCAGATGCTTTACAGATTTGGCATAATGTAAATTATTACACCATTACCGCTTCCTATGGGAAACCGGGACTAGAAAAATCATTGGTGAATTCTTACCTCATGAAAGATGGATCCCGTTTCACAGATAAGCCAAACTACGATAAAATGACTTTTCTGGAAGAAATGAAGGATAGGGATCCTCGATTATCCCAAACGATCCGATACCCAGGATATAAGCGGATTGGAGGAGTTGCTCAATTAGCGCCAAACTTCGGGAATTCCGTGACGGGTTATCAATTGACCAAATTTGTAGGTGATCCGATGTATGATAATTTTAATCGGTCGGA
Source organism: Sphingobacterium sp. UBA1575 (assembly GCA_002322865.1). Classification (GTDB taxonomy): domain Bacteria; phylum Bacteroidota; class Bacteroidia; order Sphingobacteriales; family Sphingobacteriaceae; genus Sphingobacterium. Next base: position 11,085 of record DCOH01000055.1, on the reverse strand, counting down.
AAATGATATGCCTGTTATTCGTTACGCGGAAGTACTATTAAACTATGCAGAAGCCCGTGCGGAGCTTGGGCTCTTGACTCAAGCAGATCTTGACCTCTCCATCAACAAAATCCGGGCGAGAATCCAAATGCCTAGTTTGAATAAAGATGCAGCCAACAGCAATCCCGATAAGATTCTTGCAGCAGATTATCCGCAGGTATCCGGAAATAACAAAGGCGTCATTTTGGAAATTCGTAGGGAACGTCGGATTGAATTGGTGATGGAGACTTACCGTTGGGATGATATTCTTCGCTGGAAAGCAGGACAATTGGTTACCCGTCAATTTAAAGGCATGTATTTCCCAAGTATTGGAAAATTCGATCTTGATGGTGATGGTAAAGAAGATGTTTGGATCTATGAAGGAACAAAACCGACAGCTTCTGGCATTCAGTTATTGAAATTAGGATCTGAAATCTTATTGGAGAATGGTAACAGTGGAAATGTTATCATCAATCCACATATCAAAAAGGTGTTTGATGAGACAAAAGATTACCTATACCCTTTACCAACTCAAGAATTGGAGTTGAATGAAAACCTTGTCCAAAATCCATTTTGGAAATAGACAATAGACAATAGACAATAGACAATAGACAATAGACAAAAAGAAAGAGCCCCGAAATTCGGGGCTCTTCTGTTTTTTACTAAAAGCTTATTTGATGATATCACGCAAGCCTAAGCCTTTGATGATCGCACGATATCTGTTGATATCTTTTTTGTACAGGTAAGCTAATAAAGAACGACGTTTACCTACTAACATTTGTAGAGAACGTTGTGTGTTAAAATCTTTTCTGTTTTTTTTCAAATGCTCTGTTAAGTGAGCGATTCTTTTAGTGAATAAAGCTACTTGTCCTTCTGCAGAACCAGTGTTTTCTGCTGCACCTGCAAATTCTGCGAAGATATCAGCTTTGTACTCTTTACTTAAATACATTCTTGAATAATATTAAAGCGTTAAAAAATTTATTAATTGGTTGCAAAGATAATGTTTATCTGCAAATTTTAAAATTATTATTCATTTACAGGGAATTACCCCATCCATTATACCTTGATATATATTTTCTTTTGGTCCAACCAGTAACATATGGCCCACATAAAGGCCAGAAAACACAGGGAATACACAAAGGAACCTATTTCTGTAGGACCAGGAATCTGCGCACAAACATTTTTATAGAACCAGGCCAAGGGTGTTGTGAACATAGCTTTTCCGTCCTCTGCAAATCCGTTCGGGATACGGATCAACGCCAATGTTTTAGGCAATAACCCACTCAACACAAAAATAAACAATGGATTTTTCCCGAACACATCGAAAAACTGCGTAAGCTTATTCTTGACCCCCTGTACCTCGATATACCAGATCATCGCACCGATCGTCATCACGCCCAATCCTGTGGTATATAACACGTAGGAACTGGTCCATATTTTTTTGTTGATGGGAAATCCTAAAGACCAGGTCCAAGCCAGTACCAATAGAATAAACCCGGTTACAAACATCCCAGACAATAATTTGAAATGTGGTTCCTGACTTTGTGGAACTCGGGTCCACAGCCAATCCACCTGTCCCTGTTTTTTGATAAATACCCCCGCCAGATATCCGAATACCACTTGGATTACCGCAGGCATGGCACTCACGAAACCTTCCGGATCAAAAGGTACACCTTCGCCTTTATACATATGGGCTACCCCCAAAATCTGCTTATCGATCGCTGTTCCGAACCAGCCTTCCAACGAGTAGGGATCTCCTGTTCCTAAAAACGCTGTCAGCCCCCAATATCCCAATAGGATAACCGCTGAAATATAGATCAGCGTTCTTGGTTTAAAATAATAAGCCAAAATAGAAGCAAAAAAGTAGGCAATAGCAATGCGTTGTAAAACCCCTAATATCCGAACCCCTTTATAGGGATCTACACTGCTGACCCATTCTCGGAATTGCAGACTCCCATCCACCCATTGCACAAATGGAAACCAATTGAGGCCTAAACCGATCAGAAAAATCAATATCGTTCGTTTGATGACTTTCTTCCAGAATACGCCATCCCCTGCCTCTTGAAGGCGTGGAATCACAAAGGACATCGCATTTCCTACAGCAAATAGAAAAAATGGGAACACCAAATCAGTTGGTGTACAGCCATGCCAAGGTGCATGTTTTAGCGGGGCAAACATCGATGACCAGGTTCCTGGATTATTTACCATGATCATTAATGCTACTGTAGCACCTCTGAACACATCCAAAGAGTAATAACGTTGCTTCATAATTTAATAATTCTAACTAAGGTACACTTATTATTGGGTTTTCAAAGCCCAAATATTGCAACATTTCGTTTGGAAACCCACAAACGCGCATAAACACGCATCATCTACCCTACAACTTTGATTAAGTTTTAAATAGTCAAAGTCTACTTATTAAAAATTTTAAAAAGAATTTGTATGTTAAGAAATTTTTAACATAACTTTACACTAAGTTTAATAAAACGTATTAGCCGTGGATAACCTAAAATTGTCGATATTAAAAAGTTTATACTTTTCAAGTCCGCAATCGATTGCAGAGCTTAGCAACTCTATTGGAAAGAGTGTGCCCAACATTACCAATGCTATTCATAAACTACTTCAATCAGATTTAATTCAACAGGATGGACTTGCTCCTTCCACAGGTGGAAGGCGAGCTGCTCAATTCATTCCAAATAGCCAAAAACTCCCATTAATCGTTTGTGTAGCTATCGATCAGTTTTACACCTCGGTTGTGGTGACAGATTTCAAAAATGAATTTCAGACAGCGATTTCGACCAAACGTATTCCGCTAAAAGGCGAAAATGCATTTGAGGAATTGATTGCTTTTATCAAGCAGACCATGCTGTTGGTTCAAGACAAGCAGATCTATGGCTTGGGGGTCAGTATCCCCGGTTTTGTGGATAGTAAATCCGGAAAAAACAATTCCTTTGCAGCAGAATCTCCATTATATGATTTTCAGGCCAATTTAGGTAAAACGTTTAACCTCCCTGTTTTCATCGAAAATGACTCTTCAGCCATCGCTATTGCCGAACATCATTTCGGACAAGCACAAGATGCCAGAAACGTCATGGTGGTGAATCTCAATTGGGGAGTCGGACTAGGGATGATCATTGACAACGAATTATACCGTGGCCATTCTGGTTATGCAGGAGAATTCAGCCACATTCCCCTATCAAACCAAAATAAACTTTGTTCATGTGGTAAAAAAGGTTGTTTGGAGGTCGAAGCCTCGTTGATTGCCGCGATTGAATTTGCATCCGAAAAACTTGCCCAAGGCGAAGAGTCTTCCTTATTAAAAGATTATCAGCAGCAAAATAATCACATCACAGGAGATCAATTATTGACCGCGGCAAATGCTGGGGATCAATTGGCCATCGAAGCCCTTAGTCGCATTGGATATATGTTGGGCAAAGGCATTGCCACCCTAATCCACATCATCAATCCAGAAATGGTGGTGGTTTCTGGTCGTGGTGCACAGGCAAAGACCATTCTTGCCCCTCAGATTAATTCCGCCCTTTTGGAATTTACCATTCAACGATTATCGAAAAATACCGCCATCAAGTTTTCAAATACCAAACACATACAATTATTAGGATCTGCATGCGTCTGCATTGGAAAATCAGACAAAAGCATATACAAGAATTATTTAACAGAAATATAATCAATTAAAATCATCAACAAATGAGCAATCTTTACGCAAAAAGTTGCAGTATAATGTTGGTTATGCTTTTGAGCATTACGACATTATTTGCACAGCAAACTGTTACAGGGCGAGTAACAGATGCTAATGGTCCATTGGCTGGTGTCAGTGTAACGGTGGTGGGTACCAACCGGGCTGCACAATCAGACCAAAACGGTAATTACAGCATCCAAGCTGATAATGGCCAAAAACTTCGCTTTTCAAGCATGGGTTATGCTTCCCAGGAGATCACTGTTTCTGGAGCTAACCATAATGTTACCCTATCTGCCGATAACAGTAATATTGATGAAGTTGTGGTAACGGCAATGGGCGTTAAAAAAGAACGCAGAGCGCTTGGATATTCCTTCCAAGAAGTTAAGGGCGAATCCTTGACAGATGCACGTGAAAACAACGTCGCTAATGCCTTAGCAGGTAAGGTTTCTAACCTTCAGGTCGTAAAAGGGTCTGGAGGACCGGCTTCTTCTTCCAAAATTATCTTAAGGGGTTTCAATTCATTAACCGGAGACAACCAACCCTTGATCGTAGTTGATGGGGTACCGATGGATAATTTTGTGGGGGCCAGCAATAATGACTTCTGGAATCCAACTGCCGATATGGGAAGTGGTCTAGGTGATTTAAACCCAGAAGATATCGAAAGTATGTCAGTTTTAAAAGGTGGTGCCGCATCCGCTTTATATGGTTCCAGAGCATCCAATGGGGTTATCTTGATCACTACCAAATCAGGAAAAGCAAAAGATGGTGTAGGAATCAGTTATTCGACCATTACAGGTATTGAAAACATGTTTATGACACCTGAACTTCAAAGTTCCTTCTCACAGGGAGCTGGCGGCATTTATGGCCGTTTGGCAAGTACTTCTTGGGGAGCAAAGATTGCTGGACAGGAAGTAGATATGTGGGATGGCTCTAAAGCCAATCTTTCCGCTTATGACAACATGTCCAACTTCTTTAAAACAGGTTTCAGCACCACCCAGAACATCAACTTCCAACAGGCGATTTCTGATAAGGTAAACTTATATACTTCTGCTACTTACCTACATGATGATAGCAAAACGCCAGGGATGAAGTTAAATAGATTGAACTTGATCAACCGTGTAAACGCAAAATTTGGGGAAAGAAACCAATGGAGTACCGATGTGAAAGTGCAGTACATGAAAAACATGGCTTATAACAGGGCAGTAGGCGGTCAAAACGATGGTAACTTCTATTCCCAGGTGCTATTGTTCCCACGTTCATTGGATATTACCCAATTCAAAACAGGGATGGATCAACTAGGAGTAAATCAAATCTGGTATACGGATCCCGCTGACGCACCGGTAAACCCATATTGGGCAGCTCATAACAAGTTGAGTACAGATACCCGCGACCGTTATTTAATGAACGCTACGGTAAAATACGACTTCAATGATTGGTTAAGTGCTGATGCACGTGTGGGTACTGATACCTACAGCACCAAGTACGAATCCAAAACCTATACAGGGGCAAACCTGAATAACTCCTACTCTACTGGTGTGGATAAGTTCTATGAAAACAACTACATCGCTAGTATCCATGCAAAAAAAGACAACCTTTTTGGAAACTGGGGTGGTGCTTTGTCGCTTTATGGACAAATCATGGAGAGAAACAGAAATGGAATCAACTCTTCTGCAGGTAACCTACGTGTTCCAAACCTTTTCACATTAGGTAATAACATCGGAAACCCAAGTATTTCTGAAAGTATTTCCAGAAAACAGATCAATTCGATTTACTCCAGCTTAGATATCAACTACAGTAATTTCTGGTATATCACTTTGACGGCTAGAAATGACTGGACTTCTACGTTACATCCAGACAATAACAGCTACTTCTACCCTTCTGCTAGTACATCCTTGATCATTTCTGACCTTGTACGTGTAAATGGGGAAATGCCATCTTGGTTCTCTTTTGCAAAAATTAGAGCTTCCTATGCTGAAACTGGTCGTGATATGGATCCTTACCAATTATACAACACGTATAATGTGGGTAATGACCCGAACAATGTAACAACCGCTTCCAAAGGAAATATCCTGTTCAATCCAGGTGTGGTAAATGAGTTGCAGAAAAGTATTGAAGCTGGTTTTGAAACCAGATTTTTCAATGACCGCATTGGAATCGACTTTGCTTATTACAAAACAAATTCAACCAATCAGTTGATCAATATCCCTATGAACAACCTATCAGGTTACCAAGGGTTCAAAGCCAATGCAGGAAATATCCAAAACCAAGGTTTCGAGGTGGTATTCAACGCGAGCATCTTAAGAGATACCCCATTGAAATGGGATCTTAGAGCAAATGTTTCCCACAACCAGAACAAAATCATCAAATTACATGATGACGTAAAACGTACGGAATTAGGCGGATATGATGATGTAAAAATCTTTGCTGAGGAAGGTAAGTATTATGGCGCCATCTACGGAACACGGTTCTTAAGAGTTGAGGATGAAGGATCAGAGCATTATGGAAAATTGATCTTGGCTTCCCAAACAGGACTTCCACAAAAAGCTTCTGGCCCACCAACCATGTTAGGCGATCAAACTGCACGTGCATTGGTAGGTATTACCAACTCTTTTGCCTATAAAAACTTCGGATTGAGCTTCCAGGTCGATGGTCGTTTCGGCGGTAAATTCTTCGCAGGAACGCACCGTGCTATTCAGTTAAGTGGTTCTTCTGCAGAAACTGTAGTGAATGGTGACCGAGCTAATTTCGTAGTGGATGGGGTTATCTTAGATAACAACACCTACGTACAGAACAACAAAGAAGTAAGTCCTGAAAATTATTGGTCAGCAGTTGCTGGCAATGGCAACTTGGGGATTACGGAACACAACCTATTGAATGCAACAAACATCCGTATCAGAAACTTAATGTTGAATTACAGCATCCCAAGTCAAGTGTTGAAGTCCTCAGCAGTAAAATCTGCAAAATTCGGAATTTCAGTGAACAACTTAGCAATGTTAAAAAGTTATGGAAAAGGTGTTGATCCAGAATCGACCTTTGCATTGAGCACCAATGCCGTTGGTTTTGAATACTTATCTTTCCCAACTTCCAGATCATTCTTCCTTAATATTTCTGTAGGCTTCTAATTAGATAATCATGAAAAATATCATATCAAAAATAACTTTCGCTTTGCTTATCGGAGGAGTAACCGCTTCCTGTAGTAAATTCGAAGAACTAAATACCAGCCCCACTGCGGCTAATGAAAATCAGGTAAAACCTGAATATTTTCTTAACAACGCCATTATTGGCGCGCAGCAAGATCCACACATTGCAGAACGTGTTTATGTGTACTATTGGAAAACCGCTGCAAGACATCATTATTTCAATTACCTTAACATGGGTATTGATGATGATACGTTTAATGGTGATTATTGGCGTTATATTTCCGAATGGTTGAACAATGCCAATGCAGCTATTGAGATTGCCGATAAACAAGCTGCCAATGGAACCGCAGCTGCACACAATGAGAACGTGAAACAAGTGGCCCGTATCTGGAGAGCTTATTTAATGAGCGAACTATCAGATAATTTTGGTCCAGCCCCGATCGAATCCTTCAAAGGAACCAACCCAACTTTCAATACGGTTCAAGAAGTTTACAACTATCTTTTTGACGAGTTAAAAGATGCATCCGGCAAGATTGATGTCAGTGTTGCTAATGGCGATATCAAATCTTACGATGCTGCCTATGGTTTCAACTGGGAGAATTGGATCAGATTTGCCAATTCCATGAGGATGCGTTTCGCTATGCGTTTATCCGAAGTAGATGCGGCGAAGGCAAAATCAGAATTTGAAGCAGCAGTTGCTACCAATAAATTCATCGAAACTAAAGAACAGAACTTTGGTGTTCAAGAAAAAGATGGTTGGGATCCACTTTCAGGCGTCATGTCTAGAAGCTGGAATACCCAGATCCTTTCCGCTACGCTGAACAATATCTTCATCGGTTTAGGGGGTATTAAAACGGCTGATCAATTTACCAATCAAGGCATATTAGAAAAAATCAAACCTGAGGATGATTTTGGAACGCGTTATCTTTCCAATTTCTCGGTAAAATCCAACGATCCTTCACAGGGTTATTATTTGGATGGTATGCCGAATAAAATGGATCCACGTGCTTATAAAGCTTTCTTCGTTCCGGGCAATAAAACGGATGGCGAATATTGGCCGGCAGCTAGTACGCAAGCAGCTTCTATCAAGGTTTCAGATACACGGACAGATAATTTAGATACCAAATATACCTGGAATGCCTTCTCGGGTGGTACTTGGGGTGGTTTAGCATCAAACCTGGTCTTTCGTGGCCAAAATGGACGCTTACCGGGAATGATCAACAAGTTCAGAACGAGTACACAGAAAAGATTGTTCTTTGCTTCTTGGGAATCCCATTTCCTAATGGCTGAGGCTGCATTGAGAGGTTGGACAACCCCGATGACGGATAAAGCCGCTTATGAAAAAGGTATAGAACAGAATTTTGAATATTGGGGTGTGAGTAGCCATTTAGCAGCATACAAAGCATCTACCAATTATAACCGCGTAGGTACTTCTGTAAGTTATGACCATACTACAGAACCTCCTGCTTCTCATACCGTAAAATTCATCGATGCATACACTGGGGCACCTGGAACTGCGCAGATTCCGTATCCTTCCAATACCATTTATAAAAATGGTACGGTGAAGAACGATAAACTAACAAAGATCATCACGCAGAAGTACATTGCTACATTCCCTTATTTGGCTTTGGAAGCATGGAGTGATCACCGAAGATTAGGTTTGCCATTTTTCGAAAACCCTGCTGTTGAACAACCCATCCAAACCATGTTACAGTTGAATTCATCTAATTACACAAAAAATCAGGTGAATTTCTTCCCACAACGTTTGAGATATCCTTCTTCTTTCCGCTCCGCCGATCAGACGAACTACGACAAAGCTGTTTCGCAATTGGGTGGTGAAGACCAAATATTTACCCCGCTTTGGTGGGCTAAAAAGAACTAAAGGTTCAATTTTTTAATATAATGGTTTCTCGTGGGGCGCCCTGCCCCACGAGATTTTTTATTTATTAATTTTCCTCATAATAATAGGAGTAATCAATTCCTTTCATGAACATTTCGCGGCTGTTAATCCATTCTATGAATCTATTTGCTTTATTTCCAGGAAAGGTTTTTCCGAGTAAAATAATCCCGTTATAATCCAATACATCTGCAAATCTCCTTTTACCATCCGGAGCCAAAATATAAACCAAGCAATTTATCTAACAAAGATAAAGAAATATTGCACCCCTTTTTATTATCTTGTAAGCCACAATAAAACCATATTTTATGAGATCAGCCATCTGTACTTTGTTTCTGTTTTGCTACTGTTTATTTACTTCTGCCCAACAACCCAATAAAGCCCAATGGCTAGAAGACGAACGCTTCGGCATGTTCATTCATTGGGGGTTGTATAGTGCCACGGAAGGGATCTGGAAAGGCGAAAGACTTAGACACCCGAACAACTATGCCGAATGGATCCGATACAGAAACCGGATCGGGGAAGCCGAATACGGGGCGCTTGCCAAACGATTCGATTGGAATAAGATCAATCCAGAAGAATGGGTATTACTGGCCAAGAAAGCCGGCATGAAATACATCATCATTACCTCTAAGCACCATGACGGTGTTGCGCTTTGGGATACGAAGGTAGGCGACTACTCCCTACCCAAATTAAGTGGAACCAATAGAGATGTGATCAAGGAAATTGCGGCAGCCTGTAAAAAACACAACATCAAACTCTGTTTCTATTATTCCCATTGGATCGATTGGCAACATCCATATGCATGGAACCATAATCAGGAGGTCACCGGAAGGGTAACAGATGCCCAATACAACCAATATTGGCAAGGAAAAGTGATCCCACAGGTCAGGGAGCTGCTGAGTAATTATGGTGATATTGCCATGATGTGGTTTGACATGTGGATACCATACCAACAAAGTATCATCAAAAAAGAACAGTTGGACCAATTGGCCAAGCTGATCCACAACCTGCAACCCAACTGCTTGATCAACTCCCGATTGGGGCTGCCCATAGAAAATGAACATGTAGACTTCGAGACCTTGGGTGATAACCAATTTGGATCAGCTTATACCACCCATATCTGGGAAACACCAGGCACAATCGCCCATTCCTGGGGTTTCAATGCCTTGGAGAACGAATGGAAATCAACGAATCAACTATTCCAATCTTTGATCAATAATGTGAGCCTGAATGGGTCTTATACCCTAAATATTGGCCCTAGAGCAGATGGATCGGTTCCATATGAAGGAATTGAACGATTGGAGACCATGGGGAAATGGCTTGCTAACTATGGCGAATCGGTATATAGGAACACCGGATTGGATATCAGGTCTTCCCAGCACGATTGGGGAAAGATCACTTTGAATAAAAAGACTGGTGCATTGTATCTGCATGTGTATAATTGGCCGTTGGATAAAATTCTGCGGGTGACTGGGTTAAGCAGTAAACCCAACAAGGTGGAATTATTGACATCCTCAGGTCGCAAGGCATTGAAATTTGAGCAGAATGGTCCTTTATTGCATATACATTGTCCAGGGGATCAACCTGATCCTTATGTTTCAGTGATCAAGGTGTCAATGGATAAGTTGGAGATCAACAAGGAAGTTGTTGGCGAGTCTACTTTTGGGGGATTTAGTTTGAATGCCAAAAACACGATCAGTAAGGGACTGGAGTTTAAGGGATTTGATGGGACAAGTCCTGATCATTTGAAGCTTAAAGCGAATCAAAAGGTGAGCTGGAAAGTATTTGTACCAAAAACGGGAAATTATCAATTAGAGGCCTCTTTACATAATCCTAACAAAGTAGATGTAGGACTGACCATTACTGCAAATGGCAGAACCTGGAAAGCAGTAGCCAAACCCAATGGAAAGATTACTGTGGAACCTAACCAGAATTGGTATGTGGAGGAGTTTTTAGATGTGGTATTGGGAGGTTTTTCGATGGATAAGGCGCAGGAGATTCAGGTCGATTTTCAAGGGGAGAAAGAAGTGTTGTTTAATAGGATCTGGCTTTCGGAAAAATAAGATTGAATGTTGGTGAATTAGGATTTGATCTTAGGAGAATTAGGATTTGACATTAGGAGAATTTGGAACTGTTTTTTATTATAAATAGGACCTAAAGAAAAAGCTTCTTTTGGAGGGAGGTGATTGCTTGCTTTCTTCTTTTTTCAAGTGAGGTGTAAGTGACATGTAAGTGTGTTGTAAGTGACTTTTAGCACTTACAAATCACTTGCATGGTACATTTACCATGCTTACAAATTGAAGACAAAATGTCTTGTCCTTTTATAGCTA
>DCOH01000037.1:663-62632 GCA_002322865.1 Sphingobacterium sp. UBA1575 | reverse complement strand
AATCAGTAGGTAATTTAACTGTCGGCTGAATTTTTTGTGCTTCAAAAGCCGCAGTAGCCATTCCTTTGGTTGTTTTACCAGTCCCGGTTCCTAGAATTGTACAGCGCAGGAATCCCGGTTTTTTCATTGTTCCACCTTTTAAAGTTCCTTGTAAATCTTTGATCTCTCCAATTTTTAAAGGTGGCATTTTCTCTTCTCCAATTTGATAGTTGATTTCCAGCGGTTCTTTAAGGTTCTCAGTTCCTGTGATCTTATAGCTAAAGGTAACTTCTTCATTCAGTTGATAATTCCAATCCGGATGGTTGCAGGTAACTTCAATTTTTACCTGAGCAAAGCACAGGACAGAAAGAAATAACACTACGGAGGTTAAGAAGGTTGTTTTCATAGGTTTAGTTGTAGTTCATTGTTATTCAAATATAAACTTTTTCAATAAAATTTACTTCCTTGGATTAATCTAGGCTCTTTAACCTAACCCGCATCAATTTATCCTTAGCGGTAATATACAAATACCCATCATCCCCAAACGCACAATTTGCCGTTGGAATGCCGGTATGGATCCTTCCAATAACATCGCCATGTTTATTGATTACCACAATACTCTTACCTGCCGCTGCGAAAACATCTCCTTGCTTATTGATCTTGATACCATCTGCTGCCATCGATTCATTTGGGAAATGCTGCCTAAAATCAAAGAATACTGTTCCTTTATCTTGCACATGCTTACCATTTAATCCATAGCACATTATATACGGATTATTTCCATCACTTAAGGCTACAAAAAGCCGTTCAGCATTAGGCGAAAGGGCTATTCCATTTGGACGATCAAGATCATCTATCAAAAGGCTTACCCTCCCATCGGCCGCAAGACAATACACCCCATTGAAAGGAATTTCTTTATTTACGCTATCCTTTTCTCGATCTGGTAATCCATAGGGTGGATCGGTGAAAAAATAATATCCCGCGGGATGTTCGCAGATATCATTGGGGGAATTAAAACGCTTCCCTTCCCACTTGCTAGCAACCGAATTTTTAGTTTTTTTATCCAAATCAATACTGGCTATACGACGATTACCATGGTCACAAGCAATCAATTTTCCAAACTTGTTAATCAATAAACCATTTGTTCCAGGCTCATCACTATAGCGTCCCTTCCCATCAAATCCTGAAGGATGAAGAAATACTTCTTTGCCATTTTTTTCATCCCAGCTAAATATGGTATTCAAAGCAGGATCACTAAAAAGTAATCGCTTATTTTTCCCATCCCAAACTGGTCCTTCTGCCCATTTCATCCCATTAGCAAGAATTTCGACTTGTGAGGCGGGATCAATAAGTGTCAAAAATGAAGAGTCAATTATTTCAATTTTAGTCTGTGCGGATGAATTGAAGGATAACATGAAGAAACTGATTAGCAAATAAATATTTTTCATTCGGATTGATTTCAAGTATCCCTAAGATAGGCAAAATTACCCAATTTGGTAATAGGTCCAACTATTGAAAAGGTTATTGAAAAAATGTTTATTAACTACATCATTACTACACAGCAATTTATGTGTAATTAAAACACTAAGGATATGGTTTTGTGTGGTAACTTGTTTAATTAAAATGCTAATATTCAATTTATTAAAACACACAACATCAATCAATGAGATATTGATATATACCTGATGTAGTAATGTGTAAATAATAAATTTGGAATCAAACAGATACATCTTAATATTTGTTAAAGTTTTAAACAAACTATTTGGACACCAATATAAATCGAAATTACATGAAGCATTTATTTACTTTACTATGTTTTGTGTTCTGCGTGAATTTTATTTACGCTCAGGGCACAATCACCGGTACTGTTAAGGACGCGAGTACTTTAGCAGGCATTGCCGGAGCTACAGTTTCGGTAAAAGGCAAGGTTTCAGCCACCCAAACCAATGAGATTGGAAAGTTTACCATCTCTGCCTCTCCTACTGATACCATTCAAGTAGCCTATTTGGGTTACACCGCCCAATCTGTGGTCGTAGGCAACAAGACCGACCTTAGCATATTTCTGGAAAGTACAGATGAAAACATCGAAGAAGTGGTTGTTGTAGGATATGGTACCCAGCGAAAAGTGGACCTAACGGGTTCCATTGCGCAGGTGAAAGGAGAAGAAATCGCTAATATGCCGAACAGCAATCCCATCAGTTCTTTACAAGGGAAAGTGGCCGGTTTGACCATCTCTAATTCCGGTACTCCAGGTGGAGCGCCTACGGTTCGTATCCGTGGGGTAAACTCTACCAATAATTCCAATCCATTATATGTGGTTGATGGGGTGCTACACGACAATATCGACTTCATCAGTCCCCAGGACATTGAATCGATGGATGTATTGAAAGACCCTTCTTCCATTGCTATTTATGGGTTAAGAGGTGCTAATGGTGTAATCGCAGTCACGTTGAAAAAGGCTGCACGTGGACAAACCAATGTTACTTTTTCTGGATCATATGGTTTTAATCAAGTACAGGACCGCATTTCTGTTACGGATGCCGAAGGATTTAAGAAACTTTATGATATGGAACGGGCAAACAATAAAGAAGGTCCATTTGATTACACAAATTATACAGCCAATACCAACTGGCAAGATCTTATCTTAAGAACTGCTTTTAATACCAATAATAACCTAAGCATCTCCAATTCAGGCGAGAAATCGTCCACCCATATCAGTTTGGGCTACAGCAAACAGGATGGAGTAATTCGCAATGGTAGTTATGATCGTTTTACAGGACGTTTAAATCAAGAAATTACCGTATCGGAACGTATTAAAGTAGGTGGTGATCTATCCGGAAGTTATTGGAAGATGAACCCGACGAATGTGTCTGTGACCAATGCCTTATGGGCGGCTCCGGTGGTAGATGTGATGTTTGATGAAAACACCTATAATGCCATGCCAAGCTTTCAACGCGCGCAAGTTGGTAATCCTATTGCAACATTGAACAGATTGGACGGTAAAAATCTTACCAGAGGTTATCGTTTTGTCGGTAGTTTATTTGCAGAAATTAAGATATTGGAAAGCTTAAAATGGAAATCCACCGTGTATACCGATTTAGGTTTCAATAATTCCAGAGGATATACCCCACTACCCTACAATTTCATGTATCTGGGAGAATTTGGCGGAGCTAACCAATTGTTTTACGATGATATGCAGAAAACAGCGGTTAGCCAANNAGAGTTTAGAAGATTCCAACAGGATCATACGCTTACCTTTGAGGAAACCTTTAACGACGACCACCGTTTAAGTGCAGTTGCCGGTTTTACAACGGTATATAATGATAACACCTCATTAAGAGGGTCTCGTAGGGATACCACCAATAATGTTCCTGACAATCCTGATTTATGGTATCTGAACATCATCAACCAACAGACGAATCCAGATGGATCCTATTCTGGTGCTGGTGCAAAAAACACCTTGGTTGGTGGATTTTTAAGAGCGAGTTATGCTTATCAAAATAAATACCTTTTAAATGCAACTGTTCGTCGGGATGGATCATCCAAATTCGCTCCCAAGAACCGTTGGGGAACTTTCGGTTCCGTAGGTGTGGGATGGGTGGTATCAGAGGAGGAATTCTTCTCCAATGTAGAAAAAATCAATTTCATGAAATTGCGTTTTGCTTGGGGTAAGATCGGAAATTCCAATGGTATTGCGGATAATATTTACCTCCCTGGCCTATCCAATGGTAATACAGCCATATTTGGCGACAATGTTTATACGGCCTTACAAGCGGCCTATATTCCTGACCCTAACCTTCACTGGGAAATCGTCCGAGGAATGGACCTAGGTTTGGAAATCAAAGCTTTCAACAATAAATTGAGCACAGAGATCAATCTTTACGATAGAACAACGACTGATATTCTGACTGCAGTTCCTTTACCAAATGAAACCCGCACCTATTTTACCAATTTAGGTAAGATCACCAACCGAGGTATTGAAGCCTCTATGGGATGGAACAACTCCTTTGGGGATTGGAAATACGGTCTGAATGTAAACTACAGTTACAACAAGAATGTGGTAAATTCCATTGGAGATAATATTAATTTCCAGATTTTAGGAAATAATGGTGCTAACCGAACAGAGACTGGTCATTCCATCGGATACTTTTACGGATTCAAACAATTGGGGATTTATCAAACGGTGAATGAAGTTACCAGTAGACCAGCTTGGAACAATTCCTTACCTGGAGATATCATTTTTGAAGATACCAATGGCGATGGCATTATCGATGATAATGATAGGACCTATCTTGGCACTCCATTCCCTCCACATAACTTCGGAGCCAATTTTACCTTGGGATATAAAGGATTTGATCTTCAGATTGAAGGTGCAGGTGTAGCAGGTAATAAAATATATGCGATTCGTAAGACCAATACTTTCGCACCATTAAATTACGAAACCAACCGCTTGGATGCATGGACAGGCCCAGGTACCAGCAATGTAGAGCCAATCGTTGACAACAGTCGTGGTAACAACTTCAAGTTCAGCAATTATTTCTTAGAACCAGGAGATTATTTCCGGTTGAGAACCGTTCAATTGGGTTATAATTTCGGTGAGCGTCTATTAGGAAACTCCTTTATCAAAAAGGCACGGGTTTTCGTGAATGCACAGAACTTAAAGACTTGGAGTAAGGTTACGGGATACTCCCCTGAAGCCGCTATTTCCAGCATTATTGCAGGTGGTTTAGATAATGGTTCATACCCCGTACCATCGACTTATACTTTTGGGGTCAACTTGAATTTTTAATTCCTAAATGTGAAATGTTATGAAAAATTATGTAAAAATCGCGATAACACTTTGTACAACCGCTTTCCTATTTAGCAGTTGTTCAAAATTCTTAGATACTCAACCTCAAGGTTCCTACACCGAAGATAATTATCCTTGGCCTACAGGAGGAAGTCCTTATGATCAGTATATTTTCGGTGCTTATAAAGATTTAAGATCCTATAGTGTACATGTGGATGGATTTATCAATGCCACCTCCATTCGATCGGATGATGCCGACAAAGGGAGTACAGCATCTGATGGTGGTGCCGATGTCATTGCTATGGATAATTTCCCTATACAAACAAACTCTGGTCGTGCAAATGCCCTTTGGACCGGACATTATGGCTTGATCACCAAATGCAATACGGCCTTAAAAGAAATCGATAGCAATACCACGGTAGTTGCTGATGAAGCCTTAAAACTTCAAGGAAAAGCGGAAGTAAGATTTTTAAGGGCTTATGCTTACTTCAATCTGGTGAGGTTTTTTGGACGCGTTCCTAAGATCGACCGATTATTTGAAGATGCAGCTAGCCAAAGCAATGTACCTCAAAGTACTGCGGCTGAAATCTATGCTTTTATTGAAGAGGACCTGAATTTTGCTATTCAATACCTTCCAGATACTTGGGATTCCCAATTTATTGGTCGCGTGACGCGTGGCGCAGCGAATGGAATCTTAGCTAAGGTATATATAACCCAAAAGAAATGGCAACAGGCCTATGATGCGGCAAACGCTGTGCGAAATTCAGGTCGATATAACCTAAATACCGATTACAGTAAGATCTTCTCCGAAGAGGGTGAAAATAGTGCAGAATCGGTGTTTGAAATCCAAGCTACCGCCTCCCCTTCAGTAACACAGGACAATGGTATACAATATGCCAGTATTCAAGGGGTTCGAGGTGCGGGGAACTGGAATTTAGGTTGGGGATGGAATACCCCAAGTGAAGCCCTAGAAGCAGCTTACGAACCTGGAGACCCTCGTAAGGAAAGAACTATTCTTTATTCAAGTACCACCACAACGACCAACAAAACGGTGTTTGGTGAAAATATGCCTATTTATCCTGCTGATGTTCCGAACCCACGATATAATCACAAGGTATTGGGATCTCCAAATTTAAGGAATACCATCAGTAGAGGATGTTGGTGGATGAATGTGCGTATCCTTCGCTATGCTGATGTCGTATTGATGTATGCTGAAGCTGCCAATGAATTGGGAAAAACAGAAGAGGCAAGAACGGCACTGAACGAAATCCGTGCAAGAGCTCGCAGAGGTGCTGCAGCTGGGGTATTAGCGGATGTTACAGCTACAGATCAAGCTACATTAAGAGATAGGATTCGTCATGAACGGCGCATTGAATTGGCGATGGAACATGATCGTTTCTTTGATTTGGTAAGATGGGGAACAGCACAAACTGCATTACATGCTGCTGGAAAAACAAACTTTTCCAATTTAAGGGATGTGCTATTGCCAATTCCATTAACACAGATCGATTTAAGTAAAGGTGTTTTGACCCAAAACCCTGGTTATTAATTCCATTTCAAATTAAATGCAAATTACAATGAACACAATATATCAACAGATCAAACACTGCTTAGCGGTTTTGGTCCTCTTAACAGTAGTCGTTTCCTGTAAGCGTGATGGAAATCCGAACGACATCCCTCCTGCTGATTTGACGGGAATTCAAGGTGGGTCAAACGATGGCGTCATCCGGATATTAGCTATCGGGAACAGCTTTTCTGAAGATGCCGTAGAAGAACATTTATACCAATTGGCGAAAGAAAGCGGCAAACAGGTTATCATAGGAAACCTGTATATCGGCGCAGCATCCATGGAATTGCATCAAAGCAATGTGGAAAGGAATGCCTCTTCCTATGAGTATAGAAAAATTTCTTTAGATGGAACTAAGAAAAACTATCCAAAAGTTTCCATATTGACAGCCTTAAAGGATGAACATTGGGATTATGTTTCCTTTCAACAGGTTAGTCAAAATTCTGGTCAATTGGAAACCATTCAGAATTCATTACCGGTTGTTTTTAACTATGTTAAAGAAAATGTATTGAACCAAAACGTCAAATACATTTATCATCAAACATGGGCATATGCGAAGACCTCTACCCATTCAGGTTTTGCGAATTACGGCAAAGATCAAATGAAAATGTATGAGGCTATAGTCAATGTATCCCAAAAGGTGAAGGATATTGTGCCTATAGATATTATTGTTCCTGCAGGAACAGCCATACAAAATGGTCGTACTTCTGTTATTGGTGATGATTGGACAAGAGATGGTTACCATTTAAAAATTCCTTTGGGTAGATATTTGGCGGCATGGACTTGGTTCGAAACCCTTTTTGGGCAATCCTCCGTTGGCATGACCTATAAGCCTGCTGCAGTTTCTGCTTTTGAGGCTAGTATTGCTCAAAATGCAGCGCATTTCGCGGTATTAAAGCCATTTGAAGTGACTACCATGACAGATTTCCAAGGTGGATCGGGTGGTCCTTTGGCCAGTGCAGTATTATTGGATTTCGGTAATAATGCTGCTTCTGAAAGATGGAACCAGATTAGTTCTTTCCTTGCAGGAACATCTGTGGGATTGAAAGATAGTCTTGGGTCGTATACAGGGATGAAATTATCCATCACTGAGCGTTTTAATGGCGTTAATGCAGATGGACCTACTGCCACCGTTACTCCATTGAACATGCCTAGTAATGTATCGAAATATTCTTATTTCGGAAATTCGAAAGCTGCATTTGGTGGAATGACCATCAAGCAATCGGTATTTGAAATTTCTGGATTGGATAAAAACTTGATTTATAATCTTTCGTTCTTTGGTTCGCGTGGTAGTGTTTCTGATAATCGGGAAACGATGTATATCAGTAAAGGTATGAATGAGGTTGCTGTTAGTTTAAACACTTCAAGTAATACCAATAAGATTGTGGTAGCTAAAGGAGTTATACCTGATGCGAATGGTAAGATTACGGTTACTGTAACCGCAGGAGAAAATAATAATAATGGAACTGGGTTCTTTTATTTGTCAGCTGTTAGGTTGATGAATGAATAACCCGTCATTGCGAGGAACTTTACCCGTCATTGCGAGGAACTTTACCCGTCATTGCGAGGAGGTACGACGAAGCAATCTTTACACTAATCGAAAGATTGCTTCGTTCCTCGCAATGACGGGTATTTGTTCGAAATATATACTCGGTGTAAGCATATTATAAGTGAGGTGTAAGTGACTTNNCACTTACACCTCACTTAAAACTCACATGCAATTCGACTAAAACAGCCTTCATCCAAGCGAACAATTTTATTCAAAAATCTTATCAAATAATCTTATTCAACAATCTCATTCTACGATCTTATCAAACTACTTTATTCCACAAAGGCATCATAAGCAACTTTAGAAACCTCCGCAACAATCCTTTCATTAGGTTCCCCCACTTCATTCGAATCCGTTACATACACACTAATGTAAAAAACCTTTCCATCCGGAAGCGAAACAACACCAATATCATTAATGGCTGCAGTCACCCCGGTCTGCCTATTTCTTCCCGAAGTACCCGTCTTATGCGCAACGACTGTCCCCATTGGCAGCAAACCTTTTATCCTATTAGGTCCAGTACTCGTTTTTCTCATATTATCCCAAAGAAAATTATACGATTTTTTAGAAAGTAATTGATCATCATTGGTATAAAAAGCATGCATGATATGATTACCCGCCGAAACAGTGGTCCAATTCTCAAACTGAATATCCCATTTTGCCTGTTGCACCCTTTCTGTATAAGCTATATTCTGATCTTTAAATCCAAGCTTTTTAAAATAAGTGTCCACTACTTTTGGACCTCCCAATAAGTCAAACATCGCATCACAACCAATATTATCACTTTCTGCAATGGTATGAAACAAAACCTCATCTAATCGCATAGTAACCCCATTAGGATGTGCATCCTTAATCGGGCTATAAAGCTCCGTATTCATCGTTTCCTTGCTAAAGACCAAAGGTTGTTTCATATAAAGCTTTCCTTTATCCACTTGATCCAAAATAACTATCCCTAAATGAAATTTATATACACTCTGTAATGGATAGCGATGATCACCATTAACAATCAAACTATCCGAAAGATCATGGCTATGAATCGCTACACCTACTTTAGCATCATATTTCGACAAAATACTATCAATCTTAGGTTGTAGCTTCGCTAATTTTGGAGAGGAAACAAAGGAATTTTGAGAAAATGCTTGGGAGATGCTTAATAATCCTAGTAAAGAAATAGAAAGAATGGATTTGAACATATATAGTTAGTTTTCAATGGTAAATAGTATATCACAAAACTAACGATTACCCCAAGTAATTATTACCTATTGGATAAAAATTTGGCTAATTCCTGTTCCTCCTGACTACCCTTAGCCAAATGTTTCGATACCTTTTGATTAAATTTTTCCGTATCCTGCATGATATCCGAATCATCTTTAAATCCTTTAACCATGCCGTTAGGCATTAACATCAGTTTCAAAAGACCAAAATCAATCTTATCTTCCTTATAATAGGAAAATACCTTTTCTTTAGATTCTAAAAAGTCTTTACTATCCAAATTAAACAGAAGCAAAGCAATATCTTCATTGGTTTTTGCATCTTTTTGAATATCATCATCAATAAGTAATCTCCATAAACCCTCTTTGTATTTTTTGGTATTATTCACTAATTCGGGAGATTCACTTTTAAATGTTTTATAAGCGTAATCTTGTAAATCAATGCTGTCTTTCCCTTCTTCCTGCTTCATTTTCCGGTACTGAATCAGTAGGTTTTCCGACT
Organism: Sphingobacterium sp. UBA1575; assembly: GCA_002322865.1. Classification (GTDB taxonomy): domain Bacteria; phylum Bacteroidota; class Bacteroidia; order Sphingobacteriales; family Sphingobacteriaceae; genus Sphingobacterium. The sequence continues at coordinate 53,035 of DCOH01000037.1, read as the reverse complement.
TTTGAAAGATATCCACTAAGGTGTCATATTCTTTGGTTTCTTTTGTAGAAGCGCCATATTCGCAACTTGAAACCAAAAGACCAAAAAGTATGATCAAGAAATAGGTGATTTTATTCATGGTTATATTTTTTAGGTATACTTAACTTACATCTTATTAATATACAAATAATCAGTCATTTAGGTTCATAAAATATGAAAAGGCGCAAATCTAAACTTGCGCCTTTTATTGGATGAAGGTGAAAACACTTCCATCTAAACCAATTGAAGAGTTTATTTCACAGTAAATACCGTAGCCACAGCACGTTCACCCTCATGATCAAATTTTCCGTTATCCGATGGAAAATTAACCACTCCTTCGTCTTTCACCCAAGCCGTGCTCGATCCACCACCATCATAATTAACAGCAGAAACACATCCTAATGCTTTCATAAGAGAAGACAATTGCGGAATAGTCAAGCCTTGCGATTGGGAGGAACGACCATCGACCACCAGCACAATCATTTTTTGATCTGCGGTAATCCCTACGGCCGTACGAGGATGTCTAGCTGTNNCGGCTGTATTGAAATCCACATTCAATTGCGACAGTTCTTCCCCATTCTGAATCAAAAGAGGTCCGCCAGCCAATGCAATCGGTTCTGCCACAGAATTCCATCCAGAACTTGGTTTTAAAATAATCTTAGGTTTTCCGGAGGCATCAATAACCATTGCTCCGTTTTCACGATAAGGATTGAAACCATTTACGGTTTGATTTTGAACCACATTATCATATTTAAAGAATACAGTCGAGCCACCAACACTAGTGTTAAAATAAGAACCATTAAAAGCAACTAATGCATTCGCTCTCGTGGCTGCGTCACTCGTTTTCAAAAAGCCTGTTTTTACATAGGGAATTTCAATATCAAAACCTTTGGTCAAATCGATTTCGAACATATTGATATATTGCTTAGATTCAAAAATTTGCGAAAATTGAACATGTTTCCACGTTATCCCATCAACCACCTGCTTGGTTTTCCAATCGGCTTTTTCCAATGTTTCCTGAAGACCAAGGGTTTCTTGCTGGGAATAATCGTATGGTAATTGGGTTCCATCATTCTTTTCACATGAAGTGAAAATCAAAAGGAAGATGAAGTAGTATATTAAATTAAGTTTTTTCATGTCTTGGTTGTTTTATTAATAATTCACCCATTTTAAGCGTAAAGGCTTCACCTGTTTTACGGTTCTTTGTTTAAGGTCAAGGGTTAAGACTTCCATATTTCTATAAAGCTGAATCTCATGGGTTTCTTGGTCTATAGAAGCAGCATTAACATTTCCTTTTCCCCATCCAAATGGCCAATTTTTAAAATACTGATCTACCGATGTTTCAGTTTCCACATCAAAGTATTTTCCTTTTTTCTTGGCAATAAGTAATCTGGAGTCTGAAAAGAGGTATAAAGTCCCATCTTGGATAAAACCAGTATTCATGGCATGTTTCCATGATTCCGGGGCATTCCTCAACAGGTCATGCCAAGCGATTGATGCACCTTGTTTGCCAGATGTTTTATCCATTGTCAGAAACTTCGCTCCATCCCAAATCAACCATTGTTTCCCGTCATCAATAAAATGTAAGTCCTTTTCCAGATCTAACCCTTTTATTATTTCTCTATCTGAACTTAATTTCTTAACAGTACAGGAACTGTTCTCAAGATTACTGACATAGAGCAGGTTGCCCATTAGATAGTAAATCGAATCTTTAACTGACCATACGGCGTCAGGAGTTAACCAAGTGCCTTTGGCAATAAATTTATCATTATCGATTTCGCCATTAAAAATATTGACATAGTCGAGCTTATCGGATTCCTTGGGTTGTTGGGAACCTTCTATAAAGAATCGGGCCACTACCCCATCATATTTCTCTAAACGAGCGGCAACCGAGATGGCATGCCAATGATTAGAAACCACAAAAACCGTATCTCCAGGCTGCATTATTTTTTCACCTGATGCATTTTTCAATGCCCTGCTGAAAATATAATTCTGAACCGTAGTCTTTGCATTTTCCTCTTTGTGGATTTTGTCCGCAGGGATTCCACTTGCGATCATCTGATCATACATCCTACTGGCCTCACAAATATTCGATCCATGGGCGGCACAGCCGCCAGAAACAATAATGTCGTCGAAGGATTGGATCTTATATAATCGCAAAGCAATCTGTATCCGTTCATCCAATACTTTAGGATCTGCCGATCCCAAGACCAACATAATGGTCTTGGAATGACAGAAAACGGTAGTTAGGCTGATTATGCTCAGAAATATGCTTATAGCAATTTTTTTCATGTTATTTTATTAATGCACCCATGATTTTATCAGTACGTTCATTTCCATTTTTATCGGCTTTGATCTGCTCTTCCAAAAAAGGGCTATATGTCTGTCCTATAGCTGTTAAAGAACTGCTATTTAAACCATGTGTTAAAGCTGGATTATTAGCACTGATTGGTAAATATTGCGCACTTAGCATGGTTACTGAATTAAAGGAAAGTCCTGAAGCGACTGAGCCACCTTCGCTATATACCTGAGCGGCAATGGCAGAGCTCTTGATCACTGGCGCTATTCCAGCATTATCGGTATATGCATCCACATCGGTTGAAGTTGCATCTTGTTTGTTACCGGAAATAATCGAGTTGATGATGGTTAAATTGTTCACTTTAGAACGTCTGTACACCCCTGCTCCAGGTCCAGGAATCTCATTTCCTGTAATCGTTGAGCTGATGATATCAATTTTACAATCATCATAGAGCATCACTGCACCACCACCATTTTTGGAGTTACTTGTATTTCCAACCAATAAGCAGTTGACCAAGATCCCGGTAGATTTTTCCCTTAGATATAAACCTGCACCATAGGAAGTATTACTGTTCTGATTCACTTCGGAGTTATAAAGAACAATTTTAGCATTTGGATAGCCATGCACACCACCGGCAGTTCCTTTTGCATTATTTTTATTGAACTGCGAGTTATACGCGGTTAAATTTGATGTATGCATCCATACCCCTCCACCATTATTTCCGGTGTTGGTATTATTATTAACCTTTGAATTTTCCATGATCACATTCGCAGAACCAAAAGCATACATACCAGCAGCAAAACCAACAGTTCCTTTATCTGCGGTTGCTTTGTTTTCAATAATTTCCACATTTTTCAAATGTACCTGTGAACCACCAATGGCCATTCCTCCTCCTTGTCCGCGACTAAAATTAAGTCCGTTTATGGAAATATTGGTACTTCTATCTGTTGCATTTCCTCCTGTTATAACCAAGCCCTCGATGTAAACCTGAGAACCCGCTTCTTTAGCAGCAGTCACTGTAACCGTATGGAATGCTTGTTTTCCACTTGCAAATCGTCCATCAAGAATCGTTTTGTACATCGCTGCATTAGGTTTAGCACCAATACTGGCGTCTTTTGAAAAACCACCAATCACACTGATATTCTTATTGATTTCAAACGTTTTATCGGACTCTTCTGCAGCCTCTCCATTACGAATGGTTCTAGCCGGCGTATAGGTACCTTCCATCATATAAACCGTACTGCCTGTGGTAGGTTTTTCCATGGCTGCATGGAAAGTGGAAGGACTTTCCCAAGAAGAGCCATCCCCCGTTCCTTTAGGACTTACAAAGAAAACCGGTACCTTTCCTGATTCTTGGCTCACGAGGACCTGTTTAGAAAGCTCATTGTTGATACGAACCGTAATTATCCCCGATCGTTCATCATCCTCATTGGCTTGAACCTCGAAAATAACCTTACGCTTTCCCTTTTCAAGTTCGGTCGTATCCAATATAATCCAAGCTACATCGGACTCCAACTGCATATTGGAATTGGAAAGGACATCAAATTGGTATTTTCCTGTTTTACTTCCCACCTCCATCATTTCCGTACCTGCCATTAATTTCTCTTCAAAAGATTCCTTATCCTTTTTACAGGCAGAAAATCCAAAAAGAACCATTATAATCAGCAGATGACTATATATACTTTTCATTATTTCACTTTTTAATAGTTAAACTCGTTTGATAGGCATCCCAAAGGGTCTGGTAGCAATCAACAATTTCTTTTTCATCATTGTATTTGCATTCGTGCATATAGACGCCTTTATACTTGATCTTTTCCAGAGTGGCAAAAATGCTGTTCCAGTCGTTTTTTCCTCTGTTATCACAAGGTAGATAATGGTGTTCTGCTGTGCCGTCACCATTGGAAACATGCAGGGTCTTTACCCGAGATCCAAATGCTGCCAATAAATGTTGAGGTTCAGCGATATGACAAAAATCAACTGCTAAGCCTACATCTTTAGGGAAGCCTTGAAAAATTTCTAAACATTCCTCCACGGTACGCATTAAAGGTCTTTCTCGTCCATTGACGGTTAAGGAAGGCCCCAACATATTCTCTACCACCATAGTCGAACGGATGGCTTTTACTTCTTTATTCAAGTAGGCTACTGATTTCTGAAGTTGGGCTTTTCGTTCGCTGCGTTCATTCAGTCCCAAATAAAAAGAAGGATGGAATAGGATAATCTCTGCTTTTACAGGNNTCCTGTAGCACATTCCTTTGCGCTTCCATCACGCGTAATCTTCCTTCTTCATCTGTTCGAGAAATGTCTAAATGCACACTAAAGGGCATGTGGATAGACCAGACCTTTATCTTGTTTCGTTTTAGTATGGCCGCAACTTCTTTCATTTTGGAAGCCCACGAGTTTGCCACATCAGTAGATTGTAGATTTTTTTCCAACATGGCTCCAATCCCTGCAAGTTCAATGTAATTGATCCCCAAACTCTTGATGTATTGCATCTTTTCATCGGTAATTTTTTGGAAATCCAGGGCATAACCAATTGGAAATTTGGGAGCCTTAGCTTCTACCTTTCCTAAAAAGACGGAGAGGCTTAAAAATAAAACGAACAAATAACTAAACTTTTTCATATTACTTCCATCCTGGGTTTTGCACTAGGTTTTTATTCAAAATCAAATCCTCGGAAGGCAGTGGCGCAAAGTAATCCCTTTCTTCATCGAAAACTCCTCCTTGAGGGAATGGATCTAAATTTCCTGATGTCGAATTCTGTTGTCCGGTCAATGGATTTCTTAAGGTCCTTTGGTTCACATTGATAAAGGAAGTGATGGATGAAGGAGCCCCCGAAGTACTACCCGTATGTAAAAACACATCTGGAACGGCATCGCCTGTAAAATCATGGCTTCCTAATCCGGAGAAATAAACCCCGACCATAGGCTTGGTTACTTTCTTCCCTTCTTTCCAACGCATCAAATCATCCCAACGTAAACCTTCATTGAACATTTCAATCCTTCTTTCTCTTCTGATTTCAAGAATAACCCCTTTGTTAGCCGTATTTTCTACATTCGGATACATTTGTACCAAATAAGGATCGGGATTGGCATTTGCTTGCGCCAAATTCAAATTAGGCATACTCACCCTCGCTCTTAATCTGTTGATGGTATTGTCCAAATCTGCTTGGGTTAATGTTCCAAGCTCTGCTTTCGCTTCCGCATTGACCAATAATGCCTCCGCAAAGCGGAAAATGATGATATCAAATATGGAGGCTCCGGTTGCCCATTGCGCTCTATTGGGAAGCGCTTTGATCAGGCGGTAACCAGTAGTTGTGATATTCAAGGTTACAGGTTCATTTTTCGATTCGCCGTTGACCCTAAAATCTGGTCCTGCGGTAGTCTGTGTCAACCTCGGATCTCTGTTCTGCATCTCCTGAAAATAGGAATAGGTCTGATAATTGGCCTTATCAGTAAAACGGGAACCATCATTCATCAGGTAGCTGTTCACCACATCCTTCATCAATCCATAAGAACCTGAAGTAGCAGAGGTAAAATTATAAGCCGTACTATGGACCTTTAGGCCCAATTCATAATCAGCGGCCAAAATGGTTTCTACGGCATCCTGTTTATCGCGGGCAAAAAGATTTCTATAAGCCGCGGCTGCACCTCCATCCGTATATAAGGTATAGGCCGATGAATTGATCAACATTTGGGAAGCTTCAACTGCTTCGTTCAGGAATTTTTCTGCTCCCTCCAGTTTATGATATTTCCGAAAGGTCCCTTCAAATAATGCCACCCTAGATTTCAATAACATGGCTGTATACTTGGTTACTAGATTCACCTGTTTCTCCGCGGGAATATGCTCAATGGCATAGTCCAAGTCAGCCATGATGGAATCCATAACCAAATAACGGGAATCTCTTCCTTTGAATAGATCTGGATCTTTTGCAGATAAGACTTTGCCGTACCAAGGCACATCGCCAAAAGTCTTCACTTTGTCGTAATAAAAGTAGGCTCTAAAAAAGCGCGCAATCCCTGCATACCTCGCTTTTGCGCCTTCATCGGCTACTTTATGGAAATTCTCCAGAAAATAATTTATCTTCCGAAGATTCCCCCAAGACCAGCCCCCACTACCGCTGGCAACAGGAACAATCCTATTCCCTTTAATCTTATCGGCAGGGTTCAAAGGCATTAAGTTATCGGAGTTAGCATCTTCCGCATAGACGGATGTGGTTGCCAACATGGTATAAAAATCATTGGTCGCCACTTCCAAATCCTTTGGCGTATTAAAGAAATATGGCGCTTCTACTTGATCTTCTGATGGCCGCTCTAGGAAATCCTTATTACAGGATCCCAGCAAGAAAACACTTGCAGCAGCATATATATAATATTTTATCGTCATTTTTTTCATGATGTTTTCAGCTTAAAGAGTTAACATGACACCAAAAGAAACCGTTTTTCCCATCGGATAGGAACGCAGATCACCACGATCATCCGCTGTTGCCGGCGAAGAATAATCCACCGTTGAACCAGCTTGCTCCGGATCCAAGTACTTGGTCAAGCCCCCGAAACTCCAGGTAAATAAGTTTTCACCGCTAAAGAATACCCTAAGTTTATCCACTTTTGCTTTTTGGGTCCAAGCTTGTGGGAAAGTATAACCCAAGCTCAGGTTTTTAACGCGTAAGAATCCAACATTCGTTAAATAATAATCGTTCAACTCATATAATGATCGGCCAGATTGCAGGGATGAATAACCACGGTAAATCTGTGGATAGGTGTTCTCGGTTTTATCAGGGCGCCAAGCATTATCTACCAAATCCTTACGGATAAAGGAAAGGTAAGGACGTTGATAAGGACCCCAGTACAGATCACCGGTTGGATACCAGTCTTGACTACCTACTCCAGCTAAGGCTATTCCCATATCGATACTTTTCCAGCGCATGCCCAAATTCAATCCAAATGGAAATTTAGGCATGGAATTCCCGATGCGCTCCAAATCGCCATGGTCAGCAAGAGTATTCTGACCTTTGTCAATTCTTCCATCGCCATTCAGGTCAAGGTATTTGATATCTCCAGCACGTAGGTGATTCCACTCGCTATTCTGCATCACATTGAGGATATCATTGTAAACCTGCGAAAGACTGTTTCCTGGGTTTGTAAAAGAATTTTGGTAAGCTAAAGCTTCTTCATCTGTCTGGAATTGACCAGCAATTCGGTAACCCCAGATGTCTCCCAAACGTTCACCCTCATTGTACGAGCTCAATAAACCATTCGGGTTATTGTATCGGGTAATGATGCCTTTGAAATTACTTACATTGGCGGTCACATTAAACTGCAATGGACTTCCTGCTAATTCAAATTTATCTTGATAAGTAATGGCGATTTCATAACCATCATTTCGCAAGGAGGCATAATTTTCCTTTGGCTCATTGGCTCCAAAAACAGCCGGTAATGGTTCGCCTGGAAGATACATGCCTTCTACATTTTTTCGGTACCAATCCAAGTTCAGCAATAATTTATTGTTCAGGAAACCTAGGTCGGCTCCAATGTTGAAACTTTTTGTTTTCTCCCAAGTTACCACGTTTGGCAATGGCCCCGGTACAGAAGCAAAAATCAAGCGTTGACCGTTATTTAACCATTCCGAAGTTCCTACATTCATCAATTCCTTGAAGGTATTTACATCTACGGTTTGGTTTCCTAACATACCATAGGAACTTCTGAATTTTAAGGAGGAAACATAATGACGAACAGGCTCCCAGAAGGCCTCTCTGTCCACTTGCCATCCTACAGAGACCGATGGGAATAATCCCCAACGGCTATTGGATGGAAACCGAGAAGAACCATCATAACGGGCATTTACTTCCAGTAAATATTTATTATCGAAATCATAGTTCAAACGGCCAAAATATCCTTGAATAGCCCAGTTAGTCGCTGAACCAGAAATACTGTTCATCACAGTAGCTAAGGAAAGGTTGGAAAGGTCTTCGATCAACAGATCATCAGCAGTTGTGGCTACACGGTCCCGATCGAACTGCTCCTGGTTAAAACCGGCCAACAATTTCAAATTATGTTTGTCGGCAAATGTCTTATTATAAGTGGCAAATAAGTTGAGCGCGTTATACTTGTCCTTCCATCTATATTCCGTCAATCGGTTCAATCCTACCGTACGGAAATCCAACCTGTTTCCAGCTAAATAATTAAATGGGTTTAAACGGAAACTACGCGCTGTGTTTTCAATCCTATTGCTATAATCGAAGTTGATCTGTAGGCCTTCTAAAGGTTTTGCAACCACCCGAAAGGTATTGGTAAACTCCTCGTTATTGAACAATCGCCAGGTCTTACCCGAATGTAATCCTGCATTACCCCCTTGTCCACCAGTACCTGTACCAATATCAGTCGGTACACCATCTACCATAATTGGATAAAATGCCATGAGGTTATACCAAGTTGTCGTACTCCACAAACCTCCAAAACCATTGGAATAACCACCATAATCCTTATCTTTTTCATTGATGAACTGGATGTTGTTCGAGATTTCCAACCAGGAATTAGGTGTAAAAACCAAATTGGCCTTTAGATTCTGGCGATCCATATTGGCATCATTATTAATGTTATTGATGCTTTCACGTTCGAATATACGACCAGAAAGATAACCTTTCAGCTTTTCTGTACCACCTGAAATAGCAATATTATGGAAGCTAGAGGCCTGCTGTTTTTTGAACATATGATCCCACCAATTGGATTTATGGAAGAATTTATAGGATCCATCGGCCTGTAGTTCATGGAAAGGTTCAATTTCTCCATTCGCCACCATTTTGATCGTCTCCCAATCCATTTCATTGTAATTGGTATACGAAGAACCGTTGTATCCAAAAAGGGCAGCATCAACCGTTTTTCCATAGACATAAGGATCGGAAATATAATCCGTACGTGCAGTTGGGGAAGTCCATCCGAAGTTATTGGTATAGGTCACAGAAGTTGTTCCCGCCTTTCCGGTTTTGGTAGTGATCAAAATAACACCAAATGCGCCACGAGCTCCATAAATAGAGGCCGAAGATGCATCTTTAAGAACCGTTACACTCTCTATATCATTCGGGTTTACGCGGGTGATATTCCCTTCTATTCCATCAATTAACACCAATGGATTTCCACCATTAATGGAGTTAAATCCACGAACATTGATGTCGGGCGTCGTGGATGGATCACCATTATTCATCTGTATGTTCAATCCAGGCATTAAACCCTGTAGGGTAGTTGCAATATTGGCTTCAGGACGTAAGGCAATATCCTCGGCATTGATCTGAGAGACCGCGCCTGTTAGGTTTGCTTTCTTTTGGATGCCATATCCAACCACAACAACTTCATCTAAGCCACTAACGGATTCCTTCAACACAATATTCAAGGGAGAAGTTCCGGAAACTTCGATAGTCTGGCTTACATAACCCATGGCTGTGATAACCACGGATGCCGATGCTGTTGGACTGCTTAACCGGAAATAACCCTTTTCATCGGAGGCTGTTGCCAGGTTGCTGTTCAATAATGATACCGATGCGCCCGTAATGGCTTGACCCTGTTCATCCTTGACATACCCTTCAATAACTCGTTGAATCGATTCAGGATTACTGCTCAACTCGGTACGGGTTTTAATGAGTACCATATTGTTCTCCACGAAAAATACCAGTCCATTAGGGGTCAACACCTTCTTTAAGACTTCCTTAAGATCTTTATTTTCCACAAAAACGTCCATCCTTTTCAGGTTGCTGACTTGGTTATTGCTATAAAGAAAGTCGTAATTCGTTTGATTTTGAATATCCTGTAAAATGTCCTGTAAGGTTGCTTGCTTGGCACGAATGCTGATCTTCTGACCGAGGGTCGAAGCACTCACATGTAGCATGGTCCCAAGTAACAACAACGAAACCAGTTTCATAATTAACAAAAGTTTGTTTAGTCCTATTTTTGTCGAATAGGGATTTCTAGTAAAAAAATAATACATTTGATTAGTATTGGGTAAATAATTTACTGCTAATAAGGATTTTATCCATGCAAAACACGGGAGGGTGGCCGCCCTTCCGTATCTTTCTCTTTCACAACTACTTTCTTACGAACACCCTCCCTTCTCTAATTTCAAATTTTAGGTTCGATATCTTTTCCATTCCATGAAGCACATCCTGCAAACTGCGGCTGCGCACAATAGAACCTGTAAAATGTTCTTCACTGTTAAATTCATAAACAACATCCTTAATGTTGTACCAATTCATGTNNTCCTAAAATACCCATCGCGCCAGGCAAGGACTTCGCGAAAGTTTGCTTTCACTTTTTCAATCCCATTTCCAGCACGTCCATTTGCTTGTTCACCTGGTTTCAGCATTAAGGCCGCCTTCGATGAATTCACTTGTACACTGCCTTTTAATAGACTGGTTTTTGATTGTTTGGCGGTTGGGTAACTTTTCACATTGAATTGGGTTCCTAAGACTTTAACTTGATAATCTTTCGTCTTCACCAAAAATGGTTTTTCAGGATTGTGTGCAACTTCAAAGAAGGCTTCTCCGGAGAGCTCACTGTTCCTATTTTCTTCGTTAAATTCAGCACTTATTTTAAAAACGGAACCTGAGTTTAGAAAAACTTTGGAGCCATCTGGAAGTTGAAGATTATAACTGGTACCCTTTGCTGTTCTGAATTCGTGGAAGGATTTGTTGGCATGAGCTAAACTCTTGCTAAAGGATACTTTGATCATATCATCTGCTGTTTTGGAAAGCTCCACCCCATCATGTTCCATTCCTTTTTCTGATACATCCTCCAATGCTACCTCGGTTCCATCAGCCAATAGTATAGCCGCATTTTCATGCAAAGGCTGAGGGAAAACCTTGCTTTTTACATTAGCTAATACAGGTACATCCTTATTATTTAATGATTTATCTTTTTGGCTGTATAGATAATAGACTATACCAGATGCAATCAATAAAGTAGCAGCAATGGAAATCCATTTAAAGTGCAGACGCTTGGTTTTAGGTGGGTTTTGTATTTCAACTTGATTCAACAAGTCTTGAAAAACCTGTTCCTGGTCAAATTCATGTTGATTGGCTATAGGTTGAACATCGTCCAAGGATTGGTAGAATAGCTCTTCATGCTTCTCCAATAGCTGAAGATATTCCTGAAGTTCTTCCTCGGAAATAATATTATTTAAAAATTTTTGATTTAATTCTTCGAAACGATTCTTATGCACAATTTAAGTATTAACTATACTATGTACACACGAAGAAAGGAATAGGACTATATGAAAAATAAAAAAATAAAAAAATACAGATAATCTGCCTTCTTAAAGGTATGACGAAGGGTTTTTAAGGTTTGAACAATCGTATTCTTAACCGTATTTGGGGAAATACCTAGTTCATCTGCAATTTCTTTATGCGATTTACCCTCTTCTCTACTCATGATCCATACCTGTTTTTGTCGTTCTGGTAATAGATTAACAGATTCTTGAAGAATCTTATTGATTTCGGAAAGTTGCTGTGCAGAATCTTCTGCCAAAACAGCCATATTTTTAATCAATTCTTGCTGGGCCAACAGATCATATTTCATGGATCTCAATTGGTTATAACAGATTCTCTTAGCGATCACATAGATATATGGCCATAAATCCTTGGCTTCATCCAGCTCTTCCCGATGCATCCAAAGTTTAAGAAAAGTTTCCTGGACTACTTCTTCGGCATGCTCCTTATTTTTTAAGATATGATAGGCTAAATTAAAGATATTAGCAGAATAAGCATCAAATACAACCTGAAAGGCCTGAATACTGCCTTTCCTTAAATCAATATAAACTTGATTTTGTATGGTCATGTTGATCGAATGCTTTTTATAAGTAAATGAATCCAAATTTAGCTAACTAATATTAACAGTATATTAAATTTGAATTTGTCCGGATTATATGGCTATAGAAACCTTAAAGTGATTTCTGGTTTAAAATTACAGTTTTAAATGCTTAGTAAAAATTAAAAGCGAAAAGATTTTCGCTTTTAATTTTTATTTCTTTTGAATTTGATCTTTAAACCTTTGCAATTCAGCATCAATAAGATTTGGCCAAGCTTGCAAACCTTGTCTTATGATTTTTTCGCCTTCTGTAGGATCAAAATCAAAGGTTGCATGAATAGCATCCTGCTGTAATTGATCCAAATATTCTTGCTTTGGTGGTACATTTGGATCAACATTTTCAGGTTCTTCATTCACTTGTGGATTTTTTTTAGGGTTACTCATAGTCTATTATTTTAAATTAATTAATCATTTTTTTTACTTCTTCCAATTCATCAATATCAGCTACAGTTTTATCTTTTCGCCACCTTAGTATTCGTGGGAATCGTAATGCTACACCAGATTTATGTCTGGAACTCCAACCGATTCCTTCAAAAGCGATTTCAAATACCAGCTCGGGTTTTACGGTTCGCACCGGACCGAATTTCTCGATCGCATTTTTATTTACAAAGCGGCTCACCTCCTGGATCTCCTTATCTGTTAATCCGGAATAAGCCTTAGCTATACTAACCAGATTATCACCATCGCGAACGGCAAAGGTATAATCCGTATAATAGCCACTTCTCCTTCCCGACCCTTTCTGCGCATAGATCAATACAGCATCGATCGTTAAAGGATCAATCTTCCATTTCCACCAATCCCCCTTTTTTCTACCGGTATGGTAGATGGAATCCTTTGCCTTCAGCATCAACCCTTCACTATTCATATCACGGGCATCTTTTCTTATTTTCGCCAAATCCTCCAAACTAGAAAATTCAATCAATGGAGATAACATGAAAATAGAATCCATATGTTTTTCATATAGATTAGCCAATAACTTTCGCCTTTCATTCATAGGTCTTTGACGATAGTCTACTTCTTTATATTCCAGAATATCATATAGATACATGCTGACAGGAATTTCTTTGATAAATTTTTCTGTCAAATTTTTCCTGTTCAATCTTTTCTGTAGAAAAGTGAAATTAAGAACCTGTTCTTCTGCAAAGGCTATGATTTCTCCATCCAGTACAAAATCACCCTCCCATTTTAAAACTTCTACTACAATTTCTGGAAATTGATCGGTGACCAATTCCTCGCCACGAGACCATATAAATACCTCTCCTTTACGTTTTATAACCTGCCCACGAATTCCATCCCATTTATATTCCGCAAACCAATCTTCAGGTTTCAATATGGTTGATTCCAAATTCTCCAATGCATAGGCCAGACAAAAAGGATAAGGTTTGGAGAGGTTGCTGTCTGAATAGCCTCCTTGGATCAGGGTATCGAAATCCAATTCTTCAAAATCCCATTTCCCCATAATGCTATGTGCCACGGCATTGGCATCAAGTCCATATTCCTTAGCAATGGCATTGATCATCCCTTTAGATGAAACCCCGATCCTAAAACTTCCGCCCAACAATTTATTGAAAATAAACCTTTCCAAGTGCGGTAAGCCGTCCCAAGCCCAAAGCACAAATTCCTTCTTCTCTTCCTCTGATTTGCCAGATAGGCCATTAATTTTAACCATCCATTCACTTAAGGAATAATCTAAATAGGTTGTTGGTTGAGGCAATAATAAGGAAATCGTTTCTGCCAAATCCCCTACAGATGCATAGGATTCCTGAAAAAGCCAATCCGAAATACCAGTTTTATAGATCAAACATTCCCGCAGCAATTTAGTACCTACGATCCTTCTTGGTCTCTTCCCGGCAAATAGATTCAACAACCATAATTTATCCGCATTTTCTGCTGATTTTAGGAACAGCGATATCGCATCCAACTTTTGGTTGGTTTTATTGGTACTATCCAATTGGTTGATCAATACAGCGAATTCTTTCATGAGGCTATAGTTTCATCTTCTTCTTTTCCAAAAGCAGTGGTTATTTCCGATGCTTCAATCCCTAATTCATTGATATATTTGGTAAAAACGGCTGTTTGTCCATGGGTCACATAAACTTTTTCTGCACCGGTTCCTTTAACTACTTGAATAAGGTCACTCCAATCCGCATGATCAGATATGGCAAATCCGGCATCAGCACTTCGCCATCTCCTAGCTCCTCTGACTGCCATCCATCCTGAACATATTCCGTAGGCCATGTTCGGTATTTTCCGAATGATATTAGTTCCTACCAAAGAGGGCGGCACAATCACAATCTGTTGATCCACTTGTTTGATCCCCTCTTCAAAATCCAAGATATGATAAGGAGGTAATTGAATATCCAATTCTTCAAATGCCTGATTCAGACGGGCAATGGATCGATGCACATAAATCGGCCCAAGCTTGCCAACAGCTTTTAATATCCGTTGCGCCTTTCCCAAAGAATACCCCACAAAAACACTGGTTTTACCCATTTGCTGATTCTGCTGCACCCAATTCTGCAAGCCTTTGTTTTGTTCATCTACGGAATCCCAATTATATATGGGTAAACCAAAAGTGCTTTCCGTCACGAATTCATGGCAGGGAACCAATTCAAAAGGCGTAGAAATTCCATCGTTCTGTATCTTATAATCCCCAGAAACGACGGCAACTCTCCCTTTGTACTGCATTCTGATCTGAGCAGAACCAATAATATGGCCAGCGGGATGAAATGATACTTCCACTCCATTAATGGTAATTCGCTCTTGATAGGTAATTCCCTGAACTTGGATATCATCCCCCAAACGGATTTTTAGAATAGGAACCGTAAAGTGATGGCATAAATACCGCTTCATTCCGGGTCGAGCATGATCGGCATGTCCATGGGTAATGAGTGCCTGATCTACAGGCAACCAAGGATCAATATAGAAACCTCCAGGCACACAATAAATTCCTTCTCTCCGAAATTCCAATAAGCTCATAACTACAGAACCTAAATAGCAAAGACATTGTTTGAAATCAACAAATTTTAATTTTATCAAAACCAAAATAGGTTTAGCTTGTTGTAATAATAGAACGCACAACAAACGTGTAACACATTAATTAAACTATATAATATGGACTCATTAGATTTAAAAGGAAAGTGGAACATCTTAAAAGGTAAGATTAAACAACAGTATGCAGATTGGACTGATGATGATTTGTTGTATGTTGAAGGTAAAGAAGATGAGCTTTATGGAAAGCTTCAAGAAAAAACCGGAAAAACTCGCGAAGAGGTACAAACTTGGTTGAGTGATCTGGATAAAGATTAATTAACGATTTAAGCTCCTAAATATCTTTTATAGATTTTAGAGTATAAATACAAATTAATCTAAAGGAATAAGCCTAACACAAATGTTAGGCTTATTCTGTTTATAAACTAGCGCTTCTTGATTAAAATGATATAGCGTTGCATTTATTTTAATAAAACAAATGAACATGAAATATTCAAAATATATAAAGATTGCAGTTGGAACTGCTTTATTAGTAGGCCCATTTTTCTTTCAGGCCTGTAAATCGGTAAAAGTACCTCCTGGTGTGCAGGTGGTGGATAATTTTAACATTAAATCCTATTCAGGGAAATGGTATGAGATTGCACGCTTTGATTTCAAACATGAAAAGGATATGGATCAGGTTACAGCGCAATATACCTTAAATGAAGATGGCAGTGTGAAAGTGTTGAACAAAGGTTTTGACACGGTCAAAAATGAATGGAAAGAAGCAGAGGGAAAAGCCAAATTCATTGGAGATGAAAACAGAGGTGCTTTAAAAGTTTCCTTTTTTGGTCCCTTCTATAGCGGTTATAATGTCGTTGCGATGGAACCAGACTATGAGAATGCCTTGATCTTTGGTGAAAGCAAAGATTACATCTGGTTTTTATCCCGTAATAAAACGATTCCAGAGCAAGTGAAACAAAAATTCCTGAAAATTGCTAAGGATGCCGGATATGATTTAGATCGATTGGTCTGGACCAAACAATAGGAATTCGGCAAGGAGAGGAATGGGTAAATCTGCTCCCCTCCTTGCCAGAAAACCTGTTTTTCTATTTTGCTTTGGTATTTAAATTGGTATCGGCCAATCCTGTCAATTTTTCATCACAAGCTTTCTCTTCTTCCAAGGTCATCAATAACAATTTAAGAGCTTCTTCATGTCCAAGAACCTTCGCAAAGGCCGCTAATGTACCATAAGTTGCAATTTCATAATGCTCTACCTTTTGCGCAGCAGCAATAATCCCTGCATCGCGAACACTACCTTCCTGGGTTTCTTTCATGATACTTTCACCTTCATCCAATAAACCTTGCATCGCGTCGCATTTTTCTGCTGTCGCTTTTGAACCAATTGATTTAAAAACTTCTTCCAAACGATTTACGTGCTCTTGAGTTTCTTTTAAATGACCTGCAATGGCGGTTTGTAACTGTTTGGATGAAGCATTTTTCTCCATTTTAGGAAGCGCTTTGATCAATGCTTTTTCTGCCCACAGAATATCCTTTAATCCATCTTCGAATAATTCCTGCAAATCCTTTGCAGCATCTGCTTTTGCCTTGATAGGCTTTTCTTGTGTTTTAGTTGCCATAATTATTTACTTAAATACGTTTAAACTGTTATCATCAAGTGAACATTTTGGTTGTTTTTTCGTTCAGATAATTTTCATTTAATAAGATTTTTTGAAAATTCTGAGTAACGCTGTAGCTGCATATCTTATTATTTATAATAGATTGCACTATTTAAACCCTAATACTATTTATTTTATTAATTTTCGGCACAAATAGGAATCAATGAATAAACTATTAAGAACATTCAATCTACATTTCGGTGAGGAATCCCGTGAGAAAGTCATGGAAGATGTCAAGGCAAATATCTCTTTCAAAGGCGCTAATTTATGGGTATTGGCCTGCGCGATAGTTATTGCCTCGGTTGGATTAAATGTAAATTCCACAGCTGTGATCATTGGTGCCATGCTAATTTCACCGTTGATGGGCCCTATAGTCGGTGCAGAATTTTCCTTAGGAACCTATGATTTTGATCTGCTTAAAAAATCAGCTAAAAATCTGGGGGGGGGTAGCCACTTTGGTCAGTCTTTTTGTGTCTTTTCTTTATTTTTTATTAAGTCCTTTCAAAGAGGCTCAATCTGAACTTCTCGCCCGTACAGCTCCTAACATTTATGATGTACTGATCGCTTTTTCGGAGGTCTTGTTGGTGGGATTGCCATTACCCGAAAAGAAAAAGGAAATCCAATCCCCGGGGTGGCTATTACAACAGCATTAATGCCGCCCTTGTGTACCGCAGGATATGGATTGGCCATTGGAAACCTGGCATATTTCTCCGGAGCTATCTACTAATATACCATCAACTGTTTTTTCATCTGTATATCTACCTTTTTGATCGTCAAATTATTGAAGTATCCTAAGTCACGACCCTATTTCCCGAAATCAGTCCGTTTTCCATAGGAAAGCAATTGGTATTCATCAATCCGGATAGTAGTTATGCCGAGGTTGTTCTCCTGCATTCTTCTAAAAAAAATGTAATCGAAGGAGAACTCAAGGGTTTATCGGATTGGTTGAAGATCAAATTAAAAAACCAGCAGATCAAAATAGTAGCTGATCCTAACAGTTAATATTTCAAACTAATTGCATGCTGGGCTGTTGTTTTTTATACAGATAAGCATACATTGATAAAACACAACAGCTATGAAAAACGAAATCTTAGAATTAGAAAAACAATATTGGGCGGCCATGGCAGCGCATGATTTGAATACGGTGACCAAATTAACACACTTTCCATGCATATTAACTGCTAAAAATGGGGTCCGTGAAGTGGATGAAAAGGCATTTCAGGAAGGATTTGAGCAAGCTAAGGAAATGGAGATGAAAATTGTGGGCATTACAGATGAAAAGGTGCAGATGCTTTCAGATGACTATGGGATCATTGGCTACATAGTTGAAATCGAACATGTTGTAAAAGCAGAAACTACCCGATCAAAAGCAGCCTGCTGTTCGGCATGGATAAAAGAAGAGGGAGAATGGAAATGTGCATTGCACACGGAAACAGAGATAAATCCATAAATTATTTAGAAATTATAACTTTAATAACTTCGCGCTTTAGGAAACAAAACTTAAATTATGCTGTCTTTATTCTATATTTACAGCATACTTATAAGAAACATGATCATTATTAACAATTACGAAGAATACAAATCCCATGAAGGAAAGGTGTTGGGTGTTTCACAGTGGCACCAGATCGATCAAGCACAGATCAACAAGTTTGCGGATGCTACACTAGACCATCAGTGGATTCATATTGATGAAGAAAAGGCTAAAAATGAAGGTCCTTTCAAATCGACCATTGCCCATGGATATCTGACACTTTCTTTGATTCCCTACCTTTGGAAGCAGATTGCTGATGTGAGAAACGTAAAAATGGAGATCAATTATGGGATTGAAAACCTTCGATTCGGTGCTCCAGTTTTAGTAAACGATGAGGTTCAGTTAGAAGCCACTGTAAAATCGATTACGAATTTGAGAGGAACTGTAAAAGCCACCATTACGGCCAAGTTGAATGTAAAGGGAAATAATAAACCAGTTTATGTAGGTGATGTAGTATTCCTATACCATTTTAACGATTAATTGCTATAAATTTCTAAAATCTTCAAATTTAGTATAATTTTACACTAATTTATTTAGGTATGAATTATCAGTTTCTACATGAGCTATTGGATTCTGTGTCGGCTTATGAAGCCAGCAAACTGGATCCAATCCAGGAGACCAATCTTCAAGGATATGTGGATTGGTTAACCAAAAAAGATCAATATTGGGAAGAACCATCCTGGCAAGGAAAAGAATTAGGGCGTTCTGCTGAAAGTGTGATCTGCACCTTACTCATCCACATGGGAAGATATGCAAAGTCCTATTCAAAAGCAGCTATTGAAGGATCTGATTTCTCCACGCAAGATGAATTCATCTTTCTCATAAACTTAAAGGCACATGGCTCCATGACTAAAATGGAGCTTATAAAATTAAATAAACAAGAAAAACCTGGAGGTATTCAAACCATCAATAGATTGATTCAGATGGGTTGGGTAAACCAAGTAGCCTCTAAAGAAGACAAACGTGCCAAGTTATTACACCTTACCCAAAAAGGAGAAGAAGCCTTAGCCGCACAAATGGACAATATCCGCGTGGCCACAAAAATTGTTTCCGGTAATTTATCGGATCTTGAAAAACAACATCTGATCCATTTATTATCAAAATTGGATCTCTTCCATGAAAAGATTTACGATATGCATCTTTCTAGTCAAGAATTATTGGATATTGGCACCGAAAAAATTAGTATAAAATAAAACCTTTCAATTCTTTTTTGGTTTATTAATATATCAATATCAAGCAAATTAAGGTAATTAATACACTAAACGCATAACCATATTAGTATAATAATATACTATTTTATACTAATTTTTTATATTTGCTCTTGATATTGATGTAATAATATACCAATGAATCAAATCAAGAGAAAAAAAGTAATTGTTATTGGGGCAGGGATATCCGGACTTTCCGCCGCCTGTTATGCAGCTAAAGCTGGCCATGAGGTTCATATATTGGAAAAAAATGAATCTCCTGGAGGAAGGGCCCGACAATTCAAAACCTCGGAAGGGTTTACCTTTGATATGGGCCCCAGCTGGTATTGGATGCCTGATATTATTGAGAGTTTCTTTAATGATTTTGAATGTAGTTCTTCTGATTTTTTTGATCTTGTTTCACTGGATCCACAATTTGAAATTATATTTTCAAATGATAAAATTCAGGTTCCTGAAGATAACGGGGATATCAGAAAATTATTTGAAAAACATGAAAAAGGTGCATCTGTACAGTATGACAAATTCATGGAATCTTCCAGGTTTAAATATGAAGTGGGGATGCAGGAATTTGTGAATAAACCTTGTTATAACTGGGGTGAATTTATCTCTTTAANNTCGGATACAAATCTTCTGATTTTTATTCGCTGGAGTCTTTAAATCCGCAGTTTGAACTTATTGGAAAAGATAAAAGAATAGCTATACCCCAGGATCCCAAGGATATAGAAGCCTTATTTGAAGCAGAAGAAGCGGGTGCTGGTAAGAAATATGCCGAATTTATGCGTGCAGCTAAATTCAAATATGAAGTGGGCATGCAACAGTTCATCGATAAACCATGCCATTCCATCTTCGAATTCACAAAACCATCCCTCCTGTCATCCGCCCTAAAACTACATTTATTCCGAAATTTCAGATCTTACGTAGCTTCCTATTTTAAATCACCTTTATTGCGTTCCATCATGGAATTTCCTGTGATATTTTTGGGAGCATCGCCAGCAAAAATACCGGCCATGTACAGTTTAATGAATTATGGTGGTTATGAATTGGGAACTTGGTATCCACAGGGAGGATTCTATGAATTGATCAAAGCGATGGTTCATATCGCAGACCAATTAGGTGTTAAAATTCATTATAATGCTGCCGTTAAAGATATCATTCTTAGTTCGAACGATGCTAAACAGGTGCGAATTGAGTCTTTCAAAATCCATCAGGAGATATTTAGTGCTGATGAAATTATTGCATCTTGTGATTATGAACATATGGAGTCGCTCCTACCACAAAAGCTTCGTAATTATTCTGAATCCTATTGGGAAAAGAAAACCTTTGCCCCTTCCAGCCTGATCATTTATCTGGGCATAAAAGGGAAAATTCCACAAATGAAACATCACACCCTATTCTTTGATGCAGGTTTGGATGAACATCTCGACGAAATTTATAAAGATAAATCATGGCCAAAAGATCCTTTATTCTATGTCTGTTGTCCATCGAAGACAGATCCGAACGTTGCACCATCGAACGATGAAAATCTATTTTTATTAATGCCATTAGCCACTGGGCTAGAGGATAGTGAAACAGCGAGGGAAAAGTATTTGGACATCATGTTGTGCCGTATTCAGAAACATTTTGACTGTCCAGATTTAAAAGATCGAATCCTGTACCAAAGAAGTTATTGCGTGGCAGATTTTAAGAAGGATTACCATGCCTACGGTGGAAATGCCTATGGATTAGCCAATACCTTGTCCCAAACGGCCATTCTAAAACCTAGCATTCGAAATAAAAAGATTAAAAATCTTCATTATACCGGTCAATTAACCGTTCCTGGTCCAGGTGTTCCACCTTCGTTGATCTCGGGAAAAATTGTCGCACAGGAAATATAACAAGTATGATTTATTAAAATAAAGATATGAAGAAATTATATGATGAATTGGCTTATAAAATAAGTCAAGAGACCACACAAAAATATAGCACTTCATTTTCGCTGGGGATAAAAGCTATTGATAAACATCTTAGGCCAGCAATTTATGCCATCTATGGATATGTCCGATTAGCTGACGAAATTGTAGACAGCTTTCATGGATTTGATCAGGAACTATTATTGAACGATTTTGAAAAGAATACATTTGAAGCGCTAGAAAAAGGAATCTCACTCAATCCGATCCTGCAATCTTTTCAAGACACCGTAAAACTTTACGGTATAGACCAGCAGCTGATCCATCAATTCCTTCACAGCATGCGGATGGACCTGAATAAAGTGGAATATGATCTAGATCGTTATCAAGAATATATTTTAGGTTCTGCCGAAGTGGTCGGTTTGATGTGTCTACATGTTTTTGTGGAAGGCCAACAGGAAAAATTTGAACGGTTGAAACCTTACGCCATGAAATTGGGAAGTGCATTCCAGAAAGTCAATTTCCTCCGTGATCTCAAAGCGGATTACGAAACATTAGGTCGTAGTTATTTTCCTGAAATCAACCTCAAACAGTTTAATTGTGAAATCAAGAAGTCCATTGAAAAGGATATCGAGAAAGATTTTCAAGAAGCCTTTATTGGCATCCAGCAATTGCCCATTTCATCTAAGTTTGGGGTTTATTTAGCCTATACCTATTATCGAAGTTTATTTCAAAAGATTAAGAACACTGCAGCGAAAGAAATCATGCAGAAAAGGGTTAGGATTCCGAATACACAGAAATTCTACCTGTTGATGTCCAGTTACATGAATTTTCAAATCGCTCGATTTTAAGAAATGATAAGATTAGGGAGTTGTATTATTATGATGGTTTGTTGGATTAGCCTGGTATTTTCAAGCGAGCGCTATAGTTCCAATCTGATCAAAGCAGCGAATGACAAGGAACTTTGCTCCATCATGCTACAGCAATTGGAGAAACAGCATAAAACCCATCTGGAAAAGGCCTATGCCGGGTATTATCATTGTCTTTGGGCAAAACATGCTTTCAATCCAATGGCGAAATTGAACAGCTTCAAAAAAGGAAGAAAACTTTTGGATGAAGCAGCAGAGCAAGATCCAAAATCGGCAGAAATCCGATTATTACGGTATGCTATACAGGAGAATTCTCCTTCTTTTCTAGGATACAAATCGAATTTGAGTAAAGATCTGGAATTCATTAAACAACATAAGTCCAACATTAAAGACAAATCCCTTTTGATTTTTTTAGAAAAGCAAAAGATTTAAAAGAACATAGCAAATAACATATGGGATATCTTATTTTATTGATCACCTTCTTGCTCATGGAACCCATCACCTGGTTGACCCATAAATATGTGATGCACGGTTTTCTTTGGAGCCTACATAAAGACCATCATGACCATAGCCATGACGGTGCATTTGAACGAAATGACTTATTCTTCATAATTTTTGCCATACCTGCCATTCTGTTGATTTACAAAGGCATGGAACCACAAACTTGGTACTTACTTTGGATTGGTTTGGGAATCACTTTATATGGCATGGCTTACTTCTTCGTTCATGACATATTTATCCATCAACGGATTTCCTTATTGCGAAATACCAATAACCCCTATTTATTAGGAATTCGAAGGGCTCATAAGCAGCATCATAAGCATGTGGGGAAATTTCCTGGTGAATGTTTTGGCTTCCTTTGGGTACCGATTAAATATTTTAAAATGTATTTTAATGCGCCTAAAAGATGATCAAACTCACCTATCTTTTAATCAATATCCTGACGATCAGTATCTGTTTTATCTATTCTTTTGATAGAAGGATCCGATTTGACCGGTATTTCCTGGATTTTCTGAAAGCGGCTACTTTGGTGGCCATTCCCTTTATCATCTGGGATGCTTGGTTTACCAAAATAGGTATATGGTGGTTCAATGATACTTACCTATTGGGAATTTCATTGGTTGGATTACCCTTGGAGGAAATTATGTTTTTCTTCTGCATTCCTTTCAGTTGTGTATTTACTTATTTCTGTCTGAACAAATTCTTCAAGTTGGATTGGATGAACGCGTTCAATAATATTATCGTATGGATTACGGTGATCGTGACTGCTGTCATTGCCCTTCGCTTCCACGAATTGCAATACACATTTATTACAGCTTTAGTCACGCTCATGAGTATCTTGATCCTAAACTTTGGATTGAAAATGGAGTCTATAGGAAAGGTATCATTTATCTATGGGATATTAATGTTGGGTTTTCTTCCGGTGAATGGTGTACTAACCGGAACAGGTCTGGAATCACCTATTGTCAACTATAACAGCAATGAGTTTTTGAACATTCGAATTGGCACCATTCCTATCGAGGATGCTGTCTATGGTTATGTGATGATTATTTGGAATATATTCTTATTTGAAAAATTTAGCCATGAGAAAAAATCAAGAGATAAAAAATAGGGATCTGGTCGTATTGGTCAACGAGCAGGATGAGGAATTAGGTCTCATGGAAAAGATGGAAGCCCATCAATTGGGATTGCTGCATCGCGCCTTTTCGGTTTTTATCTTCGATAAGGAAGGAAAAATCCTGATTCAACAGCGAGCAGCCAATAAATACCATGGGGCGCTTTTATGGACCAATACCTGCTGTTCGCACCAGCAGCTCAATGAAACTACCATGCAGGCGGCTAAGGAACGTTTAATGGCGGAAATGGGTTTGGAATGTCCACTTTTTGAAGTTTACAAGTTTCAGTATAAGGAATTTGTAGAGAACAACCTGATCGAACATGAATTAGATACGGTATTGGTGGGTTATTCGGACGTAGAACCCGTTATCAACCCTTTGGAAGTAGCCGATTATCAGTGGATATCCTTAATAGAATTATTGAAATGGATGCAAAGAGAACCGGAAAGCTTTACGATCTGGTTCAAGATAATCCTTCCGAAATTATTGACAACCTTTTCCAACATTTCACCTAATTGATATATACAGCTATTGGAATAATTAAAAACGGGTTTTGAGGGCGNNGAGGGCACCTATTTTTGAACAGGTAAATAAGTATGTTTAGGATTTTCGAATGAAATAGATCCAGGCATATAATGGGGTATACCGAGGTGTATACTTACTATCCCATTCCCTTGTAGATAGCTATCCCCTTTTTTGAGAAGTACAATGGGTGCCCTCTTCTGGTTTGCCCATTTAAAAGGTGTATAAACATTATCCCCTTCCAATGTATCTCCCATAATTTTTCCATTGATTTCACCTTTGACGATATAACCACCCGGTTTGGTCTCTATAATCTTACCGTGAAAACGATCTTTATACAGCACTAAATGCAATCGAGAGGTATCGCGATCGACGATGGATATGAAATCTTTTTCGGTCTGAATTTTACTGCGTTCTGAGTTACAGGAAATCAAACAAAATATGCCGTAAACCACCCAAAATAATTGACTCCATTTCGCGTTCCTGTATCTCATTATATGAAGGTTATTTTCCTTTGATAAATTTTTCCAATTCAAAAGGTAAAAGATGTGGATATTCCTTTAAAGCATCCTTGATAAACTGTTCACCATTTTTCTTTCCCAATACTTCGGCCATCTTGTGCGCCTGCTCCTGAACGTGCTGAAGGAATTTCTTATTCGGATCATTAGGCCGTTTCTTTGGCCCTTTGGTTGGAGAATTTTTATTGCCTGGTTGGGAGCTGGATTTTTTAAATTGTTGGCTACTGTTATTTTTAGCCTGTTTAGGATTCTTGTTATTGGGACTTTGGGGATTGTTTTTCATAGGACAAAGGTAGTTTTTTAGATTTAAAATTCGTCATGGTGAAATAATTGGAGGATTTCTCCCGTCATTGCGAGGAGGCACGACGAAGCAATCTTTAAACGTTGCTCAGCATGATATGTGTGAAGATTGCTTCGTGCCTCGCAATGACGAGTAAAGTGCCTCGCAATGACAGATAAAGCACCTCGCAATGACGGGTAAAATACCTCACAACTACGGATAGCCTTCTAGGTTTTACCCTACTGATAGTAAACAAAAAGTATGCTTTCAATATGTTGAACATACTAAAAGCATACTTTTATATTACTTTCAGGTTACTTTTACAAAGAATCCTTCAATAAGAACTGTTCTAAAAAATAGAAAACAGTTCCTAATAGATTAAATTCCTGGATGCATATCTACAATTTCCTCAACAACATTCAGTTTTTGATCTTCTAAATTCTTGGTATTTAAGTCATAAATATATACAGATGACTTCTTATTTCCTGAAAAAGCAGCATCAAATGTACCCACCATCATTTTTCCATTTCCCATTTTAAAGGTTTTAATATTCCCTTTTTCAGAAGTTGGAAGTTTAATAAATTCCTGGAATTCCAAACCTAAATAAGATGCACGATAAATGGCTTTACTAGTTGCCACATACCAAAAATTATTATCCTGATCATAAACAGCAGACTGAATAATTCCATCTCCAGGAATTACTCCTTCTGCTATTTTATCCATGGAAGATGGAATATAGGAATCATTATTATTGACCATATATGAAAATAGACGGTTACCATCGCGCATCAAATACATCATTTTGATTTTGCTGGAAATACTTGCTTGTCTTCCTGTAACAAAGGTTTGATTTACAAAGATGGATGGTTTGGTTATATCATCATAGCTAACCGTGTAATCATAAGCAATCCCTTTCATTGCGTGATCCACCAAACGCATGGATTTATTCTTTTCGTCGTAAAAACTAAAGAAATAGGCTCCGTTACTATATGGGTAGACAATACTTTTTAAACCCGCCCGATAATCTTTAGGATCATTTCTTAATATAGGAAGCCCAATAGCGCCCTTTTGTAGCACATGTATTTTCCCATTATTTACAGTATAAACTACTGGATTATACAGATCCACAACTGCCTCTGTTGGGGCAAAGACAAAATTAGCATCAGCACCAACATAACTTTGACTGTTGTACAATAATTGCGGTAAAAACTCACGTGAATCAATCATGATCACTGGATAATTCGCATGTTGTACTGCAATCGTTAGGTTGTTATAATAATCCGAACTGGAATTTCCATATTTTCTGGAACCACCTATGGTCAATGGATTTTTTCCTAGATCGATATTAGGCAATAGCACGGATTCGTATTTACCTGTAACTTTAATCGACGATTTACAATAAAGGATAGCTTCGTTGGCAGCATTTTTTGATAATACGTAGTATCCTAATTTATACGGATTCGTGACATTAATCAAGAAATTGTAGGTTGTTTGAATACCTGTTTGTTTATCCGTTACGATAAACTCACCTTGCTTTCTTCCGTATCCTTTATTGGCTAAATATTCAAATTTATTGGAAGTACCTTCTTGATTTTTATCTACTTTCCATTCAAAACTAAGATTACTCTGATCCGTTCCTGAAATAGTTCCTTCAATTTTTGGTTCAATTTTTAATGTATCTCCAAAAGCCAAGTTATAGATACGTTCTGTATTATGGTCGCCTTCCAATACATTTGAAATGCTGATCTTATTGACCTCTTTATAATCATANNTTTGGAACAATTAACGAGAAGTAAAGCAGCAAAAATAAGTAATAGGTTATGTTTTATATTTTTCATTTGATAACTTCTTATGGTAAAAGAATACGTTCTTTAGTAGAATCTCCATTAGGATATACGACATTATTTTGGAAATAATCCTTCAAAACGCCTATATACATATGAGTAATAGGATACCAACTGACGGTTGTAGATGAAGGCATATTGTTCCAATAATAAACTGGTCCCGGAGTTCCGTCGGTCAAATGTGGACTCATATCTGCTCCTAGGTAATAGATCTGCATCCATTTCTGAAGTACTTCCTTATAAAATGGTCCCATGTATCTAGACCATGTATTCCACCAAGAAGGTTGATTCAGGATATCATTGAATACTAATTTTAATTCCTGGTTATAAACATGACCAACCTTAAAGTCTTCATTTGCCTTTATTTTCAAGATCAGAGTCATCTCCTTTTTTAACAATTCCGCTCCCCTTTTTATAGTTATGCGGAGTGTATCTTGATTTTTTCCCGCATGTATGATGGGGTCAGCAATTTGGATCAATGCTTTGTCATAATCAGAACTTGGTAAAATTTCAAATGAATAGGTTCTATCCTTATTTTCTGTCAATCCACCAATATTAACAGGAATTTTTATTTGCTTTTCAGTAATAGTCAAATTTTCATCAGTAGCAAAACTGTAATAAACACTATCCAAAAACTTTTCCTTAACTCTACTGTCTGGATTCGGATATGCAAAATACACATAGGAGTCGGCCGTATCGTAAGCTATCAACTCATTTTCTTTACATCCTGTGAAAATGATGGCGAATAGTGCAATAATCAATAAATTTTTCATAAACAATTAGATTTGAGGATTATACAATAATTCATCAGCTGGAATAGGTAATTTAAAAATACCCAAAGATGGTTGTACCGCAGTTGCTCGATCTATGGCTTTAAATTGTCGTTTATATTCCGTCCACATATAGCCTTCATCAATATTATCCTTTCTCATTTCATCAAAAATCAAGGTTTTAATGGCTGTAGTGGTCATCGAAGAAGTGTAGGAAATATCATTCGTCACATTTCTTGAATTTCTAACTTTATTTAAGTACTGTATGGCCTTACTTGGATTACTCTCCGCATATTCTTCTGCAGCAATCATATAAATCGTATGAAGATTTAATATTTTGTTTTCATATAATGGTTTATATGTTGGATTAGTCACCAGGTATGTTGGATTGAAAATGTATTTCACCAATTTCCATGCTGTTCCAGTGGTTCCATTACGACCAAACCAATTCAACAAACGGTAATCATTTAATGAACCCGTATTCGGTGCATTATACAAATTGTTTAACAAAAAAGTATATGCAGGTGCCAATATCGGTGATGTTGATAATGATCTAGCATCTTCAATGGTTGGATGAACGATTAATGCATCATTCAAAAGATTTTGGGAAATCAGTGCAAAAATATTTTCCATCGGCAACCTGATATTTCCAACTCCGCTCAATTCTCCAGGCGTAGCCAAGTGGAAGGAGCTGTTCTCAGCTGTAATTTTTGCAATCAATTCTTCGGCAAAGGTCCGTGCTTTTGGCAGATCCCCCTCCCATTGTGCTACCAAAGCCTGCAAAGCAATAACTGCATAATAATTAAAACGAGTTCCTCTATAATCCAATAAGCTATTATACCGTTCGTATCCATATAAATTAAGATTAGCATTACGTGCATTTTCCCGAATTGGATCTTTCTCCAACAGCGATTTAGCAGCTTCTAAATCCTCATTTAATTTTTCAATCACTTGGCCAGCGGTTTCAAATGCCCCACCTTTATAGGCTACCTTATCTTTATAAGGAATTCCGGATACACCTAAGCCTTCCTGTTTAATCACCGGTCCGAAAAGTTTCAGCAGATGCAAATGCATAAATGCTCTACCTGCCAAAGCCTCCCCTTTGATTATTTGATAATAAGGATCTGATTTAATTTGATCCAGATTTTCCAGTATAATATTATATTGATTAATCACTTTGTAGGATTCTCCCCATATCGACTCAATCATACCTGTAGGGATCGGATAGGAATATTCATGCCGAAAAGACCGATAATATTCGTGTGTAGATCCTGGAGTATTATATCCCGAACTTAGGGTTTCCATAAATCCATATTTCAATTCCTTACCAAAAAGTTCTTTTTTATTCATGGATGTATATGCCCCAGCCAATGCGGCTTCAAAACCTGAGCGGTCCTTAAACAAGTCTTCCTCATAGGCAAGGTTATCTGGAGTTACATTTAGAAATTTCTCACAACTGGTAAGAAAGACCAAAACAACTATACTTAAAAATATTTTTTTCATGACTTAAAATTGTACCATTAAACCTAAGTTATATTCACGAGCATATGGATAAGATATACCACGCTCCATTCCTACCGAACTAAAACGGAAAGGATCGTTCATGGAGAAATTCAACTTCAATCGCTGAAGTTTGTACTTGTCCAGAATTGCAGTGCCAAAATTGTAGTTTACATTAATGGAAGAAATACGAAGGAAATTTTCAACCTGTACAAAACGGCTGGAAATCTGCGTTCTCGTCAAATCATTAATTGCTTTGTATAATGCTTGGTCACCTGGTTCCTTCCAGCGCTCTTCAAGCACACGTTTATCGGCATTCAAATACGGAGAATTGTTTTCAATCTTATCCATTAACGTACTGTTAAAAACATCCCCACCAATTGAATAAACCGAGTTGATTTGTACTGATAAGCCTTTGTAATTAAGGGTAGTTCCCATAGAACCATATAAATCCGCTTCTCTATTCCCGACTACAACTTGATTATTCGGATTCCAGGTATATGTTACATCACCATTTAGGTCCCGATACAGCTCTCTACCATTCGAAGGATCGATACCCAAGGAAGGAACTGCTCTGATGACAGTTAAAGATTGACCAACTTCATAATAAGTAGATGGTTTGATTACATTTCCATTCGCATCGGTTTGTACCAATGATTCATTCAGCTCCCTTAACTCATTAGAGATTTCTAACAATTTGCTTCTATTTTGAACAGCTGCGGCGTTAAAGAACCATGAAAAATTATTATGTGGATTCTCCATAATCCGTACATTGGCTTCTATTTCAAATCCCCTATTACTTGCTTTTCCTAAATTTTGGAAATACATATTTTTTCCAAAACCAAACGATGGCGCAACAGTAATAGGTGATATCATACGATTGGTTGTACGATCATACAAGGAAACATTTAAGTTTAACAAGTTTTGTAGTAAGGAAAAATCAACCCCTACACTGGTTTGCTTTTGCTCTGGCCAGCGTAGTGCTGGATTTCCCTGCAAGGCATATAGTGCTGCATATTGGTTGTTGTAATATCCACCTGCGACAAAATCATAGGAAGTGCTCACCATACCTGCGTTGAACGAACTTACGGTACTGTTTGTTCCCACATTGGCAAATACCCTTAGTCGATTGACATATTCATTTCTAAACCAATCTTCATTATGCATGTTATAAGAGGCACCCGCACTCCAGAAATTACCAAATCTATTTTGCTTTCCATAAATGGAGGCACCATCACTTCTTCCGGTTAAACTTAAGTTATAACGATTATCATATGTATAAAATAAAGACCCCAAGAATCCTATTTCCCTAATAGGAATAGATACTGATTTTGGCAAGGAATTTAATTCATAGCCTAAAGCCATTTGTGGTGTGATAAAACGATCATCAGCATAACCTGTTACGGTGTGGAAATTACCGTTCGTGGTTGATGATCGGACTTCAGTCATGGCATTTGCCGTAATCTGGTGTTTATTGAAACTTTTTGAATATTGGAGATCCACCCTACCTTCATACGCCATCTTTGCAGAATCTCCAAAATGGTAAGATCCTTTTTTTAAGGCATCGGTAGTTAAGTAATAATCCGTGTGAAAAGGAGATTTATATTGATCTATGCTGGTCATGTTCCTAGAAATGGATGCACGTGCATTCAATTTGAAATTGTCATTGATCAACCATTCCAACGAAAGGTTATTGCTAATAAATTGGGTTTCTTCCTGATCTTTAAAGCCAAGTGTAGCATTATATAATGGATTGAATGCTGGCGCTTCTCCGAAAGAATAATAGGAACCCAATTCGCCAAAACGGATATTATAATTACCATTATCATCAAAAATCCTTTCATAAGGATTTAGGTAAGCATAAGTAGAAAATTTACCGTAAGGGCTATTATATGCTTTTGTATATTGATAGGAAGCAATATTTCTAAAGGTAATCACATTTGGAATACGATAGATTAGATTGAAGCTTGCTCCGCCTCTTTTTCTACCAGACTCTTTCATGACCCCCTTATAATCGTGATAATTTCCCTCTAGACTATAGCGCACATCATTTCCCCCGCCTTCCATTCGGATACTGTTATTCACAGAGAATGAATTTCTAACGGGTTGTTTTAGCCAATAAGTATCCACACCCTCCTGCACATTTCTAAGACGATTGTTATAGAGATTATTGAACATTTCCTGTTCAATTAATTGCCAATCAGGCGAGTTGGTTTTACTGATATAAATTCCTGCAAGTCGCTCATATTCCAACTTTTCAGCGGCATTCATCAGGTTATAATCAGTTAAGTCCACAATAGAAGTGGAAGGTTTTGCATCATAGGTAATGGTAAACTTTCCATCCTTAGGCAACCTGGTTTCAATAACAATTACACCATTACCACCACGGGAACCATATAAGGAGGTTGAACTGGCATCTTTCAAGATAGAAATGCTTTCAATGCGGTTGACATCAAGATCATAAAGGGTTTTCAATTCTACTTCAAATCCATCCAATATCACCAATGGCGCATTCACTGCATATTCTCCCACACTAGAAACGCCACGAATATTGATTTCGGGTAGCGCATTTGGATTAGATCCGGCATCTACACGCTCATCTACTTTAAAGGAAGGATCCAGTGTTTGTAATAATGAAAATATATTTCCGGTATTGAATTTCTCCAATTCCTTCCGGGTAATGGTCTTAGCAGCACCGGTAAAGCTCTCCCGACGCAAAGTACCATAACCTGTTACAACAGTCTCTTCAATTTCATTTTTTGAGGATTTTAGTACTACTTGTATTTCCCTTCTTCCATCAACAGATATTGTTGCGCTTTCATATCCTAAAAAAGAAAACCTTAAGGACATGTTTGAATTCACGGAGACCGTAAATGCACCTTCTTTATTGGTTAGGGTTAGCGATTTTCCAGTTGCAGCATCTTGAACAGTTACGCCATCTAAGCCTTGACCATTTTCTCCTTTTACTGTACCTGTCAAAGTATAAGTGGGTTGTTCTTTCCCTAAGCCGCTATTATTGTTAGTTTTTGGAACACGGCTAGGTTGATTAGCTTTTGGCTTTACCAATATGGTTTTATCATATAGTGAAAAATAAAACTGTTGTCCATCAGCAATGATTTGTAATACATCATCCAATTTGGCATTGCTTACTTGGATGCTAACAGGTTTCGCATTTTTTAGGATAGACATATCGCCTAAGAAGTCATAGCCGGTCTGTTTTTTTAATTTTTCCAAGATCACTTGCACAGAGACATTTCGTTCTTTGAGATTGATCAATTGGGCAAACAAACTTCCACTTGCGTAATTTGATATAAGGAATAACACAAGGAGCGGGAATGCTCTCTTACGAAAAAGCGTCCTTATAAAACTATGGTTAGTTTTACGGGTAAATTTAAAATTCATTTGATTAGGTTATTGTAAATTATTAAAAAGTATTTGTTTCTGATTAATTGGTTTTTGTTCTAAGTTTTCATCTTTTATTTTATTTAGGTTTTGATCAACATTTATTTAATAGTCACCTCGTTTCCGTTTATTTCATAAGAAATAGGTTGAATTTTTTCAAATAGTACGAGGACTTGTCTTAGGCTTTTATTTTTAGAAATTTGTCCATATATACGTTTGTCTTTTAATTCTTTACTGATTTCAAAAGAAACATTATACCAAGGTTCCATCTTTTTACAAGCTTGTTCAAGGGTCAATCCAGAGAAATCAAAATAACCTTCTTTCCAATCCAATACTTTGTAAGCCTCGGGTTCATCAGTTACTTGCTGTCCATTATATGCCTGGTTAGGATGTAAAACAATAGGGAAATTTAAGTTGGCATTTTCACCCAATTCCGTTCTCTCATCGGTAATTCCAATTTTACCTTCCAGTAGGGTCGAAACAAACCCATTTTCCTGATTTTGGACATTAAATTTAGTTCCTAAAACTTTAATGGTGTGTTGATGAGATCGAATGTAGAATGGTCTAATTTCATCTTTTTCAATCTCAAAATAAGCTTCCCCCTGAAGGGCGACTTCCCGATTTTTGTCTGCAAAATTAATTGGATATCGGATTTCAGATTTGGCATTCAACCATACTTTCGAACCATCTGACAAAACAAGAGAGGAAATCCCACCTGCATTGGTCCTTACGGTATTGTAAATGGTTTTGGTTTCTTTTTCCAACGCATTATAGACA
The DNA here is from genome assembly GCA_002322865.1 of Sphingobacterium sp. UBA1575. Lineage (GTDB taxonomy): Bacteria > Bacteroidota > Bacteroidia > Sphingobacteriales > Sphingobacteriaceae > Sphingobacterium. The sequence continues at coordinate 19,498 of DCOH01000037.1, read as the reverse complement.
ATTTCCCCAGAAGAAGACCGGGTAATAAAATATCCATCTCCAGTTAAAGTATCATGCAATTTTAAATCATCTAAATTATAAGCTGTATTATTTTCTAAAATAATAACGGAGTTGGAGGAGCTTGGTGCTGGAACATCTGCTAGCGTATTCGAATCAGGATTGGAAAAATTGGTTCTAAATAAAAAAAATCCAAAAACAATAACAACCGAAGCAACAGCCGCGACTATTGGCCACTTTGGAAATCTGTACAGCTTTCTTTCCTGCAATATTCCAGGGAAACCTGCTTGGCTTAAACGTGAATCCAGTTTTTCAACTATGTCCGACACCCTATCTTCCGACACTTTTTCGGATTTTCCCCTTTGGGCATACCATTCATTGATCAATTGTTCCTCTTCTGGAGTAACTGTTCCTTGTTGGTAACGATGGAAAATATCTTTATCTAATTTCATAATAAAGGAATATGGGGATATTTATAGGATTTTAAGTCCAATTGAAGAGAAGACGAATGGAAAACTAGATTGTCCCTAAAAAAGAAAAAATATGCTCAACAATTTTATTTTGCCTTCAAGAGACTTTAAAATTAGGCTATATCTGTTTCGAATTGTTTTTTCAGAAAGACCTAATTGTTCAGCGATCTCATTATTGGTATAGCCTTGCATTCGAAGATTTAGGATCTCCTTATCGTTGTGATTGTATTTAAACATCAATCTATCCAATTCCAATAAAAACTGTTTTTCTCGAATGTGGTAATCCGTACTATCCTGATAATTAGTATGGTATTCTATTAGAGAATCCAAATATTTACGTTCATGGGATTGATGGGCTATGAAATCGAGAATTTTATTACGTAAGGCGCGATAGATATAAGCTTTGAATTGTAGGTTTATTTGAATCTGATCTCTATTGGTCCAAATTTTCACAAAAAGATCGTGTACAATATCTTCAACAGCCTCATTATCTATTTTGGATAAAGCTAGTGATACCAATGGTTTTTTGTAGCGATTGTATAATTCTGAAAAAGCATATTTATCCTCTGTCTTGATGAGATCAAGTAGTTCTTCATCTGTAAAGTTTAGATAAATAGACATGGTAGAAATTAAAATAATGCTAATTTAATTAAAAGATTATTAATAATTCCTTTACACGGATATTATTTGAAATATGCGACCTGTTAGCATGTAATAATGTTGTGGGAATCAAATGCCTACTTTCCAACGCCATAAAACAATCTTTACATCTCAATTATAAAATTTACCTCATATTTGTAATTCAGAAAACTCCTTATTAAATATGAAACAAACGATCCTAGGCGCGAACGGACAGATAGCAGAAGAGTTAGTGAAAGAACTCAAACTTCATTATACAAATGATATCCGTTTGGTCAGTAGAAATCCTAAAAAGATTCATGAAACTGATGAGCTATTTCCCGCAAATCTGCTGGATGCGGAGGCAACCGCCAAAGCTGTTGAAGGTAGTGATATCGCTTATTTAACTGTGGGTTTGCCAATGAATAGTCAAATGTGGGTAGATCAATTCCCCATCATGATGCGGAATGTGATAGATGCCTGCAAGAAACACGGGACTAAATTGGTGTTTTTCGACAATACTTACATGTATCCTAAAACCAGCGAACCCCAAACGGAAGAAACGCCCTTCCAACCTAAAGGACCTAAATCATCCGTAAGGGCAGAAATGGCAAATATGCTTTTGGAGGAAATGAAAAATAAGCAGATTGAAGCCGTGATATGTAGGGCACCAGAATTTTATGGCACTGGCAAAACCCAGAGTATAACCAATAGCATGATCTTCGAAAAGATCGCACAACGCAAAAAACTGATCGTTCCAGTAAAAGACAATACCAAAAGGACACTGATCTGGACACCTGATGCCAGCCGTGCGATGGCATTAATCGGAAATACTCCCGATGCCTACGGCCAAACTTGGCATTTACCATGCGATGACCAACGATTGACCTATAAGCAGATCATCGATCAATCTTCTCAGTTTTTACAAAGAAAACTTCCCTATCAAATATTGCCCATGCTCTTTTTCAAATTCGGCAGCCTCTTTAACAAACAAGCTAAAGAGTTGCTCGAATTATTGCCTCGATACAAGTACGATAATATTTTCGTTTCTGATAAGTTCAAGAAGAGATTTCCAGAATTTAAGATTACAACCTACAATGAGGGAATCAAAAAAATGCTGGAATAGTAACTTATAATGTTGGAATGACAGCTTATTCCTCTTCCGAATTTTTCAGTTTCATCAATAGAACATACGCATTTTTTGAAACCAAGGTTTTTCCCTTCAAAGGATCCGGATGCAATACAGGTAGCTGACCATTTTCCATTGGTCCTACCTGTACTTCCTCAAAAAAGTAATGCTGTTTTCCCTTTTCCACAAAAACGTAGGTCTTACCTTCAAAATCCAATACTGCCTCTTCGGGTAATGCCCACTGCAAATGATTGTGCGTTTGAATCTCCGCATTCATATATAAGCCTGGAACCAGTTTAGCATCCCCTGCCTGCAAAGCAACCTGAACATCGGCCTGTCCCAATTCATCCAAGGTTCTATTGATCAATTTAATCTTTCCAGGATATTTCTTATCCTCTGCCGTATTGCTGTAGGCCAAAACTGCCTGTCCGATTTGAAGATTCCCCAAATACTTTTCATACACCTTTATATTAAGGTACATTTCATTGGGATTGATCAGCTCGAACAACACATCCTCTGGATTCACAAATGCCCCAACATGTACCTTTACCGCCGAAACAAATCCATTTATAGGGCTATAGATAGGCACCGAACGGATAATATGTTGATTGTTTACCTGCGATGGATTGATATTGATCTGTTTCAACTGCTCGGCCAGACTTTGCATGAGGATCTGTTGGCTGTTCATTTCCAGTTCCGCTAATTCCAAGGTTTTATCCGAATTGGCTTTGGAAATATTCAATTCTTTTTGCCTATTATAATTTTGTTCGGCAAACCGAAAATTTGTCTTTGCCGTCAGGAATTCCTGTTGCAATTGAATGTATTGTGGATTTTCCATAAGGGCTAGCACCTGTCCCTTAGAAACACGCATCCCAGGAACCAAATCTGATTTCTTGACATATCCGCCCAAGGTAGAACTGATCAACCGATAATTTTCCGGTAGAACCTCCATTTTACCATTCAACCTTAAAAGGGAAGCCATCGGTACTTCTGAAAGCTTTACAAACCCCAAATCGGCATTCCCGAATTGTGCATCCGTTAATATTACTTCGTTCTCATTGATTGCTACCGACTCTACGGCCTGTTCCGAAGTTTTCTGCTTACAGGAATTCAGAAGGGAAAACAGCGATGCTAAAGAAAGCAATAAAACAAAGGATAACCGATGCCTGCCTATATATATTGATGATCTAAACTTTTTCATAAATTTTAAAATTTCTTAATGAGCTATTTACTTAAACAGTACTAAAATTTAACGCGTACTGATATACTGAAGATCAATAGCACTTTTATTGGTCTTCCATAAGGCCTCTAAATAATTACTTCTGATGGAAATAGATTGGTTGAGCAACATGTACAATTCCAAATAATTGATATCACCTTCCTCAAATTTCTTGTTGGCTGTTTCTACGACCAATGCCGCTTGTTTTAGGGATGATTGCTCAAATCTTTTCAGGATTTCCAAATTCACCTTCCATGATTCATATAATTGTTGCTTCCTGATCGCCAATTGCTGTTGTTTTTGTTCCAATTGCTGGGAGGCAATCTGTTCTCCCACTTTAGCCGCAGAAATTTTGGATTTCTGTCCAGCAGAAAATACAGGAATAGATACTCCAGCTTGGGCTACATGCAGTTTAAAACTATTTACCTGATAGCCGAAAACGAGATTGGGTAATAATCTAGCCTTTTCAATAGCAGTTGCATCCTTCGCCAACTGGTTCTCCTGTTGTAGGATCTGTAGTTCAGGATGTGTATTATCCAATTCTTGGAATGGAAAAAGCGATGGCTCTAGCTGAGGTAGATAAGCTGTTTCTGTATTCAACAACCATTTTAAACGTAATTGCATTAGGTGGAGTTCTTGATCTACCTCTTTCATCTGTAATCCGATCGCATCCAATTGCAACTGTGCTGCCGCACTTTCCAACAGATCTCCTTCTCCTAACCGCTGCCGTAAATCCACCTTTTTTTTGATCTGCGAATAGATACCTTCCGATTCCTCCAGCAGTTTTCTTTTCTTCAACAAATACTGCAGGTGGTAATAAGTAATACTTAACTGTTTTTCCAGTTCAAATTGCCCCAAGGAAACTTCCATCAAACTTTTTTGCCAATTATTTTCGTTCCAGTTCCGTTGTCTTTTATAAAGTATTGGAAAAGCAATGCTTTGGGATACGGACAATTGCATTTCCTGCTCTGGACTATTGATCTGTCCATATTCCGCCAAAAAATCTGTTTTAGGGATTTCAGCAGTTGCCGATCCGGTTAAAGCCTTTCTATAATCGCTCTGTAAACGGTCAATTTTTAATCCCCTGTTATTGTTAATAGCCATTGACTTAGCCTCAGACAAGGAAATACTCGGATAAAATTGGAGATTTCCAGAAACAATGGAATCTTGCGCACGCAGTTGGGAGATACCCAAACCCATAAAAATAAACAGGATTAAGCCAACCTTATTTGTTGATTTTTTGTGGAAGGACCATCTTTCCATCTGCACAAATAAAATCGGTAAAATCAGCAAGGTTAATAGGGTGGCCACCAATAAACCTCCAATCACCACAGTAGCTAATGGTCTTTGTACCTCCGCTCCCGCTCCATTGCTCAGAGCCATCGGAATAAATCCTAAAGAAGCAACCGAGGCTGTCATCAACACCGGTCTAAATCGGTTCTTGGTACCCATGAGTACCGTCTTCAATACATTGGCTACTCCATGCTTTTTCAGGCTGTTGAATTCCGAAATCAACACAATACCATTCAACACCACCACCCCAAAAAGTGCTATAAATCCAATACCCGCACTGATACTAAATGGCATATGTCGAAGGGCTAAAAAGAATACCCCTCCTATTATGGATAATGGAATTGCGGTATAGATCAAGAGGCTTTCTTTAACCGACTTAAAGGCAAAGAATAACAGCACAAAGATCAAACCCAACGCAATTGGAACTGCGATCAGTAACCTTTCCTTCGCATGTTGTAGATTCTCAAAGGAGCCTCCATAGGAGATCGAATAACCGACCGGCAATTTGATTTCCCGGCCCACCTTTTCTTTAAGTTCATCAACAATACTTTGTACATCGCGATCCTTGATATTAAAACCAACCACAATGCGTCGCTGAGCATTTTCCCGCTGGATCTGATTTGGACTCTGTTTCAATTCCACATTTGCCAATTGACCCAATGGAATCTGTTGGCCATTTTTTATTGGAATCAATAGGTTTTGGATATCCTTGATGTTTGTGCGACTTTCATCACTTAGCCTAACCATGATATCAAATCGTTTCTCACCTTCAAAAAGCAATCCCGCACTCTCCCCAGCAAATGCGGTGTTCAACACCCTATTTACCTCGGCAACCGTCAATTGGTATTGGGCCAATACGCCTTGCCGGTAGCTGACCTCAACTTGCGGAAGTCCAGAAATAGGCTCCACATATAAATTCTGCGTTCCACCTACCTGCTCGATCACTTTTCCAACTTTTTGCGCATAAAAACTTAAGGAATCCAAATCTTCCCCAAATATCTTGAGCACTACATCCTGCCTGGCACCTGTCATCAGTTCATTAAATCGCATCTGTACAGGATATTGGAATCCAACGGTAATTCCAGGCACATCGGCTAGAGCAGTACTCATTTTCTCCGCCAGTTCTGGGAAGGTCTTTGCCGATGTCCATTCTTTTTTATCTTTGAGAATGACCATCATATCTGAGGCCTCCATCGGCATCGGATCCGTAGGTACTTCGCCACTTCCGATCTTGGTCACCACCTTTTCTACTTCCGGAAAACGGTCCATCAGAATCTTAGCCGCCTGTTGGGTACTTTTGATGGTTGTATTCAGATTACTGCCAGGTAATACCCGGGTATCCACCGCAAAATCCCCTTCTTCCAAGGAAGGGATAAATTCGCCTCCCATCCTGCTCAACACAAAAATGGCAAGCATAAAAAGGAGAACCACTGCACCCAAAAGTATTTTGGGTATCCGTAACGAAAATTTCAATAAGCGAGTATAGTAAGTTTCCAATTTTCCCATAAAACGGTCGGAGAAATTGGGTTTCATGGAATGCTTTCTTAAAATTATGGAACTCATCATGGGAATATAGGTTAATGAAAGGATAAAAGCTCCCAGCAGAGCAAAGGCAACCGTCTGTGCCATGGGTTTAAACATCTTACCTTCGATCCCTTCCAAACTTAAGATAGGTAAATACACTATTAGGATGATGATCTGACCAAAAACAGCACTGTTCATCATCTTTCCGGAGGCATGCACCACCAATTTATTTAATTCTTTTTGAGGGATCCGAAGCACAGCTTGATAGCGGCTCGACTGGCTGATCTGATGCATCACAGCCTCCACAATAATGACTGCCCCGTCAATGATAAGCCCAAAATCCAGTGCCCCAAGGCTCATCAGATTGCCACTTACACCGAAAAGATTCATCATGCAGATGGCAAACAACATTGCCAAAGGAATAACCGAGGCCACCAAAGCACCTGCACGCATATTACCCAGGAAAAGCATCAGTACAAAGACCACAATCAACGCTCCTTCCATCAAATTGGTTTCCACGGTTTTTATGGCCTGGTTCACCATCTTTGTTCGGTCGAGAAAAGATTCAATTTCCAATCCTTCAGGAAGCGTTTTTTTGATCTCCTCCATTTTTTCCTTGACCGCCTTGATCACTTCACTGCTATTGGCTCCTTTCAACATCATAACTATGGCTCCAGCTGCTTCGCCCTCATCGTTATAGGTCATTGCCCCGTAGCGCGTGGCGGTGCCTATTTTTATTTCAGCAACATCCCGAATAAATAATGGAACCGCACTATTGGGTCTCGGAATACCAATATTCCCAATCTCCTCCATGCTCTTCAACAAACCCTCGCTTCGAATGTATAAAACTGTAGGGCCTTTTTCGATATAGGCTCCGCCGGTATTCTCATTATTATCCTGCAAGGCCTGAAAGATGTCCTGGATCGTGATCCNNGAACCACAGCAATTTCATATTGCTTGAGCTTACCCCCAAAACTACTCACCTCGGCTACCCCTTTCACTTGGAGTAGTTGCCTACGCACGATCCAGTCCTGTATCGTGCGGATCTCGGTGATATCATACTTGTGTTCAAAACCTTTTTTCGGACGGATGACATATTGGTAGATCTCGCCCAATCCCGTACTGATAGGCCCCAATTCTGGAGATCCAATCCCTTCGGGGATTTCCTTTTGCACCTGTTGGAGACGTTCGGCCACCTGTTGCCTCGCCCAATATATATCAATATCATCTTCAAAGACGATGGTCACCAAGGATAACCCGAATCTAGAAAAACTCCGGATCTCTTGTATACCAGCAATATTGCTGTTGGCCTGCTCAATCGGAAAAGTAAGTAGGCGTTCGATATCGGTGGCACCATACGATGGTGCAACGGTTATGACCTGCACCTGATTGTTAGTGATGTCTGGCACTGCATCAATCGGTAATTTGGTTACCTGATAAGATCCAATACCGATTAATCCCAACACCAGCAATGCCACAATGAGCTTATTCCTTACGGAAAACTCAATTATTTTAGTAAGCATAAATTAGAATTTTGTTAAACCAAGAAAATTTAAAATCAGGGGTTTAACAATTCTTTGGCGGCTGCCAAATGGTTGAAAGGTAAATACTATCTATAAAAAGGTAATTTCGAAGAAGTTCATGGTCTCTATAGATAAATTTGGTCTGTAGTTCTACCTTAAAATCTATAGGCTTTGGTAGGATGATGGAGGCAGAGACCGAAATGTTGTGTCCCATAAACGGGAGTTGGAGGTCATGCTCCAAATCATCATTTACAGGATGGTTCTCCAGATGGTTCTCCATATAATGAAGTTTTAGAAAGCCCAAAAAAGTAATTTCGGAATCCGTGTTTTTATGCTCCAGATAATGGGCCACTAAAAACGGTGCCTTCATCAACTGACCGAGTTCGGTTGATGAAAACAGGTAGATGGCTAGCAATATCAAGGCATACTTTGCTTTCATGACTGCCAATTTAATAATTTATTCTAATCCAAGCGTTTAGAAATTGCAATTTAAATTCTGTCAAAATAATTGATGTCCCGATTTCTGATGCTAAAAATCGTTTATATAATCCATCAACACAATAACAAAACAGTTCCTATCCTCCTTTATCTGGTAATAAAGATAACCTTGATGAGCTTCAATAATGGATTTTGATAAGGAAAGTCCGATCCCTGCCCCATCCTTTCTCGTCGTATAAAATGGAAGGAAAATTTTCGAGACGATATCCGAATCGATCAAAGGTCCATTGTCCATAAATTCCAAAAAGATCCTGGAATTATGCCGGTAAACCTTGATCCGCATTTCTTTATCCGAATTGTTGGCAAGTGCCTGTATGCTATTGGTAAATAAATTTACCAGCACTTGCTCAAACTGTGCCGGATCTACCTGCGCCAAAATCTGCTGTTCCATCTCCAATCGCAAGTGAATTTCTTTGTCTTGAAGGAGAAACTGATAATTAGCCATCATCTGCTTAACAAGATCGTTCAGAACGACGTTTTCTAATACCGGCGATGGCAACATGGTCAATTTTCTGTACCGATCCACAAAATGCTGCAGATGGTTGCTCCGATTGATGATGGTACGGATGCTGACCTGCATATCTTCCCGGTCTTCGGCATTCCAATCTTTTTGCTGCAAGATTTCATCCATATTTTGGGCTAAAGCATGTATAGGCGCCAAGGAATTCATTAATTCATGGGAAATTACCTTCATCACATTCACCCAAGCCTCATTTTCCTTGCTATGGATCACCCGCTGAATAGAATCGATCAATACGGTAAAAAAGCGATCGCCCTTTATTTCTGTTAGGGATGTTTGCAAGACGAAGGTTTGCCGCTCACCTTGATCCACTTGTATATCCAAGGTCGTTTTGAGCTCCGAAAACTTTCGCTCCTCCAATAATTGATAAAAATCGCCGAGATACTTCTCCATCAACCGCCAATCCTTAAGTACGGGAACCCCGAAATATTGTTGAAAATAAGCATTCATCAGCATAATCTCCACAGAAGTAGCCCCTGTTGAATTAACCTTCTCAATGGAATCTGCACGTCCAGAAAGTTTCAAAATGATCAATCCAGAATCCAAACCATTCAAGATCTGGTCATAGAGCATTTTTTGGGAAAAAGCTTGCTTATCCCTCTCCTTCATCAGATTATATAACTGAATACTTTTCAAAAGCGTCTGGTTAGCTGTATCGGTTTGGAATTCAACCGAATAATCCTGGTACAGCATGGAAGATACGACCTTATCGATCTTTGAAAAATAGCGCTGCACAAAGAAATAGCTTTCCAGGATCAGTAATAGCAACACTACAAACAACATGACTCCCGTAAAATAATAGGCATGCATAAATGTATAGGCCGATCCTAAAACCACCAGGAGCATTAAAATCATCCTCCAAACCAATAGCCAAGTTTCCTTATTTCTTTGCATCCCTAAAAAAGCTATTTATTCTGAATCCCATATTTCTCCATTTTCCGGTACAAGGCCGGTCTTGATAAGCCCAATTCAGTCGCTGTCTTGGAAATATTTCCTAAATGTTTAGCCAGCGTTTGCTCAATCTTGATTTTCTCGATATCCGACAGGGTCTTATCCTTATCGGCCCCTAACTGCAACATTTCCGTATTAATGCCCAAGGCTTCCAGTCCAATTTGGGTATCGTCCGCTAAAATTACGGCGCGTTCAATCCGATTCTGCAATTCACGGATATTCCCAGGCCAATTGTACTGCCTTAATTGTTCCAATACTTCGGCAGAAATAAGAAGTACATCCATTTGGTATTTATCCGCAAAATGAGCCAAGAAAAAGTCAATCATACCTTTCAGATCTTCCTTTCTTTCCCGTAATGGCGGTATTTCCAAACTAATGGTATTGATCCGATAATATAAATCTTCCCGGAACAATTGCTTGGAGACCGCATCTGCTAGGTCCATATTGGTTGCCGTTATTATCCGAACATCCAATTCTCGAGCCTTGCTCTCTCCCAATCGAATGCTTTTTTTGGATTGGATGACCTGCAAAAGTTTTGTCTGCAAGTGCATCGGCACATTCCCGATCTCATCCAGGAAAATGGTTCCCCCATTCGCTGCTTCAAAACGACCGGGCCTATCCTGGTTTGCATCCGTAAAAGCGCCTTTGGCATAACCAAAAAGTTCGCTCTCAAACAGGTTTTCATTCAAAGAGCCTAAGTCTACATGGATAAATGGACCTTTCCGACGGTCACTCTGCTGATGGATAAATTCGGCCAGCACATATTTCCCCGTACCGTTTTCCCCAAGAATCAAGACATTGGCATCAGTTTTCGCCACCCGTTCCGCCATCTTATATATACCACGGATGCTATCCGATTCTCCCTGATAGAAACTCGCCGCAGTCTCCTCAGACTTACCCTTACTTTTCCTGAACTGCTTTACAGCCTGTTTGATGTTCTCAATCAGCTTATCATTTTCCCAAGGTTTCATCATGTAATCAATCGCACCGAGTTTAATGCCTTCTACGGCGCGTTCGATCTGCGCATAGGAAGTCATCAGGATCAACTTGACCAAAGGAAAATGCTCCCGAACCTCCTGCAGTCGATAGATCCCTTCCTTGCCGTCCTCATATCCCACCCGAAAGTTCATATCCAGAAGCACCACTTCGATTGCCTCATCAGCAATCGTAGCGAGTAGCTTACGCGGATCATTTAAAACAATCACCTTTTCAAAATATCTTTTGAGAATTAATTTTGCGGCAATCAGCACTTCTTCCTGGTCATCCACTACAAGAATGGAACTATTAATCTTCTTCATCTTTCCTAAAACTGTTCGATATTTTTCCTTAAACTGTACGAAACTGTACGGACATTGTCCGAAAGCGGACAAACCCGGTTATTATTGATTCTATATTCCAATGAAAACCAATCTTTTATAAATTTTAAATGCCGTGGCACAACTATTATGATTTAATAATCAAGAAAATTTATTAAACTAATGGATACCATTGTTGCTCGTAAAAATAGAAAAAAACAATACATAGCCATAGCAAGTCTGGGAATTTTAGCATTTGTGGGGATGATGATCTACCTTGCGAACAAACCAAGCAGTCTGAAGGTAAAACGCTCTGAGATATTGATCAAGGAGGTGAAAAAAGAAGCCTTTGAAGACTTCGTCATCTTTCAGGCGCAGGTAGAACCTTTGAATGCAGTATTGGTGAATGTGGTCGAGGGCGGTTCTGTACAGGAACTTTATGTGGAGAACGGTGCGATGGTCACCCAAGGGACACCGATTGCAAGGATTTACAATCCAAATACAGAATTTAATTATTTGGCACAAGAAACGGGCATCATCGAGCAGATCAACCAATTGAATGTGGCGAAATTGAACATCCGCAACCAAGAACTGGAGCTTTCCAAAGAATTGGTGCTGATCGAACATGATCATAATGCGGCTAAAATGGAATCGGATCTGAACACAAAACTCTATACTAAAAAGATCCTGGCGAAGAACGAATATGAGGTCGGCGAAGAAAAATTAAGGTATCAGAATGAACGCAAGAACATCATTCAGAAAAGTATCGAAAGGGAGAAGGAAACCAACGCGGTTCAGATAAAACAGATCAATCAAGCCTTGGGCATTATGGAGAAAAGTCTGGAAACCCTGCGCAACAACAAGAAGAATTTCTTGGTGATGGCTCCGGTAAGTGGCCGACTGAGTTCCTTTGAAGCAAACCTGGGCGAAAACATCCTGGCCGGTACCTCCATTGGGAAGATTGACGTGATGAAAGGCTATAAATTGGCAGCCATGGTCGATGAGTTTTACCTGGATAAGGTCAGTACCGGTCATAAAGGCACTATTGAATTCAAAGGAAAACCAATAGAGATCCAGGTGATCAAGATCCTGCCGGAAGTAAAGAGTGGACAGTTCAAGGTGGAATTGGGTTTTGTAGACAAGCAGCCGGAAGGCCTGCAGGAAGGGCTATCCTTCGGGGTCAAACTGATCCTCTCGGGGATGGAAGAAAAATTGGTGATCCCAAAAGGAAGTTTCAACTCCGTGGCGCAGGGGAAATATATCTTTGTGGTCCAAGGCGATGAGGCAAGCAAAAAAGCCATACAGCTCGGACGGGAAAATCCGTACTATTACGAGGTCAGCGAGGGCTTGAAAGCTGGGGATCAGGTCATCGTCTCCAAATATGATGATTATAAAAATGTAGAAAAACTCCTCTTATCGAAATAAGGATCTTCCTTGATAAAATAGAAAGAAATAAAGAAAACAGATTATATACCTTAAGAAATTAAAATTAAAATGATACAGATAAAAGATTTAAATCGGGTTTTTGCTACGGAGGATGTACAGACAAAAGCCCTTAATCATATCAATCTGCATATTGCAGAAGGCGAATTTGTTTCGATCATGGGACCATCGGGATGCGGAAAGTCTACCCTATTGAACATCATCGGTCTCTTGGATGAGATCAGTTCCGGATCCTACCAATTATTGGGCAAGGAAGTAGCGGGCATGAATGAGTTGGAACGTTCGAGGATGCGGAAGGCCAATATTGGATTTATTTTCCAGAATTTCAACCTGATCGATGAACTGAATGTCTATGATAACATAGAGCTGCCATTGATCTACAACAAAGTACCTGCCTCCGAGCGAAAAGAAAGGGTGAAGGAGATCGCCGAGAAATTGAACATCTCCCATCGCTTGCAACATTACCCGCAGCAATTATCGGGAGGACAGCAACAACGTGTTGCCGTAGCACGCGCCTTAATCTGCAACCCAAAGATCATCCTGGCCGATGAACCTACCGGAAACCTGGATAGCAGCAATGGTAATGAGGTAATGGAACTGCTCACCAAACTGCACGCCCAAGGTACAACCATCCTGATGGTGACCCACTCGGCGCATGACGCCTCCTATTCGCAGAAGATCATCAGCATGAAAGATGGGGAAATCCTAAGCGAGAAAATCAATCAAAAAGTAGTCGATGTATTTCAATAAAACCAAACACATGAAAAGATTTATCATATTGGCATTAATTGCCTTCACCACCGTAGCAGCAGCACAAGCACAAGTAACTGAAACCCGTAAGATCAGCAAACCTGAAGGTATTTCAGTTTCCACCAACATCAAAGCCATCATCATTCATTCCAATCGCCATGAAGTGGTTGTGGATGCGGATAATCAAAGTATATTGGATAAAATCGAAACGGTGACCAGCAACGGGATATTACAAATTAGGGTGAAACCCAATACCCAGATCCAAAACATGAAGCAGGTCCGCGTAACGGTTTATACGGATGCGAACATGCATAAATTCAAGGCAAGTGCAAATGCCGGAATTGATTTGAGGGAGGATATTAAAGTAGATCAGGTGGATATCCAAATCAGCTCCAATGCACAGATGCGTGCAAACTCTATTTCAGCGAGGGAAGCGGATATTTCCATTAGTTCCAATGCCCAGTTTGAAGGAAAGATTTTCGCAGATGAGTTGGATGTGGATGTAAGCAGCAATGCAAAGGCGGATATCGCTGGAAAAGTGAAGGAGCTGGAGGCTAATGCTTCATCCAATGGCACACTGAATATAGCCAAACTATCTGCAGAGTTGCGGAATACCAAGGATAGTTCAAATGGAAAAATAATTAAACGATAATACCCAGAGCCATGCTAAAGAACTGGTTAAAGATATTCCTTTTCAACTCCATGCAGAACAAATTGTTCTTCTTGCTTACCGTATTCGGTCTGGCAATAGGAATGACAGGGGTCATTTTAGCTACCCTGTATTGGGAAGATGAAACCGCCTACAACAGTTGGATACCTGATAAGGACAAGATCGCTGAAGTCTCTGTAGAGTTCCGTGATAATAAATGGGCTTGGATGGTGGCGCCGGTTGGACCGATGCTGAAAGAAAGAAGCCCCGAGCTGGATAGCTACCTGTATTATGCCCCGGGTATCTACGATGAACCCTTCGCCTATAAAGGCAAATCCACCTTTGTAAAAGATGTGTTGGATGCCCAACAGAATTTCTTTGATTTTTTCCCCTTTGAAATCATCAAAGGTGATCTGAATAAATTCAGGGAAATCAGCAACGGCGTTGCCCTGGAGGAATCCGTAGCCAAAGAAATCTTTGGCGAAGAGGATCCGATTGGCAAGATCATCCTGAGCTCCTATAATAATGAGGCCATCGTCTCGGCCGTTTATAAGTTGAACGAAAAAACCTCTTTCCAGCCCAAGATGGTGAGCCATCGTATGGATAACACCATCAAAGAAGGTTTAGCCAATAACAACATGAATGATTTCAACTACGGATTGATCATTAAGGCTAAAGAAGCGACGGATTTACCAACCATCAACAGGCAATTGAATGAGATGATGGATGAGCTGGTGACCATGAAGAGAGCCAAGGAAGAAGGGATCAGCAAAGAAGAATTTGAGGCGAAATATGGCAAATACCGTTTCCATACCACCACCTTAAAGGATGCCCGTTTGGATGCCTCCGATATGCCGACCGGTTATCCCGAAGGCAAAGGAAACCGTACTTTCTTGATCATCAACATCGGGCTATCCCTGTTGATCCTCGTGATCTCCATCTTTAATTACATCAACCTCTCTACGGCATATGCCATGAAGCGCGCCAAAGAGATAGGTTTGAGGAAAGTGATCGGAGCCACAAAAAGGGATATCATTTTACAGATGATCGTAGAAACCGCCATCACCAGTATCATCGCCATAATACTGACCTTTGCCTTGGTAGAAGTGCTATTGCCGCTATACAACAGCTTGTTGGAAAAACAATTAACGGTTGATTTCCTACAGTATGGCTTACATTTCCTTGGGCTGATGCTTTTGGTCATCTTATTCGCAGGGGTCTTCCCTGCCCTGTATATCGCCAATTTTGAAATCCTCAAGGTCATCAAAGGGAATTTCTCCAGGAGCCAATCGGGCATCTGGATCCGAAATACCATGATCGTGCTGCAATTCTGTATCGCTACATTCTTTATAATCTCCGGTATTGTGGTCTCCATGCAGGTTCGCTATGCGATGGAGAAAGACCTGGGCTTCCGGGGAGAGCAGATCATCAGCATTGATTGGCCAAACCGATATAACAACAAGTTCCAAACTTATGAGCGCATCAAGCAGGATCTGAAGAAAATTCCGGGAGTAAGCGATGTCAGTACCTCCACCTTTGTTCTTGGGAAAGGATCCGCTTCTTCCTCCAGCTTTACCTATAATAATGTTACCCTACAATCTAAGAATATGGGGATGGATTTCAACACCCTGGATATGTTTGGAATAAAGACGGTTAAGGGTCGGAATATAAAAGAAAGTTTAGCTTCGGACACGATTCAGTCCGTTTTATTGAATAAAACTGCTGTTGAAGCGCTCGGCGAAAAGGATATTATTGGAAAGAAATTCAACTGGAATGGTCGGGACCTTACTATTGTAGGCGTTGTAGATGATTTCCACTTACAAGGATTAAACAATGAGCTCCCACCGATGACCTTCTTCCACATCAAGACCATTCCTTGGATGCAAGGGAATATCTCGAACCTGACGGTTAAAGTAAAACCAGAGAATATGGAAAGAACCATTTCAGAAATCGAGGGGTATTGGAAGAAAAATGTAGATGCGAACCGACCATTTGATTATGATTTCGTGGACAAGATCTTCGCACAAACTTTTCAAGAGTATGTGAAACAGCGGAATGTGTTTAATATCCTGACTGTTGTAGTGATCTGTATATCGTTATTGGGTTTATTTGCCCTGGCGAGCTATACCATGGAGCGCAGGTATAAGGAAATCGCGATCAAGAAGGTGCTGGGCGCTGAAACGAAGGAATTGGTCCTGAACCTGATCAAGCAGTATTTGATTTTATTGCTGATTGGGTTTGTAGTAGCCATTCTACCAAGTTTTTACCTGATGCAGGAATGGTTGAGCAAATTCGCGTATCGAATTGACCTGCCGATCTATGCATTTTTCATCGCCTTGGTTTTGATGTTGGTTTTAACCTTGATGATTGTATTGAGCAAGGCATTAGCCGCCACGAAAATCAATTCCTTGAAGTATATAAAATATGAGTAGGGCTACATGTCATCCTGAGCAGCGTCGAAGGATCTGCCCATCATTGCGCAGAGGCCAACACGTCATTGCGAGGAGGCACGACGAAGCAATCTTTACACGAGTAGAAAGATTGCTTCGTACCTCGCAATGACGTAGGACCAAGCAATGACGTAGTACCCATGCACTAAAACAAATCACCATGTTAAAAAATTGGTTTAAAATATTCTGGTACAATTGCCGTAAGAACAAGTTCTTCAGCTTGCTTACCGTATTAGGGCTTGCCGTAGGTTTTGCTATAAGTATGCTGGCGCTTTCCTTCTGGACATCAGAGAAATCTATAAATCAATGGAATCCTTACAAAGATGATGTGTACCAAATCATCCGTATTCCGCCTACAAAAGATTATTATAGTTCCTATCAGCCCAACATCCTTTCCTATTACCTAAAAGAAAAAGGGTTGATAGCCGATTATTGCTATCTCGATGGATTCTACCATTCCGAAAGCTATAAGTATGGCGATAAGATTGTAAATACCAAAAAGAATTACCGTTCCATGAACAATTTCTTTGAGTATTTTCCATTTGAAAAGTTAGCCGGTTCCTACCAGGGATTTAAGGAAACGGCCAATGCCATAGCTTTGGAAGAAGAATATGCCATATCGCTATTTGGAGATCAAGAATCAGCTATTAATAAAATAATTGCAGACAGTCATGGTAAAACATGGACCGTAAAAATTGTCTTTAAAAACAATCCTAAATCTTCCGTCATTCCTGCGGTTATCAATACCTACCATACAAACAATATCCAGACAGAAGAGAATGGTTGGTACAACTTCGGAAACGGCTCCGTCATCAAACTAAAGGAAGGAGTCTCCAAAGATGCCGTAATCAAGGAGATGTATGCAGCTTATACTAATCGCCAAATAAAGGCTACTGCTGATCGTTTGAACATGAGTTTGGAAGAATATATTGAAACAAACGGAAAGATAGAATTTGAACTCCAACCATTAGCGAATGTTTATCAGGAAGCGAAATCCACGGTATTACCGGAAGGAATGAGCAACCGCTTATTTTTAAATCTAAAC
Organism: Sphingobacterium sp. UBA1575; assembly: GCA_002322865.1. GTDB lineage: Bacteria > Bacteroidota > Bacteroidia > Sphingobacteriales > Sphingobacteriaceae > Sphingobacterium. Next base: position 2,124 of record DCOH01000037.1, on the reverse strand, counting down.
ATTGGGTTTGCTGTTTTAATTCTGATCCTTTCCCTGATCAATTTTATCAACCTAACTGCGACCCAAGCGTTAAAAAGAGGTAAGGAAATGGGACTTCGTCGCGTAATGGGAAGTAATCTATGGACTTTTTACCTGCAATATCTATTTGAAACAACGCTGATTTTTATGAGTTCATTTATCCTGGCTTTGGTTATGGTAGAATGGGTAAGTCCATTCTATAATGAGCTTTTATTATTTGATATGCAGGTTGGAATACGAGAAATAGGAATATTCTTAGGCATATTGGTTTTAACAATTTTAATCATCAGCAGCTTCCCGCCCATGTTTTTGGCCAACATACATTTACAGCAAATGCTACGTGGCCAATATGGTAGCAGCAAGGCTGGAAAGTTGGTTAGAAACAGTTCATTGGTTTTACAATTCGCCATTGCTACTTTTTTTATTCTGGTAAGTTTTAATGCTAACAAACAAATATCATTTTTATCCGAGAAAAACTTAGGGTTCTCCGGTGAGCAAGTCGTTAGGATAAATTATCAGGTTAATCACCAGCCTAATGCTTTCCATTATTTCAAATCATTCGAACAAGAATTAAGGAAAATAAAAGGTGTCCAGGATCTATCTATTTCGAATATTTCCTTAACAGATGGAATAAGCATCAATACCACTACTATCAGTTTGCGAGAAAATGCTTCCGATGTAGTTAATGTCGGAATGGATGAAAATTTTCTTAAACTCATGCAAATTCCGTTGGTTGAAGGACGGTCGTTTGACCCCAATTTAGCTTCGGATTCCTTGGATGCCATCTTGCTGAACGAAACAGCTGTTAATGACTTAAAATTGGAAAATCCAATTAACACAAAAATTAACTGGTGGGGTAAAGATTGGCGAATAATTGGTGTTGTAAAGGATTTTAACAGCTTTAATCTGGAAGAAAAGTTAAAGCCTATGCTTTTTGCAAACTTAAACGGAAATGAGGACGTTAATGCGTATGCCAATTCCATTTATTTAAAACTAAATGTAGACCAATTAGAAGGCACATTACAAGAATTGGAAGCCTTTTGGAAAAAACGGGTAGACCATTATTTTCCGTTCGAATATGAATTCGTGGATAAAGCCTTTGCCAACACCTATTACAAATTTGTTCAACAGCGAAATCTATTCAATATCCTAAACAGTATCGTTGTCTTTATCGCCTTGTTGGGGCTCTTTGCCTTGGCATCCTTTACCATCGAGCGAAAATTCAAGGAAATTGCCATCCGGAAAGTATTGGGTGCAGAAGTCCCTAATCTCTTGCAGCAATTGACCAAGGTCTATTTTCTGTTGTTTTTGTTGGGCTTCCTGCTCACCGTACTTCCATCCTATATCCTGATCCAATCCTGGTTGGAAAACTTTGCCTACAGGATCGAGATCTCCTGGGTATCCTACCTGATCGCATTTGTGGGATTGTTGCTCTTAACCATG
>DCOH01000037.1:0-536 GCA_002322865.1 Sphingobacterium sp. UBA1575 | reverse complement strand
TAAAAAATATTGTTTGTTGTTTGATTACCATCGCCCTAAGCTGTGGGTTGCCTGAAAAGACAGCTGCACAGACACGGGTGATGTCCTTGGATGAATGCCTTCAAACTGGATTGGAAAACAACCTGCAATTCCAGGTAGAACAACTCAAGGTCCTACGTGCGGAAAAAACCAAACGTTCCACTTTAAGCCGCTTTTTGCCACAAGTAGGCGGAAGTGCCTCGCATAACTATTATTTTGGATCCACCATTGATCCGGCATCCAATGCCAGGATCGAATCGAATATACAATCCAATAATTTCGGACTGGAAGCTTTTGTGAATCTATTCAATTTCTCCGAACTATGGGAATCAAAGTTACTTGCGGATGATCATTTGATCGCTATCCATAACAAGGCCTTAGTGGAAAAGGAGTTTGAGCTGATTTTGATCCAGAAATACTATGATGCTTTGGCGGCACAAGAATGGAAAAAAGTGATCGAGGAACAATTGAAAAACTCGGAAGAACAACTGGATAGAATCAAGCATGAAGTTGCTGAT
>DCOH01000066.1 GCA_002322865.1 Sphingobacterium sp. UBA1575 | reverse complement strand
GCATCTACAGCGTCTTGTACCGTGTTGAATACCGGACGGTCTAAGTGACTTTGTCCGCCTTTGCCTGGTGTAACACCACCAACTACGTTTGTACCATACTCAATCATCTGAGATGCATGATAAGTACCTTCGTTTCCGGTAAAACCTTGAACGATTACTTTGGAATCTTTATTAACTAATACACTCATTTTGTCTTATTTTTTGCAACGCAAATCTACTATTTTGATATGACTTCTAAAAATTGTATAGCTAGGTATTTTGTTATTTTTTGATAAACTTCAATTTATTGATGAAATCCCAAAGCACGATGCCGATCGTTACGGAGACATTGAAGGAATGTTTGGTGCCAAATTGCGGAATTTCAATCGTGCCATCAGCCTGTTGAATCACTTCTTCTTCCACACCATGCACCTCATTCCCAAATACTAATGCATATTTCTGTGCTTCCTGAGGTTCAAAGGTTTCCAAAGTAATACTGTTGTCGGTCTGTTCTACCGCATATACCTGAAATCCTTCTGCTTTTAATTGATTGACGGCGTCAATGGTTTCTTTGTAATATTCCCAAATCACCGATTGGGTTGCGCCTAAAGCTGTTTTTTCGATCTCCCGATGCGGCGGGGTGCCGGTGATCCCACATAGCAGGATGCGGTCGATCGCCAAAGCATCTGCCGTCCTGAACGCCGATCCCACATTATGCATACTGCGTACATTGTCTAAAATGATAGCTATCGGGTTTTTTTCCTGCGATTTAAAGGTGTCTACATCAACTCGATTCAGCTGATCCATGGATAATTTGTGCATGTGCAAAGATAACAATTTCGAAAAATTAAAAATGATTTTGAATATTAGATTATGAATGTTATTTTTGCAGTCCGAATTTAGTATAAAAGATTAATAATATTATATAGCTAAGAGAAATGGCAAATCATAAATCTTCGATTAAAAGAATTAGAGCAAACGCTGCGAAGCGTCTAAGAAACCGTTACCAAGCAAAAACTACTCGTAACGCCATCAAAAAATTACGTTTAACAACTTCAGCTGAAGAAGCTAAAGCTTTATTACCTCGCGTGGTATCGATGCTTGACCGTTTAGCAAAGAAAAATGTTATTCACAAGAAAAAAGCTTCTAACAACAAATCTAAGTTAACCAAGTTCGTTAACAAGTTAGCATAAGTTTAGGCTTTTTCCTCAAAGATATTTAGGGATGCAAACAGCATCCCTTTTCTTGTTGCTATACTATCTCTTTAGTAGCGCATCCACCACTTGTTTCAATTTCGTCTGATCTGCTTTATAAGGGCTTAGATCATACAATTCTACCTTGCGGAAGTCGATAGGGTGGCTTTCACTCTGTAAATAGATGAATCCTTCCGTCAATAATTTACCATCTGTTTTTTGTGCAGGATCGTAATTGATCACATTTCCGCCTCCGATCTGCGGTTTGTTGTAGGAAAGAACTACTTGGTTGTCGAGGATATGTTGGATAACAGAATCACCCAATACCAAAAACTCCGCCGTTACCCATTGATCGCCGTGATAGGTTTTGGAAGTGGAACTTAAACAGTGTGGGGTAAATAATTTATCCTTGATCACTACATTGGTTCCAGGCGTACATAGGTTGGAGTTCGTACGTTCATTTTTCCCATCACCGCCCAATAGTTGTCCTTCAATGGAAATCGGGAAATCCTGATCTTTCAACATGGTCTTCGGATCTTGTCCATGCAACATCGCACCACTGTTTCGCCATGCCCATCCTTCACCTCCTTTTGTCTGATCACCTACAAAACGGTATTCCACTTTTAACAGGTAGTAGCTGTAAGGCTTTTTGTAGGCAAGGTGCCCATACTGCTGATTAAAGTCTGAATAACCATCGTACCGAACCTTTAATAAACCATCTTCTACCCGGAAAGTGTTGGCGTAGTTTTCGCCTACTTCGTGTAATTTGATTTTTGGCGTCCAATCCTTGATGTCTTTACCATTAAACAATTGGATCGGCTTGGGCGTCTTTACGCCATTCTTCGCCACTTGTGAGTTGGCCGAACAGGCGCATAAAGAGGCAATGGCAATTGCAGCAATAAATTTGTTAAATTTCATGGGGTTTAAGTTATAATAGTAAATTTCTGTTCTTCACATATTCACTCGGACGAACACCGATCACTTTGTTGAACGTATTGCTGAAAGTGGGTAGGCTGTTATATCCCACTCGTAGCGCCACTTCATTTACACTCAGTTTATCATCCAATAACAATTTTAGGGAGGTCAACATCCGTAGGATCGTGAAATACTGGATATATGACATGCTCAGTTCCTTTTGGAACAAGCGGGCAAGTGTTCGTTCAGAAATATCAAAGTGTTCCGCTAAGGTCTTAAAACTGATGTTTTCGGCAATGTTCTGCTCTAGGTAAGCAATGATGTGTTTAAGTTTATCATTTTTGGGATAGGGCAGGGCCAATGGAAGTTCGGTTTGGGAGATTTCCGGAAGGATTAATTTGAAAGCCTTTGCAATGGAATATTTAGGTTCTTCATCCGGAAAGATATTTCCGTTCCATCGATTGGTGAACATGATCAGTTCGATCAGTAGATCATTCACCGGATAGATATTCACTTTGTCAAAAAAGTCCGTGTCGGTTTCAAAAGGGGGAAAGTAGAGATTCCGCATCACCACCTCCGGATTACTCGGATGTATGCTGTGTCTTACATCAGCGGGAATCCAGATATAATGCCTTGCCGGCAAAAAATAAGATTTCTCTGGGGTCTTTAAAAATACGACACCGCCTTCGGTGTATAAAAATTGACCTTTATGGTGCGAGTGTTCCACAACCATTCCTTCGCCCATTACGGCATGATGGCAATAGATACTGTTTTCATAGGTATCTATATCCGTCATATAATATTTGTCAAGGTATTCCTTTTGCATGCAGACTATGCTGTAAATGAACGATAAATTTCCTGTTTTTATTTGATAAAACCAAAATAGGAGTATATTTATGTGTTAAGCTAGCTATAAGGAGAATAAACACAGTAAGTGATCGGTTACTTTTTGTTTTGCCTCAAAAAGTAAGTGTCTAATTTTGATAATTTTTAATTTAAAATATTGATTAATATTGCCTCGCTCTTAGAAGGAGTGAATAATACCAAGCATATGATTGAAAGAATTCGTTTAGAGAAATTAAGAGATAAAGTCACCACAGCCGAGGAAGCTGTAAAATTAATTGAGAATGGAATGGTGGTTGGCTCGAGTGGATTCACCAAAGCCGGCGATAGTAAAGTAATTCTACCTGCTTTGGCAGAACGTGCTAAAACTGAGGATATCAAGATTACCCTAATGACCGGTGCTTCCTTAGGTCATGGAACCGATGGGAAATTGGCCGAAGCGGGAGCCTTGAAAAAACGGATGCCTTTCCAAGTGGATCCGGTGCTTAGAAAGAAGATCAATTCGGGGGAAGTATTGTTCATTGACCAACATTTGAGTGAAAGTGCGGAACTGTTGCATAATAAAAATCTTCCGGATGTGGATATCGCTGTGCTGGAAGTCGCTTTTATCGATCGGGATGGAAGTATAGTGCCAACTACCTCCGTGGGGAACTCGGTTACTTTTGCTGCTTTGGCAAAGAAAGTGATCTTGGAGATCAACACCTCGGTTCACGAAGATGTATATGGTATCCATGATATCTACCAAGCAGAAAACTATCCGCATAGAAATGTGATTCCTATTGTGGCACCTTGGAATAAGATCGGCAGGAAGACCATTCCTTTAGATCCAGAGAAGGTAGCGGCGATTGTTTTTACCAATCAACACGATAGCCCGGCAGATATTGCGGAACCAGATGAGAAGACATCCAACATCGCCAAACATATTCTTGCATTCTTTGAAGAGGAAGTTCGATTAGGGCATTTGACCGATCGTTTATTGCCTATACAGGCTGGAATCGGAAAGGTGGCGAATGCGGTATTGACCGGCTTCAAACATAGTAATTTTTACGATCTGACGATGTTCTCGGAAGTATTGCAGGATTCTACCTTTGACCTGATGGATGCTGGAATCCTTTCCTTTGCATCTGCATCATCGGTGACGGTGTCTGCGGCATGTTATGATCGGGTGTTCAATAACCTGCAACGTTATAGGGATAAATTTGTGCTGCGTCCGCAGAATATTTCCAATACACCTGGATTGATCCGTCGTTTAGGGATTATTGCAATTAATACGGCGATTGAATTTGATATCTATGGAAACGTGAATTCGACCCATATTGGTGGTACGAAGATAATGAATGGTATAGGTGGTTCTGGGGATTTTGCAAGGAACGCTTACCTGAGTATTTTCGTTACGCAGGCTGCCTCGAAAGAGAATAAGATTTCGCATATTTTGCCGATGGTTTCCCATACGGACCATACGGAGCATGATGTGGATATTTTGGTGACAGATATAGGCTTGGCGGATCTAAGGGGATTGGCGCCTAGAGAAAGAGCCCAGAAAATTATTGATAATTGTGTTCATCCGGATTATAAGGAGGAATTACAGTCTTATTTCGATAGGGCTTGTGAAAGGGGAGGACATACACCGCATTTATTGGAAGAGGCCTTTAGTTGGCATATCCGTTTCAATGAAACGGGTTCGATGAAGAAATAAATTTTACGTCATTGCGAGGNNACTAGTAGAAAGATTGCTTCGTTCCTCGCAATGACGCAAAACTCCTCGCAATGACGGGATTTAAACTCAATAATGTCCTATCTCCTTCCAGGAAGATAAATCTGGAATCCCAATCCAAATCCTATCCCACTAGCTTTATCCCCCGTATTAATATTCGCTTTGGAATAATTATACCCAAAAGTTCCTTCCAACGCCACTGTCTGCGTAATAAAATGCGCATAACCCACATTCGCACCCACATTCAATCCAACTCCGCTACCTGCAGAACTTCCAGCAATACCAATATCACCTTGTCCAAAGAAACGACCGGTTGCACTAGCACCACCAGGGAAATAATAACGGATGAAAGGTGAAATACCATATCCCCATTCATTATCCATGTCCTTAACAGCTTTTAAGTTTAGATTAGCCTGCGCACCAATGGCAATACCATCAGCAATAAAATAACCGGCTCTTGGCATCAAGGCAAAGTTGAACGTATTGGACTCAAAGGCATAACCAATATTTCCAATCGAACCACCTACCATCCAATTGCCTTCTTTGATAGGCTTCATACCCACATCAGCGGATGCTTGTGGAGTTGTGTTGATTTGTGCATGGGATATGCCGAACATACCTAATGCAACAGCAAGGGTAAGTAATGATTTTTTCATGATTTTATATGTTTTAATTTCTACTTATAAAACAAGCCATGAAACAAAATGTTTGGATTTTATCCTTACCAGGTTATTACCAGTTAATATATGTAGAGGTTAAGCTTCTTTTTTTGATGTAGAAATCCAGTGCTTTCCAGGCTTCGAAAGGACGGTCGGTCGATAGCACATCTGCACCTCTTTCCACCAATTCCGCATACCGTTGGTATCCCGATTTATCCGCAGCCCTATCCAAGTTGCCCATGGTGCCCAGAATCGATTTGATACCGTGCTGGCGAAGCAGGCTGTATAAGGCAGGGTCAGGTTCTGAAGTTCCCACAAAAGCGATCAAACGGTTGTCCGGAATCCCCAAATCACTTAATCGGGTAAGGTCATCCTGATTCTTGATCGTGGCAGAGATCATCAGGTCAGGAGCCAATTTGCTCACGGCCGCAGCCTGATTGGCCGAATAGGTAATAACAATAGAGCTAGGCTCCGCTTTCGTCTCTCTGATCACCTCCAGCACCCGTTCATAAGGCACAGATTTTTTGATGTCCAAAGTGAACAATACCTTTCCATTTCCCCAAAGAAGTACATCCTTTAACATAGGAATCACATAGTCCGTCACCCGACCATCGTTATCCTTCAGTTTCAGTTCCTGCAATTGTGCAAAGGTTTTGTTTGCCAGCTTGCCTTTTCCCGTAGTGGTTCTGTTTAAGGTCTCATCATGCATCAGCACCAGCACGGAATCCTTGGTCATGGCAATATCGATCTCCATAATGGCCGGCATTTCACCTGCAACCTTTCCGATGGTGGTCAGGCAATTTTCAGGATAGCCATCATAAGGGCCACCGCGATGGGCACTCACCAATGGAATAGAGCCTTCTTCGTAGGTAAGAAATTCATACAGCTCATCCACCGTATTGATATTGAACCAATTATGAACCTTAGGCGTTTCATCTGTCAATACAGGTCTTTCGCCACGGAAACAGCCTACCGTCAACCCGATAAACAAAACGGCAAATAGCCCCTTAAATGTTAATTTCTTATGGTTCATTGCTGATCGTAATTTTTTACCAAGGCTACCAGATCCTCCAACGAGGTATTGATCTGATCCACCTGTATATGTGCGCGGTTATAGAACGGTTCCCGTTCTTCCAATTTTTCTTCGATAAAATGTAAAAGGTCTTCCCCTTGAAGCCCCTTTAATGCCGGACGTTTATGGACATCCGATTTGCTCAGCCTACTCCATAAGGATTTTGGACTGTGCTGTAAGTACAATACGGTGCCATTATCCAATAGCCAGTCCATATTGTCGAAATAGCAGGGGGTGCCGCCACCTGTCGAGATAATCCCATCTCGGTTTTGGCTGGCATGTAGGGTTTCCTGTTCCAATAAACGAAACGGAGCTTCCCCATGAAGGCTGAAATATTCAGGGATGGACATCCCTATTTTTTCCACCAGTTCATGGTCCAGATCGATAAAAGGAACATCCAATGCTTTCGCCAGTTTCTTCCCCCAAGTGGTCTTCCCACTGCCCATAAAACCAATAAGATAAACTGGTTTATTCATTATTCGGCTTTATCTAAATAATTTTTGATGATCTCTTCTTTGTTCGGGAAATTGATGGACGACCATTTTTTGATCACCGTACCGTTCAGCATCAACATTACCCCAGGATTGGAGCGAACCATACTTTTCAAGGGAACAGCATCCACATAGAAGGTCTCCAAAACCAAATCCATCTGATCGTTCAGATAATTGACCTCATCGTTGGAAGATGCCGTTGCCAAGATCGCGCGGATATTATAATCTTCCGAAAGATCCCGAATGGTATTATTGATCTTATCCAACCCCTTCAGGTCAATTGGTGACATTTTAGAAACGTTCGTACTGGTAACAATAAAATTATAATATGGATTGTTGATGATCTCTTCCGTCAGGTCATTGCCATCCATATCCGAGATGATCAAATCTGGAATCTTCACCTCATATCCTTTTTTGATCAAGGTAGTTTTTGGATCCCCAACGATTTCCCAGTTCTTATCCTCCCACATCTTCTGGGCAATATAATCCTTATCGTTTACCTTTTTGGTTTCATTGGTCGTCTTGTTTTTCATCTCGTAGATATGCTCATACACATCCGGTTCAGCACCTTCAGGTATCTTCATCTGCTCGGGAATGTTATTCCCTTCTTTGTAAGGAAGGAAATCCACAAACGGCAAATAGTACAAGGTAAAAATCCCTATACCAAAAGAAACGATGATGATGAAAAGCGTCAATAGGTTCCTCGTAAATAAACTTTTGATCGTTGGCTTGATCTGCCCTCTATAAATAAAGATGATGATGATCAGGACCAAAAGCACCAGGTCTTTATAGAAAGATTGCCAAGGTGTTAATGGAATGGCATCACCAAAACAGCCACAGGATTTTACAGCACCTGAATAGGCGGAATAAAAGGTCAGGAACGTGAAGAAAATAATCAATAGGAGCAATCCCCAAGCCACCTTCCGTCCTGCTACTCCGATCAATAACAAACCACCCAAAATGATTTCCAGCGCGCATAGGAAAATAGCGATCCAGGAACTGTAATCATTGAGGAAACTCATGTTGAACACATGGAAATATTCCTGCAATTTATACCCGAAACCCATCGGGTCATTGGCCTTGATCAAGCCGGAAAAAATAAACAATAGACCCACAATGATGCGGGANNTTTGGTTTTGCAGGTTTGCTCTGCGTGTAGGGCTGTGTAAAAGTCATTTGAAATCGTTATTTGGCCAATCCGAGTTTGATTAAAGCGAATACGGCGTAGTTTAACATATCTTGATAATTGGCTGCCAATCCTTCTGAAACAAGGGTCTGGCCATTGTTGTCTTCGATCTGTTTGACCCGTTGTAATTTCATCAGAATCAGGTCGGTCAAGGACGAAACCCGCATATCGCGCCAAGCTTCCCCATAATCATGGTTCTTCGCCAGCATCAGGTCCCTGGTTTCCGTCACTTTCTCTTGGTACTTGCTAGCAACTTCTTCCACCGGAAGTTCCATCGGGTCTTCATCGGTCAGTTCCAATTGCATCAAGGCAATAAGACAATAATTCACGATCCCAATGTATTCATCGATGATCCCTTCCCCAACTTTGGAGACTTTTTTCACCTCCAAGGTACGGATGCGTTGGGCTTTGATAAAGATCTGGTCGGTTATGGATGAAGGACGCATGATACGCCAGGCAGTACCATAATCCTTGGTTTTTTTTAAAAATAATTCCTGACAGTGATGGATAATATGATTGTATTCCGTTGTGGTGTTCATAAAAATTATTGATAGCTCAATTTCACAAATATAGTTAGAATATACTAAATCCCTTACCTTTGGGATATGAAACATCCGCTTAATATGAAAAAACCAGAGATACGGGAGGTCAATATCATCCGATACATTCAGCCTTTTAGGGAAGGTGGATCCTTGCCGGGCTTGGTGGATGCCGATGATGGATTCAGTTATGTGATCAAGTTTCGTGGCGCAGGACAGGGTAAAAAAGCCTTAGTGGCCGAATTTATCGGCGGCGAATTGGCGAGGTTCCTAGGCCTTCGCGTGCCTGAAATGGTATATGCCTGTTTGGATGCAGGGTTTGGCAGGACGGAGCCGGATGAAGAAATCCAGGATCTACTAAAATTTTCGGTAGGAAAGAACCTTGGTGTGAGCTTCCTGAATGGTGCCATTACCTTTGATGCCAATGCGGATCAAATCAGTGCTGAAGAAGCTTCCAAGATAGTCTGGTTAGATGCCTTATTGATGAACGTGGACCGTACGGTCAAGAATACCAACATGCTGGTCTGGCATCAGGAGCTATGGTTGATAGACCATGGGGCAGCCCTGTATTTCCACCACAGCTGGGATAACTGGGAGGATCATATCGAAAAACCTTTTGTACAGATCAAGGATCATGTCCTGCTCCAATATGCTTCCGAAGTGGATCAGGTGGATGCAACCTATAAATCACTTTTTAGCAGGGAAAATATACAACCTATTCTGGATGCCATTCCTGATGAATGGTTGGTCGATGAAGTTCGCGGACTTTCCGCTGATGACGTTCGAGAGGTTTATGTGGCGTTTTTAACCCGGAGAGCAGCGGCTTCCGCAGTCTTCGTAAATCAGATCCAGCATGCAAGATAGGACTTTATATGAATATGCCGTGGTACGTTTGGTTCCTCGGGTAGAACGTGAAGAGTTCGTCAATATCGGTGTGCTGCTGTATTGTCGAAAACAGAAATATGCCGAATTGTTGTTCCATATCGATGAAGAACGATGTAGTCTATTGCACAAAGAAATAGATTATGAACAGATCTATGCACATCTGAAAAGTATACAGCATATCTGTAAAGGAAATAAGGAGGGGGGAGCCTTGGCGATGTTGGATCAGACGGAAAGATTCCGTTGGATCACGGCAAAGCGCAGTACCCTCATCCAATGTTCTGCAGTGCATCCCGGTTTTTGTCTCGATGCCGCAGAAACCCATCAGGAACTGATGGAAAAACTTGTTTACCCCTAAACCCTAATTTTTTTATGCAAGAATTTTACCAACATATCTTTCAAAAACAGCAAGCTGTCCAAGATATGCCAAGTAACAAAAGAATAGGCCAATGGGCTATTGCACTGCTGCATCTGTTGTTCCCGGAACGTAGTTCCAGCAATTTTTCCGCCGTAACGGATGTAGAAACTGCATTCAAACAGTCTGAACTCGATCTTTATGAACTTCTGTTGAAGACCAAGGCTTGTGGAACCTGCGATATCAAAAGGATTTCCCAAGAGTTCTTTGAGCAATTGCCACATGTGTATGAAACCATGCTGACCGATGCACAATCGATCATGGACGGTGACCCGGCCGCCAAAAGCCTAAATGAGGTGATCCGTACGTATCCCGGTTTTTTTGCTATTGCGATCTACCGTTTGGCACATGAGCTCCATAAACAGGAGATCCCTTTGATCCCCAGGATCCTGACCGAACATGCCCATTCCAAAACAGGGATTGATATCCATCCAGGGGCTAAAATCGATGAGTACCTGCATATCGACCATGGAACGGGAATCGTTATTGGGGAGACCACGGTTATTGGTAAGCACGTTAAGTTATATCAAGGGGTTACCCTGGGTGCCCTGAGCGTGGAGAAAAACCTGGCCAATACACAAAGGCATCCGATCATTGAAGATCATGTGATCATCTATGCGGGAGCGACCATTCTAGGCGGTGAGACCGTAGTGGGCCATCACTCGGTCATCGGTGGTAATGTATGGCTCACAGCAAGTATTGATCCGTATACGACGGTATATCATCAGGCAAATTCAAAATTTATAGACAGTAAACCCATCAAATAACACTAAACGTAAATATCATGGCAGGAATAATAGAGACGATAGGAAATACGCCATTAGTGGAGATCACGAGATTCCATGACAATCCAAAAGTAAAGATCTTTGCTAAACTGGAGGGTAATAATCCCGGTGGATCGGTAAAGGATCGCGCGGCATTGAACATGATCCGTTCTGGTTTGGAAAGAGGAACCATTAAAAAGGATAGTAAACTGATCGAGGCGACCAGTGGAAATACTGGTATTGCCTTGGCGATGATCGCGAGTATGTATGGACTGGAAATGGAACTGGTGATGCCTTCGACATCGACCAGGGAAAGAACCTTGACCATGGAAGCATTTGGTGCGAAGGTGACATTGTTGGAGACGATGGAGATCTGTAGGGATTATGCGGAGGAAAAGGCAGCAACAGGGGAGTATGTGATCTTGAATCAGTTCGCTAATCCGGATAATTATGAAGCGCATATTAAGACAACTGGGCCGGAGATCTGGCGGGATACTAATGGCGGGATTACCCATTTTGTGAGTGCAATGGGTACAACGGGGACTATTATGGGTTGTTCGATGTTTTTGAAAGAGAAGAATCCAGCGGTGCAGATTGTGGGTTGTCAGCCTACGGAGGATGCTAGTATTCCTGGGATCAGGCGTTGGCCGGAGGCTTATCTGCCGAAGATCTTTGATGCGAGTAGGGTGGATAGGGTGATTGATATTTCGCAGGAGGATGCGACACAGAAGGCTAGGGAATTGGCAAGGAAAGAAGGGGTATTTGCGGGAATGAGCTCCGGTGGAGCTTTTCATGCGGCTTTGAAGGTAGCGAATGAGATCGAGGAAGGAGTTATTGTTTTTATTGTTTGTGATAGAGGGGATAGGTATTTGAGCTCGGATTTGTTCGGATAAAGTAATGGCATTGCGAGGCTTACGTCATTGCGAGGAACTTTACCCGTCATTGCGANNGAAGCAATCTTTCGATTAGTGTAAAGATTGCTTCGTCGTGCCTCCTCGCAATGACGAAGAATGATTGCTTCCTCGTGCCTCCTCGCAATGACGAAAATCTACCTCCTCAATTCTATCCCATACTGCGTCTTATCCCTACTCCAAACCTCAAAAATCGGATCCCCTTTCGAACTCAACCCACTATGGTTCCAATTATTTCCTTCCACTTTCCCATCAAAGCCCAACTTTGCACCAACCCTTGAATTATCCCTGGAAAAAAACAAAATCTCCTCCGTATACTTCCCATCCTTAAACACATACTTTCCACCTCCAGTACCATAAAAACCCTTCTCCGCCGGATTAATCGCTATCCATTGAAAATACCCATCCACCAAGATCTTGATCGTCTTCCTGTCCCCAACCGCAATCTCCGAAACCTTATCGCCTTGCTTCCGACCAGTAATCCGCCATAATCCATCCAGGTCCTGTTTCCCTAAACTCACCCTATCCATCTTCACCGATCCCATTTCCAAAAACCGCGGCCTCCATTTGGCTTCCGTCTTTTTAACAGTCCCAATTTCCTCCGGCTTCAGATCATTATATTCCACCTTCACTTCAATTCCATCTGCCTTCATGGTAAATGGACCACCCCAAGTACCTAAATACTTATTATCCTCGTAAGTGATATACGAACAATAGCCATCACTCAAAAGCCAAAGGTGGTTAACATTTCCATCCTTCCGATGGAACGCCCCATTCATTTGTATCTCTCCCTGTGCAAAAGCTGTCACAGCGAACAACAGGGTCATCAATAGTACATAGATTCTTTTCATAACGCTTTGTTTTTGATTATCAACTAAATATAATTAAAACCACTAAAACCGCAAACAGTTTTAGCTTCGTTTAAATGGTAAAGTAATTTCGGTTTCCAAAAGTAAAGCCTAATTTTGTCGGCATATAATTCAATTCCCTTGCAGACAAAGAATTTCATCTACCTCGTAATAAGCTTTCTTTTCCTTTCTATTGGTCAGGCAAAAGCACAATTAGATTCCCACCGATCCGATTCCCTTCAGCAGCAGCTTAATAAAGATTCCCTAACGATCAATCTTCAACCGATCGTCAATTGGAAAGACAGCATAAATAAACCCCTGAATCCCGTTCGGGAAAAGAAATTCTGGCGGGCAGGTACGGAGTGGTTCCTCGCGCAGGCATTTCCAGCCTCCTTCAACCGTTTCATTACCAAAGATCCCTATTCCTATATCAGCTTTCAGAATTTCCTGGATCATCAACGCTTGAGTGCCTGGGATTGGGATGATAACCAATTCACCACCAACCAGATCGATCATCCCTTTCATGGGCAGATCTACTTCAATGCCTTTCGGAGCAACGGCTATAACTTTTACCAATCCAGTTTGGCCACCGTTGCGGGATCCTACATCTGGGAAACGGCTGGGGAGACCCAGCATCCGTCCATCAACGACCTGGTGAACACCACCTTCGGTGGAATTCTCCTTGGAGAAATGATGCATCGGGTATCCAGAAACATACTCGCCAGAAGTAGGCATGGACATAATCGCATTGGAAATGAAATCGTAGCGACCTTGGTCAACCCGGTCAGCGGTTTGAACAGGTGGTTGGATGGCAAATGGGGAAAAAAGGTGGATGACTATTTCGTGGTCGATTCTTCCATTATATCTGCCGAAGTCGATGCCGGAATCCGTCGATTTGATGCCAAGGATGGGGATTTCCTGAACAAAGGGAAGAATGCTTTTTATGGCAGGCTACGATTTAAATACAGTAACGGCGATCATAATTACAAAAGACCATTTGACCAGTTCAGTGTAAATCTGGAGTTGGGAAATGGGGATAGTTCCTTTATCAATGCCGTGAATGTTCATGCCCTGTTATACGGAGCCAAATTTTTCAAATCCCAACGTGGAAACCATTATGGCACCTTGAACGCGCATTATGATTTTTATAATAACGATGCCTTTTTCTATGGGGCGCAAAGTCTGAATTACAACTGGCTTTCCGAATTCCGATACAAGAAAGGAAACAGGTTGAATCTGAGTGTGGGGGCAGGGGCAGTAGTTTTGGCCGCAGTGCCAGATCCTTACCTGCTTTATGGTGCCAGCCGGAACTACAATTATGGGCCGGGGGCTTCCTACCGTTTCAAGGGCGAGCTAATGCTTCTGAATACCTTTCTGCTGAGTGCGGATTATAACGGAGGGGTTTTCTTTACCATTTCCGGAACAGACTCTTATTACGTACTCCATGGCCTGAATGTGGAAGGCAGCCTACGCTTGTATAAACGTTGGTCCATCAACCTGAGCTCGGGTTACTTTAATCTTCAGGGACATTTTAGGGATCAGCAATATCCCGATTTCAATAGGGAGTATCCTTACGGTAAACTTTCCATCGGCTATAATATTTTCTTTTAATAGAAGGGTTGCCTTCGGTGTAAAACCATACTGAAAGTAAGGTAAAAGTAACCTAAATCTATGTTTTACATACCGTTGCCTTACTTTAACCCTGCTTTAAGCCTGCTTAAACCACGATTTCAACCCTATTTCAAACGTATTTTGAAGCAGAAGGTGGGACGCCACTTGGAGAAAATGGATAATATATGTTCTCGAAAGGAAAACAATCTTTCTAAATATAAAACAAAAAAAGAGCTGTATCAAATGAATGATACAGCCCTATTTCTATTTTATAACTAATTCGTAAAGCTTATTTGCTTTCTAATGCTTCGAATTTATCGAAATCAATCTTTTTAGATTTGATTTTGATGGTGTTTTTCAACTGATCGAACACTTTCAATGCTTTTACCTCTTCGAACAAACGGTTTGCCTGTTCTCTATCTGCTAATAATTGCATTGCAAATTGTTGCAATTGCTCGTCAGTAGGCTCTTCATTGATGTTGTACATCTTGATCTGTGCATAGATACGTTCTTTTGCTAAATCAACCACCTCGTCGTATTTAACTTCCAGGTTGTTTGCAGTAACGATGCGGTTCTCGATGATCGTCCATTTCAAGTTGCTCAAGAAATCAGCGAATCCTTCTTCGATTTCTTCTGGTTTCAAGTTAGGGTTAGTAGCTTGTAACCATTTTTTCAAGAACTCCTCAGGGAATTTAGCATCAACTTTCTCCATTCCGAACGTGTATAGATCGTTGCGAAGACGTTGTGCCGAGTTTTGTTTGAATAGGTTTTCTACCTCTTCTTTTACTTTTTCGTTGAATTGCTCTTCGGTGGTTACTTCACCGGCAGGGAACAATTTATCGAAGAACTCTTGGTTCAGATCAGACTCTTCCAAACGGTTGATGTTCTTAACGGTCAACTCGAATTTTGTTTCGTCCAAGTTTTCTGCCTCATCTTCCGTAACACCTAAGATACGCGCTAAATCAGCTACTTTGAAAGCTTTCTTAACATCGATCTTTACGCTATCATCTTTTTTCAAACCAACCAATGATTTTTTGATTTTAGCATCTTCGATGATGTCCGTACGTACAGAAGTTGTTTTTTCGATACCTTCCTCTTTATCTTGTTTCAAGGTAGCGTATAATACGTCACCTTCTTCAGATACTTCAGGATTGGTCATTTTACCGTAGCTACGACGTAGGTTTTTGATACGTTCTGTTAAAGTAGCTTCGTCTGCTTTGATATCGTATTCAGTGAATTCAGTTTCTGCTGTGAATGGAGTTTCAAATTCTGGAGCTAAACCAATTTCGTATTTGAAATTGAACGTATCCTTGAAATCCCAATTGTAAGAAGCATCTTTATCTTCATCTGTAGGAAGAGGTTGACCAAGAACTTCTAATTTTTGTTCGCCAATATACTCAGCAATTTTATCGTTGATGATTTTATTGATTTCGTCGAACAAAATTGATTTACCATACATACGTCTGATGTGACCAGTAGGTACCATTCCTGGGCGGAATCCAGGCAATTTAGCCTTTTTTGCTTGATCCTTGATTGCTTTATCAACTTGCGGGTTGTAATCCTCAGGAGCTATTTCCACTTGGATGTTAGCGTTGATGTCATCAATTTTCTGATGTGAAATATTCATATTCGTTCTTTAGCTTTTCGCAATTTAAAAAAAAATCCTCCTGATGGTTATTTTCAGGAGGATATCAAGTGCGGAAGAAGGGACTCGAACCCCCACGCCTTGCGGCGCCAGATCCTAAGTCTGGTGCGGCTACCAATTACGCCACTTCCGCAGTTAGGATTTTATTGAGCCACAAAGATAGAAACCTATCCAATATATGTCAAGTCTTTTTTTGCCTTTTTTTATCTATTTACTGTAAGTGGTTGTTTGTGAGCAAGAAAATTTATATTCCTGAAAAAATATGAAAATAATATTTGAAAGATTCAATTATATTACCTTACTTTGAAACACAAAGTACTTTTATGAACCAGCAAGATTTAATAAAAGAAATAGGTCAGATCCGTTCGATGATGGAAAAATCATCGAAGTTCATGTCCATCAGTGGGCTCTCTGGTGTGTTGATCGGTTGTATCGCTTTACTAGGAGCAACCTTGGCCTACTTTACGGTTTATGGCACCATCTCTGAATTTGGATATCGCGATAATTATGTCCTGGAAGAGGATGTATTGTGGAAACTGATCTTGATTGCCTTAGGGGTACTCTTACTTTCCATTATCCTGGGACTGAGCATGGCGAAGGCGAAGGCAAAGAAATCGGGACAGACGATCTGGAACCCTACAAGTAAAGCCTTGCTGAAGGCAATGGCGATACCTTTGGTTACCGGTGGATTGTTTTCCTTGATCCTGATCAGTAAAGGTGTTTTTTCTTTGGTCGCTTCTAGTTTGTTGATTTTTTATGGACTATCTTTGGCCGCGGCATCTGTTTTTACCTTTAGGGAGGTGCGTGTTCTGGGGATCCTGGAAATCATTCTGGGGCTACTGGCACTGGCATTTCCGGGTTATGGGATCTGGTTCTGGTCTTTGGGATTTGGTGTATTGCACATCATCTATGGATTGATCGTTCATAAGAAATACGAAAAGTGAGTTTAGATTTAACGCTATATGATAAGGTTTTAGAAAATAGGATTAGGCTTCAGATCATGAGTATTCTGATGGCCAACGATTCCTATGATTTTAACTCCTTGAAAGAATTGCTTGATGTGACAGATGGGAATCTGGCTTCGAACCTGAAAAGTCTGGAGAAGGAGGCTTATATAACGGTGACCAAAACTTTTGTTGACCGTAAGCCGAATACGCGGTATAGTAAGACAGATAAAGGAGCGAAAGCCTTTGAAAATCACTTGCTGGCCTTGGAGAATTTGATAAAACAACAGTATAAATAATTTTTTTTGTAGCACTACTTTGAAATACAAAGTACTTTTTAAAATATTAAAATAAAATGAGAGGACTTCGCTTAAAATTTATGCTTTGGCTGTACACGCATTCATCGAGGATTTATGCCCAGATCTTTAAAGCCAATAAAACGCCCTGGGGGATTAAGAAAGAAGAGTTTTTGAATTATCCTGTAGGTTCTATTGGGTATCAATTGGGCGTATTCTATCAGGAGAAGGGATTTGATGTGATGCCGACATTGGAGAACCATGATGTTTTTCATGTGCTGACCGGTACCGGAACAGATATTCAGGATGAGATTGCGATGCAATATTTATTGTTCGGCAATGGAAAGGTGAGTTTGTATCTATTGGGGATGCTGTTTGTGGGAACATTTGTTTTCCCGGAGCATTTTAGGTATTACAGGGAATCGTATCAGAAGGGCAGGTTTTATGGAAGGTTTTATGATGTGGAGTTTAAGGAGATGCTGCATTTTAATTTGATAGGTTATCGGTCCGTCATTGCGAGGAGGTACGAGGAAGCAATCTTTCGATTAGGGTGAAGATTGCTTCGTTCCTCGCAATGACGGGGAAAGATTGCTTCGTTCCTCGCAATGACGCGGAAAATAATAAAACAAACAACTATAAAGAACTAAAAAAATAAACGCATGGAAAGTTCAAATATCAACCCAGAAAACAGGCCAATACAATCGCCTTCGCTATTTGATCGAATTACGCAATCCGTAATTCTCAAAATATTCATCATCTTTTTTCTAACCCTCATCATGCTGATCCCTTTAAATATGATCAATGAATTGATCCAGGAAAGAAAGGGGCGGGAAGCCGTGGTTTCCCAGGAGATTGCCATGAAATGGGGTCAGGAACAGGTCATTTCGGGACCCATCCTAGCTGTTCCCTATGATATAACAAACGAAACGGTGGAAACATTATCCGACGGCACAAAAAGAACGGTTTACAATAATGTCATTAATTATGCCTTCTTAATGCCCAATCAGGTAAACATCCAGGCACAGGTAGCACCCGAATCCCGAAAAAGGGGGATCTATGAAACCGTTGTCTATACCACCCAGGTAAAAGTCAATGGCGACTTTGCAGGCTTTGATCTGGCAACCTTAAAGATCGATCCCAATTTGTTGAAATGGAAAGAATCAAAATTATTGGTCGGAATCGAGGATTTTAAAGGCTTATCCAAAAATCCGGTAATGACCTGGGGGAATGAATCCAAGGAAATGTTCAAGAACAACCTGGATCTAAAATTGTTCAATGGCAATCTTCAGATCGATCTTCCCTTGGAGAATGCGGAGGCTGCCAAACAAAAATTCAGTTTCCAATTGGATCTTCGAGGATCAAAATCCTTGAATTTCCTGCCGCTTGCCAAACAGACACAGATCAAAGCAACTGGTAAATGGGCAAATCCAAGTTTCAACGGAAGTTACCTTCCTAATGATAGGGAGGTGAAAGACAGTTTCACGGCAAGTTGGGATATTCCGGCCTTCAACCGGAAATTACCTGCACAATGGCTGGGAGAACCCTTTAACATCTACCGTTTTGATGGTTTGGACCTTAATACCGAAGATCATACAGCGGCCTATCCACAGGGATCCTACATGGCCGAATCGGCAGTAGTTGCAGCCGCTGAATC
Source organism: Sphingobacterium sp. UBA1575 (assembly GCA_002322865.1). Taxonomy (GTDB): domain Bacteria; phylum Bacteroidota; class Bacteroidia; order Sphingobacteriales; family Sphingobacteriaceae; genus Sphingobacterium. The sequence goes on along the minus strand of DCOH01000066.1, from coordinate 11,346 downwards.
TGCTCATGCTGCAGGTTCCAACCTGGAGATTTCAAGCGATCTGGATATGGTACAGATCAATTTCCTACCTGCGGTAAACAATTACAAAAAGACCGATCGGGTGGCTAAATATGGTGTTTTGGTGATCGCATTGACCTTTGTTTCCTTGGTTTTCATGGAAGTGATCAAGAAACAGCGCGTGCATCTTATCCAGTATATCCTGATCGGATTTGCCATGGTGCTTTTCTATGGTTTATTGTTGGCCATCTCCGAACACCTAGGATTTAATATAGCCTATTTAATAGCTTCCTTGGCGACCATGTTGCTCATTGCGAGCTTTATCAAAGCCATTACCAAGAATACCAAATCAGCACAGCTGTTCGGGGTCATCCTGTCGATTTTCTACCTATTTATCTTTGTGCTTTTACAGCTGCAGGATTATTCCTTAATCGTGGGAACAGTAGGTATCTTCCTTATTTTGGCTGTTCTTATGCGTTTGTCAACCAAGATTGATTGGTACCAATTTGAAAGAAAATGATAAGATTAGGCAAAGAATCGATCAGGATGTACCTGTGCAGTATCTGGTGCTTATGGTTCAGCCATAGGCGTTGATTTAATGGTTAATATTTCGCTTTGCCTGCCAACTTTAGTAAATTGGCAGGCAAAATGAAATCACTATGCGAAAGATAACCATTATTGGCGCATGCTTATTAATCAGTAATATGGCTATGGCACAACGAACCAAGGATCTTCCAGATAAGATGGATAGGCAGAAACTTGCTATAAAAACAATGTATACCCCAGGATTGGAACCCTTATCGCCCAAAAAACTTTGGGAATTAGGTAGGGTGGCCGCAGAAGGCCTCTCCAAAGATGGAAAGACATTGGTTTATTCGGTTTCGAACTACCAGTTTGATGAAAATAAATCCGAGAAAAACCTTTTTACTATTCCGGTAAATGGGGGTGTCGCCAAGCAGTTCACTTCGGAAGCCGGATCGGAATCTGTTCTGAAGGTGGAAGAAAATGGGGATGTGCTGTACACATTTAAAGGGCAGATCTGGAAAAAGAATATCGATGGTTCGGAAGCGAAGCAGCTCACGAATATAGAAGGTGGTCTTGAAAATGTGAAGATTTCTCCGGATGGCAAGAAGATCATGTTCAGCAAAGCGGTCCTGATCAAACCATACCATTCCGTGGATAAATATAAGGACTTGCCAAAATCAGATGTTTATATCTACGATAATTTGGATTACAGGCATTGGGACAGCTGGATGGATGGCCGTTTCAACCATCCTTTTGTAGCCAGTTATGATAATGGACAGATTGGGGAGGCCAAGGATATCCTGGAGGGCGAAGCTTTCTATTCGCCACAGATGCCATTTGGTGGGGCTGAAGATTTCGCTTGGGCACCGGATAGCAAATCTGTTTTTTATGTGTGCAAGAAGAAATTCGGAACCGATTATGCCCAGAGTACCAATACGGATATCTATCAATATGACCTGGCTAGCGGAAAGACCAAAAACTGGACCGAAGGCATGTTAGGCTATGATACCCATCCTGAATTCAATCCTGATGGTAGCTTGTTCTCCTGGTTGAGTATGAAGACCGATGGTTATGAAGCGGATAAAAACGATATCTATATCCTGGAACCTGGATCCAACCGTAAGGTAAACCTGACGGCCCATTGGGATGGAACGGTTAACTCCTTTACTTGGAGCAAAGATGGTAAGAAAATATACTTTACCGCGCCTGTGGGAGGCACTGTTCAGGTATTTGAATTGGGCGTGGAAAAAGGGGTATGGAATAAAATGCAGCCAAAGATCAGCCAGATCACAAAAGGTGATTTTGATATTACAGGGATAGTAGGAGAGACCAAGGAAGGCTTGGTAGTGACTTCCACTAAAATGACCCGTGCGACGGAGGTATTTTTCTTCCCGTTCAAAGGCAAGGAATTGAGACAGATCACGACCGTGAATGATGCAGATTATAGCAAAATGGCGGCAACGAAGGTGGAAAGTAGGGTTACGAAAGCGAGCGATGGAAAAGATCTATTCTCCTGGGTAATCTATCCGCCGGATTTCGATCCGAACAAGAAATACCCAACCTTGTTGTTCTGTCAGGGAGGACCGCAATCTGCGACTACACAATCGTATTCTTTCCGTTGGAACTTCCAATTAATGGCTTCTCAAGGATATATTGTAATAGCGCCAAACCGTAGAGGTATGCCAGGTTGGGGTGTGAAATGGAATGAGGATATTTCAAAGGATTGGGGAGGACAGGCCATTCGGGATTACCTATCGGCTATTGATGACCTTTCGAAAGAGAAATATGTGGATAAGGATCGTTTAGGTGCTATTGGCGCTAGTTATGGCGGTTATTCGGTGTTTATGTTGGCAGGTGTGCATGAAGGAAGGTTTAAATCCTTTATCTCGCATTGTGGGTTGTTTGATATGGAGTCTTGGTATGGGACAACAGAGGAGCTGTTCTTTGCTAACCATGATCTTGGCGGACCTTATTGGGATAAGGCAAATGCTAAAACTTATACGGATTATAACCCGATGAGACATGTGAATAAATGGGATACACCGATTTTGATTTTCCAGGGGGGTAAAGATTTTAGAGTGCCGATCGGGCAGGGACAGGAAGCTTTCCAAGCAGCGCAGTTGAAGGGGATTAAGAGTAGGTTTGTGTATTTACCGGAGGAAAACCATTGGGTATTGTCTGGGCAGAATGCGCAGGTATGGCAACGGGAGTTTTTTGGTTGGTTAGGAGAGACTTTGAAATAAGGTGACTTTGAAGTAGAAGGGAGGGAAGTACGCGTCATTGCGAGGAGGTACNNCGTTCCTCGCAATGACGTTTACTTCGTATCTCTCTTTCCGAAAATCGAGATCTTAAGATATTTCCCTGGATTCTTCTTCAAATCCTCAATCAACTGATTCAAGCTTTCAGAAGAATTCGCCAGATTATTATACAACTTCTCATCATTCAACAACAAGCTCAACGATCCTTCCCCACTATTAATCTTATCCGTTATCATCCGAACCTGCAACATCGCTTGATTTGCATTATCCACCGTTTCCTTGATCTGCGTTTTAGAAAGATCATCAGAAAGGTTATCAATATTAGCCAGGATAGAATTGATCTTACTGTTATGCTGCTTAAAATTACTGGTAATCGACTCTAAATTGGCCAAGATATTGGTCAAACGAGCTCGCTCACTACCCACCATGCCATCAACATCGCCCGTAATCTTTTCCAGATTCTTTAAAGAAACCGAAATACTATGCACCGAACTTTTGAAATCACGTTGGAAATCTGCATCCAATACCGAATTAACCCCCGTTAGCACCGAATCCAATTTAACCACCAGATTCTCGATCTTCTTCTGTAGTGGTTCTACTTTTTCCATCAGGTTTGCCTGTACATCCGATAGCAAAGGATCGCCATTACGTGCCATGGTCGTGCTATTTCCCAATTCAAAAACAATGGCCTTACTCCCCAATAAATCCGCAGACACAATCCGTGCTACCGTATTGGATGGAATATCCACTTTATCATCAATCTTGAATTCTGTTTTGATCTTGCCGTTCGGCTGAAGGGTCAATTTTGATACCCGACCGATTTGGTAACCATTCACCAACACCGGTTTGGAAACAGCCAATCCATCCACATTATCATATTCTGTGTAAAAAATGTTTTCACTACTAAAGACATTATTGCCCTTTAGGAAGCTGTATCCAATAAACAACAAGGCTACGGCGATAATGGTAAGTGCGCCAACTTTAGTTTCATTAGAAATTTTCAAAATGATCCGATTTAAGAGTATCTATAAATATTTAACCACCAAGTTAAGAAAAAGTTTATCTTTCAAAAGCTTTTCGGTAGGTATTTATTGCATTAAACAAATCTGTGACAATGGCTTCCTGCCCAGCAGCAGAGTTCATGTAGCGTTCCTCTTCGGGGTTACTGATGAATCCGATTTCCGTAAGAACAGCTGGCATGCCCGCAGTGGCCAACACGGCTAAAGACTGCTCTTTAACTCCTCTATCAACCCGGTTAGAACCTTTGAACTGGTCCTGCATATAACTTGCCAAGCGGATACTCTGTTCCCTATATTTCCTTTTGATCAAGGAGAAGATGATATAAGATGATGGATCCTTTGGGTCGAAACCACCATAGTTTTCTTTATAATTTTCCTCCATCAGGATGGAAGCATTTTCTCGGATAGCCACATCCTGTTGCCCTGTACGGCTAAAACCCAACACCAAGGTCTCTGTACCGGAGGCTGAAGTATTCAAGGATCTTTGTGTAACATATTTTCCCCTGCTGTTCTTTACCTGCCTGCTGGTAGTACCTCCAGAATTACAGTGGATGGAAATAAAAAGATCGGCATTGTGCTTATTGGCAATAGCAGGTCTTTCGTATAGTTTAGGATAAATATCCGTTTTGCGGGTATATACCACTTTTACTCCAGGTAATTCCTGTTCTATACGTTTGCCTAATTTTAGGGCTACCTGCAGCGCGATATCTTTTTCCTTCGATACGCGACCTACAGCACCTGAATCATGACCACCATGTCCTGCATCAAGTACAATCGTCCGCATCTTTTTTACGGTACCACTTTGATTTGGATTTTGCGGGTCTTTAGGAGTAAAGGAAGCTAAGATGATGACTGATAAACAGATGGCCATACGCCCTGCTGCCTTAAAAATGTGTTTTTTCGTGTTTTTAAAAGTGTCCAATTTCAATGTATCTTAATGCTATAATCCAGAACTTGTTTTATAGCGTTTCACTGCATCAACAATGTTGCCAACAATTTCTTCCTGTCCTTTTGCGGATAACATGTAGTTTTCTTCATCGGGATTGGAAATGAATCCAATTTCGGTTAAGGCCGAAGGCATACTTGCAAATGCCAGTACCGCTAAAGATAATTCCTGAACGCCACGGTTTGGTCTGCCCTGCTTTACATATTCATTCTGGATATAAGAAGCAAATTTAATGCTCTTGTCCCGATAAGTTCTTTTCAATAAGGAAAATATGATATACGAAGAAGGATCTTTAGGATCAAAACCACCATAGTTTTCCTGGTAATTTTCCTCCATCAAGATATCCGCGTTCTCTCTCACGGCTACGTTGGATTCCCCTTTCTGTAATCGGTTATAACCACATACAAAAGTTTCTGTTCCACTCACACTAGGTCTGCGGATTACCCGACCTTTCGAATCTGAATCGGCCGAGTTACAGTGAATGGATAAAAAGAGATCCGCCCGATTGCGGTTGGCAATGGCGGAACGCTCATGGAAAGGAACATCCACATCTGTTTCCCGCGTAAGCATAACCTTTACACCCGGCAATTCTTTTTCAATAGCATCTTTCAGTTTTTTTGATACTTGCAAAACGATATCCTTTTCGGCAGAAATCTTTCCCCTGGCGCCAGGAATTCTCCCGCCATGACCCGGATCGATAACGATCAATCGCATGGCTTTATTGCTAGAAACTTCGGCGGTAATTTGTTCCTTTGCGGAGTCTCCCTTACTGGTTCCGACGTAAATACTTAGAAATAAGATAGGTAGTGTAATGCCTAAAATGCTTAGGACTGATTTTGTTCTTTGATTAAGATTCATTTCCAACTTCTCCTTTTAAATATCCAACAAAATGCTTTTTAAAGTTATTTGTTAAATATGTTTAACTTTATCAAAATCCTAATTATTGTAATAGATTTTTGACTATTTTTGCCATCAAGAGTTTAAAATTAGCACAAAAATAACATTCATATTTCATTTTGAAGGCTTTAAGTTGTTTTTTCCTTACCCTTTTTCTTTTTTTTTGTGGGCTGTCTTTGGTAAAAGGGCAGGTGAAGACTAATTCCAGAGGGACAACTGTTACAAACGACACCTCCAAAAACGAACTCCAGGATACCAGTAAAAACAATTTCAAACAAGTTTCAGGGCAGGATACGGTCCATATGAAAGATGATGGCGGTCTGGAAACCGTAGTCACCATCTCGGCCAATGATTCATCCTGGAACGAGGTCAGCAAGAATATCCTGCACCTGTTCAAAGGTGCCAAAGTGAAATATGAAGGCTTCGAATTAGCGGCCGACTATATCCGTTTGGATAGAAATACCAATATCTTATTTGCTTCCGGCGTGATCGATCATAACGGAAAATATGTTGGAAGGCCAGTTGTGATCATGCCTGGAGAATCGCCCATTGCGGTCGATTCCCTGTTATATAATTACAAATCCCAAGTACCGAAAACCTATGGTGTGATGACCGAAGTGGACGGGGGTTATATTCAAGCTCGCGAAGTACGTAAGAACATCTATGATGAGATGTCCTTGTACAAAGGGTTGTACAGTACCTGTGATCTTCCTTATCCGCATACTCACTTTGGTATACAGATCAGCAAAGGAGTGATCACCCAGAAACAGATTATTGCCGGACCATCCTACCTGGTGGTTGAAAATATTCCCTTAAAATTTATTGCTATTCCATTTGGATTCTTTCCTAAACAGGATAAGAAGAGTTCTGGATTTTTATTTCCATCCTTTGGTGAGGATGCCTCCCGTGGTTTTGCCATGCGCGATCTGGGATGGTACCTGACCTTCAATGATTATTGGGATTCGGAAATCAGGGGTAATCTGTATTCCAAAGGAACTTGGGAAGCTAGTGTAAGGACCCAATATTTGGTGAACTATAAATTCAGTGGTAACTTCAATATCCGTTATGGTTCCTTCGTGGAAGGGGTAGAAGGTACGCCTAGTTATGGACGCAGTAAGGATTTTAACTTTACCTGGAACCATACGCAAAGGCAGGAGGCTAATCCGGGGACATCCTTTACGGCATCTGTAAACTTTGGTACCCGTTCTTATCTGCAGAATTCTGCTGCGGGTGGTACTTACGATCCGCGCGCTTTGACCAATAACCGATTGAACTCTTCCATTGCTTATGGTAAAGTATTTGCCGATGGTAAGGTTNNACCTTCGCCATGAGCAAGACCTGACCACTGGTCGGGTAACCTTGGATCTACCGACCATCAGTTTGAACGTGGCCACCTTTAATCCTTTCGATAGTAAAGATCGCGTTGGGGAACAGAAATGGTACCAGAAGCTAACGGTAGGTTATAGTATGCAGGCGCAGAACAAGATCGTAACGTTTGATACACTTTTGTTTAGAAAAGAAACGCTTCAGGACTTTACCAATGGGATGCAGCATAATATTCCGGTTAGTTTAAGTTTGAATGTGCTGAAATATTTCCAGTTCAATACCTCCGCCAATTACACCGAACGCTGGTATTTGCAGTCTGTTCGTAATCGTGTAGCAAATGAGGTGTTTGGATATAGCACGGTAAAAGATACTATCCAAGGCTTCAAAAGAGCTTATGATTATTCCCTTTCCAGTGGATTATCAACCAAAGTATATGGTATGTATCCAAAAATGGGTAAGATCGAGGGTATACGCCACGTGATCACCCCATCGGTAAACTTAAATTATCGACCTGATTTTGGTAGGGAAAGATATGGCTATTACCGTAATTTCATTGATGAAAATGGGGTAAACAGAAACTATTCCATCTTTGAAGGGTCGCTTTATGGATCGCCTGGTGCAGGTCGTTCCTTAGGGATTGGATTCTCGGTAGACAATAATATTGAAGCAAAAGTTAGGGATGATAATGATACTACAGGTAATGGATTCCGAAAGGTACCTATTATCCAAGGTTTAACCTTCTCGGGTAACTATAATATGGCGGCAGATTCCCTGAAACTATCCACCATCAGTTTCTCGGGACGTACCTCCTTGTTCAAGGAAAAATTGAACCTGAATTTCAATGGTACATTTGATCCTTATTCCTACGACCCTTATACAGGAAGAACCATTAATCGCTATGCAATTAAAGATGGTAAGCTTGCCCGTTTGACCAATTTCGGACTTTCCTTTGATTATAGTTTCAACCCGGAGGCGAACAAAAGCCGGAATAATAACATGGATTCCCTGCGGAACAGCATGCCGAACCTAAGTCCGGAACAGGCGCAGGCACTTTCGCGCATCAGTACCGATCCGAATGCTTTCGTGGATTTCAATATTCCTTGGAATGTTGCTGCATCCGTTTCTTTCAATTATGCGAGGGTTTTTGATTCGCAGCAGCAAAGAATGCGCAGTGTATTGACCAATACGGTCAATGTACATGGGGATTTCAATGTGACGCCGAAATGGAAGATTCAATATAATACTGGTTTCGATTTTGTGCAGATGAAGGCCAGTTTGACCAATATCAGTATTTACCGGGATCTCCATTGTTGGGATATGTCGGTCGGATGGGTTCCATTTGGGCAATACAAAAGTTATAACATAACCATTAGGGCAAAGGCATCGATCCTTCAGGATCTGAAGTTATCGAAACGCCAGAGTCATTTTACCTTTTAGAAAAACTTAAATCTTAAAAGCCATGAAAGCTGAGATTATTACCATTGGTGATGAGATCCTGCTGGGGCAAATCGTAGACACGAACTCGGCATGGCTAGGACAGCAATTGTTCGACCTGCAGATTCATGTTCAGCAGATAACCTCTATAACAGATAGTGAATCCCATATTCTTCAAGCTTTAACTGCCGCCCAAGATAGGGCGGATGTGATCATATGTACGGGAGGTTTAGGGCCAACCAAAGACGATGTCACCAAAGCGACCGTAGCCAAGTTTTTCAATACCACCTTCGTCCATAATGAAGAGGTCATGGTTCATGTGAAGCAGATCTTTGAACGCTTTAACCGAACCATGCCGGCCATGAATTATGGGCAGGCTGATGTGTTGGCCAATGCGGAAGTCCTTTTCAATGATTGGGGAACAGCACCTGGAATGTGGGTAGAGCATGAGGGAAAGGTGTTTATTTTTCTTCCGGGAGTACCTTTTGAAATGAAAAACCTGATGATCCATCGGGCTATCCCTAAGCTGAAGAATTTTCACAGTGAGGAAAAGTTGGTGCTGCGCTATATATTAACCGTTGGAATAGGGGAGTCACACTTGGCCGAAATGATCGCTGATATCGAGGATAGTTTTCCGGAGCAGGTGCACCTTGCCTACCTACCTAAGATCGGTATGGTCAGACTTCGGTTGACGGTTTCTGGAAAAGATGTGCAACAATTGAATCTTTTAGCGGATGAGTTGCAAGAGCAATTGATTGCGAGAATTGGGGAGGCAGTTGTTTCAAGGGAAGATATCAGTTTTGAGGAGGTGCTCATCAAATCTTTTGTGGCGGATAACTGTACCTTAGCCACGGCAGAGAGCTGTACAGGCGGTAATATTGCACGTGTGATTACGGAAGTTGCCGGAGCAAGTGAGATGTTCGAGGGCGGGATTGTTTCTTATTCCAACCTGGTGAAAGAGACGCAGCTGGGCGTGTCGGAGTCGACTTTGAAGGCTTTTGGAGCTGTTAGTGAAGAAACGGCTGTGGAAATGGTGAAAGGAGCTAAGGAACGTCTCGGCACGAGTTATGCAGTGGCCACTACGGGAATTGCCGGTCCTGGGGGTGGCTCGGAGGAAAAGCCTGTGGGTACCGTATGGATTGCTGTTGCGGGTAAGCAGCAGGTGCAAACCAAATTGTTCCGTTTTCATGGAGATCGGCAGATCAATATTGAACGGGCAACCGCCCAGGCCTTGCTGATGTTATGGAATTTATATCGACAAGAGAAGGGCGATTAACAGAATTATATTTTTTGTAGGTTTTTATTCAAACGATTATATTTTGTTTCCTTGAGTTTCAACTTTTAATAAGTAACTTAGTGGACTAACAATCCAAATAAAAAATAGATGGCTATATATAAACTTTTACTTCCTAAGATGGGAGAAAGCGTATCAGAAGCTACGTTGACAAAATGGGTGATTCAGGTTGGAGAGCGCATCGAGGAAGATGATGCTGTCGCTGAGATCGCTACGGATAAAGTGGATTCCGAAGTGCCATCTCCGGTTTCTGGTATCCTAAAGGAAAGGTTGTTTGAAGAAAATCAGGTAATCCAGGTAGGCGATGTCATTGCGTTGATCGAGGTTGATGGCGATGATGATGCTGATAATTCAGGAAATGTTCAGGATGAAAATATGCATGTTTCTGAGCAAAACATAGAAGAAAAACAAGCGGAACATACGGAAGAATCTGCTGATCATGAAGGGGAAGATGTTCAGGGAACATCGACAGAAATTCCTGGAATGGATCAGGTGGATAGCCGTGCTGCTGAAGATCATAACCAAGCTGCGGAAGCTGGGAATTCCGGTATTCGTTTTTATTCCCCATTGGTTAGGAATATTGCGCAACAGGAAGGGATTTCCCAACAGGAGTTGGATGGAATTACGGGTACTGGTGCAGAAGGCCGAGTAACGAAACAAGATGTTTTGAACTACATTCAGCAAAAGGCAGGAAGTAACCATATACCTAAAGTGGATTCAAGTTCTCCAACTAGGGAGTCTTCAACTTCTGAGTCTACAAGCGCTGCAACTCCAGCAGCTTCAGGATCAGGGGCTCCAGCAACTTCTGGTGCATCTCATGCAGGCCAAGCTGTGACAAGTCCGGCTCAGATCGTGAAGAGTTCCGGATCTGACGAAATCATTGAAATGGATAGAATGCGTCGTTTGATCGCAGATCATATGGTGAGCAGTGTGAAGACTTCGCCACATGTATTTTCAGTGGTGGAAGCGGATGTGACGAACCTGGTGAACTGGAGAAATAAAATCAAGGATGCTTATAAAAAAGCAGAAGGAGAGAACATTACTTTTACACCATTGATTGTTGAAGCGATTGCGAAGGCCATTAAGGATTTCCCGATGGTGAATGTTTCAGTGGATGGATATAATATTATTCGCAAGAAAAACATCAATATTGGTATGGCGGCGGCTTTGCCAAGTGGAAATCTGATTGTTCCTGTGATTAAAAATGTGGATCAGTTGAGTCTGTCGGGGATTTCCAAATCGGTGAATGATTTGGCAAATCGTGCGCGGGGAAATAAGCTGAAGCCGGATGATACGCAGGGCGGTACTTTTACATTTACGAATATCGGTGCGTTCGGGAATATCTTTGGCATGCCTATTATCAACCAACCACAGGCAGCTATCTTAGCTGTAGGGACTATTAAAAAGAAACCAGCTGTGTTGGAGACTGAATATGGTGATGTGATTGCTGTAAGGCATATGATGTATATCTCGATGTCTTATGACCATAGGGTAATTGATGGCGCTTTAGGCGGAAGTTTTATCCGCAGAGTAGCTGATTATCTGGAAAACTGGGACGTAGAGAGAACGGTGTAGGTTATTGGTTGTTGCGAATGTCTTGATATTGCGATAATCTCGTCATTGCGACCATCTCGTCATTGCGAGGAACGA
>DCOH01000063.1 GCA_002322865.1 Sphingobacterium sp. UBA1575 | reverse complement strand
TTCACTTGAAAATGCAAACTTATTGTAAAGTTATTTTTAAATTATTTCTAAACCTCCTCATTTTTAAAGCGTTAATTTTTGAAGGATTAACACGGGATTATTGATCATTTCTCTTATAAAATATTTTTATTAAATAACCTAAATATAAAAAATACTTGATATATTAGTGATATCATTTTAATATCAAAATAATTTAAATTATGGAAAAGATCATCAAACCAACTTCTGGCTATTTAGCACTGGGAATCTTATTCTTAGGTGTATTGGGCATCGTGTTTTCCTTCTATCAAATCGCAGCTAATGATGCTTTTGGATATGGGTTTTTAATGTTAATTTGTTTTTTGCTTGTTTTAATAATTATTAAAGGCCTTATCATTGTTAATCCAAATTATTCCAGAGTGTTGAACCTTTTTGGAAATTATGTAGGATCCATTAAATCCGATGGATTATTTTTCATCAATCCCTTTTATACTGCCCAGAAGATTTCCTTGCGTTCAGAAAACCTGCAAGGGCAGACCTTGAAGGTGAATGATAAAATGGGAAATCCCATTGAAATTGGAGCGGTTATCNNGTAGGTGATACCTATAAAGCTGCCTATGATGTGCAGAAGTATTCGGATTATGTAAGAGTACAAAGCGAGGCGGCAGTTAGGCATTTGGCCGTGAGTTTTTCTTATGATACGATGGAGGATGAACATGCGGAACTCACTTTGCGAAATGGCGGAGATGAAGTAAATCATATTTTGGAAGGAGAATTGTCTGCGCGTTTGGCTAAAGCAGGTATTGTGGTGGAAGAGGCAAGGATCAGTCATTTGGCGTATGCGCCAGAAATTGCTGGAGCGATGCTGCAGAGACAACAAGCGACAGCAATTGTTGCTGCAAGGGCGAAAATTGTAGAAGGAGCTGTTGGTATGGTGGATATGGCGCTGAAGAAATTATCGCAGGAGAATATCGTGGAACTGGATGATGAACGGAAAGCAGCGATGGTAAGTAATTTGATGGTGGTGTTATGTGGAGAAAAGGCAGCTCAACCAATTGTTAATACCGGAACGCTTTATAATTAATATAGGATGAAAAAAAGTTTTGTGATCAGGATCGATGAGGATTTGTATAAGCTATTGGAAAAATGGGCACAGGACGAATTTAGGAGTGTTAATGGACAAGTAGAATTCCTTATTCATAATAGTTTGCAAAAGGCGGGGAGGTTGAAGAAGAATAAGAATGCGGGGGAAGGGAAGGGAGATGGGTAAAAGGCCATCATTGCGATGGGTTTCCGCGTCATTGCAAAGAGTTCTGCGTCATTGCGAGNNGGTACGACGAAGCAATCTTTACACTTTGTCATCCTGAGCGGAGTCGAAGGATCTGTACATTGGACTACGAACAGATGCTTCGACTACGCTCAGCATGACATGCGGGAAGATTGCTTCGTTCCTCGCAATGACGGGGGAAGTTCCTCGCAATGACGAAGTCTCTGCAAACTTTACCTAATCCCTACGGATATACTCCCTATCATCATCAGATAATCCATCTCTCTCATCCTTCAAAAATTCCTCATCCTCAGGCGCCAGATACCCCACATTTGGATTCGAAACTCCATACTCTTTCGGGTGTTTTGCCTTCCTGCGGAATAATATCCCACCAACAGCTACTCCCATCAAAAAGAAAATCCCAAGAATGATCAATTTGGAAGTCCTGATCTCTGTAAATAACCAAAAAGTCGCTTCTTCTTTATTATTGAATAAAATAAGCAATAGCAACGCTAATAGTACAGCTATGATGATTGATTTTGGTTTCATATTGTTACGGTTTCCAACAAATTTAAATATTTAATTGTAACTTTTCTGATAAGAATGTGCGTGTTTACATCATTTCAGCCATTTCCATCAACAAAATAGCATGTTGGTTGTTTTAATTAGAAATAAAAACGGTTATCTTTTCGTTATACATAATAACAGGAAAACCAAATTAAACAGGAAACATCATTCAAGCCGGAGAACCATTGCTAAGAGAAAAGATTGGAAATACAGCACTCCATAAGCACGCTGAACTATCAGCGCGTTATGGGGTCAATATTTTTATAAAAGAAGAATACCATAATCCAGGAAAATCAGCCAAAGACCGGGTTGCGTTATTCATGATGGAAGAAGCGATCAAAAAAAATAGGCTTCCAAAAGGGGGCACATTCGTTGAAGCAAGCAGTGGTAATACAGGAATCAGTGTGGCTATGATCGCCAAAGAGATGGGTTATAAAAGTAAGATATTTGTTTCCCAATCCTGTTCCCAGGAAAAGATCGAAGTTTTGGAGGGTTATTGTGCAGAAGTGGTTGTTTGTGAGAATTCGAATGGATTGCATGATTTTCAATCCACCCAATACCTCGCCCAAGCATACGCTGCCAATACCGAGGATGCCTATTTTACCAACCAGTATTATAATTCATCCAATATAAAGGCACATTATAAAACTACGGGACCTGAAATCTGGAAACAGACTGCAGGAAATGTAAGCCATGTGCTGATCGGGATGGGAACTGGAGGAACCATTTCCGGGGTGGGAAGATTCCTTAAAGAAATGAATCCAAGCATTAACGTTTTTGGCGTAGAGCCTAAAGATTCGGTTTATCAGCATTTTCTGAACCATCAGAAATTGCCGAATAGGGAACGCAAATTTGATTCGATCGAAGGTATCGGAAGGACTTTTATTCCGGGTTCGTTTGATGTTAATGCAGTGGATAAGGTTTTTCAGGTTTCTTTGGAGTCCAGTAGAGAAATGGCACATGAATTTGCCCTGGAATTCAATCAGCTTTTAGGCTATTCAAGTGCTGCTGTATTGGCTGCCTTGGATGAGCATATAAAAGCGATGGACTTACAGCCACAGGATAATTTGGTGCTCTTGTTTCCGGATTACGGAGATCGGTATCTGGAAAAACTATACAAAGATTTTTATTGGATTTCAAAAGCAAAGGTAGCGCGGGAAGATGCAACGATACAATGATATAGCCATACCACTTGCCTGGCCTGATCAAACGGCTAGGGGTGATGAATTATGGATGTCTTTCTTTAAGAAATTAGGGGTGGTAAAGAACCTGAATTTTAAAGTTGGACATGCGGCTATCGTATTGGTTGAACGGAAATCCGGCTTGATCAAATACTACGATTTCGGTCGGTATATTGTCCCTAGGGGCTATGGGAGGGCAAGATCTGCCGAGTTCGATCCCCGATTAAAATTAGACACAAAGGCCCAATTTGATGATAATAGCGAATTGCAAAATCTTAATGCTATCTTATTGGAATTAAGGGCAAAAGAAGCCGCAACCCATGGTGGTGGAAAGTTGTTATGTTCTGTTTCCTATCATATTTCTTTTGAAAAGGCCGTAAAATTTGCGGAAGATCTGGTGGGTCAAGGTCCTATATTATATGGCGCATTGGCTGCAGGAAACAATTCTTGTTCGAGGTATGTGGCGCAGATCCTAGTAGAAGGGATGGAGCCTGGCGATAAAAGAATTCAGAAGATCCTGTATCCGGAAAACATCAAGGCAAGCCCGACGAGTAATGTGGTTAATGCGGTGGAGGATAATGAAATCGTTGTTTTGGAAAGGAATGTAATTGAGAAATGGAAACTGAACCGATGGGAATCCTTAAAGTTCCAGATCGGTTTATTGAAGCCAAATTTTTTCTCTTCCCATGCGAAATCCTTGCCGGATGATAATATTTTAGGGTATATTAATGAGCCATTCAAGCCGATCCATGTTCCTGAACAAGCTACCTGGTTAGGCGGATTAGGGGAAGGCAGTTGGTTTTATCTCCAAGAAAATAGTTTTGGCTATGAAATCAGGAAATACAATGCGAAAGGAGAAATGGAATATCAGGTGATGGCAGAGTCAGAGCAAGATGTGGATATGGAAAAGCCTTTTGAATTTTCTTACCATGTGCATTATCAGAAACATATCATTAAGCAAAATCAGAAAGAAATTATATTTTTAACAATTCATATGGCCGATCAGGCCATCAAACAATCTATTTAGGAAGTAAATAATCTATGGAATTAAAATTATTAAAAGCGAAAATTCATACAGTTAAAGTTACGGAGGCAAATGTGGCCTATAATGGTTCGATTACTATTGATGCCGATTTATTGGATGCCGCAGGTATTGTGAAATACGAGCAGGTATACATCAATAACGCAGTGAATGGAAGTCGCATCATGACTTACGTATTACCTGGAAAACGGGGTAGTGGAGAGGTATGTATGAACGGTGGGGCGGCGTTGCATGCTAAGGTAGGGGATACGGTACATATTCTATCGTTCATAAACCTTAGCCCAGAAGAAGCAGAAACTTATCAACCGACATTGGTCTTTACGGAAGGTAATAACCAAATTAAATCAGTTGAGAAATATAATTATTAAATAATAATTATTTAATGGATAGGCAGTACCTTGATTATTAGGGTACTGCCTATTTTCATTTATAACCTTTAAAGATTTGTAATTAAATAGCTAATTATTCACAGAATTGTGGCATATTGCTTGTGTTAAGCAGGATATTGTATTTTTTATATAATTTGAACAAACTATTAATTAGTCTAGTCAATAAAATTCTTTAGGTTTACCCCTGTTTATTATGGCTATTTTTTTTAAAGAAAATATGAAGCGTATTATTCATTTTATGATCTGTCTGTTGAGCATTTTTTGCTTAACATCCTGTTTTGATGTAGTGGAAGAAATTAACATGAAATCCAATGGCTCCGGCTCCATTCAAGGAACTTTGAACCTCAGTAAAAGTAAAACCAAAATGGCTTCCCTAATGAAATTGGATAAAATTGATGGTATCCAGATCCCTAATCAAGCGGAAATAAGGAAGGAAATGGCAGTCATTGTCAATCTGCTAAAAAATACGCCTGGCATCAGCAATGTCAAGCAACGGTTGGATTTTGAGAATTATATTGCCAGTATCAGTTGTGATTTCCAGAACGTACAAGCATTGAATGCTTATACCAATACCTTATCCAAGCACTTTAAAGCCAAGATAAATAGCTATTCCAGCTATAGTTATGATGCAGGTACAAAGACGTTGAAAAGAAATTATAAACNNGAATTCGAGAAATTAAGACCAGAGAATAGGCAATCCTTCGGACAGGCCTTTTACACCAGCATCTATCGTTTTGAAAATTTGGTGTCAAAACAACAGAACAATCTCGCGAAAGTATCACCAAATAAGAAAGCGGTGATGTTAAAAGTCAATATCCCCGATTTAATTAATGGAAAGGTAGATTTGACAAATACCATAGTTTTAAATAAATAACATTAACCCTAATTAATAATATATGAGAATGATTAAACTAGTCGCAATCCTTGCGACGGTTGGATGGAGCAATATAATTCATGCCCAAGACTTATTGAAAAAGGTTCCTGAGGAAGCTCAAGTGGTGATGGCAATGAACGGGAAGGCATTTTTTAAGCATGTGGATGCGGCTGAAGTGAATAAGATATTCCAGAATATAGGGTTCTTTGAAAATGTATTTGGCAAAAAGAATAAGATCAGCAAGGAGAATATCCAAGAATTAGGTCTTGACCTGAATTCTAAGGCCTATATCCATGCCCAGATCACCGATAGTGTACAATATATTGGAGCATTATTTCCGATTGCTAATGTAGCGCAATTAGAAGCTATCCTTCCAAAGGATAAAAAAATTCAAACCGTAAATGGTCTGAAAACCATATATACTTCAGGAGGTGATTTGAGGATGTCTTGGGATGACAATACCTTATATTTTCTTGGTGCTGTCCCTATGTTCAATTATTTTAATAGGGAAGATATCAGAACCAGGTATGGATTAAAGGAAAACCCGGAGTATAATTATGCTACTGCTGTTCCAACCACGGTCGAAGCTTATCCAGATACAGTATATCTAGATACGACGGCTACCGCGGTCGAAATTCCACCAGTGAAGCAAGGTGAAATCGAAGAAGTTGAATTCGAGGAGGGGGAAGAGGTTATACCTCCAGCAGGTGTACCTCCAACGAGAGCTATTCCAATGGAAAAGGATGAATATGCTTCTGTGGATTCAGTTTTAGACCGTGATGAATATCAGGATGATTATTATAAGGAATATGCAGAGGTCTCTCAATATAATGATTCGGTAAAAAATGTCTTGATGGCTCAATGGGTCAACCAACGATTTACGCAGATATTGGATGGCAGGACAGGTTATAGCAAGTCAAAAACATTATCTAGCATGAAGGATAATGAATTGATGCGTGTGGAGATGAAGAACTTTAATGATTTCTATAGTCTATATTATCCAATGGATCTATTTTACGGAACATTTGGTGCTAAGCCAATTTTCGATTATGGTTATGAGTCTTTAGCAGGAAGTTTGATCGTAGATGGTCCTCAGTTGAAATTCGTAGGAGACCTTGGGCTGGACAAGGAAATGACGAAATATTATAAGGATATCTATAAAAACAAGTTCAATCCTAAGTTTTTTGAATTCTTAGATCCGAATGCGCTGGGTTTTATTTCATTGAACATGAACTCGGAGGCTTACATCAAGCATATGCCTAGTTTGGTGAAAAAGGTGTATGGTAATATCGCTGGAGATAAAATAGGTAGTATTGTCGATCTATTTGCAACCATCGCCGAGGTGACTTTGGATGAAAAAGCTCTTGGTAAAGTAATCAAAGGCGATAATCTTTTCGTTGTAAATGGTGTAACCAAACAAGAGGTGAAATATAAGGATTACGAATACGATGATGATTATAATTATACCGAGGTGGAACGCACGAAAATGGAAACCTTGCCTCAATTTATATGGATGTTCTCTTCGGATGATACCCGTATTTTTGAAAAAATCATCAATGTAGGTAAATCTGAAAATTCTATTGAAGACCATGGTGGTATTTTTGAATTAAAAATAAACGACCGATCTGGCATAAAACCTTATTTATTAATTGATAAAGGAATAGTATTTTTATCCAATGATTTACAGAAATTGAAGGATATCAAATCCAAAACTTTCCGCGGGAAAGGCGATGCAAGTTTTGTTTCCTTTGTGAAGAATAATCCAGTTTCCCTGGTATTTAATGCAAAACAAGTTCCTTCATTGGTGAAGGAGTTGGATATTCCTATCCACCGGAATATGGAAGAGACGATCGATGAATTGTCGCAATATGGCAACCTTTATTTTGTTTCTAAAAAATTAAAAGGTAATAATGCTGGTTTTGAAATTGGGGTGGATTTCCCGAAAACCAAACCTAATGCGTTAAGTTTTATGGTGGATGCCATCAATAAATTAACCTTGAAGTTTAAAGACTAATTCCATGCGAATTTTAAAAAAGATACTTTATGTTATTTTAGGACTTATGGTGGTTATCGCCATAAGTCTTTTTGTATTAAGAACCATTAGGGCAAATCAGGCCGCAAAATTCAAGATTCCAAAAGATGCGCAAGCCATGCTGCATATCAAAGTGGATAATCTTTTGCTAAAAATGGGAAGTAATTCTTTGTTGAATTGGAATGCCTATTATGGTTCGAAAGGAAAGGATAGCACTTCTGCGGATAAAGTGAAGATCTGGGGAATGGGGATTGATGTACCTGGGCATCTCTACTTTTTTTCCTTGCCCGGGAGAGAATCGACGTATTACACCATTCTAACGGTTTCAGATTTTGCTAAGGCAAAACAATTTTTAACAGATAAATTAGGCATGGAGGCACAGCAAGGACTTTCTGCTTCCAATGAACTGTTTTTCACCAAAGGCGATCTGCGTATTTTATTATCGGGTACCAAGTTCGTTGTAGGATTAGGGAAAGAAAACCAAGGAAATCTGGAACCTATGAAAGCTTTACTCCAAGATGATCAACAGGATTGGGTAAGTGCAAAGGAACGATTTGATGCCAAGAGAAACAGTAACCTGGGCGATATGACCTGGCAGGGGGAAGGAAAGAATTACCTAAGCCTCAAATTCTCTGCTGGAACAGCCACCTTGACCGGAACATTAGCTTCTGATTCCTACCGATTTCCGAAGGATACCAAAAAGCTGAAGACTGATTCGCACGATTCCTTATTGGTGCATTTGGAAATCAATAATGACTTGGGTTCTATGGTTAATTTGCAGCATTTGTTGAGCGATACAACTAGCAGTACACCTTTGGATAGTATTTCAAACTATTTAGGGAATTATTTAAGCTTTCGGATATCCAACAAGGAAATCACCCAAGTGGATTCGATCGTTAGCTATGATTATGATGATAATTTTGAAATGATCGAAAAAAAGACCTTGAATGAAACGCAGGTTCCCGATATCCATTTGAACATCATGGGATCACCACATTTACTATCCTTAGTTCCTGAGAAGATATTCTATAAATTCCATAAATCGGAACATGCTGGTCTTTTAAATTTATCTACAGCAGGACAGCAGCAAGTTCAGCAAGAAACATTGGTGCCATCTGACCGGGTTTTCCATTTTTATTATAAGAACAGTCCTTTGATTGGGAAATATTTTGCTTTCGTGCCGAGATATGAAAAACTAGATTACCTGGAGATCAATGGAAAATCCTCGCAACCCACTGAAATTAATCTGATTGGGCGAATTCATTTTAAAAATCAGGATCTGAATAGCTTTTTCCAACTCATTAATTTTTAAATAGACTTTACTTTTGGCTTAGTATTTGGTCTAACACCTATACGAAACAAGAAATAAAAAGATATGAAGAGATTAATGGGATTAATTCTAATAGCGGTGATGGCCTTCAGTGTAAGCTCTTGTTATGTGAGTGATCATCGCCGTGGTCATGTTCCTCCAGGACAAGCGAAGAAACGTTATGGTGGTAAATCTGCAAAACGTTATGCCCCTGGACAGCAAAAGAAGAAATACAAAAACAATAAGGGGAATAATAAACCTTACAAACGTCATGATGTATACTGGCCAAATTAAGGTTGGTTATTGAACATAAAAAAAGTCGCTTCATTTGAAGCGACTTTTATTTTTTTATCCGTAAAGCTTATTCTGCTACTACTTCGAAAGGAACTTGAACTTTAACCTCTTTGTGAAGGTTTAAGTTAGCGATGTATTCGCCTAAAGTTTTAGGTTCAGTTTCGAAAGTGATGCGACGACGGTCAACATCGTAACCTTGCGCGTTAAGAGCGTCAGCGATTTGGATGCTGTTCACTTTACCAAAGATTTTACCAGTTTCACCAGCTTTAGCACCGATAGATAATTTTACCGATTCTAATTTACCAGCTAATTCTGTAGCATCTTTCTTGATTTTATCTTGTTTGAACTGAGCTTGTTTAATGTTCTCAGCTAATACTTTTTTTGCAGATGATGTTGCCAATACTGCAAATCCTTGAGGAATTAAGTAGTTACGGCCGAAACCTGGTTTTACTACTACGATATCGTCTTTCTCTCCAAGGTGTTTAACATCTTGTCTTAATATAACTTCCATTATCGTATCCTCCTTATTTTAATGAATCAGTTACGTAAGGTAATAGTCCGATGATACGCGCACGTTTCACCGCTTGAGCTACTTTACGTTGAAATTTCAATGATGTACCTGTTAATCGACGAGGTAAGATCTTACCTTGATCATTAACGAACTTCAATAAGAAGTTAGCGTCTTTGTAGTCGATGTATTTAATACCGTTCTTTCTGAAGCGACAGTATTTTTTACGGTTGTCCTCTACTTTAGGGGCTGTTACGTACTGGATATTTTCGTTTGCCATTAGTTTGCTGCCTCCTCAGTTTTAGTTTCTACTTTCTTGTTGAATGCTCCGCTACGTTTTTTCTCGTTGTAAGCAACTGCATGCTTGTCTAGAGAGATAGTTAAGAAACGCATCACACGCTCATCACGTTTGTAGTCAACCTCTAATTTTTTGATTAATTCACCTGGAGCCTTGAATTCAGTTAAGTGATAGAACCCAGTTGTTTTTTTCTGGATCGGATACGCTAATTTTCTCAAACCCCAATTATCTTCAGCGATAATTTCGGCTCCGCCTTCTACTAAGATGTCTTTGAATTTAGTGATTACTTCTTTCGCAGCATCTTCTGAAAGCAACGGGGTAAGAATGATTACAGATTCGTACTGTTGCATTGTTTAAATAATTATGTTAATGAATTCTTGCCGTAGTTATTTTAACGGACGTGCAAAAATAGGTAAATGTTTGTAAATAGGCAAGTAAAGATTTCTTTTTTATGATATTTATGTTAATAATAGATGTTGTAAACAGCTATGTAGTTGTTCAATTACAATTCTAATTAAACCAATTTCAATTCCTTGTCACAAGCACAATACTTTCGCACTTTTGTCAAAGATAATTAGAAATAATATTTCGGACATTAAAATGCTGGTTGAATTGAGTATGATTAAAAAGTTGCCTTGGTGGGCAAAAGTTTCATTTTCTGTAGGTGCGGGGATTGTTTTAGGATGTTTGATCGGAGAAATTATTTACCAATCCTTACTATAATAGCATAATCTAAACATGGTCAACATGTTTATTAATTATAGTTTTTTATTATCTTATATTTATTTTAGTTGGTTAGTATAAAGCTCGACCTTTTGGTCGAGCTTTTATATTTTACTTGATTTACAGCTTCGCAATATCCTCGTCATTGCAATCATACCGTCATTGCAATCATACCTTCATCGCGACCACCTCGTCATTGCGAGGAGGTACGACGAAGCAATCTAACCTCGTCATTGCGACCACCTCGTCATTGCGAGGAGGTACGACGAAGCAATCTTCCTTTAAACCAATTTTCCCAAGGCTTCCTTAATCCTCTTTAACGCTTCAATTAAATTCTCATCAGAAGCCGCATAAGAAAGACGGATATAATTATTATTCCCAAAAGAATCTCCACCAACAGTAGCCACATGACCAAAGTTCAAAAGATACAAAGCTAGATCAGCAGAGTCCTTAATCACATTCCCATCAGGATCATGCTTTCCGAAAAAAGAACTGATTTCAGGGAAGAAATAGAACGCACCATCAGGAAGGTTCGTTTTCACACCAGGGATATCATTCAATAGATCATAAACCAATTGACGACGGCTAGCAAAAGCCTCTTTCATCTTATTCACAGAATCCAAACCCTGTTCGTAAGCCGCGATTCCTGCGCGTTGCGAGATCGAGCAAGTTCCTGAAGTAGTTTGTCCTTGCATCTTATCATTGGCCGCAGCGATTTCTTTGTTAGCTGCAATATAGCCCAAGCGCCAACCAGTCATCGCAAATGCTTTGGAAAATCCATTTACAATAATCACCCTGTCTTTTACAGAAGGAAATTGTGCGATAGACTCATGCTGGTCCACAAAATTGATATGTTCATAGATCTCATCAGAGATGATGAAGATCTGTGGGTGTTTTTCAAATACTTTTACCAATGCTGCCAATTCATCCTTTGAATAAACAGATCCAGTCGGATTACAAGGGGAGGAGAACATGAATACCTTACTTTTAGGAGTAATGGCCGCTTCCAATTGTTCTGGAGTGATCTTAAAGTCTGCATCGATTTCCGTATCGATGAAAACGGATTTACCCTCTGCCAAAGTCACCATTTCAGAGTAGGAAACCCAATAAGGTGTAGGGATGATTACTTCATCTCCTGGATTTACCAAGGTCAACAATACATTGGAAAGGGATTGTTTTGCACCAGTGGAAACCACGATTTGAGAAATGTCATAATCTAAACCATTTTCGGTCTTTAGTTTGTTCACGATAGCCTGACGCAATTCAGGATATCCTGGTACAGGAGAATAGCGGGTGTAATTTTCGTCCAACGCCTTCTTAGCAGCATCTTTTACATGCTCTGGCGTGTTGAAATCCGGTTCTCCGACACTAAGACTGATAACGTTGATACCTTTGGCCGCTAATTCACGACCTAGTTTCGTCATTTTTAAAGTTGCTGATTCAGAAAGGTTGTTTATTCTTTCCGATAAATAGGATGTTGTACTCATGATATTGCAAATATATTATATACAATTTATTAATGATACGAAAAATGTAAGAATTTCAGTTCTCTGCTGTAACATTTTAAAAAATCAGCGGAAATAATCCTTTGCTGAAATTTATGATAGCTTTGTATCTGATATGGGAAATCGACTGAAATGGAAATTGGATGGGTTTATTGTTGCTTTAATAGCCATGATCATCCTCGCTTATATCTATCCAGATCTCGTGGAAATAGGAGATGGGCGATTGATTTCCATCCTAAGTAGCATAGGTATCGCATTGGTCTTTTTCTTTTACGGATTGAAGCTTAGCTTTTCAGAAATAAAGTCCGGTATGAAGAATTGGAAACTCCATATTTCTGTCCAGTTATTTACATTTGTCTTATTTCCGGTTTTGGTGCTTTTGTTTCGACCATTTGTTCAAACAGAAACACAAGAACAATTCTGGTTGTCTTTTTATTTTTTAGCGGCATTGCCTTCTACGGTTACTTCCTCTGTTGTTATGGTCGCCATTGCTAAAGGTAATATTCCAGCGGCTATTTTTAATGCAAGCATATCGGGATTGATCGGGGTGTTGATGACACCATTACTCATGCACTTCTTTCTAGAAGTAACTGAAGTCAATATGTTTGCTGAGTTATACTTAGGTTTATTACTTGAAGTGATACTGCCGGTTATTTTTGGGTTGTTCCTACAGAAATATTGGGGAGCCTGGGCCCATCAATATGGAAAAACATTAACGAAATTTGATAAGGGAGTTGTGCTATTGATCGTCTATAATAGCTTTGCGGAATCTTTCATTTCGGATGTGTTTAAATCGATAGGAACCACTTACTTATTAAGTTTATTTGCTGGTGTAATCCTGTTGTTTTTCATTTCCTATGCACTCATATACCTGATCCTGAAATATGTACTGAAATTTAATCGAGAGGATCGAATTACAGGTTTATTCTGTGGTTCAAAAAAATCACTGACACATGGAAGTGTTTTTGCAAAATTTATTTTCGCTAATAATCCGAAATTAGGACTGTATTTTTTGCCTTTAATGGTCTATCATGCTTTCCAGATATTTGTTATAACAATTATTGCACAGCGATTAGGAAAACAAGCGGAAGAAAAAGGATAAAAACGTATATTTAATAATTACATTTGCCCCTCTAAAAATTAAGAGCTATGTCAAGACAAATGAGGTTAGTGTCGCTTTCGTTGGCAACAGGCATCCTGTTGATGCTGATAAAATTTGTAGCTTATTTTATCACAGGGTCTAATGCGATTTTTTCCGACGCTGCAGAAAGTATTGTCAATGTAGTCGCTTCGGGTTTTGCGTACTATAGTATCTATTTAGCATCCCAGCCAAAGGACCAGAACCATCCTTACGGTCATGGAAAAGTGGAATTCTTTTCAGTTTTCGTCGAAGGCGGGATGATCTTCATCGCGGGTAGTGTTATCCTCATCAAATCCATCTATAACATTTTCTTTCCAGAAGCGGTAAGCAATGTAGAGGAAGGAATCTACCTGATTTTGGCCACCTCATTAATTAATTTGGGGGTGGGATTTTACCTCATGAAAAGAGGGAAAGCACTCCGATCGCTAACCATCGAAGCCGATGGTAAGCACCTGCAGGTGGATGCCATTAGCTCATTTGGATTGATCGCGGGTCTATTGATCATGAAGTTTACCAATCAACCTTGGATTGATATTGCCTTATCCATGTGTTTAGGTGCCTTTATTTTATTCAATGGTTATAAGCTACTTAGGAAATCTATTTCTGGTTTGATGGATGAATCGGATACGGAAATTGTTCAGGAGGTGGTCGATGTGTTGAACAAAAATAGACAGGAAAATTGGATCGACGTGCATAACCTTCGGGTGCAGCGATATGGACAGGAAATGCATATTGATTGCCACTTAACCTTGCCCAAGTATTATACCTTAACAAAGGTTCATGATGAAATATCAGCATTCGACCAAATTCTTAATGCTAATCTGGAATCAAAAACGGAATTCTTTATCCATGCGGATCCCTGCATGCCGGAATGTTGCCATTATTGCCATGTAGAGAATTGTCCTATACGTTCAGAAGATTTCCGCAAGGAAATTGAGTGGAATGTCGATAATGTGACCAAAAATGTAAAGCATTTTGGGTAAATTTTAACTTTTATAAACCATTACCAACATATGAAAAAGATAACATTGTTTATTATACTTTTTATGGGGATAAATCTGGCCTTTGCACAAAACAAATCCTCAAAGACAGCTATTAACCAAGTGATGGATGCATGGCATCTGGCAGCCTCCAAAGCAGATTTTAAAGCGTATTTTGACCTGATGGACAAAGAATCCATCTTTATCGGAACGGACGCGACAGAGCGCTGGAACAAGCAGGATTTCATGGTCTGGGCCAAACCTTATTTTGATAAAGGGAAAGCTTGGTCCTTCACCTCTTTGGAAAGACACATCACTTTTTCTGCGGATGGTAAAACAGCATGGCTAGATGAATTGTTAAATACACAGATGAAGATCTGTCGGGGATCTGGCGTATTGGAAAAAAAGAATGGAAAATGGCTGATCAAACATTATGTGTTGTCCATGACAGTTCCGAATGATTTAGTCGATACCTTGGTACCATTGAAAGCTCCGGCAGAGGATAAAATAATAGATAGTTTGAAATCAAAAAACAAATAGTATGCTAATTAAACATATTGAGAATGGCAATAAAGGTGGCTTTATTGCGGAAGAAGACGGAAAGCAAATCGGAGAGATGACCTATTCCCAGGCTGGTCCTGGAAAGATCATCATCGATCATACAGAAGTGGATGAAGAAGAAAAAGGGAAGGGAATTGGCCACTTATTGCTTAACAAAGCAGTTGAATACGCAAGGGAAAACAATGTGAAAATCATGCCTTTATGCCCTTTTGCAAAGGCTTCCTTTGATCGGGATGTTAACATCCGTGATGTGCTGTTTTAATCTTTAGAATCATCCAGAAACATCTATCTATGAAAGCAGTAGTAATTGGGGGATCCGGTGCAACCGGTAGGGAATTGGTGCTTCAACTCTTGGCAGATAATCGAGTAGAATCGGTCGTTGCTTTAGTTAGAAAGCCATTCTTTATGCCCGATCCCAAGCTCAAGGAAGTGATAGTCGATTTTGACCACCTGGAGCAATATGCTGCTTTCATAGATGCTGATGTAGCCTTTTCTACATTAGGAACAACACTCAAACTGGCCGGGAGTAAGAAAAAACAATGGCGAGTGGATTATGAATACCAATTAAAATTTGCCCAACTGGCAAGAATGAACCATGTTTTCACGTTTGTGTTGCTGTCTTCCGCCCAAGCAAGTCCGAAATCTAAATTCTTCTATAGCCGCATGAAGGGGATGCTCGAAGAAAAGATTAAACAGTTGGATTTCCCCAAATTGATCATTCTACGATCAGGCTTGATTGATCGACCAAAGACTGATCGGCGAGGCGAAAAAATAGCTTTAAAAGTTATTAAAGTTTTCAATGCCTTAGGCATTCTAAAAAGTTATAAGCCAATAACTACGGTTGATCTGGCTAAAGTAATTGTAGATCGTTCCTTTGATGATTCGGAAGATGATATCACTATCCTGGAACCCAAGGAGATCCTATCTTAATTTTATCTTAAAAATCGTTTAAAAAACTAAATTATATTCAATATTGACAATGATTTTTGAATTGCTGTCATTATTTATCCTTTTATGGCTATTTAAGTTTCATTTTCTTATCTTTAGGCGAATTTTAAAAAAACAGGCATTTAATTGCATGGTTTCTCAAATTAAATTGCAAAACAATATCATTTCAATAGAAAATTATGTCATCTAAAATCATTTACACAAAAACAGATGAAGCGCCTTTATTGGCAACTTATTCATTTCTACCTATTGTACAAGCATTTGCGAAAACCGCAAATATTGAAGTTGAATTAAGAGATATTTCTTTAGCAGGACGTATTCTAGCTAATTTTAATGAATATTTAACAGCAGAACAGAAAACTGCTGATGCATTGGCTGAACTGGGTCAATTGGCCACTACGCCTGATGCAAACATCATCAAATTGCCTAACATTTCGGCATCTATTCCTCAGTTGAAAGCTGCTATTGCTGAATTGCAAAAGGCGGGTTATGCTATCCCTAACTATCCAGACGCTCCTGCAAATGCAGAAGAAGAGAAGATCAAAGCTTCATATGCCAAGGTTTTAGGATCTGCCGTAAACCCGGTATTAAGAGAGGGTAACTCGGATCGTAGAGCACCTAAAGCGGTTAAGAATTATGCGAAAGCGAATCCACATCGTATGGGCGCTTGGGCATCAGATAGCAAAACCAGAGTTGCATCTATGCAGGATGGTGATTTCTACAGTTCTGAAAAATCAGTAACCGTTGAAAAGGATTCTCAATTTAAAATCGAATTTGTTGCTGCTGATGGAGCTGTTCAGGAATTAAAAGGTTTAGGAAACCTGAAAGCAGGCGAAGTAATCGATTCTTCCGTATTGCATATTGCAAAATTGAAGGATTTTGTGGCACAAGCGATCGAAGAAGCTAAAGCTTCTGGCGTTTTGTTATCTGCGCATCTAAAAGCAACCATGATGAAGGTTTCAGATCCTATCATTTTTGGAGCTATTGTAGAAGTATATTTCAAGGATGTATTCGCTAAATACGGTGAATTATTCAAAGAATTAGGTATTAATAAGAACAATGGTCTAGGTGAGGTTTATGCGAAGATTGCTGGTCATGAAAAAGAAGCTGAGGTAAAAGCGGCTATTGATGCTGCCATTGCCAATGGACCAGACCTGGCTATGGTAAATTCTGATAAAGGAATTACAAACCTACATGTCCCTTCTGATGTAATCGTAGATGCTTCTATGCCAGCTATGATTCGTATTGGAGGCAAGATGTGGGATAAAGCCGGTGCTGAACGTGATACCTTAGCGATCATTCCAGATCGTTCTTATGCTGGTATTTATGAAGCGGTTATTGAGGACTGTAAAGTAAATGGTGCATACGATCCAAAAACAATGGGATCTGTTCCTAACGTTGGATTAATGGCTCAAAAAGCTGAAGAATATGGATCCCATGATAAAACATTCCAAGCGACAGGTAGCGGTGTTATCCGTGTGGTTGATGGAGCAGGAAATGTATTGATGGAGCAATCTGTAGAAGAGGGCGATATCTTCCGTATGTGTCAGACAAAGGATGCGCCTATCCAGGATTGGGTAAAATTGGCGGTAAACCGTGCTCGTCTTTCCAATACGCCTGCTGTGTTCTGGTTAGATGAAAACCGTGCGCACGATAGAGAGATCATCAAAAAAGTAAAAGCATATTTGCCAAACTACGATACAGAAGGATTAGATATCCGTATCCTATCTCCAATTGAAGCTACTAAATTCTCTATTGATAGAATCCGTAAGGGAGAGGATACGATTTCAGTAACAGGTAATGTTTTACGCGATTACCTAACTGACTTATTCCCGATTTTAGAATTAGGTACTTCAGCAAAAATGTTATCCATCGTTCCATTGATGAATGGCGGTGGTCTATTTGAAACTGGAGCAGGTGGTTCTGCCCCTAAACACGTAGAGCAGTTCTTGGAAGAAGGATATTTACGTTGGGATTCCCTAGGTGAGTTCCTAGCACTTCAAGCTTCTTTGGAGCATTTAGCACAAACCCAAAACAACCCTAAAGCGCAGGTATTAGCAGATGCATTGGACGAAGCGAATGCGAAGTTCTTGGCAAATGATAAATCCCCAGCACGTAAGGTTGGAGAAATCGATAACCGTGGTTCTCATTACTATTTGGCTACTTATTGGGCTGAGGCCTTAGCAGCTCAAAAAGAAGATGCAGAATTGGCCGCTAAATTTGAAGGACTTGCGAAATCCCTAACGGAGCAAGAAGATAAGATCAATGAAGAATTGATCGCAGCTCAAGGAAAAGCAGAAAATATCGAAGGATATTATTTCCCGAATGATGATCTAGCTGGAAAAGCAATGCGTCCATCCGAAACATTAAATGCTGCGTTGGCTGCATTATAATAGCAGGAAAATATAATAAAAGAACCTATTAATGTTAATAGTAGGATCCTATAAAAAGAAACCCGACCTAAAATCATTAGGTCGGGTTTTTTAATTCGTATATTTTGAATAGGTGATCTTCGACTTATAGCTTCAAAGGTTTGATTTCCGTAATGTTTATCCCATCAAAACAATCATCTACACAATTGTCCTCAAAGATTCCAGATCTTGAAATCAGACCGTTGTTCTTGGATTCGAAAACGAATCTACCATCTATCTGTAGGTTGTCTGCATGCGATCTTGCCAACTGGTAGATTTCATCCAATGTCTTGTCCTTCAGCAGTTCGGGATGCTTATTTACATCCTCATTCAATTCAATGATTTCTATCTTTTTGGTGGTATCCGGAACGTTATTGTAATAACTGATCATGTAGCCATTAAATTCCCTTTTGCTGATTTTTCCATCAATAACATCAATGGTGGTGGAGGTTCGCCATCCTGTCCAAGATTGGGTGGTATGTGTGTATTGATAGCTATTCTTATTGTTGATTTTGAATTGAGACCAAAGGATTTCGCTGTTTTCCAACTCAGAATGAAGCTCAGACTTCTCACAAGCAGTAAAAAGTAAAGTAATTCCGATTAACAGACTGAGATATATGTATATCCTTCTCATTTTGGTTGGTTAAGTTAATTGAACGATGGTTAGTTCAACTCTGCTACAACAAATTTAACGAATGTTTTTTAATTATTACTATCATCGTTATAATTCGATAAATTTTTTAATTACATTAGGGGTATAAACCTTTTTTTGATGAGAATTCTGGTCATAATGTTGTTAGGAATGTTATGTGTTTTTGCGAAGGCGCAAGAAACTTTCCATTTGATTTCTCCGAAAAAAAATTCCTTCAAATTTGATCTTTCCAGTAACCTGGTTATCATCCCAGTAACCCTTAACGGGGTTAGCCTTTCCTTTCTATTGGACACCGGAGTAAAGGAGACCATGCTTTTCGTTTCTGAAAAGGATAGTATTCCTTTAGAGAATGTGCATAAAATGAAATTCAGTGGAATTGGGATTGAGGATGGCGTAGAAGGGATTATGGCGCTGAACAATGAATTGGTCATAGGAGATGTAGCCGCAGACTTTGGACATGATATCTATGTCATCAATTCCAGTGAATTGGATGTGTCGAGTCATGTTGGGCTTCCCATCCATGGAATTTTAGGAAGTAAATTCTTTGAGAGCTTTCAGGTGAAAATAGATTATCAAAAATCGAAAATTTACCTTTTTGATTTCTTTTCCGATATCAGTAAACAAACCAAAGGCTATAAAAAAATTGACATTAGCTTGGAGAGGAGTAGGCCTTAC
Source organism: Sphingobacterium sp. UBA1575 (assembly GCA_002322865.1). Classification (GTDB taxonomy): domain Bacteria; phylum Bacteroidota; class Bacteroidia; order Sphingobacteriales; family Sphingobacteriaceae; genus Sphingobacterium. The sequence goes on along the minus strand of DCOH01000063.1, from coordinate 8,587 downwards.
GCCTTGGCAGATGTAAACCTAGGCAATAAGCAATTGAAAGATGCCAAGATGCTGATTGACATGGGGAATTCAGATGGGATGCTGATCTTTCCTTTTCTCATACCTGATTTGAAGATCAATGAACCGCATATTTATGATTATATAGGACGTGGTTTCAATGGCGAAATATTTGGAATGAGGAATCGGATCGAAGGGTTTGATTTCGCTGGATTCCATATCAATCAACCCATTGTTTCCTATCCAGATTCCAATGCGGTGCATGCAGCAAAATTAGCGGAGAATAGGTTGGGATCGGTTGGGAACCAGGTGTTGCAGCATTTTGATGTTGTGTTTGACTATTCGAACCTTCATCTCTACCTAAAACCGAACAGGAAATTTGGAAAGCCATTTCCGATCAATATGAGTGGGATAGAGGTTAAGCATGATGGCATGGTCTGGACGCAACGAAGGGTTCCTACAAATATCAATAGCAGTAGTACGGATAATAACGAACCTGGATTTAAGGTTAATATTTCCCAGAGTTTTCAATATGAGTTTAGGCTATTGCCGATATATGTGATTTCGAATATCCGAAAGGATTCGCCGGCAGATTTGGCGGGATTGTTAAAGGATGATGTATTGCTGAAGATTGATGGTAAAAAGGTGGAGGATATGAAGTTGAAGGAGGTGATGGGGAGGTTTCAGGAGAAAGATGGAAAACCTATTCATTTGTTGGTAAGGAGAATGGATAAGGAGATGAGTTTTCGGTTTGTTTTGAAGGATCCTATTCCTTTTAGGAAGGGAGGGTAACGGGGGGCTTTTTTGCAATTTTGCGTCATTGCGAGGAGGTACGACGAAGCAATCTTCCCGCATGTCATGCTGAGCGTCGTCGAAGCATCTGTTCGTATGTAAACGTATAGATCCTTCGACTTCGCTCAGGATGACAAAGGACAAAGATTGCTTCGTTCTTCGCAATGACGATTATTTATTCATTCACCACACCCATATTGCTGAATTTATCAATTCTTTCCTGCACTAGGGTTTCCGTATCTTTTGCTTTTAAAATCGCTAAATCTTTCAAAATTCTATCCTTCACATTCAACGCTGTTGTCTCAGGATCCTGATGAGCACCGCCCAAAGGCTCTGGAATAATCCCATCGATCAATCCATTACCCAACATATCTTCCGCAGTAAGCTTCAAAGCTTCCGCAGCTCTTTCTTTATGGTCCCAACTTCTCCAAAGGATAGAAGAACATGATTCCGGAGAAATCACCGAATACCAGGTATTCTGCAACATATACACCTTATCACCAATACCAATCCCCAAAGCACCACCAGAAGCACCTTCACCGATCACAATACAGATAATAGGCACTTTCAATACCGACATTTCCAATAAGTTCCTTGCAATCGCCTCGCCCTGTCCGCGCTCCTCAGCTTCCAAACCAGGATAAGCACCCATCGTATCAATCAAGGTAATCACCGGCTTATTGAATTTCTCCGCCATTTTCATCAAGCGAAGCGCCTTACGATATCCTTCCGGATTCGCCATCCCGAAATTACGGAATTGACGTTCTTTGGTATTCTTACCTTTCTGATGACCAATGATCATCACCGACTCATCGCCAATAGATGCAAAACCACCAACAATGGCTTTATCATCTTTTACCGTGCGGTCTCCATGAAGTTCTACGAAATCATTACAGATAAGGTCAATATAATCGAAGGTTTGTGGTCTGTCTGCGTGTCTGGACATCTGCACTTTCTGCCATCCAGTCATATTGCTATATACGTCAACCTTTGTTTGTTCTAATTTTTCTTCCAACTCACGAACAGTTGCACCCATATCCACCTTAGTCTTTTCTTCAACCTGCTTTACTTTTTCGATCTGGGTTTGCAAATCTGCAATTGGCTTCTCAAAATCAAATGTTGTTTCCATATTTTCGTGTTTGCTGCTATAAAAAGCGACTGCTAAGTTACTTGTTTTTTAAGAATTATAAAACGTTATTTAAGTGATTCAATAACCTAAATGAATTGTTTTTTAATTTAATGCTTGATTATTAGGTATATAACGGTTTATCCATTGAACTTGTTTTGCTCCGAAACCAAAAAAACAATATCTTCAAAACCATGAACGCAAGCTTGGAAGAAAACAAACAAAGGATACCCTGGTCATTTCTGTTAAAAGTCTTTTTATTGGGTCTCGTGACCATATACTATTTCTATTTGCAGCCGGAACTGAAATTGGATAAACGATTGGTCCAATTTATCGATGGACTTTCGGCATTCTTAATTGTCAGCGTTATTTTATCCATCCTGCGATTCTTGATCATATTCTTGTATAATACCCGACATTCCCAACGGCCCGTTCGTGGGAACTTCGTTTTGGGAATAAACCGCTTAACCGCCATATTGAATGCCGTTTTTGGAATCGTCTGTTTGATGTTGGCCTTTGGAATCGATCTAGGGAAATTCATCACCAGCATGACCATTGTGGCGATGGCGATAGCTGTGATCTTTAGGGACTACATCACCAATATGATTTCAGGTTTGATCGTGATGTTTTCGGAACAGCTGTCTGTAGGCGATAGAATAAGGGTGGGCGAGCATAAGGGACGTATAATTGATATTACCTTTGCCAACCTGGTATTACAGGACGAAGAGGATGATATTGTGATGGTTCCGAATAATATGGTGTTCACCTCGACATTCATGAACCTTTCCGCACATCAATCCAGTCTGTTCTCCGTGAGGTTTGAACTGCCTTTATCTGTATCCATCCATATCAAGGAATTGGAAGAAACATTGAAAATGAGCTTGATTACCCACCCAAACCTAAAGATTAAGAACGGCACTATTGAACTAAAAGTAACCGAAATAGGCAAAGATTATGTGAAGTATAAGATTGATCTCTATGCCGTCAGTAATAGTAACCGCATGCATCGACAGTTGGAAAATGAAATCCTGAAAGAAGTGCTCAAATTTGAATCTATTTACATCTCCTGATAAAAAGCCGAAAAAGACAAAGAATCAAAGCTGATAAGGTAAGCAAAAGCTAATTAGATCTTTCTGACCTTAATCCTCTTCACAAAATGGTGTGAACCTTTTTTAAGGATCAGATCTGCTCGATACCGCGTTGGAAGTATATTCTGATGAAGATTCGGACGATTGATCTCATTCCAGATGTTATTGGCCATGGCAATGCTTTCCTCCGTACTCAGGTTTGCGTATTTATGGAAATAGGAAGCCTCGTTCTGGAACGCTGTTGCCCTTAAGGATTCAAAACGGTCGATGTACCAATTCACAATGTTTTTCTCATCCGCATCTACATAGATAGAATAATCAAAGAAATCAGACACAAAGACACCATTTCTACGGGAATTGACCTGAAGGACATTGATCCCTTCCACAATCAGTACATCCGGTTGGGAAATCACCAACTTTTCATTGGGCAGAACATCATACTCCAAGTGGGAATATAAAGGCACGGTAACCGAAGATTTGCCAGATTTGATATCCGCAAGGAACTGGATGATCTTTTTACTATCATAGCTTTCCGGAAAACCTTTTCTGTTCAGGATGTTCCGCTTGATGAGTTCCTTGTTCGGGTAGAGGAAGCCATCGGTAGTCACCAATTCCACCTTAGGGCGGTGCGGCAATAGGGCCAGGACCTTTTTCAATACCCTTGCTGTGGTGGATTTTCCTACCGCAACAGATCCAGCAATCCCGATGATGAACGGTAATTTCTGATGATTTCGTTTGAAGAAATCGTTGCTACTTGCATGGAGCTCCTGAAATTTATTGATATGCAATTCCAATAAGTGCGCCAAGGGAATATATACTTCTTCGATCTCTTGGATAGTTAAGGGCTCGTTCAAGGCATGCAATTGGCTGAGGTCTTCCTCACGTATGGCATGACTTATTTGACCGTTCAATCTTTTCCATTCCTCCCGTGTAAAATTACGGAAGGGACTCGTAAAGGTGTGCTCACTCATGGTATGCATGGTTCATCATTAATCTAGGCCGCAAATATACAATCCTCTTTTATTTTCTTAACTATTTGTATCAATTAGATTACTTTCTACAACAATTGGATTCTGCAGCATTTTCTGAACCGGACATTTTTCGCCGATCATATAGATCCTACGTTTTTGTTCCTCATCCAGATCGCCATCTATAAAGATATTGCAACGAATAAAAGTGGTTTGCTGTTGTTCGCTTTTCTGAACCTCACTGCTGATCTTGATATCGATACGGTTTACTTTCCATTTCTTTCTGCTGGCATACATACGCATGGTGATGGCTTTACAAGCACCCACGGATGATAGCAACAATTGGGATGGAGCCATCCCTTTATTCTGTCCGCCAAGCTCTAATGGCTCATCGGCAATCAAAGAAAGATCACCATATTGGATGTTGGTGGTGTAATTTTCTTCGCCAATACTCACCAATACCTCGTTTAAACCAATGGTATCTTCAGTTTTGTTCGCTTCTGCTTTGTTTTTTTCTAACGTTGTTTCGTCCTTATTCACTTTATCGTTTTCCATCTATAATTTGTAATCTTTCTGTGTTTAATCTGTTGTAGAAATTTATTCCAATAATCCTTTAATAATGAGCGTCCCTGTTGCCAGATTGGTGGCCAAAGGGACATTCCAAAGGTCACAAATCCGCATCAACATCTGAATATCCGGTTCATGGGCATGTTTACCCAGGGGATCCCTAAAAAAGATGATGCCATCAATTTTTCCTTCTGCGGCCATTGCTGCAATTTGGGCATCACCACCTTTTGGACCGCTTAATTTAAGTTCTACCTCCAAACCCGTTTGTTGGATGTAGGAGCCGGTAGTTCCGGTGGCTACCAGATGGGCTTTTGAAAGTTCTTCCTGATGGTCTTTTACAAAACCGACCATTTCTGCTTTTTTGCCGTCATGGGCTATTAATGCAATTGTTTTTGCCATGGAATAATGTTCTTTTTGGAATTTTATTAAGATAGTAAAATTATTAAAATTTATCCTTAAGGTATTGCCAAACGGTTAATTCTTTTTTCTCTTTCCCTTTTTCTTTTTCGCGGATAAGGTCGATTACCAAGGCATCTAACAAGTATTCGTTATCACTGATCATCTTATCGGCCAAGGAAACGATCTTCTGGATGTTTCCTTTAGATGCTGCGTCCAAGGAAGGCTCGATAGAGGAGAGGTTGGAAGGTTCCAAGCGGATGTAGTTGGAACTCTGCTGTACGGAACGGAACAGTTGATGCAGGAAATAATCGTTGCTTTCCGAAGAACTGGAGGTCATGATATCCACCAAGGCCGGCCCGATGGATATGGCCTTTTTCTTTTTGAAATCCTCGTAGTTATAGGCATTCTTGGCGATCCCTGTTCCGAGGGAGAGGATATGTACATCGTCTATCTTAAAGGTCTTAAAGGTTTTGAGCACTTCCAGAAGTGCCGATATCGCAGGGCTATGGGCAAACACCCCACCATCCACCAAGGGATAACGCGTGCCTGCCAAGGAATAGATTTCAGCTACCGAAAAATAGGTTGGTGCTGCGGAAGTAGCTCGACAAACATCTTTCAAGAAGAAATTGCGGGATTCGCCATGGGAAATTGCTTTCTGTTGACGGAAGATATGGTTTTTCCGCAATTCGATATTATAGGCTGTGATGATACAGGGTTTTATGAGCTGACTGAGCTTCATGTCTCCGAAATAGCTTTCCAATACCTTTTCGAGCACATGCTCATCGTAAAGCTCGGTTAGTAGTCCAAATTGGTTCAAGAATCTGCGCCAACTGCTGGTTGTAAATATTTCTGTGCCGTGTTCCAGGTATATATCCAATGCCTCTTGGGCAGAGAACCGTGGTTTTGTAGGATCATTGGGATGGGGGCAGAGGAGAATACTGACCAGGATTCCACCGGTGCTGGTACCTGCAAAGAAATCAAAATATTCCGAAAGGTGGGCATCTGGGTTATTACTTTGTTTCTTAAGCTTTTGCTCTAGGGAAACCAATACCATGCCGGGGATGATTCCCCGAATTCCACCGCCGTCGATTGATAGGATTCGCTTCATATTCGCTCAGCTCTAATTTAGGGAAAGCAAAACGAAAAACGAATTATTTTGGATTAATATGTTTTTAATGGGATAAATTTATATATTTGCGCCACGATTGACACGGAGAGGTGTCAGAGTGGTCGAATGAGCAGACCTGGAAAGTCTGTATACGGGATGACTGTATCGAGGGTTCGAATCCCTCCCTCTCCGCTGACATAAGAGCAACTGTAAAAAGTTGCTCTTTCTTGTTTAATAGCAAATTTCTCTTTTTCGTTTGTTATAAATTTTAGCTAAATATACGTTTTTTGGCAGAATTTTGACAGAGTGATTTTTATCTAATTGTTAGATTATAAACAAGATAGATCCTCATTTTATCTTCCCAGTGTTTTTAATACTTACTCTTAATAAAGATATATTTTAAACGTCTTTCTTTATAAACAATACGATACAAACATTATTTTACACAAATGATTGTATAAGGTTTAAACATATATCTATTTACGTTTAAGAAAAATACTTATATTGCGCATAAAATTATGTTATTTGTAAGCCATTCCAAACAAACAGTTAAATATGAGTGATTTTTCTATTAGAGATATTTTAAACCAAGTAAGTAAAGGAAATTTAAGAATTCCTGCGTTTCAGAGAGGATTTGTATGGGACTCGGATTCCGTTGCATTTTTAATGGATAGTATTTTCAAAGGTTATCCATTTGGAACTATTCAATTATGGAGAACAAGAGAAAAGTTAGAAACTGAAAAGCAATTTGGTCCTTTTCAATTGTTTGAAAGAGATGAAGAGTATCCAATAGACTATGTTTTAGATGGACAACAAAGAGTCACATCTATTTTTGGTGTTTTTCAAACTGAAATTGATGAAATTACTGGAATAGAAAACCCATTTAAAATTTATTATGATTTAGAAGCCGATGAAAATTCGCAAGATTCACAATTCGTGCCTTTGAAAGACGAAGATGTGATTCCAGAAAGACATTTTCCATTAAACTGCTTATTCGATACCGTTAAATATCGTAAAGCAACATCTAGATTAGATGAAATGATTCTAGAAAAAGTGGATAATCTTCAAGCGATATTTAAAGAAGTTAAAATACCTTATCAAACCTTAGAAACTGATGATAAATCTAAAGTTGCAATCGTATTTGAGAGAATAAATAGAAAAGGGGTTCCCTTAGATACATTACAATTGTTAACTGCTTGGACTTGGAGTGAGGAGTTTGATTTACAAGACAAATTTGAGGATTTACAAGAAGAATTAAGACCTTATGGCTTTGAAGAATTAGGAGGTAATGCCGATTTACTTTTAAGAATCTCTTCAGCAGTTCTCACTCATTCTGCAACTTCAAAGAATTTGATTGAATTAAATGGAAATACTGTTCGTGAGAGATTTCAAGAAGTTACTAATGGAATTAAAGGTGCTATTGATTTTCTAAAAAGAAATCTGAGAATTGAAAAAATAGCAAATCTTCCATATGAACACTTTTTAATTCCTCTTTCTGTTTTCTTTTCTAATCAAGGAAATCAACATTTTAGTTATAATGATGAACAACGAAAAATATTAATCTCGTGGTTTTGGAAAAGCTCTTTTGGGAAGCGTTATAGCGCAGGAACTAATAAAAATATTAATAAAGACATTGAAGAGATTCTGAAACTTAAAGTTGACCATACAACATCAGCATTAAATAATGTTACTTTCATCATTAATGAAGCATTTTTTAGGAATAATGATTTTACAATGGGCACTGTAAATACAAAGTCACTAATTTTACTTTTAGCACAAAACAATCCAAAAAGCTTTATTTCAGGAAGTCAAATAACTTTATCAAGTGTTCTAAAAGATTATAATCGAAACGAATTTCATCATACTTATCCAAAGGCTTTTGTTAACTCATTACCTCAAGAAACTGTAGATTATTCAGTTAACTGCCTTGCAAATTTCAGTATAATATCTCGAGCAGATAATAAAAAGATAGACTGTAAAAAACCATCACAATATCGTAAAGACGAAATGCCTAATGATTCAAGGGAAATTCTTAATTCAGCTTTCATTGATGAACAAAAGTTAATTGACGATAGTTTTAATGAATTTATTGAAAATCGTTCAAGAAAATTATTCGAATTTTTACAGACTTTGATATAAAATGGTCTACACATAACATAGGTAGCTGTTGAACAACTACGATTTTTGTGAAAAATTTATAAAAACTTGACCTCGTTTAAGCCTTTTTNNTTTAAATTTTATTTGATTATTAAACAGTAATTTATGAATATCTGAGATCTGCTTATTCTTACTAATTATAATTTCTTGCATAACGGAGCTTTCAAATCAGAAACCTCATTGCGTAATGAAGAGAGTTCTGATGATTGATCGATTTGTATTTTGTCCGTTCTCATTATAATTATGGTACAATGATAACAAGACCAAAAATCTGCACTGATTACTATTATTTATTTGTATTGGTGGGAGTAATATATTTCGTACTTCAAACGCTCGCCGATTGCGAATTGTGAGAAGGTCGTTGAAGAGAAATGCGCAAGCATGA
>DCOH01000033.1:104993-241658 GCA_002322865.1 Sphingobacterium sp. UBA1575 | reverse complement strand
CCAATAACATCTATTTCAAAATAAACAGATGAATAAATTCTATAATGAAACCCTACATAAACTGGAAACAGCCATCAAGGAATTGGAGATTGAAACCGATTGTTCCATACAACGGATAGAAGCCGTTATACACCTTATCCTTGAATGCCTGTCCAAACTGAAAGAGTATGTTCTGAAAAGAGGGTTTAGGAACACGGATGAGGAAATCCGTTTTTTCAAGTATCAGAAACCTGCCTTTGTAGCAAAACTCATTTACTACAATGCCATCTACAAAATCGAAACAAAAAAGCCCTATGGAGCAAAGCCCATAAGGAAATACCTCAACAAAGAACTGAAAAAACTTAAGAGGTTCTTTAACAACAACCTCGATTTCTATAAGTATTACCGTAGCAACAATTCGTTACTTGACGATAGAATGTTTTTAAGGGGGAAGCATGATATAAAGCTGTGGTTGGACACTTATTATTTTCAATCTGACCAGTCCTTTTCCACTTCACATGATTATAAGGTCGCCAAGATAATAGCCAATGATTTGATACAGGTTTACATCGAAGACCAGTTGTATAACAAATTCCAAAAAGATAAATCGAAAATCCAAAAGAAGCTGAAATGGACAGGAAGTAAAGTGGCATTGATAGAACTGATTTATGCCCTGCACTATCAAAATGTATTTGACAACGGGAACAACGATATAAGGGAAGTAGCCCTATATTTTGAAAGCACATTTGATGTTGATTTGGGCAATTTTTATCAGGCTTATTTGGAGTTGAGAAACCGGAAGATGAACCGTACAAAATTCCTTGATGCGCTTCGGGAAGAACTTATGCGTAGAATGGACGAGCAGGACGAAAAGTAGGATTTGGGCGTGCCACCGTCTGCATTTTAGCCTCATGCCCAGGCTAACGAAAAAATGCAGACGGGTCGGGCTATCCGCTATATCTTTTGCGGATCTTGCAGGACCGCAAAAGGATGTCGCTTCTATCCCTCACGCTGTATGCCGTTCAGAAAACAAAGCATTTATTTTATTTCCTGTTTGGTTTCCTGTTTTCAAACTCAAAGGAAGTTTCGGCTTTATCGTTCATGACGATATAGGCATTGAACTTATTGCCCGAATTGCTTTTCATGCCTTTGATAAGGTTGGTCTTTCCTTTGGTCACGAGGTTTTCTATATCGGCAACGCTCAACGGCACTCCGCACACGGTACGGAATTGAAGCCAGTTGCAAGCCTCATCGGGGCATTTTACAACCTTGTTCCAAACCAATAGCTGACGGCTCTTGCATTTGGGGCAGGTCAGTTCGGGTTGCTTTTCATTGACAATGCCCGTGTCCAAAAGCTCCCGTGTAATGGAAGTGGCATAGGCTTCCATTTCACGCTGAAAAGCACCAGCATCCGCCTCGTTGTTTTCAATTTTCTGCAATGCCATTTCCCATTCGGCGGTCATGGCTACATCGGCAATCTTTTTGTCCTTTACAGCCCCGTAAACCTGCAATCCCTTATGGGTAGGGATAAGGGATTTCTTTTCACGCTGAATGTAATCCCTCTTAAAAAGCGTTTCTATAATAGAGGCTCTTGTGGCAGGTGTACCGATACCGATGTCTTTTAGGGCTTTCCGTTCGTCCTCGTTGTCAATTTCCTTTCCGGCATTTTCCATTGCGGACAACAGACCTGCCTCGGTGTAAAGCACGGGCGGTTTGGTCTTCTTTTCCAGTACGGATGCCTCTTTGATTTTCAGCTCATCGCCGACCTTTAATTCCGGCAGTTCCTGCAAAGGCTCGCTGTCCTCATCGGTAAATTTTTCTTTGATGCCACGCCAGCCGGCTTCGAGGATTTTACACCCTTTCAATGTGAAGTCATAGTGCAGAGCCTGCAATTCGATGTCGGTTATTTCTTTGGTACAGGCAGGCGAAAGGGCTTCCAACAGGCGGTACGCAATCATATCATAGATAACGTTTTCGTGTGCTGTTAATTCAGATGGAATTTTTTCGGTAATCAGCAGACCGTGGTGGTCTGTGACCTTTATATCATTCACGATGCGTTTACTGAATCGACCCCATTTCACTTTTTCGACCGCTTTTTTGCAGGAAACCCGTGCCTCTAAATTCCTAACCAGTGCAGGGATTTCCGACCACATATCGTCGGGGATGTATTTGCTCCCTGTACGTGGATAGGTAATAAACTTTTTTTCGTACAGGTTTTGGGCAATGTTCAATGTTTCCTCGGCGGTATAGAACGCTCTTTTGTTCGCTTCTTTCTGCAATCCCGTAAGGTCGAACAGCAAAGGCGGTTGCTCCAAAACCGTTTTGGTTTCCACTGCAGTAACTGTTGCTTTTCCGATACGCTGAATGGATTTCAAGGTATTGTCAGCGAGTTTTCTGTCTTCCCATTTGATTTTGGAAAGACTCTTGAAGTCTGTAAATTCTTTACGATGTTCCAACTGGATTTGAAAGTATTTCTTGACGGTAAAATCCCTGTTTTCCAGATATCGCTTACAGATCAGGGCAAGCGTAGGCGTTTGTACTCTACCAAGGGAATAAACGCCACTTCCTGCCGAAATACTCAATGCCTGTGTAGCATTGATACCGACAAGCCAATCTGCTCTGCTGCGCGCTTGTCCGGCAAAGAAAAGCCCTTCAAAATCGCTTCCGGATTTTAGGTTGCCAAAACCCAGCTTAATCGCTTTTTCCGTGAGTGAACTTATCCATAGACGTTCAAAAGGTTTTTGGCAATTTAAGTAGTCATAGATGTACCTAAAGATGAGTTCACCCTCACGTCCGGCATCGGTGGCCACGATAATACTTTCGCATCTACCGATGACCTGTTCGATAACCTTCAACTGCTTTAATGCTCCACTATCAGGAACATAACGTTTGTCCTTTTTTATCTTCCGTACTGTCAGTATGAAAGGATCAGGCAATATGGGCAGGGCTTCCCTTTGGAAACCCGATACCCCGTAATCTTCGGGTATCGCCAGCCCCAACAAATGTCCCAATGCCCACGTAACTTCATAGCCATTCCCTGTAAGGTAACCATCCCGTTTTTCGGTCGCTCCCAACAGGGTAGCTATTTCCCTGGCCACACTCGGTTTTTCTGCTAGGATTGCTTTCATCATGCGATTTATTTAATGGATTATCTTTTTATCCCTCTAGATTTAGTGGGAATATTGGGTTCATTCTGCTGTTGCTTTTGACTGTTGTTTTTCGGCGTTTGTTGTTTTGGTTTCAAAGGCTCTTGGATGCGCTTGGTTGCCTCGTTTGTTTTGCCATCAGAGTTCACCGCTACTTGTGTTTTATGTGCCTCAGTAGGTTGTATTTTATCTTTCAGCGAATTGGGATTTTTAAAACTGAAATCATAATTTCCTGTTTCTTTGTTCAATGTGACATAGCCCTTATACGGTTGTCCTTTTCCATCTTTGAAATCAGAAACATAGATCGTTTTTCCTTCGTTAAGTTGCTTATATTGTTCATTGGAAAAGACTTTATTCCGGAACATTTTTGGATCTTGTTCCCGTGATTGCTTGGGTGCTTTATCACCAAAAAGAAACTCCGGATATTTTTTGTCGGCATTGAACTGCACATATGCATTTTTGTTCGGGCTGTTCTTGAAATCCAAACCCTCCAAATAGACCGCTTTCCCGTCTTTCAGATCTTTTTTCTGGTCTTCGCTCAACTTGACGCCCTTAATCTCTTCCGGTATTTTAATCCGGTCTTGACGAAACGCGATAACTTCATTGGTCAAATGGTCAATACTGATTAGGGAGGGTATTTTTTCACCGGTTTTGGAATTGGTCAATTCGACCATTCGCCCCATGTTCCCTGTCTTGAGCAGGTTCTCCCTGTCCTCCTTTGTAAATTCATGGCCAAAGAATGGAAATTTAAGGTTTGGTTCATGGCGCACGCCATACATGATAAATACAGCCTTCCCTCCTTCATTGCCCTGTAGACCTAATCTTGCTTCAGTTCGAAGAATAACGGTATCTAAATTAACACTAACAGGCATCACAAAATTTGTTTTGTAGCCATTTAGCAAACCCTCCATTGCTTCCATTTTCTCTAAAGTATCTCTTTTGACACCAAGCTGTTCCAAAGTTGCCCAGTCAATGTCTTCTGCCTTAAAGCGATATTCGCTTTTTTCCTGCATTTCCGTTGATTTTGATGATGTATCCATTTCCCTATTGTTTTCCTCTTGTTGTTCCTTTGGCTCTTTTATTGCATGTTTTTCCATCACATGCTCGCCATCTTTGGTGGGGCTATCAATCTGCTGCTGCATTTCTTTGGCGGTTTCGACTGCTTCTTTTGCCGGCACTTTGAAGAAGGAAAAGTGGGTCGGGTCTTTAATTTGCCTGAAAAAGTTGGAAAAGAAATTCGAAAACAGATCGCCTGCTCGGTCAACGCGCATAAATTGGCTTTGATTTTTCTTAGTAACATCCACAGTTTGTAGTTTACCGGTTTCATCAACGCCCGTCACGGCCTGAATTTTCTTTTTCTCCTTATCCATTACCAACAGCACATCCGAAAGCTGTTCGGGATATTGCTGTGGATTCTCCATTGTCTGTTCGATCATGATATTGATTATTTAAAGTTTACATTTTTCGAAAGTAAGCGAAGTAGGCTCTGCATCGCTGTTCTCGTCCTTTCATGGTAGCGTTTATCATTGATTTTCTTTTGTGCGCTGTATCGGGGCTTTGAAACTATTCCTGATAAACTGGTGCACATCCGATAGCTTATAGTACAGCTTTCCGCTTATCGTGTAATACGGTAGTTTGCCTGTGGAGCGGTATCGTTGCAGAGAACGATGGCTGATTTTCAACATGAGGAGTAAATCTTGGTTGTCCAGCAATTCCTCACCATCTATACTGTGTTTTTCTTTCTTAATGTCAAGGACATATTCTTTCAGAATATCGAAACGTTCCATAATCCGTTCCATCCATGCATTAAATTCCATTCTGTCGATGCTCATAACAATTTCTATAATGTATTTTTTAAAATGGGGCGATAGAAGTTTGATACCAGCTATAGATTTATTATGAATTCGCATCGAAGTTTTACAAAGTCACGCTATTTCATGGTTAGATCATTCAGACTTTATCATATTCTACATACCCATCAGCATATTGCTTTTGCAATTTTATCATATATGAAAACTGCAAAAAAGAACAACTTTCTTATTGTTCCCCAGCTGTTCCCTGTTCCCTACCCGTTGACCTAAATAAGTCTGTTTTTATCGTTCATAACGCTTGGACGCATTCAGCCATAAAGTTCGGACTGCGGATCGGAAGCGGACAAAAAATTCCGGCATAAACACTAGCGCCCTACCCCCTTTCCATCCTTTATTCCGTTGCTTTTTGCCCTTGCTCACCTTCGTCCGGCGCGGATGCCATAATTCATTCCATTTGTAAACTTAACATTCATCATCGTGGAAACTTTAGCAAATCATCTTTTATGGCAACAGCTTGCCGAGGTACAGATATCTTACCGAAATCCTGTTCGACCTTCCCAAAGACCAAAATTGACCTCCTCTAAAGAGGTTTACAGTCTTTTGATCAGTTACTGGAACGCAGAACGCATCGAGTATGCCGAAGAGTTCAAGATTTTGTTGCTCAATACAGGTAACAGGGTGTTGGGTATTTATGAGGTATCTGCAGGTGGGGTCGATGCCAAGGTGATTTTTACCGCAGCACTCAAGGCGAATGCCTCGGCTTTAATCCTAGTGCACAATCACCCCTCGGGAAACCTGCTGCCCAGCGATCAGGATATTCTACTCACCAAGAAAATAGCCCAAGCAGCCAGACTGCTGGACATTCGGGTTTTAGATCATTTAATTATTTCGCCTGATGGCTACTTTTCCTTTAGGGATTAGGATGTAATAAAAATTTCCCTGAGATAAAGGCTTATTGGGTAGCATTCCAATAAGTTTTTTTTCTGTGAAAGAAATGCGTTGGTATTTTTTTATTCGATTGTTCAGCTGCTCATGCGCAGCTGGGTTGTGGGAAGAAAAATTAGTTCCAATAGCGATCAATAGATCCATCGGCAGGCAGGCGAGGTATCGTTGGGAAGCGATAAATAGCTTGGATGGCTAACTTAGTAAGCTCTTTAAAATAGGCTTGCTGGGCGTTTTGTGCGCTCGTAGAACATACGGATTTCAATAGCTTTTGATCTTCTCCATCATTTTCTCAAGCATAGTTAATGCGATTTGACGATCCTTATCTTCGGGAGTGTAGCCTTTGCTGCGCACCGCTCCATAGGATAGGTTTTCCTTACGCGCGGTGCGTAAAAACGGGATGATTTGCCGAAAGACCGCATTCATGGATCTGGCACTCACCAGACGGATCTCATCCATCGCTCGCAGCATCAATGCCAATTGGTCGGCGGAAAGGTTGCAGGTTATTTTTTCCATGATGTTCCCCAAAGTCTTGATCTCATCTCTTGGCTGTAGATCAGTACATTCCGCATCTTCAAAGGCTTTATGCTTACCGACCAATTCTTCCAACAGTTCGATCGTTCGGTTTCTTCTTCTTCCACTCGAAAGCGAGATTGCTTTCAGTTTCTGAAGGTGCTTTCGGAATGATTCGATAGCCGACTGACGCTTGCTTGGCTCCCAGTGATTGATGCATAGCCCAATCCTTTCCATTAGGTTTCTCAAGTATCGTCCCTCGCAAAAATCCGACAGGATCAGGCTCGTATCGACCCAGCTTAGGGATGGATGCTGCAAGGGCTGATGCGCATGCTGCCTAAATTCATTCAGGACCTGACGCATTTCTTTCAAGACCCCATAGGCGGGTTTTTGATCAAGATGTTGTTCTAGTATCATTTTAAGTAGAAAGAGGGTATCTGCTGTAGGTTCATCCCAAGCGGTTTGATCGGCGTTGAGCGAATTGGCAAGCTCCCTTTTGAAGGCCATCAGCTGTCTTTCGCTCAGCTGATCGTTCCCTTGCAGATACCGAGCAAATCGACCATCGATCTTTTCTAAGAAGTCCTCGAAAATTTGGATTGCTTCTTCAAGGTATTCTTTTGAGCTATCCCTAGAGTCAACAATAAATAGGTTATTCAGTAGATAAAAAATGAGCTCTCGGAGTTTTCTAAAATGCCTTTGGAAATGACTTTTTTTATCCTGAAGGAAATAGAGTCGCTCAAGGCTAGTATCAATCCCGCTCAGCAGTGCGGTTAGCTGCTCCATAGTGGAGCGCTTTGGCATTTCTTTGGAACCAATAAGATCATACCAGTCAAAGAGTGTGATCAACGATTTAGTAAATTCCTTTTCCATCAAATCTGATCTTCGAGCCCCCCCTGATCTGGTCCTCCATTATGCCTTTAGTTTATCCTGTTGCAGGTCCAATCGCTCAGCGAGACACGCGATGCGATCCTCCATATGGTTGAAAAACTGGATCCGCTCCTTTTCAGAAAGTTTACTTAGGCAGCTCGATTTATTCAGTACTCCCTTGATCCAGTCCTTGGTTTCCTGCACATACCGGCGATCCAGCGTAGCGATGCTATTGATGGTATAGAGCTTTACCGATACGGATTGTTGATCGTCAAATTGACACAACATCTGACTGAGACCTAGATTCACGGGTGATAGGTAGAGGTCAAAGGCTACACCCGGCCGCTTTTCCTGGGTCTTGGTCCATTCTTTTAGATTCCCCGTGAGGCACCTGAGCTGTTCAAGCAGTAGCCTCAAGCTCTGCGGATTTGCAAAGCTGCCAATCGCTTGATAATATTCCAGCAGTTCCAATATGGGTCCTATGGTGCCCAGCGTCCAGATTTCTCTGGAAGGAATCTTACGATACGATTCGTAGAGCTTATGGAACACGGGTTCCAAATGCTGCTTTCTGAGCGCATACACAAAATCCTCATAACTTATCCCAAGGTTCAATACGGCCTGGTTCCAGGTATAGAGCTTAAAGTAAGTCAGTTCGGCAAAATCCATAAAGTGGAAGATGGGAATGTCGTCCGCGCAGAAGATGATCTCCTTTCGCTCGCAGGCTTGCATACGCTGCAGGTGCAACAGCAATTGGGAAATATACTGCGTATAGTTATAGCAATCCTCTTGGTTAAGGCTGGTGTGCTTGAAGACCACTTGGGTGCGATCGCTAAGCAAATGGCTATCCAGAGAAATACCGTAATGGCGGCAGAGCGTCTCGGTCTCATGGATGGTCAGCTGCACTTCACAGCGCTCCCTGCGATAGATGGCATCTCTTCCCAAGTGCAGCAGGTCAGAAATCTCCTTAGACCAATGGGATGGATTGGAAATCCGCGATCGAATTTCCTTAAATAGCAATTTTTGAAGATCCATAGGTAGAAAATTTAGGTTCAAAAATTATATGATTACACAAATTATAAATTACTAATTAAAATCACAACCTTTTTGCTGCATTGGTTAATAATAAGTTCATCTAGTTAAATAGTTGCGCAAATCGCTGATCATAGGCTCTCCCTTACGGCATTCGCCAAAATTATCATGCTTTCCTGTCCTACTTTTAGCTCAACGCAATACCTCCAACGATGAAACAGCCAATTGATAGCTTAGACAGCGTTTTGGGTCCTTCCCAAACCCGATATTTTTCTTATGGATTCAGCAGATTCCATTTCCAGGTCTTAAATTTCCAATTAGAAGGTCGTGATCGAATGCTTGGATTCTTTTGTGTCCAGTATGATGGACCCGCACGTCCTCAACAACAGGTTGTACATTTGGGAAGCATCGAATATCTGGCCATGGGTTTATTTTTGGCCGAAGGGATCCTCATCAAGCAAATGCGCCTCACACGACATGAAATAAACAGGTCGCTATTGAAGCGTCTGTCGATTCACATCAAGAAATCACAGGATCTTACCCCACAAATGGAAGTACCTTTTGCCATTTCCATTGTTGAATCCCACCAGGATCTCAACTCCATCAATATTGGCTTAACAAGTTTGCAGCTAAAAATTCAGGATGCCCAGATGCGCATCGTTATCGATCATCCCGGTCCCACGCAGATCGATTTGCGGGATTTTGAACTTTGGCCATTTTCAAACGATTCGCTGCATCAAGACCTGTACAGGTTTCGGGAATTGGAGTTGGAGCAAATTCATTTAGATCAGTCCGAAGAATCCATTTCTGCACAGCTGCTGCATCCACAAGCCTATGGTTTGGATACCTGGGGATTCAGCGCCTATGACAATCCCCTTAGTCCTTTGGACAGCGTGCGGATATCCGGTCAACTGATGCAGGTGCTTTTATATGCCTTGATTTCGAGCAATCGCAAAGACTGTCCCAACATTTGGCTTCGGAGCATGGACATTGACCTTATGCGTCCCTACCGACTGGAACGCTATCGGGTTGATCTGCAGTTCAACCAGCGCCAACAGACCATGCTACGCGGCAAGCCTTGGCAAACCATCAGCTTATCAAGCCAGATCGGCAACATGAACGCAAACTTCAAGATCTGTCATGAGATGCCTTGACCAAAGTCCACGGATCGTGATCAGCGGGACCTACTGTACCGGAAAGACCAGCCTCTCGCTCGCACTTTCCCTGGCCAGCGGCATTCCCACCACCCATGCGCCAACCATGCGCGAGATTTTACCTGGGTTATTTCCGGGCACCTCGCTAAAGGCTTGTTCGTATGCGCAGTTGCTCCGATTGGGAATGGAGCGTTTCGAAAAGCGCATACATGCCGAAGCCGGATTGTCTGCTGGCTTCATCAGTGACGGTTGTCCATTGCAGGAATGGCTCTATGGCAGCACCAGGCTTTTAACTGGCGCTTATCCACAGGAGAATCAGTGGACCATGCTGTGGAAGAAACTCAGGAATTATCGGCAGTTTCGGGATTTTGAGCTGTTGCTGGCAGGCTTCGAAAAGATGGCCAAGACTTATACCTTGCGCCATTATGATTTATTCTTCCATTTACCTGTGGAATTCCCATTTGTCTTAGACGGCCACCGTCCGACATCGGAGCGCTTTCGAAAGCTGTCCGAGGAAAGGTTATTGACCTGTTATGCTGAACTGAACATTAACCCTATTATCGTCTCTGGCACGATGCATGAGCGATTAGATCACATACTAAAACATCTAAATAGGAAACCTTTGATTTCATTGGATCAGGCTATTCAGCAGGCCATCGAGCTCAAAAACCGAAATTTTGACAAAATTCAACTTGAACACTCAACCTAAACGATTGAAATGATTNNATGATTAGTGACAAAAACGATCAATTTCGGAAAACATAAACATTTATGAAAATTAGAATCAGTTTTGAATTAAGCTTAATAAATCAAGAATCTATAGAAATTCAATCGAATCAATTTGTTCAACATTCCATACTAGTTTTTCCAGCATCTCCATATATCGTTAAAAAAAGCAACGTTCAGCAGCTTGCTACTGCAAGCATTCAAAAAAACTTTCTACTCATAGAGCATCACCTTTTAATTGGATCAGCCTTTCATCCAATTAGGATAAAAGCCCTAGATGACGTATATGTTCTCATCGTCTGCATTCAAGGGAATATAACCTATCTTTCAACAAGTGAGACATCCCTAAATCTAAGTCTTCATCAAAAGGAGGCTATATTTCTCTTTACTGCAAAAGAAACCTATCTAGCATTGCCCCTACAATATCCCACAGAAATATTAACCATAAGCCTACTTCCGGAGATTTTACCACTGGTTTCCGCAAATAAGGCCAATTTGCTTGAATTCATTTTCCAACATAAAAATACTTGGCTTCCCTCTTTACAGATTGTGGGATTCAAGACCTCATATTTGAACAAGTTAAAGAAATTCATAGCTTGGGACTCTCAGAAAACAGATCTAAATAGCCATCTATTATTAAATATATCTGGAATTTTGCTCGGCTATTTCAATTTATTGGATTCAAAATCTAAAAAGACCCTTTATCAGAAAATTGCTGATAATACCAAAATTATGGTTCATCAAGACTTACAGCATAACAAAATCCCAAGCATACTATCCTTAGCTAAAAAAAATCGAATACACGTTACAACATTGCAACAGTCCTTTCAGGAGATCACTGGAACAACAATTCGAAAATTCATAAAATCAGAACTTCTCCTACGGATCTCTGTAATTCTAATTCAGACCGAAATACCTCTTTTACAAGTCGCGCTAATCTTTGGGTATGCAGATACCAATAGCTTAAATAGAATTTTCAAAAAGTCCTTTGGAACTACCATGGGATCATACCGTCGAATAAAATCGAAATCTACATTTTGAATTTGAAAACCTTTCGATTTATTAATCAAAAAGGTCTACCTGCCAAGAGGAAACTTGAACTAATTTTAGGTTTAGCAAAAAATTAGACCTATGAATTTTCCGACATATTTCCCCATGAAATCCAACACATTCCTGAAAAAGGCCATTCCTATGGCTCATTGAGCTGGAATGGCCTTTTATTATTCACAAATTCTTTAAAAATAATTCATTAATTATGAAAACCTTAAGTTTAAAATCCATCTATACGGCACTCATACTAAGCGTAAGTTTGCTGGCCACCGTACTCATATTAAATTCCTATGCAAAGGAAAAAGCACTTGATGCGAATAATGTGATACCTGCAACTTGGTACTTCCATGGAAGTTCTACTGATTCCAGGCTTGATTCCACTAAATATTCCTTAAGTCCGGATCCCAACAAACCCTGTGAAGGGCAGCAAGAAGAAGTGTGTACCATATCGGCGCCAGCAAATACTGCTGGTTATCCAGATATGAGTGCAATCGCTACAGGTACCTCAAAAGTAAAAGAACGCATCAATGATGCCTTTGCAAGTACACCTTCAACCAACGAAACAGTAACTGCACTTAGAGAGAAAGTAGATTAAAACTAGGCATATTAATGCTAGATTTAGGCAGGCTTCGGCCTGCCTTTTTTATCGCTTGGTCTGCACCATCCCACTCTTTTCAATGACCTGTGGTGGTATATAAAAGCAATACCTTGGATCGTCGTGCAACAGTTTGGCTTCCACAGCTGCACCTTCTTCATTTGAATAGGTCCTTCGTATCGTCTTCGAAAACCTTGAATCACGGTTCAACCTTCGTAGATCAGTCCAACGAATACCTCGAAAGGGCAGTTCCTTCCTCCTTTCTTCCAAAACAAGTCGGAGTGCTTCCAATTCATTAGCGGCCGTACGAGCGACAAAAGTATTCTTATCATACCGATAGACAAGCAAGCGGTTGAGCATCTCCATGCCTTCACTCACCTTTCCAGTCCGAACAAGACATTCAGCAGCAACCAGCACCATCTCATCAACTGCTATGCCCGCAAAGTAACTTGCAGCGGATCCGTTATAGAAACCTTTAAATCGATATTTACCCGGCGTTCTGGCAACAAAAAACGCCGTTTTTCGAAGATCATTATCCTTATACATACCCAATAGATTCTGCGTAATCGTCAGCCTAGATGATGCCATCAAGGAGCCAGACGCACTGCTTTTACCATGGTAAATAACTTCGTCATTCAATGGCATAAAGGGATAGGCTGCAGAAAGGTCAATCGAATTGTAGTCCATCAATTTTGAATTTCGCTGTAGGGACTGTTGTGCATTTTCCAGTGCCCGCTCATAATCACCGATTGACAACTGTACCCTGGCCAACAGTGCATATCCTGCGGACTTGTTGGGTCTTGTTTTATAGCTAACCTCTTCTGGAAGCAATTGGATCGACTTGTTCAGGTCATCGATGATTTGTTGATATCCCTCCTTCACGGAAGATCTGACAGACTGTTCATTCACATTGGAACTCAGTCGAAGTGGTATTCCATAAGGGCTGTCCTGGTCTCCGACCAAATATGGGGGCGAATAGACCTGCAGCAGTTGAAAGAATCGATAGCTCCGGAGAAAAAGTGCATCGCCTTCCAATCGTTTCCTTAATTCTGGGTCTCCACCTGTCACCCTTTCCAGGGATTCCAGCGCGACGTTGGCATAAAGGATGGTTTCGTATGGAAAAAGCCAGTTTTCGCCAGCCCCACCGTCTTCCGAAAATGGTTCTTCAGCCCATCGGTAGAGTTCCTGGTAATAAACCGATCGCGTGCTGTAACTAGAGAGATCAATCTCAAAATCATCCGTCCCCGATTCGATATTTCCAAGGTAGTTTCCATTTACCCTGGATTCATAATTCAACAGGGCGTTGATATCTTCCAACGTTTCGGGATGACTGTAGGATGTATCTGGCTTTAAGGCCAAGAAATCCTTACAGGATACTATGCATAGGCATAGTCCCATTAATGCAATAATTTTAGTTTTCATCATTTCTTTGGTTTAAGATTCAATCCGACGGAATAGGTTCTCGATGCCGGGATGGACAAATTCTCTGGATCCAATCCGGCGCTATTCTCCCTCCATAGCAATCCTACATTTCCCAAGTACAAGCTGACTGAAGCATCCAAGGTCCTTCCCAACGGAATTGGTATGTTGAGATTGATATCCTGGATTCGGATGAATCCACCGGGCTCGACATTTCTTTGGGAATACATGTAAAAGAAGTCCCTATTGGAGTTCAATGGAATTTTGAGAGCGGGAACATCGGTTTTCGCTTCATCACCCGGATTCCTCCAACGATATTGTGCGTCAACATGACCAGTCCATCCATTGACCAAGCTTGAATAGTTTACTGTGTTTCTGGAAAAGTAGTTCCCGCCCTTAAAGATGATGTTGACATTTAGGATAATTCCTTTATAAGACAATGTATTCCGAATGGAACCATGGAATCTCGGCATACCCGATCCAAAGTATTTTAGGTGGTGAAGGGAATCTGCGTTCAATTTGACGTAATCTTTAGAAGGTTCACCGTTTAACACGCCTACTGGATCCCCCTCGCTGTCCAAACCCGAGCTGCGCAACCCAAAAATTGGATACAGACCCCACTCCTCGGTCGGGTAAAGGCTCAGACCTCTCGCCGTAAGATAATCCCTGGACTCCCTGTTTGCTCCGAAGTAGTTCGTTACCCGATCCCTTACCATGGAGAAATAGGCTTGAGTAGACCATAAAAATTTCCGCTGGATGTTGACGGTATTTATGCTTACATCGAAGCCCTCACCGTTCATATTGGCTACGTTTTTCATCATGCTGTTCATTCCTAAGGTGGGCTCCAACAGATCCTGAGCGAGGATATCGGTCGATTTTTTATTGAAATATTCCACGCTGCCGGAAATTCTTCGATTAAAAAGGCTATAGTCCAAGCCCAAGTTCATCATGCGCACATCCTCCCATTTCAGGTCAACATAAGGAAGGCTGTATAAGTAAGCTTGGCGCTCTGGGTTCAGGGTAAAATTCTTGATTTCTAGGATCACTGGCAGGGATGTCCCCAAGCCGCCTGAATTCCCACTGTGTCCCCAAGTAGCCCTCAATTTTAATTGATTGATAAGCTGAACATTTTTCATGAACTCTTCCCGGTCCACATTCCATGCTACTCCGGATGACCACAATGGATTCCAGCGCCAATTGGTGCCGATGCCAAAGGTGTTTGACGCGTCCTTTCTCAAGGAGAAATTCAATACGTATTTTTCCTTATAAGCATAGGCTGCATTCCCGAAGAAGGATGCCATTCGGGTATTCTTCGATGAAAGATCACCATATCTCGGTATAGTCGTATTGCCCAGGATACCTTGAAAGGTATTGTATGTCGTGAGGTAATCCACAAACTGATGCGTTTTCATAAATTCATCGTAGCCATAATACCGGTGGGAATCCGATTCGCGGGGTTGGTCAGAAACCTCTCCTCCAATGAGCGAAGTAAATCGATGGTTTGTAAAAAAAGGCAAGTCAATATCTGCTTGGATTCTTCCGCGCCTCTCCACTAAGGTGGATCTTTGTTCATCAAAAATACCTCCTGAGGGGATAGGCGTAAACACTTTTCCATCGATCAGCGATGAATAAGAATTCTGCAGGTTGCGTACATAATAGGAGTTTTTGCCATAATCATCCTGGTCGCGGTCCGTTTGTATGGTATGTGCATATTTTCCGCTCAAAGTTAGAAATGGGAACAGCCTATAACTTATGCCCAGGTTCGTCCGCAGTTGCATCGTTTGATGATTTCGGTTCGACTCCCATACATTTTGGAGCGGATTATAAGACCATTCATAGGGCAACTGATCACGTAACTTTTCCAAATATTCATTTGAAAACTGTCTTTCCATATTTACAGGGATTCCATTTTCATCAACTAAAGATGCATATGGGTATAACGAACCCCTTCCCCCACCGGGGCTAATCGGATAGTTCAATCCTTCCAAGCTCATCGTGGACTGCTGGNNGATTTCCCTGGTTTATAAAGTCCTGACCAAACAAGACTCTCACGTGCATATTTATTGGTCACTGTCCCCTGCTGATCACGGTCATAGGTCAGGGATATACGGTTGTGAAAATCTTGGGTACCGCCTGTTGCGGACACATTGTATTTCTGCATGAAGGTAGGGCGATAGTAATGGTCCAAAAGATCCCTTCGATAATCCCTGCTCTGAAATTCTTTGGTCATTTCTGTGGATTCCGCTTCAGATACCTCACCTTTTCTCAGTTTGTCGAGCATTTCTACATAGGGGCTTAGCATGGTCCTGCTCACGGAGGTTTCATTCAGCGTCGCATCGTAGATGCCCTGATCGAATAATTCCCTTTCGATTTCCATGAATGCCTCGGAATCCAATGCCGGCATATCGAGCAGTCGTGGTTTTCCAATCGTGACGTAGTTAAGGCCACCCTCTACCCTTACCTTTCCCTGTTTCGATTTCCTAGTGGTCACAACGATTACGCCATTACCTGCCCTTGAACCCCAGATCGAAGCGGCGGCTGCATCCTTTAGGACTGAAACAGATTCTATATCCTGCGGATTGATTGCATCGATGTCCCCGGCATAGGGAAAGTTGTCCACGATCAATAAAGGGGCAATCATTCCTTCTGTCAATGAATTGATTCCACGGACATGAAATTTATTGCCTCCGCTTCGTTTATCGAACATTACCCCCGGCAAGTATCCTTCCATGTTCTGAAAGATATTGCTGCTAGGGCGTTGTGTAATTTCTTTTCGTCCCATCTGTTCGAAACTGCCCGTGGACCGCTCTCTAGAAATTTTCTGGTATCCCGTTTCAATAATATGGAGTTCTTCGATTCCTATGGTTCTTCGATTCATGATGATCGTCAGGTATTTCTGATTGTCACCTGGTTCGGCATATACCGTATCATAATTTTGATGGGTAAAGATAAGTTTGTCCTTTGCTTTTAAAAGCATCGAGAAATTCCCTTCATCATCTGTCTGGTAGCTTTTCTGATTTAACTGACTGAAAATACTCACTGCAGGGATTGCCGAACCATCTTGCTGAACCACTTTACCTGAAATCGGAATCTGTGCAAATAGGTAATTTGTATACAAGCAAAATATTAGAATTATTAAGACTAAATGTTTTCCTTTCATATTACCTTATTTTTATGGAATGGCATTTCTGCATCCTTGTTCAAAAAATTCCAGAAAGTAATGGTCTGTACCATTCCACCTGGCGTAATCCATACATAGGTCGGGAATGCTCGAACTCCGAATAGACCGGACAGTTCCTTATCCAGGATAATGCTCCGAAAACCTTCAGAGAAATATTCTTGCCGAAATTTTTCTTCAAATTCTCTGATTTGATTTAAACTATCTTTGGTTTTTAGTGGATTGACCATGATGACTTCAAGGTCCTGCGGATATTTTTCTTTAAAATGGGAAATCGCTTTTTGATGGAAAATGCAGTTTCCACAGGATACAGACCAAAAGTCCAATACTAACACTTTGCCTTTAAATTCTTTAAGTGTGATTACCCGTGTTTTACCATCTTCATAGATCGTATGTTTTTGATTCCAAAAGTCGGCGGGTACTTTCTGGCCTACAATAACGGTTCTAGGTTGGTTACCAGAGCTAGCAGCCTCCGGTTTCGGAGACTGCGCCAGCACAGGGCTACTAAACAAGAACATTTGGAATGCCAAGAGCAAGGCAATGAATGTTCTTAATGTACATGTTTGATTATTTAAAGCAGTAGACTCAAATAAACAGATTTTTTTGGACAGTTCTCTCCTGCCCCAATAAAAATTCTTCATTTCTTTAGGGTAATTAATTGTCTAGAAAAATTATGCTTGGGAGAATTTCGTTTAAAATTTAAAAATTACTTCCAATGATATTGATAATGGAATTATAAAATCAGACTGGTGACTTTATAAGGTTTTTTAAGAATTGCTTTTTCATAACTCACTGTTTTAGTTTATAAAGTGAGTCTCTTAAAGGAGTAACCTATAGTGGATTACTGCTTACCGTACAGCAGGCTTCCGACGGCCTAACAGAACGGAATTACAGCAGTAACCCAAGAACTATAGTGTATAACAAAAGTACACAAAATATTCTTGGGCATTACACTACCGTCTCGTCTGTTTGCAGTTTGTCGGAATTTGCTGTCGAGACTCTTTTAGTCTAATGCATTTACCCAAAAAATGGAGTAACAATACAAATATAAAAAAAAAGGACATAAATGTCCTAACAATATTTAGTTTATTTTTTGAGATTAGTATATAATGTCGGAAAAGAGTAGAGATATTAATTTTTTAAAACTATTTGGAAAAAATCTTAGATCTATTAGAGAGTCTAAAGAAATGTCTCAAGAGGAGTTTTCCTCTTTTTGCGATATTGATACTAGGCAACTAGGGAGAATAGAAAGAGGGGAATCGAACTCAACTATTTTAACAGTAAAAAAAATCGCTGATAAACTTAATCTTCCAATTAAGGAATTATTTGAAATCTAATAGAAATCTTTCCCATCAATATCTATTTCGAATTATGTCTAATATAAATTAAAAGTAATGTATAACCAACTTTGATTTGTTCATTTG
Organism: Sphingobacterium sp. UBA1575; assembly: GCA_002322865.1. Taxonomy (GTDB): domain Bacteria; phylum Bacteroidota; class Bacteroidia; order Sphingobacteriales; family Sphingobacteriaceae; genus Sphingobacterium. Next base: position 223,825 of record DCOH01000033.1, on the reverse strand, counting down.
ATTATTTGAACTAAAACAAAAATGGATACTGCTAGAAGTTAACGCCAACAGAGCGATTTTAACAGCTTAAAAATTAACACTATATATTGCTACAATATCGATCAAAATCGGTCTAGATTTTACGATCAGCTGGGTACATGTAGATCTTATGCAATACAAGATAGTTCAACCAGTAAGTGAATTAAGACAGTTCATACACTACTATTGGGAATTAAGAGGAAATGAAAAATCGGACCAATGGGAACGGGTTTTTCCAGATGGTTGCGCCGGTGTATTTGTAAATTTGGGGGATACATGTTTAACAGATAACGGTTTATCATCTTTGGAATTTGGGAAAACCTACGTTGTAGGGGCAATGTGCAACTATAAGGACAGCTTTATCACCAGCGATACACATTTAATCGGTGCCTGTTTCAGACCTGGAGCTTTCACGTACTTTTATGATCAATATTCACGGGAATTTCTAACAAATGATACCCTTGAATTGGACGATGGCAGTTCTTTTAACCCCGAGAAAATGATGGATGATCCCTTTGGGTATCTCGATGGTTTCCTATGGAACAGAAAAAGGTCAAGGTATAATCCAATGGAGTCTATAATCCATTCCATTACATTGTCAAATGAGCAGTTGAGTGTACAGGAATTGGCATCAAAAAATTACATTTCGGTAAGGCAATTGGAGAGACAATTCAAAAAGCATATTGGACTCTCTCCGAAGGAGTATTTGAATATTGTAAGGTTTCAAAATGCAATTAAGCTCATTAGAAAACCAGGTAAAAGAAGAAGCTTACTGGATATCGCCTTTGAATGCGGTTATTATGACCATTCTCACTTCACTAGTGAAATCAAAAGAATAACCGGTATTCTACCCTCTCAATTATGAATGTCGCATTTTTACAAGGACGATATATGTAGACTGAATTAAATTTGCATAAACATTCAGAATAATCAGATATGAGAAAAATTTCACTTTTTATTGCGATGAGTTTGGACGGATACATTGCGAAACCTAACGATGATCTTACATTTTTAAATCTTGTTGAAAAAGACGGTGAGGACTATGGTTATGCCGAATTTACCAATTCTATTGACACGATTATAATTGGTAGGAGAACATATGACTACGTCGTTAAGAACATCGGACCTTCTCATTACGACAATGGTCAACGGGATATATATGTTATTACGAGAACGAATCGAAAAGATTTGGGAAGGACAACTTTTTACTCTGGATCTATTCCTGAATTGGTAAACAAGATTCGGTCCAGAGAAGGAAAAAACATATATTGCGACGGCGGGGCGGAAATTATTAATGAAGTATTGATGAGCAACTTGATCGATGAATATATCATATCCGTTATACCTATATTGTTAGGGGAAGGAATCAGACTCTTCAAGGATGGAAGACCGGAAAAAGTACTTGAACTCATTGATGCCAAAACTTATGAAACAGGTTTAACACAATTACATTATAGGAATAAAAAAGTCTCCTAAATAATTTTGAAGAAAAATCGAGATTTCTTAAACAGCGAAGAAACATAAAGGGGTTTTGCCGTGCAGCTCGAAATTGCAGTTCTAGCCCCCAAAATCTCTTCGCTGAGTTGTCTGAAAATGCTGGAATGGTTTCAAAATATCCAAAATGATGGTTCAGGTTTAAAACATTTCAGTGTTAGATCGACACAGATCATCTATTGTTGAACTTGGAGATGAGCAATCATAAAGTGATGGGATAGTCTTGCGGAAGGCGACCTTCAAACAAAATTACCATTACCTCCATCACGGTATCGGAGTAAATCGAAGATTTGGTTTTCCATAAGATCCAACTCAAATCGTGATCCTCTACCATAGTCAATCTATTGATCCAAAAATTGAATAGGTAAGGTTGTTTGGTTAGCGAGACTCCTTGGAGAAAATATTCAAGTAAAATGTCGAGCATCGGTCGGTAAGGCCCTTTATACTTGTTGGAACGACTCTACAAATCGTACTGCAACCTTCATTAAATACAGCAAATTCTTTAGAATTTTTTAGCTCTAAATTATTCGTTCAGCCCTGAAAGTCAATTCAAATGTTTTCAATTTTTAGATTAGTATGAATTACCAATTGTACGGACTTTAAAAAATATCGGATTTAAGCGACAAGGAATTTATCTACCCTTAATTCTGCTTGAAATGGATATCTGCTTGCGGAAAGGGTATCTCAATACCTGCCTTGTCAAGAGCTTCTTTACAGCTGATGATAAGCTGCTCCTGCATCGTCCAGAAGTTTTCATTATTGGTAGTAACCCGAATAGAGAGATTGATAGCACTATCTCCAAGGTTCGTTACGACTACATCCGGTGCAGGGTCCGAAAATGCATGTTCGTTTTTATGGATAATGTCCAATAAGATCGCTTTCGCTTTTCGTAAGTCAGCATCATACGAGATGCCGATATCAAACCAAGTTCGTCGTGTCCCGAGCTCAGTATAGTTGGTAATATTACTATTCGAGAGTTCCCCATTTGGGATGACAACCAACTGATTTTGAGGCGTCACGAGTTTGGTGTTAAAAATATCTATGACCTTAACCGTTCCATCTACACCAGTTGACGAAGAGATATAATCACCGACTCTAAAAGGTTTGAATAGTAAAATCAATACCCCGCCAGCAAAATTAGACAATGATCCTTGTAAAGACATGCCAATTGCTAGGCCGGCTGCACCAATCACCGCGATAAACGTGGAAGTCTGCACACCCAATTGGCTAACGACCACAATAAAGAGCAGCACTTTTAGTATCCAGTTAATCAAGTTACCAAGAAATGTCCGAATGCTCGGTTCAATATCTCTTTTCACGAAAATCCGATCCACTAGCTTTCGAACCATACGAATCAGCCATAGTCCTAGGAACAGTACCAGTGCTGCGGACACCAATGAACTGATTAAAATGGGAGCATATGCAATAGCACTATCTATAAATTTCTCGATTTTACCTTCTACATTTTCCAATTGTTCTAGTTTCATGTGTTTTTATTTTATACTTCGTTATTGTTGTTACTCTCCTCAAGTTCTCTTACAAAATCCTCCCCCCAGTAATGAATGTCATAGTGCTTAATTTGTTGAAGAGACCTTTTAATTCGCAATTGTGCTTCATCTTCCTGCATGGTAAGAGCCTGATGTAAGGACTCAATCATGCTTCGGCGATCATATGGATTTGTGGGGACACAATATGGTAGTTCGACGGATGCTCCCGCAAATTCCGAAAGGACCAAAACACCCGACTGGCTCAAGAGCCCTTGGGTAGCAATAAACTCTTTGGAGACTAGGTTCAGACCGTCTCGTAGCGGGGTAATCCATGCCACATCGGCCAGGGCATACTGAATAAGAACCTCTTCAAATGGAAGTGCTTGGAAGAAATATTGGATTGGCGTCCAGTCCAACCTAGCATACTTACCATTGATTTCTCCCACAGCCTGATTAACTTGATCCCTGATCTTATCATAGATACGCATGCCCTTTGATGGTGGAGTACAGACGTTGATCAGTTCGACCTTTCCTTGAAATTCTGGGTATTCCTTCAGAAATTCCCCAAAGGCGAGTACCTTTTCTAACGGCCCCTTCACATAGTCCATCCTCTCAATAGACACAATACGTTTGATTTCTTTATTTGCGACCTTCAATTTGTAAGTTTCAATTCGCTTGGCGATTTCTTCTTTAGCTAACAAACCTTCTATCAGTCCATAATTCACACCAACCGGTTGTGCACCCAATCGAATCGTTCGTCCCTCCACCGAAATTATTTTGGTCATCTCCTCGACTCCAAGCGCCATACTATAAGTAAGAAACTGTTTGGAAACATTGATCGTTTTTAGTCGCTTAAACGGAGTGTGGCTGCGCAGTACATCGATAAAGTTCTCGACATACCGCGGAATATGAAAACTGATAAAATCACACATCAGCAAGCTCCCGATGATATCCCGTCTCCATGGTATCGTGTTAAAAATATCCGCCGCAGGAAATGCCGTATGATGAAAGAAACCAATTTTGAGATCTGGACGCATCGGTTTCAAGAATGATGGAACCATCCACAGGTTATACTCGTGAATCCAGACCAACGCTTCAGGTTCAGCTTCCTGCGCTATTCGCTTAGCAAATAACTTGTTGATTTTCAAATAATGTTCCCAGTCCAGATGGTTAAATTTAGCCTTATCGACAAAAGAAAATATTGTTGGCCAAAAAGCCTCCTTGGAGAATACCCTATAAAATTTATCAATATCCTTTTGGGAAAGTGAGATAGCTGAAACATCTAGGTTAGGGAATTTATCAACATCAACCTTATTCCTCACATCCTTATATCCATCCCCCAGATCTACTTCCTCACCAATCCAAATGCCGGGTCTACATTTTTCAAAGAGTCCTAATAAAGAAGGAATTATGCCATTGGGGCTTTGGGGAGGAAGTTGCTTAAGTTTTCCATCGACCATCATACGTTCATAGGGAAGCCGGTGGTAAACGATGACCAGCTGCCGATCATTTGAAGTTTGCCGAAGAATTGGTTCTTCAATGACATCATTAACATAGGCTGCAAATTCCTTATTTTTCTTCATGGATTCAAGAATTCCACCAGCACCAGCATGGCGTGCCTGATATACATTCAATAGACTATCAGACGCTTCAAGGAGTGCAGTTTCGGATCCGCCAACCGCAACTCCTTTATATCCTGTATGAAACAGAGATAGGTCGTTCAATGTGTCTCCAGCGACCAACACCCTATTGGTAGGAATACCCAAGAGAGCCACCAATTTTTTTAGTGTACTTCCTTTATTAACACCTTTAGGAAGAATATCCAAATATTTATCCACGGATGTAACTACATCACACCCTCTTTTCTCTGCAATTTTTCGAACTTCAGCAAGATCGGTACTTGTATCGTAATAATACGAACAACGCCGCTGTTGAGGAACTCGTTGGTATATTAAACTAGGAATTGCTGAAAAATCCTCCTGAAGTTCATACACAGAGGGCCAATTGCGTTCGATTTCATGTTGAATGGAATCAATAGAAGTAAGTGTAGTACCATCACAAATGGTGGCCCCTACGTCAGCGATTATAAAATTTGGGGTTGGGATCATCGGATCATTTAGCAAAGGGATAACCGATTCTAATCCGCGCCCTGTTACAAAAACCAATTGGATATCCTTATTTTCTTTAATAATCTGATAGAGTTTTAAGCGATCTTCCATTGACCCGCCTAGAAAAGTTCCGTCTAAGTCTGTAGCTAATAGCATCATATTAATGTTTCCTCCAATTCCTTAAATTTAGATTCGATTGATTGGTTTCGGTATAGGATTTCATATATAGATTTCAGTATAGGTAAATTCAACCCTTGCTCGTTCGCATAGCCAAAAAGTCCCTTTGCTGCCCGGGAGCCTTCAGCCACCATTCCTAATTTATTTACTGCTGCTTCAGCCGAGTGGCCTTGAGCTATTAATTCTCCAAAACGTCGGTTTCGACTGTTGTTCGAATATCCCGTAACCAACAGATCACCTGTGTAAGTAGAATTTAAAATTTCCCTTTGCTTACCGGGTGTAGACTCAAGAATATTTTGCATTTCCAACAGAGCATTGCTAACGAGTACTGCCATGAAATTATCTCCATAACCTAAACCTTTGGCCATACCGCTAGCTATACCCAATACATTCTTATAGATAGAGGCATACCCAACCCCAATTGGGTCGTTGTTACTTCGAACTTGGATGTAAGGTCTTCTGAACAAAATACTTAATTTATCAACTGTATCTTGGTTTACGCACGATAAACTCAGGTAAGTTGGTTTGCTTTCTGCAATTTCTTCCGAATGGCAAGGGCCTGCAATTGACACGATTTCATCCATTGGTATTTTCAACGTTCTGCTTAGAAAACTACTAGGAATTTCATTGGTTTTACCAACAGTTCCTTTCATCGCAGATAAAACAATCTTATTTTTAAAAAGGGAAAGATCAATGCCATTACAGACTTGTTGCAAGGCGTCGCTTGGAACAGCAAAAATGATAATTCTTGCTCGAGATACCACTTGCTGCAGGTTATCAGATGGAAAAGTAAATAAAAGATCTAGCTTAACCTGCTGAAGATAACTTGGATTACTTCCATGCTTCATGACATGCTTAACCTGCTCCTTTCTTCGAAGGTACCAATAGGTTGGGATTTTATTTTCGGTCAATATTTTTACTAAAGCAGTAGCCCAACTTCCACCACCAACAACACTTACTTCAATCAATATTTGGAGATTTTTTGCAGAATAGAATATAGGTTTGGATTCTGCCGTTAAATAATTAATGAGCAACAAAGTTAGGTAAAAATAAACTAATAAGCAACTATTCGAGAATATTGATTTCATTTTAGGGAATTAAGCATGATTTTATAACTTTGAATAAACCGAAGAGATTTGAAGAGATTCTACAACCCCGCACAACTTTTTGCCGGCAGTTTTATTTTTCTGATTCTGGCAGGGACTTTTTTGTTGTCCCTTCCAATTTCCTGCTCCCATCCTATCGCTTGGGTCGATGCACTCTTTACAGCTACAAGTGCAGTATGTGTAACAGGACTGATCGTGGTCGATACGGCATCCGCATTTACCCCCTTGGGTAAGCTGATCATAATGTTCCTCATACAGCTTGGTGGACTGGGAATATTGACATTTGCCTCCTATTTTGCTTATTTCTTTAAGGGTGGGTCTTCCTATGAAAACCAATTGGCCAGTAAGGACATGGCCAACTCGGAAAAACTGGGAGAGGTATTCCTGTTGTTAAAGCGTATCATCCTCATCACTTTCTCCATCGAGGCAGCTGGCGCACTCTTACTTTATATCTGTACACCAGAATTCAAAGTTTTGGGAGTTGGTCGACACCTATTCTTTTGTATTTTCCACTCTATCTCTTCCTTTTGCAACGCCGGGTTTTCGACCCTTCCGCTTGGACTGGCAGAAAAGTCCGTCCTGTTCAACTACCCCTTTCAACTGATAATCATTGGGCTGTTTGTAATTGGCGGCTTGGGTTTCCCGATTGTCATCAACCTGCTGCGTTACATCAAGCATTTGGCCAACAGAATAATCAAACGGTTTGTCGAAAACCAAAATACATACAAACCTTGGGTGATCAATATCAATAGTAAGATCAACCTGATAACAACCCTGGGCATCACTGTGTTTGCCACTATTCTTCTTTGGCTGCTGGAAGGTGAAGCGGCTTTCAGCGAACACGGAACATTTGGACGTTGGGTAACTGCATTGTTTACGGCCAGTACACCACGAACGGCGGGATATAACAGCATTGACTTTGCGCAGCTGCAAGTTCCCAGCATTCTCTTTATCATCTTTTTGATGTGGATCGGAGCCTCTCCTAATTCAACGGGCGGCGGTATAAAAACCAGTACATTTGCTGTTGCAGTATTGAATATCCTCAGCTTGGCACGCGGAAAAGAGCGGTTGGAAATATATAGAAGGGAAATTGCAGATATAACCGTAAAAAGAGCATTTGCCACGATGACTCTCTCCTTATTTATTATTGGTATGTGCATTTTGCTCATCAGCGCAATTGAAAAAGAGTTCACGCTGATGCAGATTGCCTTTGAATGTTTCTCCGCTTATAGCACGGTAGGCCTCACACTAGGGATTACCTTTAAGCTTTCCACGGCGAGCAAAGTTATATTAGTTGCTTTAATGTTTATTGGACGGGTTACCATGCTTTCTATTATGATCGCAATGTTCAAGAAAGTAAAATTCACCAATTACCGGTACGCGAAAGAAGAACTAACCATAAATTAAAGATATGAAATTCATCATTATAGGACTGGGAAATTTTGGGGCATCACTGGCTATGAAACTCACGGCTCAGGGAAACGAAGTCATTGGTGTAGACATCAAACTTGAACGCATTACCGCGTTAAAAGAACACATCACACATACCATAGCAATCGACGCCTCCGATCCCGTTGCTTTTACCTCCCTCCCTCTTAAGAATACCGATGTTGTCATTGTGGCCATCGGAGAAAACGAGGGAGCCAACATCATGGTCACCGCGCTTTGTAAAGAAGCACAGGTCAAACGGCTCATCAGCCGTGCGGTGAACAATTTGCATGAAAAGGTTCTGAACGCGATAGGAGTTTCAGAGATCGTACATCCCGAAGAAGAAACTGCAGAGCGTTGGTCAAAAAAATTATGTCTCAGCGGGTTGATAGACTCTTTTGAGCTAAATTCGAATTATAGCATTGTGGAAGCTGTCGTTCCTGAAAAGTATGTCGGCCGTTCAATCCAAGAGATTGGGTTCCGGGAACATTATGACATTTTGGTACTTACCATACTCAAAAAAACAGAGCGCGATTCATTGATTGGAAAAAGTAAGATCGTGACTACGGTCTTACATGGAATACCAAAACCAGACACTGTATTGCAACAAGGTGAAATCATTGTGATTTATGGCGATAACCGAAACATTAAGGAATTTCTGAAACGTTAATTAACAAAAAATTATTACAGGTATTAAACTGTATAAATATAATCTATACAATAATTCCAACTTAATCGGTCATCTTTTTATATTTTGCAGCCATCGTCTATGGAAATACTGCAAAAAATCGTTGATAATATATATAATTTAGTTTGGTCAGATGTATTGGTTTACCTCTGTCTTTTGACAGGAACCTATTTTACAATTCGTTTCCGTTTGCCTCAATTGCGCTACCTCAACGAAATGATTCGTCTATTATTTTCAGGTAAAGCATCGTCAAAAGGCATTTCATCTTTCCAAGCTTTTTCCTTGGCAATATCTGGACGGGTAGGAACTGGAAACATTGCCGGAGTAGCGACAGCCATAGGGATGGGTGGCCCAGGAGCAATATTTTGGATGTGGGTCATAGCCTTTGTTGGGAGTGCCTCAGCCATTGTCGAGGCCGCATTAGGTCAGCTATATAAACAGGAAATTAATGGCGAATATCGAGGCGGTCCAGCTTATTATATTCGTTATGGCTTGAAAAACAAAGCTTTTGCTATAATTTTTGCAGTTGTAACCATCGTAAGCACAGGATTCTTATTACCTAGCGTCCAATCAAACAGCATCGCTGTAGCCATTGAGACTGCATTTGGCACTTCAGGATTTGTAACCGCTGGGATATTAATCATGCTCATGGGACTCATTATAGTTGGAGGGGTAAAACGCATTGGGAAGGTTTCTGAATTGGTCGTTCCATTTATGGCAGGTATTTATATTTTAATGGCACTCGTGATCATTGGCATCAACTATCAAGAAATCCCATCCGTATTTTCTCTGATTTTCCGATCTGCCTTCGGCTTGGATGCTACTTTTGGCGGAATCGTCGGAGCGGCCATTTCTTGGGGTGTAAAGAGAGGAATTTACAGTAACGAAGCTGGGCAAGGCACCGCACCACACGCTGCTGCGGCGGCCGAAGTAGCTCATCCCTTCAAACAGGGGCTTGTTCAAGGATTTTCGGTTTATGTCGACACACTGTTCGTATGTACCGCCACGGCCTTGATGATATTATTTACGGGACAATACAACGTTAAGGGAGCAGATGGCAATTTTATCATTGAAAATTTGAAAAGTATTGAAATGGGCCCCACATTTACCCAAATGGCCGTTTCTCGCCACTTTCCGCTATTAGGAAGTTCTTTTGTAGCAATTGCCTTAGCATTTTTTGCATTTACTACTATTATGGCTTATTATTATATCGCCGAAACAAATGTTAACTTCCTATTCCAGGAACAAAAGAACAGCCTATATATTTGGGGATTACGCTTCTTGCTATTAGTTTCAATTTTCCAAGGCTGTATAACGACAGCATCTACAGCATGGCAATTGGGCGACATCGGTGTTGGGTTGATGGCCTGGCTCAACATGCTTGCAATTCTATTACTCCATAAAAAAGTAGTTCTTTTAGAACAAGATTATGCTATGCAAAAAAGCGTAGGTCAAAATCCTCGATTTTATAACAAAACTTATAATATACCGAATGTTCCTATTTGGGAACCTAAAAAATAAATTATGCCTCAATTGATTAACCTCAACGTATTTAGAAATTTCCTCCATTCTAGTAATGCAGGAGGTACCTTGCTATTTTTCGCTGTCATTATTTCTTTGATTGTAGCCAACAGCAGTTTTGCTCAACCTTTGCAACAACTACTTGATCGACAATTGGGATTCGAAAATGAGTCGATTCACTTGAAATATTCCATCCTACTTTGGATAAACGACGGATTGATGGCCATCTTCTTCCTAATGGTAGGGCTGGAAATCAAACGAGAAATTGTCGAAGGAGAACTTTCTTCACCTAAGAAAGCCTCTCTACCCATATTGTGCGCATTGGGGGGAGCTGTTGTTCCAGCATTAGTCTATTTAAGCTTGAACGCCGGATCTGAGACCGCGTCGGGATGGGGAATTCCAATGGCGACAGATATCGCATTCGCTCTAGCCGTAATCAGTTTGCTCGGCAACAAGGTGCCAGCTAGTCTGAAAATATTTTTAGCTGCTTTAGCCATTGTTGACGACCTTATCGCGATTTTAGTCATCGCGTTTTTCTATTCGTCGGGTATCGAGACAACGTACCTTGGTTATGCTGCAATAGCATTAGCCGGATTAATCGCTATGAACAGACTAAACATACAAAATCCTTACCTTTATTTAATTCCAGGGGTTTTTGTATGGTATTTTGTTCATCACTCGGGTATTCATGCAACTATAGCAGGTGTATTAGTAGCCATGACCATCCCTACCAACGACACGGAAATAGAATCACCGTTAGAACGACTAGAGCATGCATTGGTAAAACCGGTTAACCTGTTAATCATCCCTCTCTTTGCCTTTGCAAATACAAATATTACCTTGGAAAGTTCTATGGTACAGGGCTTAACTTCTTCTTTGGGATTGGGAATATCCCTAGGCTTATTATTAGGTAAACCTGTCGGGATTTTACTTACGGCTTATCTATGTCAAAAATTAAAGTTGTCTACACTACCCGAAAATTCAACTTGGAGACATATTTTTGGAGTTGGGTTATTAGCTGGTATAGGCTTTACCATGTCTATTTTTATCGCCTTACTATCCTTTGAATCTGTCCTATATATTGCGGAAGCAAAATTAGCAATTCTGCTCACTTCGCTGTTCGCGGGTGTTGTTGGATATTTAGTTTTGAGGTCTGGAAAAAACCGGAACGCTATCTCTGGAACCGCAATTAAATAAACGATAACTATTCAATCAAAGAAAAGAAAGTAATTCTCATTTTATAAATCATCGTTCGATAATCAATTGGGCGATGATTTTTTTTATAAATAACAGTGAAAACATACTTGAACGCGGATAATTAAAGAAATGTTTAGGGATCTAATAAAGTGTATGTTGATTTGAGTTAAATAAATACTTTAAGCATTGCCAAACCATCAAAAAAGTAGATATCGCAATAAAAATTGAAACCATCAGGGTTTAAATCTCCCTATTTTCTTTCATTGTCAGATATTTTCCATTTAAAATTCAGCAAGTGCCAGATTAACTTGCCTCATCACTGTATAAACCCATTACTACAAGACGAGGATGGTCTTGGCTTGACCCAAATCATAAAAGATCTAGTAGATCGTTTTGCGCATTTACGTAATACATCTATGTTTCACGTAAAGAAAAAGCAAACCATCTTAGTTAATTATAAAACCATAGAATAAAAATCACCAAAAACAAATTCAATATTTAGAATAAAAGCAAAATATTGACCAAATTTTCTATTGAATAATTCTGCCATAATAGGTGTCCCCTCCCCTGCAATAAGATCAACTGTACTGGTCTAAATCAACACAATGATCAATCAGGACTTTGCATGACCAAGACGCTGTCTGATTTCAACTTCACACTAAGCCAAGACGACAAGCGATTTACTTGTTCTTTCGGGAGCTCTTTATCAGCATCATACAGCAGTACTGTTCTATTGAAGCTGCTATCGGGATTCACGAAAACAGTCTGCTTACCAATTGAAAATGGAGCAAGGTCAGGGTACAGAGCGGTAATCTCTTTAATGGTTTCTCTATCTTTAAATGTATAAGCTGCTAGCTCATTTCGGAGGTTCTGAATCGTAATGTCTTTCTCAGATACATGCTGTGATTGCTTTTGTATTTCAGCAAGAATATCCCCTTTCAAGTCGCTGGTATCCTGCCGAATTAGTAACTCAGTTTCGTCAAGACGGTAGCTACCCAAGCGGGCTTGAAGATCTTTTATTTCATCATTGCCGAATCGCTTATCAAGAAAGGCTAGTTCAATTTTTTTAGCTCTATTGTTAAAGCGCGTCTTTTCATAAATTAGTGTATACCCTTTATTGGTAAATTCGTTTTCGATAAAAGCGTTAACCTGTTGGACAAACTTACGTTCCTGCAAAAGACTATAAGCCAAGTAAAAGCTAGGTACAAGCATAATAACAATAAGTGCAGATATCGTTCGCGTAATTCTCTTTTCACGTAAAGTATCTACAAATTTTACCTTAGGGTATTTAAGCAGTTTGACAATCAGGAAAGTGGATATACAAATAAAAAAACAGTTGATTGTATAAAGGTAAATTGCACCTCCAAAATAACTGAAATTTCCCATAGCAAGACCGTAACCAGCAGTGCAAAGAGGAGGCATTAATGCTGTTGCAATCGCGACACCTGGAATGGGATTGCCCTTCTCTTTACGTGTAATGGCAATAACACCGACCAAACCTCCAAAAAAGGCAATCAGCACATCATAGATATTTGGAGAGGTACGCGCAAGGAGTTCTGACTGAGCTTCCTTAAATGGACTTAATAGAAAATATAAAAAAGAAACCAGTAAACTAACTGCAGTAGCAATAGCAAGGTTTTTAGCGGATTTCTTCAGCAAATCAAAGTCATATGTCCCCAATGCGAATCCTGCGCCTACAATAGGCCCCATTAAGGGCGAAATAAGCATTGCTCCGATAATAACAGCAGTTGAATTAACATTTAGACCTACAGAAGCAATGACGATGGCACAAGCCAATATCCATAGGTTTGCTCCACGAAAAGAAATATTGGAAATAACATTTTCCAAGACCTTTTCCTTCTCGTCCTCACCATAATGAAGATTGAAAAAACGTATAAATTTAATCATATATATATATTAAAGATAGCTATAGATAAATGCTTCAAATCTGTTACAATAATTCAATATAAAAAACATAAGAGATATTACAATGTAGCTTTTTATCTTACTATAATTTTTTTTTAAATTTATAAATAACAAACCATTTCAAAATCTTTCAAATAGTTTCAGAATTCGCCAGCATACCCATCTTTCATTCAGAAAATAAAACATATACACCTAATAATCAGCCTTTTGAATTAAAAAAACCTTGCTTTTAAGCAAAAACCGCCTATCTTTTTTATCAACCTGACAGGATTCAAACACCTCATTTGTAAAATTCTAAAAATCAACAGTTTACTGAAACTCATTTTTCAGGTGTTCAAAATCCAAAAAAATAACTTCTTTCAGAAATTGAATGATTTCTTCATTATGCTTTTCTATTTCCTGTTGCCCTTGAAGTTTTTTGTTTTTATATTTATTTAATCCAAAAATGGACTTGATTGGTTCAGGAAGCATATTTACGAGGTTTTGGCTATCTAATATTGTCTTTTCAGGAAATAATAATCTATTAATTTTTTGTTTTGTGGGAATATCTGAGGATTCATAAAATTCTCCTAAGCGTTCTAGATAGATATCTCCTCTTTCAGCTGTGAATGTCTCGGCAGCATAGTTTAAGGCTTGCTCTTGAAGCTGATTTGTAAGGTTTTGCAGGGATTTTTTACAGTTTTCACGAATAAGCAGATAGTCATCATAGTCAATCTCTCCCTTTGAAAATAATTGTTGTGCATTTAAGCTTCGGTCAATGAATTTGTTTATTTGTGTGTTAATCTGAAGCTTTTTATTATTGTAATCTGCATGCTTTTCTGAATGGATTTCTTTTAATATACGGTGATTTAATTCAACAAAATTTTGCTCTGTTTTAAGGCTTTTTAGAAATGAAAGAAATTGGGAGTTTAAATGTTCTGCCCTGATTCGATATGAGCATCCTTTAAGACAATGGTAATAGTCATATTTTTTACTTTTTCCCTGGGAGGTACTGGCCGTAAGTGTTTTTCCACACTGTGGGCATAGTAACACTCCTCTTAATAAAAATTTTTCATTTATAGTCCTTTTGCTTGTTTTGGGTATGGAACGGCGTTTCCCAAGTATTTTTTGTACTTGTTCGAATAGGGTTACGGAGATAATTTTTTTATGGGTACCTTCTATTATCCTGCTTTTTTCTTCTTCGGTTGAGGGAATAACAATTTTACCACAATAAACAGGGCTCCTCACCAATTGGTAAAAAGCACTTCTACTGCAATGAAGCCCTTTTGTTAAGGCTTGTTTATATATTTTGGACAGGGAAATTCCTTTTTGCTTTACAATGTTTTCAAAGGCTTCGGAAATAATGGTGGCTTCTGGTTCATAGGGTGCTATATATTTTTGTCCGTCAGCGGTGATTCTATTTTTATATCCCATAGGAGCTCTGTTAATCCATCGTCCTTCTAGTCTTGCTTTTTGCATGCCTAAACTGACATTACGGCTTCTTTTATCATTTTCTACTTCGGAGGTTGCCAAATACATAGCCAACATGATTTTACTTTCTGGTACGGTAAAGTCTATGGGCTGTTCTATGGCTTGTATTAATACTTTTATTTTCTTTAACTGTTCGAGCATACGGTATGCATCGGTGATATTTCGGCTGAACCGATCCCAATGGGTGATGAGGATAATGGGGAATTGATTGTTTGATGCTTTTAATTTTGCATATAGTTCATTCCATCCGGGACGATTGAATGTTTTGGCTGGGTAATCTTCAAAAATGGTTTCTGCAATAGAGATTTGATTCTGTCTGCAATAGTTAGTCAGCCAGTCTGATTGGCTGCGTTGGGAATAACCTTTGGCAGCTTGTTCATCGGTGCTGACACGGATATATAGATAGGCAGTTAGCATTAGAAAACACTTTTTGTTTATAAAGCCAAGTACATTTAGAACGAAAAATCATTTTATTTATAGAGTAAATAAAAAATCATGAATTACGGTTTCCCATAACCATATTTCGTTTAATCTAAATATTTTTGACAAAAAAAATATGGCATGTCCTCGGTCTAAAAATTACATCAAGTTTTTGCTTTTCGTTTTAATTTAATTCTTAAATTGCTTAAAACTAATTCCTCAAACCATGAAAAAACAACCAAATAAAAATCTTACATATTAATATCCTTTAAACTGTTAATACTGTTTCGCAAATATGATCGCTGCTATAACATTCTGAATTGGAAAGACTCCACAAGCCAGAGCCGTAATGCAGACATTATCTCCTAAATAAAAGAAATGAGAGAAAGGATTTCGGTGCAGTTCAAGGTGAATAAGCAACAGAATGGGAAAAGTAAGCTGGAGATGATTGGAATTTAAATCTAAAACAACATTGTAATTATGAAAATAACGTTTCTCAAGGCATTCAATGGCGATTGTATATACCTATCATATACAATTGATAAAAAAAATAGAAATATCCTTATTGATGGTGGAATGCCTAACACTTACTGCTCCCTTAAAGGGAAAAAAGGAAAATCCGAAGATGGAGAACTTAAAGCTTTAATAGAGTCATTAAGGGAAAAGAATGAGAAAATTGATCTTTTAATTTTAACACATGTTGACGACGATCACATTGGCGGAATATTAAGATGGTTTGAAAAAGATGGAAACGCTTTAGATATGGTTGATCAGATTTGGTTTAATTCAGGCAGACTCATAAAAGAAAGTTTCGAACAAGAGAATGAAAAGGACTACGACAATTCAATTGAATTTATAATAGAACCGGGTACTGAAACAAGCATAGCTCAAGGAGTAAAATTTGAAGATTTTATAGAGTCAAAAAATGGGTTATGGAGAAGGGAGTTAATCAAGTCACCAGATATTTTGAGTTTTGAAGATATTGAATTTACAATTTTATCACCCAATGATTCAAAGCTAAAACTATTATTGAAAAAATGGGAGAAGGAAGAACCAGAATCATTAGAAACAGCCGCCAAAGAAACTGATTATGCTATGTCTATTAAGAAACACATACAAAATGACACTTCATTTGAAGAGGATAAAGCTGTGCACAACGGAAGCTCAATAAGTTTGCTTTTGTCACTTCAAGGCAAAAAAATGCTGTTTCTTGGAGATGCCCATCCTTCTATACTTGTGGCATCACTACAGGAATTAGGCTTTAGTAAAAGAAATCCTTTACCTGTTGATTTTGTCAAGTTGTCGCATCACGGTAGCATATTTAATAACAGTAAAGAACTATTTGAATTGCTAGACAGTAAAAAATATATCATTAGCACAAATGGGAACAAACATTTACACCCACATAAAAGACTTTTGGCAAGATTAATCAGTCGACATAATGATTGCGAGCTTTACTTTAATTACCCCGAATTAATAGAACGAATCTTCTCGGATGAAGATAAAAGAGACTATCCAAATGTGAAACTTTTAAGATCTGCCAACCTAAATTTTAACTGAAGATGAATATTGAAATAGCTAGAAAGCATATTGTTATTTTAAATGGAGGAAGTGGTTGCATAATCCAGCCGATGACAGATGAGTATTTATATGTTCTTACTGCAAAGCATAACATTATTAATAGTAATAACCAACTAACTTCTTTGGTTAGATTTAGTTACGAAAATAATACATGGAGCAGTATAAATGATCCTGTAAATGGCTTTATTGAAGGACAAGATTACTTCCTACATCCAAATAAAGATATCGCTATTATTAAAATCCCTTTTTTAGAAGGGTTTAATGATGCATATCGTTTTGACAATATTACAGAAGAAAAAAATGGATACTACTTATTAGGATATCCAGAAATAAGACGTAATAATCAACCCCATAATACAGAGTGGTATAGATTAGATTTTGGAATCCAAATACTGGATTCTCGAAACGACGGTATGTACGAAGCTCAGATTCCTGGCAACGCAACATTGAATGAGGTTCGAGGTGATTCAGGAGGGGCTATTCTTAAAGTTGTTCATAATAAGTTGTATGTGGTAGGCATCCAGAATAAAATGGCTGAAGAAGAAGAGCAGCTCGGGCGAGTTCGTTTTAGCCAGATATCTTCTTTCGACGAAATTGTTGCATTGAATTCTCAACATCTACAACCAATATTGCCCTTTTATTTGAAATCATTCTCTTTTTTGGAAGCTGATATTTTTAATTTAGAATATGGGCTTCTAACACAAGCAAAATGTGAAAAGCTAACTGAAATTCTGAAAGCAAAAGCCTCTGTATTAAAAGAGAGTAATCTGGTGCCAAACGTGATCAGAGAGTTCATAAAAGAAAAATTACCTCTTACGCATCAAACAGAAGGATATGAAAATTGCGAAAAGAAAATTTGGGCGTTATGGCTTGAGCTGTTTACTATCCTAAATATTGCAAAATCAAAAGCTCATACTATTGATGACCTTCCTAGTATCTTTAAAAAAGTAAGGTTGTTTTACTCAAATACAGATAAGGATTATTGGCAAGTTCACTTGCGAGATTTGTTATCTAAGGATTACTCTGGTCTGGATGATAATGGAATTGTAATTGTCGCTTCAAATAAAAAAGCTGAGGATGACCTTCACATACTTGATGTAAATAAAATACCTGGAAGTATATTTCAAACACTGGAAAAAGAGCACGACTTAAGAGGTTTAAGAACCGATGTTGCTACAGATTTTCCATTACAAAAATACAAGTTTGCTAATATTTCTGCTTTTAAAGAAGGGGTAGCTCAACAAGTTGAGGACTCTTTTATTGCTGATCAAGTATCTAATTGTATTACCGTCTTAAAAGAACTATATGAACAACTTATCCCTAATTGATGACATTCAAAAAAGTTTCAAAGTTGAGTTTGAAGGATGTTCTTTAGAATACCAAGCAGCCGCATTAAATAATGGAATAGTTCACTGTTTTTTTACCAACATCCCGTCCGAAATAGTTTTAAAGGATACTTGGGTTCAAATTTCAAATTTCATAGCTATTAAATTTCAAAACAAACTGGATAATGAATTTGAAAGGTGGAATATTTATCTCTTTTACCGAATAGAGAATCAAATCAGCAGAGACTTACATTATTTGATAGAAAATGATACATTCTCCAGCAGGAAAATAATCATTGATATTAGGAAAAGTAAAGAAGACATCATACGCGAGCACATACTTAATAAAGATATGACTGTCGATTCTGTTTCCATTCAGGGTGATAGCCCATTCATCTATAATACGATTATCAGCGAATTTTTAGAGAATATAAAAGTCAAAAAACGATTGGGGCAAGAAATAGAGAACAGTTTGGAGGAGATTATCTTAAAAATTAAAAACAGTTCGTTATGAAGGTAAAAAAAGTAGAAATATCGGCATTCAGGATTTATGATGATCCAAAGGATGCGACATTTGACCTAACAACAAAATCAGGTACTGCTGCGAGTTTTGTTTCACTATATGCACCGAACGGCTTTGGCAAAACCTCATTTTATGATGCGGTGGAATATGGCGTAACCGAATCTGTTGATCGGTTTTATATGCGGGTAGATGAATTAGAAAAAATGGCTAATGTCCAGTCTATCGACAAGTTTATCAGAAATACCAATTCTGATCGAAATACCTATGTTAAAATATACACAGACGCTAATAATGATGAACCGACTTATAACAGACAATTTTATAAGCATGGTAACCAAAAGCACGATCTCATTTTAGACTCTCGCCGCAGGAAGGAACATTCTTTTCAGAAAGTTATACTCTCACAAGAATGGATCTCAGCATTTTTAACCGAAAGCGATGGAGAAACCCGATATAGAAAGTTTATGTCTAACCCTGAGCTTTCAGATTTAGATAATTACTACAATAATTTGAGATTTCTTTTAAAAGCACTTGACAATAAAAAAAACCTCCTGAAAAAACCGATAGAAGATTTAAAAAAGATTATTCAAAATGTAAGTACAGAAAATACGCTAGAAAAGGTAAATAATCAGATTCAATTGTTGAGAGATAATTTTAATGAAAACGTTTTGGAACCCCTTTCGTTAGAAGCTACGCAGGAACAAGCACAAAGACTTCAAGATACAATTGCCGATTTACTTATTTCACAAAATAAGGAGAGTTCTCTACGACAACTCTTGGATCATGTAGCAATTGCAAAATCAGGAAACGATATAGTTCTCGGAATAAATCTGTATTATATTCTTAACGAAGATCGATCTAAAGGCGCAGTTCGGTTAGCAACTTTAATGCAGCTATTGCAGAAATTTGAAGATCTTGAACAACAACAGATTGCTGTAGAAAACAAAAGAAATTCACAAGCAGATTACATTGCAATAAAAGATAACATCGAAAAGGTTTTAAAAAATTTTGAGGAATACTCACGAGTTCACACCGAGATAAGTAATAAAGAAGAAGAAAAAAAGAATAAAGACAAAGACCTGCACGACTTCCAAGCACAAAATGAAATATCAACCCGCAATCTCATTGAAAATAAAAGCCAACTAGATTCAATAGTAAAGCAAATAGAGGAAAATACAAGGAGAAAGACAAGCGCTCCGACAATAATGCAAAGGTTGGAGAAATTGGATGCAGAAATTACGAAATTTAATAATGACTTGACCGAAAAGAGAACGGAATTAGAAACTAAAACAAATGAATTAAGAACTGCCAAAGAATCTTCATCTCAGTATGAAAGGATATTGCTTGAAATTGAAAAGGGACTATACCCACAAATAGCATCCGGTGAAAAGCCTGAATTGCTTAACTTAATTCAAAAAATTCAATCCACAGAGGCTGAACTTTTGAGCAAACGTCAAGAATTAAAATTGGTAGAAACATCAATTGCAGAACATCAAAATTTAAATCAGACAATTACAGATTTCATCAAAGTTGGTTTAACAATAGTGAATGAACGTAAATCCACAAGTTGCCCATTATGCGACCAAATTTATGATTCTTATGAAGACTTGGTCGATCAAATAACTAGCAATAAAGCTCTTGATGATACAGTTAAAGCTTTATTAGAGCAAAAAAACATAATTGACACCAACATAATTAGCATTTCGGGTCAGGTAACTTCATATCGTGCTACACTTTCTTCACAGTATAAATTTCAATTCGATAAAATTGCCGTACAGGTCAAATTACTCGAAAGCTCACTCAGGGAAATAAATATTGCTATTGAAAGCACAGAAAGAACCTTAGAGTCTTTGAAATTGGATCGGGAAAGCCTATTTTCTTCTATAGGTGGCATATCTTTAAATGAATACATAGCCTCACTTGATAAGAATATATCTGATCTTACCAATAAAAGAAACAATATAAATTCTGCTATAGATAAAGATCAGGGAGCACATAATGATACCGTAGCCAAAATTGATTCGATTCACAAACAAATTATTCTTCTCTCAGACGAGATTAGTAACTTAGTTCAAAGTGAACAGTATACACTTGTTGCAAATTGGTTTAAAGAAAATGCTGCCAGTGAGATAATAAGTAAAAACAAGATAATTGAGGAAGAAGAAGCATATTCGAAAAGAATTTCTGTAATAGCAGATGAGATTAAACAGGCTGAAAATATAATTAATAACTTAAAGAAAGAACTTGACGCTTATACCAAGGATAGCTTAAATCATGAAAGAACGGAATTGCAAAAGAGTGATGAAGAAATCACAAGTCGGGTGGAGAGATACAAAAACTATATTAAAGATAATTTGAAAATTGATGTTTCTGGGCTCAACAAATCATCATTAAGTGATTTGTTAGATGAAGAGCAAAAAAAAATCAGCTCAGAACTAAACATTAACAAACAACTACTTGATGAATACCAAAAATTAAATAGTTATTCTCAAAATATTTGGGCATTTCTCCAATCTGAAAATGCAAGGAAGAAGGCAGAAGATGCACAAACTGAACTTGATTTTCTTGAAACAAAAGTCGAGCTTCAAATCCGCAGTGAATTCAATTCTGCAAAAGAATATCTCGAAACGAAGGTTAAGAATTTCTTCCATGTAAATCTAATTAATGACATCTACAAGAAAATCGACCCCCATCCTGACTTTAAGTCGGTCGAATTTAAAGCAAGTTTTGAAGGTGAAACGCCTCGATTAGATGTATTTGTCAGAAAAATAAATGACGATACTGTCTTAGTTCCTAATCTATATTTCAGTACTGCTCAGATCAATATTTTGAGTTTAAGTATATTCTTAGCATCTGCACTAAAAGAAACCGAGTACAAGTGCATATTTATTGATGATCCTATCCAATCAATGGATAACATCAATGTGCTTTCGACTATTGATTTATTAAGAAGCATTGTTGTAAATGAAGATAGACAAATCATCTTGTCAACACATGATGAGAATTTTCATAATTTGTTGAAGAAAAAAATGCCATCAGAATTATTTGAATCTAAATTTTTAGAATTAGAATCCTTTGGTAGAGTTAAAGTAAACTAATTAAATTTCCGAAAGTTTAATTGCTTCCTAAACATGAATGAAATCGATCTTTATTTCCAAGCAAAGCCACGCGACCATGGCATTGATCAGACGCCAATAAAATAGATAAAAAAGACCAACTTATGTGGGCAGATAATGAAACATCCGAAGACCTGCTTGGATTTAAAGTTCACGCAGACTTATTAATAAATGTAATTAACGACGATACTGTGCTACCGGTAACAATCGGAGTATTCGGTGATTGGGGAAGTGGAAAATCAAGTATCCTTCAAATAATTAAAAGTGAATTTGATAAAGAAGAAAACAAGGACACGTTATGTATCTATTTTAATGGCTGGACATTTGAGGGATATGACGATGCAAAGGCTGCGCTCTTAAATGCTATTTTAAAAGATCTAGAGGATAACAAGAAACTGTCTGAAGAGGTAAAGCAGACTGTCAAAGAAAAGGCTAAGAAACTATGGAAGTCCATTGATTGGATGCGAGGCGCAGGTATGATAATGAAAAACATCACACTCCCGGCTGTATCCGCCTACTTTACCGGTGGATTGAGTTTAATTCCATTTGCTACACAAAAGTTATCAGAATGGGAAATCGACAGCCCTGAAAAATTAATCGCAAAACTTCAGTCTGAAGAAGGTGCAGGCATATTTAAAGCTCTTACAAAAGAACAACAGGAAAGAGAAGATAAGACTAACGCAGTTGCAGATTTCAGAAAAGACTTTGATGATTTATTGACAGCTACAAAGTTCAAGAAACTTGTTGTCATTATAGACGACCTTGATAGGTGTACCCCTGACAGGATTATTGACAATTTAGAAGCAGTGAAGCTGTTTTTAAATGTTTCAAAAACAGCTTTCGTAGTAGGTGCAGATCCCAGAATTGTAAAGCATGCTATTGAATACAGATATAAGCAAAAGGGTAAAATAGTCGATACTGAGGATGCTGATATTGTCAAGGACTATTTGGAGAAGTTAATTCAAATTCCCTACAACCTCCCCAAATTATCAGACTCGGAAGTAGAAACCTATATTTCATTATTAATTTGCAAGAGAGAATTACCACAAGAGAATTTCAAGAAAATTCATGATTTTTTTACCACATTCAGACAAAGAGACCGATATTCTGTATGTGGATTTGCAGCGATAAAAGATTCGATTGATGAAGCCCACAGAGACAAAATACTCCAGAGTTTAGTATCTATACCAGCGCTTGTTCCAATAATTACCCAAACACTTTCTGGTAATCCCAGACAAATTAAGAGATTTCTTAACACACTGACTTTAAGGCAAAGGCTGGCTACAGTAGCAAACATACACGGTTTCAATACGGCTATATTGGCGAAACTTATGGTACTTGAATATTCAAATACCGAAATTACCCTTTT
Source organism: Sphingobacterium sp. UBA1575 (assembly GCA_002322865.1). Taxonomy (GTDB): domain Bacteria; phylum Bacteroidota; class Bacteroidia; order Sphingobacteriales; family Sphingobacteriaceae; genus Sphingobacterium. Next base: position 200,871 of record DCOH01000033.1, on the reverse strand, counting down.
CAAACAGCTATACGATTGGCAGGTAGACCAAAAAGGCATCCCAAAAGAAATCAAACAACTTGAGACAATAGTTAAAGAAAATCCAGATCCGCTTAAAGTAAAACAAGAAATCGAAAAAGTGGATGAACTCAAAAAGTGGAGCAGCGCTCGCATTGTCAATTGGCTAAAAGTAGAACCCATTCTTTCCGACATTGATCTAAGCGATTACTTCTGGTTGTCCAGGGATAGAATAGCATCAACTATTCCTGGAGCATCCCTCATTCCAACTCTAGTAAAAAATCTTTATCAAAAGATGGATTCGGAATCAATGACGGATGCCGTGACAAAAAAAATCATTTCTTCCGATGTATCAATTCTTAGTGAATTTGAAAGGAACAGCTTTCTCGAGTTTTCATCCCAAATGCTTATACGAAACCCTAAAAAGAAGAGGCCTTATGACATATTTCACTTGTTGATTGACTCTAAAGTGGAAAACGCAGAAATAACCTATGCGAATGCCCTTGACTTCATATCTGCTAATGATATTCCTCCTGCGGTAGGCGTTGCGTTGAAACGGTATGAGGGGATAGATGTAATTAAAAATTATATCGAAAATAAACTAAACAAGGTTGAATCAACGGCAAAAAAGGCCTATAAGACAAAATAATGGGGACATCAAAATCATATTCAGCTTCAATCAAAGGGCAACCGCAATGGGGCAATCTAAGCGGTGCAGTAACCAGCAGTTGTGGAGGTGGTATAGTAACCACGAGTAATTTGGGAAATATACTTTCAAGATATGTTTCCGTAATCGGAGGATCTGGAAGCGCAGGAAGAGGGCGATCAAAAATCGCAGGAAGAGCGGGTATAAGAACAGCCAAAAATCTTGGAGCTTTCCTCGGATCATTTAGTAGTTCGGGGGGCAATATAAGGGAAGCATTAGAGCAAATCGGATTGCCGGGACTTGGTGGACTTCCGTTAAATGAGGTTATTGATAGACTCATTGAGCATTGTACAGGCCCAGCATCTACTTTGGACGATGTTGCGGCTAAGGCTGCTTCGCAAAAAATATTGGAAGAATTGGTTTCTGATGCGGAAACAATAGAGGAATGGCAACAACAGTTGACTGAAGTTCTAGATAAGGAGACATTGGAAGAGGTTATTGAACGATATTTTGGATATTATATATTCGAACATCTTTCAGTAATGTTCTATGAGAAACTGATAGTTGACAAGGGGAAATCAGATTGTGAAAACCTGTTTAAGCAGATAAAGGATTATATTTTCGAAAAAGTCAAGAATATGAATCGAACGAACCCGCTTAATAATATTAATTGGGCAAGTGATCAGGCCGACCGGTTGATCAAAAATATTCAGGAAGATGTTTTAAAAGTATTTGAAGGTTATGAAGGTTAATGTAATAATTAGTAATCCACCAAAAACAGGTCGTTTTGCAACGGTTAAGCTGTCATTTGAAGACATATCTGGGAATACCAGGTCGGTAGACTTACATATATCCTTTCAGTCCATGAAGAATTTTTCAAATGATACCACTTCAATAAGTTTTGATTTTTTTCTGGTTTCCTCATTAATTTATGGGATTGACAATCTATTGGAGAGACACCAATATTCAATAGATGGATGGGCAAGGGATATAGAAGTAACTCTTCCTGTTAATAATCTACAGATTTGGAATGATAATAAAGAGCTGTTCAATCAGCTACTCAATTTTCTTACTGGTGATTATTGGACTGTTAATTTTGAAAATGTTAGCAATATTGATTTTTACACCGAAAAAGCAAAAAGGTGGAAATCCAAGATCCCAGAATATAATTTAGATGACTATACGTTTGCTTCCCTTTTCTCAGGTGGACTTGATTCATTGGTCGGAGTAATAGATGGTTTGAACAGTTTAGACGATAATAAAAAAGGATTGCTATTATCCCATTTTGATTCTTCTTCTCCTGGTGCAAATAGTGATCAACAAAATATAATTAACTTTTTTGCTGGCAATTCTCAACTAAAAAATAAATACGATTGGATACAGTGTGTTGTTGCTCTTGACAATCATGATAATAACGACAATGAAATTATTAAGGAAGCAAGCTTTAGAAGCCGTTCTTTGTTATTCATCGGTATCTCTCTATTTTGTGTAGAAAAACTACCGCATTGTAATGTGCTTACGGTTCCTGAAAATGGGACAATTTCAATTAATTATCCCCTAACGCCATCCCGCAGCAGTACGCTTAGCACACGCACAACACATCCGCACTACATCAGCCAACTCCAAACGCTATTAAATAAACTTGGTTTAACTACTAACCTGAAAAACCCCTATAAATCCTTAACTAAGGGACAGCTTGTGCAAAGCTGTAATAATAGTGCCCAGCTTAAGAAAACATATCACTTATCTGTGTCTTGTGGAAAGCGGGGAAGAAAGATGCATTGGGATACAAAAGCTGGAACCCATCACTGCGGTATCTGTATGCCATGCATTTATCGAAGAGCTGCTTTGCACGCTCTTAATTTAGACGATCAATTATATGGAATAGATATCTTTTCAACTCCAAATCAAATATTTGATAAGTACGATTTTCCCGCACTGTTCGATTTTCTTAACAGCAACTTGACATCGGAGCGGATTAGGCGAACATTATTAGTGTCCGGTGCAATTCCCTTAAATGAAATGGATAATTCTGTTCGGGTAGTTGAACAAGTTCGAGAAGAAATAAAACAATGGATTGAAGACAAAGGAAATAATAGTTTAAAAAAATTGGCTGGTATTCAATGATAGACACACATTGCCATATTGATTTGTATCGTCAACCTGAAAAAATTCTTTCAGAATGTGAAAAGGCCGGAGCAACTATAATAACTATGACCAATTTGCCTAGTCATTTTGAAATGGGTTTTCCACATATATTACCTTTAAAAAGAATTAGGATGGCCTTGGGCATGCATCCTCTGTATGCAGAGCAACATAGTAAGGAGTTTCCCTCTTTTTTAAAAAACTTACACAAAACCTCTTATATCGGTGAAATAGGATTAGACTTTTCCAGAGAGGGGTTTTCTACAAAAAAAATCCAATTAGAAACTTTTAGCAAAATATTGGCGGCAATTAACAACCAGCAGAAAATATTAAGCATTCATTCAAGAAGAGCGGAAAAAGAGGTGTTAGAAATGCTAGTTGAGAACGGAATACACAGTGCAATTTTTCATTGGTATTCAGGCCCATTAAATCTAATCGACAAAATCACAGAAGCGGGTTATTTTTTATCTGTAAATCCTGCCATGATAAATTCTGAATCCGGTAAAAAGATCATTCAGAGAATTCCAAAAGATAAATTGTTAACTGAAACCGATGGGCCATTCATTAAGATCGATCATCGTCCAATAAAGCCTGGGGAGGTGTTTGAGGTCTACAAGTATTTTTCTTTAATTTGGAACAAACCCTTGTTTGAAGTTGAACACCTCATTTCAAAAAACTTCAAGAAATTATTATCCAACATTATCAAATAGCATGTGAAGGTGATTTTTTAATCCGCATCGGCTTGGAAAAAGGTAACATAAAACGAACTCGACCATAGAATTTATCCGTATCATAATTCAAATATCACTTTTTAAATTGCTTATTTTCTTTGGTTGTTTTTCTATAGTTTTCACATTCACATCATTTTGCAGTGGTACGTCTTTCAATTGGTTTAATCGCCTTAAATCTTCAAGTAAAGAGTTCGAGTTTTGTACCAGCGGGATCACAAAAAAAGCAACTCCAAAAGAGTTGCTTTTTTTGTTTATAGTCATTCCTATTTAATTGCTAATAGTCACAACTGGCTTGCCATCTTTACAGGATATAGTAGCTTGCTTATTACTTGACATTCCATCGCATTTAATATTCTCAAGTTGGTTCTTTCTATTGTTTAGTTGATAATAATTTAGAAGTAATTCTTTAAATTCTTCTGTCTTTATTGTTTTATGAATGGCAAACCCTTCATATTTACAATTCACAATCAACAGCATAGAACTCCATTCAGATGGGTCTGTACAGTTTACATCCTTATAGAAATCCTTAATAATATTTTTGAATTTAGGCAATTCCTCATTCACCTCTTGAATTGTCAGATCTTGTACAAAAAGCATAGTAGCTTTACCATCTCGACAAACTACTTTTATTGGAGGAATCGGGTATGAAAAATCATATATAATCCCTTCCCTTTCGGCAGCATCCAACATTTTATTAAAATAGTCATCATACTCCGCCAATAAACGATCGAACCGTGCCTGTAGAGAGGGATGAACTAAAAAATAATTGTGTTTAAAAACCACTTTAAAGTAGAAATATCCTGACATGGAACAGATTCGCTCAACAAATTGATCTCTCTTTTTTTTTCCTGCGTCCGCTTACTCCAATAGGAGGATGACTTTAATTCATCATTTTTAGAACAGGAAAGGAGTTGGAAACTCAACAATACAAGGAAAGAATAAATGAAAATTTTCATAACAAATAATGGTTAGTTAAAATACTAACGCAGGAAATATTGATTTCGCTACCAATCTTGGATAATAATCGAAAATAATTTTACAATAGCAGACTTAAACAATCGATTGCATTAATTATAATGCTTCAAAATAGCTACTTTTATAAAAAGAAAGATGAATAATTTCTAATTTGCGCGATTGGAAATATTTTAAGAATTCGTTAATCACTAATTATTATAAATACTTTTTATAAAGCCATGAAAAATCTGGAAGATGCAGAATTGTTATTTGCAATTTCTAATGGCAATGAACAAGCTTTTACGGAATTATACCATCGGTATTTTTCAAGATTTCACTCCTTTCTGAAAAAGTTCAATTCTCAGGGTAAAGACCATTCTTCCGATATCTTACAGGAGGCATTTTTAAGGGTATGGTTAAATAGAGACCGATTGGGAGAAATACAGAATTTTGAAGCTTGGCTTTTTAAGGTATTGAGCACCGAAAGCTTGACCCTATTGAGGAAGGAAGCCCATCAAAAAACCAAAGTAGATCGACTCAAGTCCCTTTATGACACGAATGAATTATCTGATATTGACCAGCCTCGATTTATGGAACTCTATGAAATCAAAGAAATTGTCAAAGATACCTTAATCAAGATGCCGGAAAAAAGAAGGGAAATCTATCTTTTAAGTCGTGAGCATGGATTAACAGCAAATGAAATCGCACAACAACTGAACATCTCTCCAAATACAGTTTACAATACCCTAACGAGTGCTTTAAAAGAAATTAGGCAATCATTGGCGGATCAGAACTTCCAAATTACGCTTTCCATTCTAGTACTGTTGAAAATTATTTAAAAATATTTTGTATCCCAATAGTAGTACTCCCAAAAAGTATATTCTTTACCATAGAAGCGCCATTTAACCAAGCTTCCAATTTATAAACCATGCACGAAAATCGAGTTTATTACTTGCTTAAGCGGTATTATTCCAACCTTCTTTCTGAGGAGGAAAGAAGGGAACTTCATGACCTTGTCATCCACACGGACTTGGACAACTTACACGAAGATTTCATCCAATTGATGCAAGAAGAATCTATATCCTTGCAAGACCAACCTTTGCATGAAAAGGAATTCGAATCCAATTTGAAAGAAATCCTGATGTTGGATCGCCTGCAAAGCGGGAATGAAGTAAGTGTAACCAAAGATGTTAAAAAGCAAAGGACTACCACTCTCCGTTGGATGTCCGTTGCTGCATCTATCCTTCTCTGCATTGCCCTACCCTTTTATTTTTATAAAACCAAGATGAATGATGCTAAACAAACGCAGGATGAATTCACGGCACATGATTTACATCCCGGTACAGATGGCGGGATCCTGGATTTGGGAAATGGGAAGAAATTAAACTTGGATAATCTTCCTGATGGAAAGACTGAAGTAGATAATATCCAAAATGTGGAGATCAAGATCAATCGACAAAATGCTGTTTATTCCATCGTTCAGGCCTTCCCAATCCAACAGTTGATCTATCAGGAAATCGAAACCCCTAAAGGAAAAAGGTACAAAGTAAAACTTAGCGATGGAACCATGATATGGTTGAATTCAGGTAGTAAGCTAAAATATCCCATTCAATTTGCAGGAGACAAGCGTGAGGTCTACTTAAGTGGGGAAGCATATTTTGAGGTTGTCCACAACAGCAAAAAACCTTTCTATGTTAAGTTAAACAATAATAACTCAGCGGTGGAGGTTTTAGGAACCACCTTCAATATCCGAAACTATCCCGAAGATCTAGGATTCTATACCTCCCTGATAAATGGGAAGGTCAATATCAAACATGGGGATAAACAGACCATGCTTAAACCGGGTGAGGTTGTCTTTGCCTCTATAGACGGATCTTTAAAGCGATTGCAAAAAGCAGATACTGAAGGACATATCGCTTGGAAAAACGACTTCTTCTATTTCGACAATGCGGATCTTAAAACGGTGATGACAGAATTGGGCAGATGGTATGATTTTCAGGTGGAATATCCATTACATATGCCTATGGAAACCTATTCGGGAAAGATCGGAAAAGACCTTACGTTGAGTCAGGTGCTCAATATTCTCGCGGGAACAAATCTGAAGTATGAACTAAAATCTAAAAAACGCTTAAAAATAATTGAATAACCAATTGAACATCCAATATAATCATTGAATTAATTATAATCATAATCACAAATGACTAAATTATCTTTTAGAAAGTGTGTTTCTATGGGAGTACCCCATCAATTCTGGAAACGCAAATCTAACCTCTTATTTGCTATTCAATGTTCCTTCATCTTAGTGGGAGCAAGTTATCAAGAGGTTTATGCTCATAACCATGAGCAGACGGTAAAACATGCTTCATCAACTGTGGAACTAGAAACCTTGTTGAAGAATATTGAAAAAAACACAGGTTATGTGTTTTTCTACAAATCTTCCGAGATCAGGGACGTGCAGGTGAAGTCCATCAATTTAGGGAATAAAACAGTGAAGCAGACCCTGGACGAACTTTTCAAGGATGTTCCTTTTAAGTACACGATCCAAGGGAAAACAATTTCTATCCTTAAAAAGGGAGAAGCATTCCAGAACATCAGCGGTACGGTAAAGAATGCTGCTGGCGAGCCTTTAGCCGGAGTGACAGTAACTGTCAAAGGAACAAACAAGGCAACTTCTACCGATTCGAACGGAAGGTTTTCGATAGAAGCCAATCCTACGGATGTTTTGGTAATATCTTCTGTTGGCTTTGATTCATTCGAAATTGCAGCCAATGCTGGAAGTGCCTTGCAACAAATCGTGTTGAAAGAATCTTCCCAAGCGCTGGAAGAATTGGTGGTTATTGGATATGGTACGGTAAACCGTAAAAATGTTTCTGGAGCAGTTGCCTCGGTAAAAGGTTCAGAATTAGCTGCCGTTTCAACTACATCCAACTTTGCACAAGGTTTGCAAGGGAAGGCGGCGGGTGTTCAGGTAATTCAACCAACGGGACAACCTGGTGCCGGAGTAAATGTAAAAATCAGAAACAACCCTTCAAATGCCAGTGCGGGTGTACTTTATGTGGTCGATGGTGTTCCGATCAATGGTGGTGCATCAATTCCTGGAGCACCTGTCTCTACGCAAGGTAACCAGGATGTCAGCCCCTTGAACTTCATCAACTCCAATGATATCGAGTCCATTGAAATGTTAAAGGATGCGGCTTCTGCATCTATTTACGGAGCTCGAGCTGGAGCGGGTGTGGTATTGATCACCACAAAACGTGGTAAATCTGGCGCCCCTAAAATCGAATATACCGGAACTTATGGTTTTCAACATGCCGATAAGATGTATGAGGTGTTGGACACTCGTACGTATATGGAGCAGGTAAACAAGTTAGGCTTAGAAAGATGGATGCAGAACAATAAAATTGGTCCTTATTATGGAACCGTAGACGCTTCGACCGTTTCGCCATACAAACCGAAATATACTGCAGACCAGATTGCCAATACGCCGATGATGCCTAATGCGATGGAAGCGGTACACCGTGCAGGTTATACCACACAGCATAACATCTCCCTTTCTGGTGGTACCGAAAACACAAAATACTTTGTTTCTGGAAATTACTTTGACCAAAAAGGTGTGCTATTGGCAAGTGGCATGAAACGTTACAACTTCAGGGCAAATTTTGATCAGAATATTACCGACAAGATCAAAACAGGTATTAGTGCGACGATGTCTGATGGTAAGATCCTGGCTACTGGAACAGGGGGCTCTAACGAAGTTGGAGGTATCCTAACGGCCGCACTATATCATCCAGCAAATCTTCCTTTGCAAAATCCAGACGGAACCTATCCGGTAAATCCTCAATACCCAAATTTACCGAATCCATTATCATTCAGAGAAGTAACCAACGATCTGAACAGCTTCCGTTTATTGACCAATGCCTATCTATCATGGGAAATTATCGATGGTCTGACTGCAAAAGGAATGTACAGCTATGACCGCTCTTCCGGAAATAGGGATTTATACCTACCTAGAACTTATTTATTAGGCGAAAGAACCGGAGGTGTTGCCAGTATCGGCAAAAATGAAGCTGGCATTAAGTTATTGGAATATACACTAGCTTACAATAAGCGTTTCGGAACTGACCATCAATTGAACTCCGTATTAGGGTATTCCTACAATCAATTCAAAACCAGATCGGTATCCGCAGGAAACCAAAATTTCCCAACAGATGCTTTCCTTTATCATAACCTTGGTGTAGGTCAAAGCCCACAGCCATCGGTAGGTTCTGGATCGTCTGAAAAAACCATTGCTTCCTATTTTCTTCGTGGAATCTATACCTATAAGGATAAATACACCTTCCAGGCATCCCTACGTAGGGATGGTGCATCCAATTTTGCTGAAAATAAAAAATGGGGTTATTTCCCAGGGGTTGCAGCCAACTGGTTGATCTCTGAAGAAAGCTTTATCAAAGATGCCCAAGGTCCGGTAAGCTTCTTAAAACTGCGTTTATCCTATGGTGAAACCGGGAACAGCGATATCGCTAGTGCAGCCCAGTTAGCCTATTTGAATTCAAATGGTGATGGTTCCTATGATTATCTATTCGGAGATGGTACCAATCCATCTACTGGATTCGGAATCAATCGTTTGGATAACCCGAACTTAAGTTGGGAAACCGCTAAAGAAATCAATGCAGGATTGGATTTTGGATTATTCAATGACCGTTTATCTGGCTCGGTAGATTTCTATACCAAAACCATCAATGGTCTATTGTTCAATGTAACCACTCCTGAGGCTTATCAGGTAAAATCACAGACCATCAATGCAGGAAAAACTCGGACCGATGGTTTTGATATCGCCTTACAATCGAAAAACATTGTTGATAATTCTGGAAATGGCGGCTTTACCTGGTCAACTTCCATCAATTTCTCCCATTACTTAAGCTTTTGGACAGAGCGTGCTCCTCAAACCTTAGCGACCTTAGAACGTTTCAAGGCTCCAACTGGTAAGGATGCGGTATTTAATCCAGCTTTCGGATATATTTCCAATGGCATGTACAAAGGAAACGGAGATGTTCCAGCTTGGATGCCAAATATGGTTCCGGGAAGTTTAATCGTACAGGATCGTGCCAGTTACGATGCCCAAGGAAATTTAGCCGGACCTGATGGAGTACTTACTGCTGCCGACCAGACCTTGATTGCTAACTTGGATCCTAAATTCAACTTTGGTTTTGGTAATACATTTACATTCAAAAACTTTGATTTGAATATTTTCTTCTCCGGAGCTGTTCAAAAAGCATGGAGCCCATATGGTCCAAATAGGTTATTCCGAATTGCCAGTTTAGCGGCAAACATGGGATCTTTTGGATGGAATACCATGCCGATCAGTTTGGATAGATGGACTTTTGATAATCCAGATGCGGATTTCCCTACAGGGTTGTCAGATTCAAGATACGGTACTTACCAAAACAATTCAGACTATTGGATGTTGAACGCCAGCTTCTTAAGGCTTCGTAATGTAACTTTAGGTTATAAAATTCCAGGAACCTGGTTGCAGGGGCAAAAAATGATTAAAGGTGCCAGAATTTCATTTGACGTTCAAAATCCTTGGACCATTACAAAATTCCCTGGATTGGACCCTGAATTAAATCAGAATAATTATTATCCAATGACAACCAGCTATGTTATGGGTATTAATCTTAGTTTTTAATTGAAAATATCATGAAAAGAAATACCATAAAAAATTGGATGAAATATACTGCTTTTGCTTTGGCAATAGCTCCTATTTTATCATCTTGTGAGAAGGATTTAGCGTATAAAAACGACCAGGAATTGAACGCAGACAATTTTCTGAAATCAGCAAATGATGTAAGTTCTGCGGTTACGGCTATGTATTCCGGGATTATGCAAGGAAGTGCTTGGAGTGGATTTGGAGCTGCTCAAGCTGCCATTACTACACAGGCTGGCCAAACAACCGATGAGGCAATCTGTAACTGGGATGACGGCGGAAGATGGAAAAAATTGAATATGTTGAATTTTGATCCAGATTTTAATTCCATCACGCAACATTACACGCAACTTATGCGCTATAGTTCAAGGATCACCGGTTTGATCCCTCAGATTGAAGCAGTAAGTATGGACGAAGAATTGAAGAAAAGATACATTGGAGAACTTAAAGCTTTGCGTGGGTTCTTCATGCAGATTATGTATCTATATTATGGTCCAGTACCTGTAGTGCTTGATCCTGCCATTATCAATACGCCAGAATCTGCTCAGATTCCTCGTCCGAGCAAGGAAGAAATGATCGGATATATTGAGAAAGATTTCAAGGAGGCTATGGCAGTATTACCCAATAAATTCACAGGATCTGATTACGGCCGTTTCTCCAAAGCAGCCTGTCTAACTGCCTTGATGAAGTTGTATATGCAGGAAAAGAAATGGGCTGATGCCATAGAAATGGGCAAGCAAATCAAAGCCATTGGCTTCAGTTTAACCCCTAAATATGAAGACAACTTCAACATGAACAGCAAAGGTGGAAACAATGAAATCATTCTTCCCGTTGTTGCAAATGCGAATTCAAGTACATCAGCCAATGGTTATAGGCCACATTATTTGCCTACCGATTATTATGACATTACGGTTGGTGGTGGAGATGCACCTTGGGGCGGTTACCGTATGCCTTGGAAAACGTATGACAAGTTTGATAAAGCTGATTATAGATTAAAGCTTCTTTTGCAGAAATATCCGACCATGGTCAATGGAAAGATCGTTTACAGAGATGCCCGGGAAGGTGGGGATATCGGTGCGGTAATGGATAAATATGGTCCTGACCCAGCGAAAGTATCCTCTACAGAAACTTCTGTCGATATCATCATTTATCGTTATGCTGATGTGGAGTTGTTATATGCTGAAGCATTGAGTGAATTGAATGGACCTACCGCAGAAGCCTATGCGTTTCTAAACGATGTTAGAACAGTTCACGGCAAATTACCTGCTCTATCAGGACTCTCTAAAGAATCCTTCAGAAAAGCCGTTCAGAATGAGCGTTTGTATGAATTATGGGCAGAAGGTGTACGTCGGGATGATCTTGTTCGTTGGGGATTATACATTCAGCGCGCAAAAGATGATGGTTATCAAGTGGATGATCATGTGATCCTATATCCGCTTCCACGTGCTGCAGTTAATCAATCAAATGGTATTGTAAAACAAAACCCTGGTTATAATTAAGCCAAAATAGTTTATAATTTGATAAATCCTAAAATCCCTGAATTATTTCAGGGATTTTTTTCTTCCTTCTTCACTACATCCGAAGGTATCCTATACCTGTTTCTTATAAAAACCTCATGCCCATCTGGATAGGTTATTACCAAGTCGTTAAAACGTCCTCGAGCTCGGATAGTATAACTCTTCCCTCCTTCATCATTCAACCGAAAACTCTGTTGACTTTGCACAACCAACGTTTTTATATCCCTGCCCTCTTCAATCATTCTGAATACACCGGAACGATGAAATTTGATCTCCATTTTCCTACCTTCATTATCACTTAAATCATAACTCCCATTTAATTTCCCACTTATAGTAATTTCATACCCTTTCTCGTCTTTTAAAGTCCTTTTTCCAGCAAAGCTAAATTTTGTGGTCATGGTATATTCCCTTCCTGTTCCAGTGCTGATGTACAACTTATTGAATCGATTACTTCGGGATTTGACCCAATGATCGCTATTGGTTTCCAATGAATAATTATCGTCCAAGTCAGGTGCAACAGCAATAAAATTGTTGAAATCATCATAGATTTCAAATCCTCCAGATTTATTGCTTTCTAACAGCAGAAAATCGCTATCGCTGAAATTCATTAAGGAATTGTCGCTGAAAACATTCAACCATAGTATGGTATTTGCGATCTCCTCTCCGAATATGGCTTTATAAACCACCTCTAAAAGATGATTTTCCCCTACTCGATAGAATAATTCAGAGTTTTCGATGCGAGTAGAATCTTTGCCGGAAGATGTTGGATAGTTCGCAAGTAAGGATGTGGAATTGGCATTAGCGCTTTCGACGAAAGAAAATGCGACTAAAATAATTAAGGCTAAACGATTAGTTAATTTCATAAAAAGGGGTTTTGATTAATAACATTAAAATCTAAAGAAAATATTTGCATTTTACCTAATGAATGACTTTCGATTTAGGTTGAAGTTTAATCACTTGAGCAAATTTATTTTGATCACAAAAAGGAAAGCTCACCATAAGATGAGCTTTCCTTTTTTAGTATGATTTAAAATCAATTTTTATACCTTAATATGAATTTGGATAAGTTGTTTCAACCACACTTGGCGAAATATAAATGACATCTTGTGCAGTCCCCTCTCCTTCAATGATAAATGCTGGAGTAGTTTTAATATTTCCATTTACCTTCTCAAAAAACCGGATTCTATATCCACTGCCTCTTTTAGAACCTACCATTACATAATTATAAGAATAAGCCGTATTTGCGCTTTCCGTATATTTCTGATGTTTTATAAAAGTTATTTGCTCATCAGCAGGCGTATCGAACTGCAATTGCTCTGTTTGATTATCTAAGTTATAGGAATAGATCTTATTTGCATTCGTAAAATACAGAAGGTTCTCCTCGTTTTTCAACAAGCCAAAGTTACTGCCAGTATATACTTTTGAAGTAGGCGCTAATGTCTTTAACTTAATCAGAATCGTATTTCCAGAGGTCGTCAATTTACCGATTCTTTTCAGTGCCGGATTTGATTTGTCCTGAAAAATTGCAAAACCTTCTTTTGCCGAAGTTCCTGCCCTAAAACCCATAAAGAGTAGCATCTGATTATTATTATTAACTGTGATATCTGTTCCTGCTGCATCTGACAATTTGGTCATATATGGCCCATAGCCCATCGACATACTCACAAATGAGCTGGATATTTTATCAAACAATATGGGGTCCCCCGTAGTAGGGCTTGCTAGAAAATAGTCAGATAGTTCATAAGGGTCATCATTTTCATTGATTAATTTTCGTTCCCCAAATTTCCCAGTATTCGCACTCAAATTAAAAATGGAATACATTTTTCCACCTTTGATATAATAATAGGCATAGGAAAAAAACAATGCATTCATATCTCCTGCAGGTTTCGGTCCTATCGATAAGCTTTCAGAATTCCTGAATTGTCTTAGGTTATTGATGTAAATATTGGAAACATCCTTTTCAGTTACCAAAAATAAACACCGAGTATTTGCAAAGACGCCAGCATTAACCAAATCTGTTTTATAGTTGGACAGAAAGGAAAGTTGTTTTGCTTTCCCATAGACTTTAAATCCGTTCAACGAACTAAAAATATTTGGATTATCATCCAGCTCATTTATTTTTTCCGGCGTTACGAATAAATCCAAATCACTGGAATCGCCCATAGTTTTTGCCACATACCAACCTCTGGTATATTGCGTAACTACATTTAATGTTGATTCTTTCACAATGCTCAAGCCTGTTTTCTTATTCTTTGCATAAAGAACCAACATCCAAGTTTTGGCATTCAAATGCACAGGATAAACCAGATTTGCAGATGTACCTATGGTATCCATCTTGGCTGCCTGCATCACGGCAGTTTCATATACCCCCCATTTGTACTCAAATTCACTTCCTTCCAAATTAGAATGCGCCTGAACATTAATCTTTAACACATCTACATCGGTCATTACCGTATAGTTATCTTCAAATCCTTCGACAGTTATTATCTCTTTTTCCCCATATACGGGAGAATCGACATCTTTTTTGCAACCTATAAAAACCAATAGGATAGCAACAAATAAAAATTGATATGTAGATTTCATAAGTTATCTATTTATGGAAATTTAACCTCAACCCCATTTTCATCCAGCATGATGGGATTATTCTTGTTATACTCGATCAACGCAATTTTAAAAACTGATTTGTAATAATCTAATAAAGTAGGTTCGGCAATCATCAATTTTATAAAATCAAAATCCCATTTCTGACCAGAGACTTCAATGATAAAGCGGTGTTTTCTAACACTGTACTCTCCGAGATATACATTATTGACTGAACTCGTCCAATTATCTGGTTTACTCAAGCGATCTGTCATAATAACCTTTCGCCAAATATTAGATGTCTCCCCAAGCTGAAAATTTTCATTTGCCACTACATTGAATTTCAACACAAAAGACTTGGTCTTCATACTCGGATCCCGAAGCAAAACAATTGGTATTTTTTTATGTACCTCACCTGCTTTAAAGAGGTAGTCATCCTGCATGTTAGCATCATCAAAGGCAACATAATGTTGTCCCGGAACAGCATTGTCCATACCATTCAAAAGAACTTGCTGTAGCTTGAATGAGCGATCAAAATCCTTAGGTCCTCCGATGGCATAAATATCAAAAAATACCGTATCTGTTTTTACCTCATCAGCATAATAATAAAAAGTCTGGCTCTTCAGCGTATCAAAAAGCATCGCATTACTCTGATAGATATAGGCGATATCAGGACCAAATTGGATGCGGTCCGCGCTATCATATACCAAATAGTTATCTTTCTTACAACTGAATGCAACCAATGATAGAAAGATGATCAAAAGAAGGTTTTTCATGGTTAATCGTTTATGGTTTCAATATTGGGTAATGGAAGAAGATAATTTATAACCGCATTAGTTGGGGCCAGAACAATTGCTGTTCGTGGGCTATTGTTTCTTTTGTAGGTATAGAATGCCTGTCCTTCCGCATAGAATTCCTTACGGTATTCTTTTATTATTTCCGCTAGAAGAGCCGCCTCATTTGTAGGTGCAGCCATATCCCCTATTCCTCTACTTGTCCTAAACTGCTGGAAGTATCCAACCCCATCTGAAAATGATGCACATTCCGATGCGATTAAATAAAGCTCGCTGATGCGTATTAAAGGAATCTGCTTAAAATCTGTGAGCGAGGTAACTGTGTTTGGCGCGGCCATTTCATATTTCCGGATGACATTACTTTTGCTTCCATTGGCGGCCGTTAGAAATTGCCAAAGCGATATTTCCCGAATATCTTTCCCTGTATTTCCAAACAGGGTTGTTTTAATCACCGATTCTGTCGACCCTTTTTTAAGCAGCATGTTACTATACTTACTGAGGTATTTGGTATACATCTGGAAATCATAAAGTCCAAAGACATGTTCATCTGTGAGCGTATAATTCTTGTTGTTCAGCGATATGGAAGTTCCCAAGGGAAATTTTACTGTACCATCAGTATTTTTTGCATCAATCACTTCCTTAGCAGCAAGAAATGCTTCTTCCTTACGACCAAACCAAAGTTGTGCCCTTGCTTGTAGCGCCCTTACCGCGAAATAATTCATTTTCAAATAGCGAAAAGCATAAAAATTATCCGCAGGATTAAAGCCTACTGCTTCTGATGGCGTCCTTAATTGAGCAATTGAAAATTGAGTAATTGGATCGATATCTTTTGCTAATGCTGCCGCATCATCCAAGTCCTTGAGCAACATTCCTTTATAATCCTCAAAACTTATCCTTTGATTGATTTCTTTAGAGAATTTGGTAACATAGGCTAAATTATTTCCTTTTGTGGGTTCAGAAGGGATAGGGCCATAAAGCCGAAGTAAATCCAAATGGATATAGGCCCTCAGTCCAAGACATTCAGACTTAATAAGTTTCCAAAGATTTTTATCTTTAAATACACCTGCATGGGTTTCCAAATGCCCCAAAATATCATTTATGGAAGCTAAAGTCGAATATTGCTGTTTAAAGATAGCATTGAACCGATCAGTTACGGTGGCATCAGAAAAGTTATATAGACCGATCTTTTGTTCGACCGAACCCGCGGTCACATCCCAACCTCCAACCAAATTTTCCAAATATGTCTGCGTCAATGCCGATCCATAACTATTATCGGATCTCATCTTAATATATACACCCGTAAGTGCATCTTTGAATCCCTGTTCATTACTAAAAATAGCATCCTGTTCCAATTCAGTTTTCGGATGTACATCTAAAAACTTCTCACAAGACAGCAGATAAAAAACGGGGATGATCAATAGGGTAATTATTATAAATCTTTTCATTTTTTTCTAGATTAAAATGTAGCATTCAAACCAATAGAATATCGTTTTGCAAAGGGATAAACAGTACCTCTCTCTTGTCTTATAGATGAAAGATGTAGTGGATCAGAAGCATTGGCTGTCAAAATCAGGCTTTCCATTCCTAATTTTTTAAACCAATTTTCCCGATGAATCTGGTACTGGAAATTTACATTGGAAAGTATTAATGTATTGTTATCCTGCACAAATCTGGACGTTTTATTTGTCTGGCTCGTTGAAAAAATACTTTTGAAGGCAACTTGGTCTCCAGGAGCTTTCCATCTATCGTCATATACTCTACTATCGACACTGTATTTGTACGAATTTGTTTCAACTTTATCTCGTAAGGTGGAATTATAAAGTTGACCACCAAATTCATAGCGGAAGGAAAAATTTAAAGCTAAATTTTTGTAGCGCAAGGTGGAGTTGATATTTCCAAAATACGTTGGTTCAGCATTACCAGAAGCTGCCACGTCATCCGCGTTCCAAGTAAATGTGGCTTCACCATTCTTTTTTAGAAACACCTCCTTACCGGTACTTGGATCTATGCCCAAAGATGGAACGACCCAAATGGTTCGGCTAGAATAGCCTTCCACATACATTGTCCCAGGATTTAACACACCAGATTGTATAACCTTTTGCGCATTTTTTAAAGCCTCTGAAGTTTCAATAACTTTATTTTTATTCCTTAAAATGGCTGTGGAGATATTCCAGGTAAAACCTTGAGGATTATTGAAAACAAAACCCGTCAAATTAATCTCAAATCCCCTATTCTCCAATTTCCCAATGTTGGCCGTATAATAATCGAAACCATTGGAAGCAGGTAAGTTAACAGAAGATACTAAATCCTTTGTGGTTTCTACATAAACGTCTGCACGGAGCTGTAGTCGACGATTGAAAAACTCCATATCTGCTCCTATATTTTTTTTGATGGAGGTTTGCCATTTGAGTTCATTATTCCCCATCGCAAATGGGTAGGCACCGATCCAGCTATAATACCGATCATCTGTAAAATAGCGGTAAGTGGTTAAGGATTGGTAGGCATTAAAATTCTGATTACCAGTAGTACCTATAGAACCTCTTAACTTTAATCGATTAATGAAATCTATATCCCTAATAAAAGCTTCATTATGGAGGTTCCAACCCAGACCTGTCGACCAAAATTGGGCAAAGCGATTTTGTGACCCAAATTGCGATGCGCCATCATACCTTAACGTGGCATCTGCAAAAAATCGGTTATCGTAACTATAATTCACATTACCTGTAAACCCTAATGCACGCGTAAAACTTTCCGTGCCGGAAGGTTTGCCTCCAGCTTCATATTGCAAGGCCATGGATGGAAAATCCAGATTAGCATTTGAGAACCCTTCTACTAAATATTGATTGAAAATATTTTGTGCCTGTCTAACATTAAAGTTTACAGCAGAAAATAGCAAATGCTTTTCTTTAAACGTATTAGAATAAATCAAATCCACTGATCCATCATAACCCATATAATTGGTTTGTCCAAATCTATAATCCCCTTTTCGGAGAAAATCATCTACCGAATAATTATTAAAAGCAGTATGTTCTGCAGGCCTAAATCGATCACTTTGGGTATTGGATTTTGTTAATCCCAATTGTCCTCTTAAAATAAGGTCTGCTGTGATATTCCAATCGACCGAGGTATTATTTAATATTTCGGATAACTGCGTTTTATCATAGGTTTTTAGTGTCGCATTGAACAAGGGGTTAGTTGGGAGGCCATTTTGCCAATATAAAAAGTAAGAGCTATTGCCAGGGTCTCCAAGGATTTTATTCACATTGCCGTTTTCATCATAAGGTGCCCAATAGGAGTTTAATGCTGCATACTCACTAAAAGAACCATAGGGAGATTCGTTTGATTTTCCTTGTTGAATCTGAAGGTTATTCCTAAATTTTAGATTTTCAAAGGTGTAGGCCAAGGTTATTCCACCATTGAAGGTGTTTCTTGATGATCCTTTCATTACCCCTTGTATATTATTATTCTGAACAGAAGCGGCGTACCTGAATTTTTGGTCTCCTCCTTCCAATCGTAGGTTTTGACGATTTCCAACACTGGTTCTTAAAGGTATGTTCAGCCAATTGGTTTCTACTCCTCTATTTATTTCCCCCAAAATGAAATTGTAATACTGCTTCAATTGCACATCTCTATAAGGATAATTATCATTATAATATCCCGCCAAACGCTCTAATTCCAACTTATCCCTTCCTTGGATCTGGGAATAATCACTTAACTCTGGATCTTCCACATTAAATTGGGAGCCAACGCTAAACCTCAATTTACCAGCTTGAGGCGCTCTAGTAGTGATTACAATGACGCCATTAGCACCTCTTGAACCATCAAGCGCTGTGGCTGATGCATCTTTCAGGATCGTAATGCTTTCCACATCATTTTCATTGATGTCCATCAGCTTCTGAAGACTGGTTTGGAAGTTGTCTAAAATGATTAATGGGGTATTTAAGGCCACACCAGCATCACTTTGAATATCATTCACATTTGGAATGTTGGAATTCCCTCTAATCTGTACTTCTGGCATCCTATTGGGATTACTCCCAAAGGCATTGCTTTCAATTATATTAAAAGAAGGATCAATATTTCGTAAAGAGGTTACTAAATTTTTATCTCCAAAAGCTAATAATTGTTCCCGTGTTACAGTTGTCGACGCACCGGTAAAACTTCTGGAATCCTTCTGAAATACCCCAGTATTGACAACGATTTCATCCAGCCCTTTAACATCCACCTCCAATTTGATTACATGCGGATCATTTTGGGTGTTCAATATTTGAGTGAATGTTTTATATCCGATAATGGAAAATACCACCTCCTGCCCATTAGCACTTAAAGGCAGTCTGAATTCGCCCCTTTCATTCGTCATTGTGGCAATTCTAGGATTATTCCTCACTTTTACGGAAACGCCTTGAAGTGGTCTATTCTCCTTATCCAGCACCCTTCCACGAAGTATTTCCTGGTAGGAATTTTCATTTGGCGATACCCCTATGTTTTCCGGATTAGGCCCTTCCTCTACATGAAAAATTACACTCTTGCCTTGGATAACAAATCCAACACGTTCATTTTTTTTAATCCATGATAAAGCTTCCAACAAGGGCGTTTGTTGGAAATCGAGCACAATCTTTTTATTCAAATTAAAATCAGTAGAATGGATTAAGACATCATATCCGGTTTGCTTAGTAATCTCCCGGAAAAACTGCCTATAATTCATTCTTTCTTTTTTGATGGTCAATGTTTGTCCAATTGTAGAGGCATTAACATGGATTAGACCTATAAAAAGCAACAAAATGGTTATTTTCATAACGAATATCAACTTAGCTGAAACAGCTATTTTAATAGCGTAATTACGTGTTATATAAATTTTATACATTTGTATTCACAATTAGTGAATCGTCTGAAATTACTTTTCAAACGATCCCATTAATTAATTCTGTGTTTTCTTATAATACAGTACCAAAAGGGCTTCAACTTGCAGGACGGAGCCCTTTCTTTTATGGCAAAAAGCAATATGCTCAAGGGTCCTTGTTATATTTTCTCATGGTTTTTTAGGTTTCAATAGATTTGGTTATTAATTAATTTTAGGCTTATTTCTATTTCAATTGGCGTACATGGATCTTTTTTCCATTAACACTAAATCGAGCTACTCCAGTTGCACAAATTTTGTCCAAAACGACGGATATATCCTCATATCTACCCACAACCGCGAATATTCGCTCCTGTGCCAATGCTGGATTTTCGAAAGACACTGTTACATCATACCATTTTGATACTTTTGAAAGTGCTTCTGCTAGCGTTTCATTGTCAAATATGAATTGCCCATTTTTCCATGCAATCGCATCTTCCGCATATACATCATTGATTTGTACATCTTGATCGCTATTGGTTAACTCTTGTCCAGGCTTCAGCATATTTTCCCCGTGTTTCGTAAGTACACGAACACTCCCATCCAAAAGGGTAACTTTATGAAGTGGTTCTTCTTTATAGGTAGATACATTAAATTTTGTACCCAATACCTGAATTTGTTGATTGGCGGTATGAACCTCAAATCGATCACCGGTATGGCTAACCTCAAAATAGGCTTCCCCTTCCAATTCCACGATTCGTTTACCTTTAATGAATGTCTTAGGATAGGTAATCCGAGAGGCTGCATTCAACCAAACTTTGGTACCATCAGCGAGAATAAGGTGATAT
The DNA here is from genome assembly GCA_002322865.1 of Sphingobacterium sp. UBA1575. GTDB lineage: Bacteria > Bacteroidota > Bacteroidia > Sphingobacteriales > Sphingobacteriaceae > Sphingobacterium. The sequence continues at coordinate 180,121 of DCOH01000033.1, read as the reverse complement.
TGCCCACCCCTTGGGGTTTCCATTTGAATTATTGCAGTAGAAGCTACGTTGTTTAACCTATTGATATTGGTTCCATCCACATATTGGATATGGTCACCAAATATAATCCCACTTTGAGATTCATTTAACTCAATTGATTTACCATTTTCAAGAATTAATTTCGCTTTATTTCCACCAGGTTTAATCGTATTTTCTGATGTGATGTTAGTGGAACGTGGCTGAAAATCTTTATTTCTTAGTATATAGACAGTAGCCATGGAAAGGAAAAACAATAGAAATAGAGCTGCTATACGGTACATAAGCACCCGTTTATTTCTTTTTCGTTCGATCAAGTGCAAATAGCCCGTATCCCGCATCAACTTATATAAAATGCGTGCTTTTACCTGGGTTTCATCATCGGGGTAATCAGCTGCCTGGTCCGCTATTGATTCATACCATTTCATAAGCTCCATGCGTTCCGAGGTAGATATCATCCCCTTTTCAAAAGCTTGAATTAATTGTATTATTCGTTTTTCCTCCATGAATTAATTGGTCATAATTGGTTTCGCCAATCAAAAATGAATCGGTTGTATATTAATATGGAGTAGTAGGAAGGAAAATACCCTACATTGGATTTATTTTTTTTTATTGATATACAAGATTTATTTATGACCTACATTTAAAAGATCATTTAAAATTTCTACAGAGAGGATCATTAATAAACCATCCTTTTCAATATGTTTTTTGATGAGTTTTAGCGCCCGGGTAAGATTTGCCTCCACCCCTTTTTCTGAAATCTGCAACAATTCAGCAATTTCACGATTCTTAAACCCCTCGATGCGCTTCATTCTAAAGGTTAGTTGGCATTTTTCAGGAATCTTATTTAAAATGCTATTTAGGTATTCTTCAAAAAATAGACGATCAAGCTCAGATCCATCCGCTTCAAACTTTTCTTCTGCAATAAATTCTGCAAAAAGATGCTGCCTGGTTTTCTCTTTTCGATAATGATTGAACACCGCAAATTTGATAGCCGTATGTAGAAAAGCAGGAATATTATTGATTTCTTGAGAGGTTCTGTTGGCCCAAAGTTTCATAAAAACTTCATGGACGATATCCTCTGCGAGTTCTTTATCCTTTGCATGGTTCCAAGCCGCAGCTAATAATGGCTTCCAATAGGTATCATAAATTTCAGCAAAAGCGAAATGATCCCCAGCTTTTAGTTTATCTAAAAGCGTTCTTTCGTTATCAAGTTCAACTAATGCCATTATTTATGGAATAAATATGTTTTATTAGAACAATATTAGTTAATATTACGAAAACTGGCAAGTATTGAATTTGAGTGAAATTGTGACTTACAAATTCTCGAGTTTCATTTAAAGTTGACCTTTGAAGAGAAAAATATCTTTTTTATAAAAAGTTAGCTTTCGTTAAAATATATTTTGGTATTAACTGTTAATTTATCAAATTCAAATTGATATGCTTTCGGAACTTTTAAAGTATAATAGAGTGGAACGCCAATATAAGGCATCTCAAACTCTTTCTTGGTATATTTTCGAGATGTTAAATCTAAAAACTTATTGATTTTATCTGAACTTTTTTGAAATGATCTTATTTTTAATATATCATTTTCTGGAAATCCTTTTAAATAAAAATATACCTTAATAGCATTTAGCTCCTCTATTTCATTATCAGATAAAGCATTTAAATTGCTATTCGACAATTTACCTATGATATTTCTTGTAGTTTCTGGACCGTCAATGGCCATGAAAGCTTGACATCCATAATTAACGGAATTAACATGAGCTTTTTTTGAAATATCGACACCATTTTCTTCTAGTAAACCAAATACATCTGGTTCTGTATCATAAATTTTTGCCCTAAATGTTGTCCACTCGTAAATATAAAGTAAACCACTAAAATTCATCTTTTGATAACTTTTATCATCTATTGCAAAATATGTTTTGGCATCAGAACCACTGCCTGAGAATAGTAATTTTAAATTTTTAAAATTTTCAAAGTTAGCACTACTAGAACTATATTTAACTGCTGTGAATTTACCTTTAGATCCAACAAAACCAGTAATTTGTAACTTTAATTCCTCTTGGGTTGAAATAGGTTTCTCAAATTCACCAGCAAAAATTGTCCCTACAACTGTTAAATAGGGTGATGTTCTTTGTAAAATATTTTTATATACTGTTGCAGCCTTTTGTGGGGTTTCAATACTAACAATAGAATTTAAAAATGGTAAATCGGATTGATCAACTGGAAAGGCATTTTCGTAATTTAACTTTTGTTCTAAAGTGAATCCTCGAATAAATTTCTTTTTATCATCCCAAATGGTATCTTTAATTCCTCGTCTACTATAATATGCCAATCTTCCAAAATCCCACTTACTGAAATCCCTTTTGATGGTATCTACTGGCTCAGGAGGCTTAACTTCTGGAACTCCATTTTCCTTACATGAAAAAATCAATAAAATAATGAATATAAAATATATTGAAACATTTATACGGATAAATTTTGACTTTAAGTTTATGATCATGATGTTTCTTATGTGAATTTTGGAACTTGAATTGGCTTTTATTAACATTCAAAATTAATAAGCATAATTAATTATGTTGTATATTAAATTTCTAAAAACAAATAATTAAAAATACAACTTTAATCTTAAAGATAAATTATATCAAAAATAGATTTATTAAAAACAACAAAGAAATTTATAAGGTATTTTATTCTTAAATTTTCAAAAAATCATATTTTTAGAAAGTATGAAATAATTTTTCACCCTATGAAATGGAACCCGAATTTATACGATCAAAAACATGGATTTGTTTCCCAATATGGCGAAGACGTTTTAAAACTCTTATCCCCGCTCAAAAATGAACTTATCCTCGATTTAGGTTGTGGTACCGGTGATCTTACAAATCTCATCCAGCTTGAAGGTGCTAATGTAATGGGATCGGATTTTTCGGAAGAAATGATCAGGAAAGCGAAAGAAAAATACGCCTCCATCAAGTTTACTGTGGAAGATGCCCGAGACTTTGATTACAAAGAAGCCCTCGATGCTGTATTTTCTAATGCGGCCTTGCATTGGATGCTGGAAAAGGAATCCGTTATAAAGAGTGTTTATAAAAGTCTGAAAAAAGGAGGACGCTTTGTCGCCGAATTTGGCGGAAAAGGAAATGTGGAGAAAATCAGACTCGCTTTAAAACATATATTAACTGAAACAGGGCACAAAGAAATCGCTGATAAAGAAATCTGGTATTTTCCTTCTATTTCAGAATATGCAACTTTATTGGAGAAAAATGGGTTCCAGGTTGTGTATGCCGTTCTATTTGAGCGAGAAACTTTATTAGCGGATAAAGACGGTGTGAAAAACTGGCTGAAAATGTTTGCTACTTCCTATTTAGAAAATTTAGATCCAGAAACCGTTGAAAATATATTAGACGAGGTTCAGGAAAAAATAAGACCTACCAATTTTAGGGACGATAACTGGTACGCTGATTATGTGAGGCTAAGGTTTATTGCCATTAAGGAATGACGACTCTAGATTATTTCCAATAATCTGTATAGTTATAAAAGGACAAGACATGTTTGATCACAAGTTGATTGCATCATAATTACATCATAATCGCATGTTGAACTTATATTGTCTTCTTAATGCAAGCGCATTGCAAGGGAGGTGTAAGTGATATGTAAGTGCTAAAAGTCACTTACAACCTACCTACATGCCACCTCCATCCAACTTCCGCCTTGAACCAAATAGGTTTTGTTTATGCGTATTTAATATAAAACTCATAAACAATTAATTATAAAAGCCTTTTAATTGGCGATTATTCCCATTAATTTCATCTTGTAAATGATAGCAAGTAAAATAAATGTTAAATGGCATGGGAACAATAAATAAAAATGGAAATATCTCCGGTCTAGTTGGCAATTTGGTTTTCCGAGAATGGAATGGTTTACAAATTGTTCAATCAAAACCCAAGGGTAGAAAACCAGCACCTGGGACCATCAAAGCCGCTAAGATTTTAGGTTTAAAGAGCAAGCTTTCCGCTATTATACGAAAAAGACTAATCTCAAAACAGGAATTTCAAGATGCCGCCTGCCATACCCGTTTAATAAAAAAATTAACAAGATTTAGCTTGAGCTCTGATCAATCCCCAATGGAATTATCGAATTTCTCGAATGTGGATATGGATAGATTAGTTGGTTTTCCATACAATCTATCTTCCCATTTAGAGGATAATATAGGCTTTAAGCCAACAATAAACTTGAATAATGACCAACAAATAGAAATCCAGATGCCAGATAATATGGCCAAAGAGCAAATTAAAACTCCCCGCCATTGCTCTTTCCTGGAACTTCTATTCCAATGCCTCCATATTTCCAAGGGATTAAAACAAATTCAATCTTTAGGTCAGTTTAAATTGGATATAAATCTATCTTTAGCATTAAGCTCCCAAGATATATTCAATAAACATGTCATTAATCTACCAAAAGAAGATGAAGGGATGATCCTTTTAGGTATGGAAGCTTTATTCTTTGAAGAATATGGTGAAACCAAGAGACTTTACAACACGAAAAAATTTCATCCCGGAGGAATAATCGCTGGATTTATCGTTTAACATGCTAAATCCGGATGATTAAAAGTTAAATTAGGATACTTAATAATCCAAATTCGGAATCAGGTCATATTTCATACCTGGGAGGCCAAGAAGTTTTCGCATGAGACCCATTTGGCCACAAAGATAATCTGCGCGGCCAATACACATGCCCACAAAGTTCAACACATCCTCTTTTACAAAAGGGATCCCCATTCCTATAGGAAAATCCTTTTCCAGTTCCTCGCCAGTCACTTCCAATAAGCGCTGATAAACCAATGGCGATACCTCTTTAAAATTAACGATCAATTCCTCCAAAGTTGGGTATTTGATGGTGGGATCTAAAGCCTTTGCTTGAAAAAAGAGGTCTTCATAGGGATCCTTCTGATCCAAACCAAGAACTTGTCCCATGCCATAGCGTGTATTCACATAATTTCCAGCCATCCATACAACATGATTGGTTTTATCATCAATACGCTGTAAAGCAGCTTCTTCAGATATACCGTCGAGTACATTGAGAAAATTTTGGGAATGCATCCGGTACGCGGGAATGATAATGTCTAGTTTGTGTGATTTTGGGGTTTTCATAGCTTAAAATTTTATGTTGTTAGCATTTAATTAATTACCGGTGGCACCGGATTATTCCACTACGGCATTATCTGGCATTTTGGAGAAATCCACATAAGTCAGGTTCCAACCAAAGCCATTTATATCCCAAAAGGAATTTTGGTACATCCAACCATAATCCTGGGGTTCTTCATGCTGGGAAGCGCCATTTTCCAGGGCCAATCGAATAACCTCATCAATCTCCTCGCGTGAATTGCAGCTCAAGGCAACTACCACCTGACTGGTTCCCGGCACGGGGAGAGGTTTCTCCGTCAGTGTCTTAAAAAAATCCTCGGTAATGAACATGGCATAGAGCTGACCTACTTTGAGAACCACTGTAACAGCCCTTTCATCCGTCATTTCCTCGTTGAAACTAAACCCTAATGCCTGCCAAAACTTTTTTGTCCTTTCAACATCCTTGATGGCAAAGTTGATATATGCTTGGTTGATTTCCATAGTTATATTTATAATCGTTCTGTTTTAATGGTATTACCAAATTTACACAGCAATTAGTTAAGAATACTTTTCCTATGACAAGAAATGGAGTTACCTATAATTCACCGGTTACCTTTAAGTAAGTGATAGTATATCAACCCTTTTCTCTAGTTATCTTTGCCTTATAAAAATAAAACAGACATGGAAAACAACAATACAATTTCAACCCTTTTAGTGGCCAATGCATACGGTCCTGCAGATGTATTAACTTTTCAGGATTTTGATCTGGGAGAATTGAGAAATGGCTATGCCCGCATTAAAACCAAAGCGGCTGGTATCAATCCGATCGATGCCCGTCGGATGACCGGAGAATTCAAACATGCGGGCTTGCCGCAAACATTCGGAACCGAATTTTCCGGAGAGATTTTGGCGATTGGAGAAAATAGTCAAGGATTTCAGATCGGGGATGCTGTACTTGGTTCCGGCGATGGTTTTACCCATGCAAGCGTAATTGATGTACCTATTGGAAACCTTATCCGTAAGCCAGAGAATATTTCTTGGGAAGTGGCAGGGTCTGTTGCGGGAGTTTCCCAAACGGCCATGACCATATTGGATGAAATTGGAGATATGAAATCATTATTGATCCATGGGGCTTCAGGAGGTGTGGGTTCCATTACGGTTCAATTGGCGAAAGAAAGAGGAATCACGGTTATTGGAACCGCATCGAAAAGAAATTTGGAATACCTGGAAAGTTTAGGAGCGATTGCAGTGGAATATGGCGATGGCTTGATCGAAAGGATTAAGGCAGTTCATCCGGATCCTATTGATGCTGCAGTGGATATGATCGGGACGGAAGAGGCTACTCAAGCCTCCCTAGCTACGGTTAAACCAGATGGTGTTATTGCTACCATTGCTGGAAAACCTGTTTCCTCGAAAAGAGTAGTTCCAATCTGGGTAAAGAGAAATCCTAAGAACCTTCAGTTTGTTGTGGATGGCTTGGCATCCGGAAAATTCCAGTGGGAAATCGATACTGTGTATCCATTTGAAAGCGCAAAAGATGCCTTTTCAAAAATATTGGAAGGCCATACTAAAGGTAAAATTTTGTTACAATTTTAATGATTTTAATAAAAATAAAGACTTAGAACAAGGTCTTTTGTAACAAAGTGATAAAACTTGGTTTAATTTTATAAAAAATTACACAAACGTTTGCGTTTTTATTGCGCAAACGTTTGCGATTAAATAAAATACCCCATATTGCATTATCAGGGTATTTTGTAAGTGTTAAGGGTTTGTTAATTCGCTGCTTTTATTGCAAAATTGTGGATAAAATAACAGCTAATTATGAACAGGAATCTATTAACTCTAGCATTTATGCTATTCTTTGCTTCCATTCTCTATGCACAAGAAATCACTTTAACTGGTACCGTCAAAAACAAGGATGGACAACCGGTTGAAAGTATTACTGTGAGAGAAAAAACAGGAGGCGCCGCAACTTCAAGTTCTGCGGACGGATCCTTTACCCTTAAAGTCAAAAGTTCAACCGGAACTTTGGTATTTACGGGTATTGGTTACAAAAGACTGGAAAAACCTTACCAGGGTTCTGGGCCAGTAAATGTGGTCATTCAAAATGATGAAGACAATTTGGAGGAAGTCATCATCGTTGGTTACCAGAAACAATCTATGAAAAAGACCACCAGTGCGGTTCAGATAATCTCTGGCGAACAGATCGAGAACCTAGCGGCACCAAGTTTTGAAAGTTTATTACAGGGACGTGTTTCCGGTGTGAACATCCAAAACTTTACAGGTNNAGGTGCCAGAAACACCTTCACCGTACGTGGTAATACCACCATCTCACCTGACCTGAATTCGGAAGTGGATTTGGCGAACACTATGAGTTCCCCATTGTACATTATCGATGGTATGCCTTTGTCCGTAAATGACTTGGCTACATCTTCTGCTACAGGAACCAACTACATCGCAGGTATCAACATCAATGACATCGAGAGCATCGTTGTTCAAAAGGATGCTTCGGCGACAGCGGTTTGGGGTTCTAGAGGTGCAAACGGTGTCATCATTATCAAAACCAAATCAGGTAGGTCTGGAAAACCTCAAATCCGTTTATCGTATTACAAAGGGATCACAGAAAGACCTGAATTGCAAAAAACCTTATTAGGTTCTACAGAGCGTTGGGAAAAAATGAATATCCTAAGCCAATACTCCACACCAAGTAATTACGGAGGCGGATTTACACAAGCATTGACCGATAGTTTGAACACAAGCTATAACAATGCAACGGATTGGCAAGATCTTTTTTATACTTCCGGTAACATCGACAACGTAGATGGAAGTATATCTGGAGGTACTGACATCGTTAATTACCGTCTTTCCTTAGGCTATTATAATGAAGATGGTATTGTTAGAAATACGGGTTTCAAACGTTATTCATTAAGAGGTAATTTTGGCTTTAACCTAGCTTCATTCCTTCGGAGTGACCTGATGTTCTCTACCACTAGAATGAGCAGAAAAAGAGGTTTGGGTCGTGGTATTAATGAAATCGTTCCGGTAAACCAAGCTGGTATGCCTTCTTCTTTTGTTGGACTATCCGATGCAGATTATGATTTTTACCTAGGACAATATGACAAGTTATTGGACGACAACAAAACAGACGTTCTGAACATGTTCTCCAAAACCTATGTTGATATTATCCCAGGTTTGCAATATTCCTTCGAAGCTTCGGTTCAGGCAAACTTAGATCGTCGTGATCAATTTCAGCCAAGAGAGCTGAATGGTGGTACGAACTTCGCAGCTTCCAACAAGAATGATGCATTTACCTATAACTTAGCGAATGTCATCAACTATACTAAAACACTGGCTGAGGATCACAATATTACCTTTACCGGTATTCAGTCTTTTCAGTACGACGATTTCAAAAACCTTAACTTAACTGGATATAACCTACCTACAGATGATATCCACGTGGTACAAGGTGTTGCACAAAAAGATCTTTACGGTTCAAGCAATAGAAGAAATTCTGGACTTGTTTCCTATATGGGACAATTCGCTTATGATTACAAAGCGAAATATCTTTTCAATGCTTCATGGAGAGCTGATGCTTCTTCCCGTTTTGGTAAAGATACCAAATGGGGTTACTTCCCTTCCCTATCATTAGGTTGGGTTGCATCTGATGAAGCATTCATGAAAAACCTGGAGTTTGTAAACTTCTTGAAATTTAGGGGTAGCTGGGGTAGATCTGGGGTGTTACCTGCAGATTTCTATGCACCTTTCAACGTTTGGGATCTATCAACAACCACATATGATGGCGAGAATATTGCAACCCCATCTTTTGATAAACCATTAACTCTACCAAACCTAACTTGGAACAAATCAGAGCAATCTAATATTGGTTTTGATTTGAACATGTTGGACAACAGGTTGAACATCGTATTCGATGCATACCGTAAGATCACAAAGGATCCTATCCTTTCCTTCCCTTATCCTTTCTATACGGGATACACTAAACTATCTTATAACGTCCCTATGACGATCTATAACGAAGGTTTTGATTTATCTATTTCGACTAGAAATATGCCTTCTGGAAGGGATTTCCAATGGAATACAAATTTAAACCTTACCTATAATAAAAATAGAATCGGATCTCTTCCATATAATGATAAGAGTTTCTATGCGGATACTTACGGGTACAATCAACAGTTATTGTTCCGGGTAGGAAGTCCAATTTACCAATGGGCACAGATGATTTACCAAGGAGTTTATAACCGCTTGGAAGATATCCCTGTAAACCCAATCACAGGTAGTAAATTGTCCTACTTCAAAACCTACAATCCGGTATTACCAGGTTATCCAAACTGGTTAGATGTGAATGGTGATTGGGATGTATGGAGCGATGAAGATAAAGGAGCTGCTGATGGTGACTTAGTTCCTACAGGTGATCCAAACCCTAAGTTCACTGGAGGTCTTTACAACGAATTCACTTATAAAAACTTCACTTTAGGTATTTTAGGTACATTTACCTTTGGCCGTGATATCATCAATACTTTAAAGGCAAATCAGTTCAATAACATTGCTGGAAATGTTTACAATTTCACCAATCTACGCCTTCCTGATTTAGAAGGATTAGATTATTGGACCCCGGAGAAAGCAAAAGATCCTAATTTCCAAGCGAATTTCCCATCGATCCAACCAGGTAATTATTTCTACCAATTCTTACCTTTCAGTACCATGTGGAACGAACAAGGCGATTATTTCAAAATCAAAACCATTACGGTTGGATATTTGTTGCCAGCTAACCTGACTAAAAAATTAGGTATCGGTATGAACCGCGTTAGATTCTACGGTATGATGGACAATGTATTGACCATTCAATCTGCAAACGTTCCAGATGCTGAATTAATCACACCTCAAGGTGAATATTCTGGTGGTGCCTATCCATTGCCAAGGAAATATACACTTGGTCTTGAAGTTAACTTTTAACACCGAAACATCATGAAAATTAAATCATTAATAACATACATCTGCTGCGCATTCATCATTGTGAATTTCAGCGCTTGTAAGAAATATATCGATCTGGAACCAGAGAACAGCACCTATGATGAGGTTTTCTGGACGGATGCCAATAATATTCCGAAGGCCAATGCCGGAGCCTATTCCATGCTTAGGGATGCTTTAAGAGCAGATCGTTCCTTTTTTATTTTCGGCGATCTAGCTGGAGGTAACTTTGTTACTGGGGGAGATTACTGGAATTATAAGGACCTTTCTAAAGGTGGAAATTTCAAATTTGGCTATGCTCCTTACTTAGAAGGAAGCCTTTGGAATTGGACAAGATTCTATGCAATTGTTAATCAATGTAATTTGATCATTGAAAAAACACCTGCCCTTCCTGCTGACGATTTCCAAAATGGAGAAACAGAGAAAAATCAATTGATTGCAGAAGCGCGTTTCATTCGTGCCTATACCAATTTCTATATGCAACGCGTATGGGGAGATATCCTTTTGATCAAGGAATCTTACAAAGATCCTCAAAACATCCCTCCTATTGCTAGAAGTCCATTGGAGGAAACCATGGCATTCTGTATAGATGACCTGTTATTTGGAATTGATAATTTGCCGACTACTGGAAGTAAAGCAAAAGCTTCCAAAGGTGCAGCACAGGCCCTATTGGCTCATGTATATGCTTGGAAACATGATTATGTAAATGCAGAAAAATATGCGAATGATGTGCTTTCAGCAGGATATTCTCTAGAGTCAACGGCAGATTACCGCAAGATCTGGGCAGGAAACTCGAAAGAGTCTATCTGGGAATTGAGCATGTTATACAATACCAGTGGCGAAGAGCATTCGCAAGGATTCTTCAATGCGTTTTTAGCAGACCCTGCAGTACCAGGAAAGTCGGTTGCTTCAGCTTGGACTTTTGATCAGGATGTATTGGAAGATGTATTTACCGCTTCAGAACGAGGTGCACGATTTGATTCCATCGCTAGAAGAGGTGCAAATGATCAAACCTATTTTCTACGTAAATACGATAATTTTGTTCAATATCCACCAAAAGTACCTGGAGGTTCCTATTATGCCATCAGTAATAACTTGGTTTTATTACGTTTGGCGGACCTACGTCTTTTGCATGCAGAGGCTGCATTAAAGAACGGAAAACCTCAAGTAGCTTTAGCTGACTTAAACATTATCCGTAAGCGCGCTGGAATAAGTGAATTGAGTTCAACGGGTTCAGATCTTATGATTCAAATATTCAACGAAAGAAGACGTGAACTTATTGGTGAAGGATCTACTCAATTTGATTTGATCCGTATGGAAATGTTCAATAAAATAGCTGAATTCTCAGCCATTTATTCTGCAGACCGTTTAGCCAATCAAGGGTATTTCTGGCCATTGAACATGCGAGCTCTATTACCTCAGAATGAATTATTAACTCAAAATCCTTGGTGGATTAAACAATAGCACTATGAAAACCAATAACATATTATATTTTGTTTTAATCATTGGATCCTTTATCCTATCCCAAGGATGTAAGAAAGATGATTACCGTATAGGTGGAGATGTACATGATCCAAACATCAGAATGACTACCTATGATTATTTAAAAAGCAACAAGTATGGCCTTTTCGATACGCTAATAATGCTGGTCGATAAAGCAGGCATAAAAGAGAAGATCAACCAACAAGGTGTTACCTTTTTTGCTCCTACTGATTTTGCTATTAAAAATTATGTGACTTCCAGAACATTGGCTATCCAAAAAATCGACCCTTTCAAAAAATGGACAGTGGATTCGATTATAAAATATGAATTGCCAAGATTTGCAGATTCCCTGGATGTGTATTTTGTAAAAGAAAGCCTTCCTAATGTTAATTTAACCATGGAAGGTAAGATTTATAAGAATCAAAAAAATAGGGAGGTTGTAGTTTCCTATGAGGAGACCAGAGATCCGAATTTAGGTTATAACCCAAATTCATCAATTATCCCTAGGGTTGTCTATTACACTTACTTATACCAGACCCTAAGCCCAGGATTTGATATCACAAAAATCGCATATCCAGTAGGCGTTCGTACGTTGGTTCAAACATCCAATGCACAGACAACTACCGGAACATTACATGTATTAAACAATTCGCATACCTTATTTTATTATAGATAGCCATGAAGAATAAATTTATAATTGCTGCTCTCTTGTTAGGTACATTAGCAACTGGAGCTTGTAAAAAGATTCCTGATGGAAACTTGAGTAATATTATCAGATATGAGGTTCAACCTTCTACTATTCAACAGGGTAGAGCCTACGTTTCCACTGCAATTAATCCAGAAGGATCCACAAAACCATTGAACATTAAATTAGTCAATGTGTATAACCGGGAAACTGGTGAAAATGTTACTCCTTTGTTCGAGAAAACGTATGCACATAAGGTGTGGAAAGCGTTATATGATCCGAAAAAAGACACTACCTTAGAGCAGATCAATGCAAAGCGAGTAGATACCATGATCCATCCAATTGTGATCAATCCGGTATCTGGTCAAATCGAAGCGAATTATACCACAGTCAACCTTCCTTTAGGGAAGTATAAATTCGATTTGGAAATCAGTAATCCAACTGGTAGCAAATTTTATAAAGACATCGGTTCATTTGACCTAGTAGCAGCGCCTTTATTCGAAATCCCTGCAGTACGTTCAACTGTAGCGATGAAAGTAGGTGCAGAAGGAACTACCAAGACAATTACTAGTGGTGTTGAACACATTCGTGTAACCCGTACTTCAGACACTGGAGATAAGGTGATCGTGAAGATTGTGGATAAGAATGGAAATGCATTCAATCCTAACAAGGGAGAGATTGCAAGAAGACCAAATAGTGGAAATAATCCAGGTTTCTTGCAGACTATGCAGGATTATGCGATCTCCACACAATTATTTGACGATCGTATGGAATTTGCTTTCGGTGTAGTTCCTTTCCCATTGAACTCTTTGGGGAATGGTTTTAACTACTATTACCGTATCCCAGCAAAATATGTAAAGTTTGATGACAGCCTTGGCCTTCCATACAATACCTATTCTTGTAATGCACGTTTTTCATTTAGAACGTATGCACCTGGAACTTATTTGATCGAAGTCATTGTTCCACAAGTTACTCGCGTTCCTTAATCTTTTTTGGAATGGAATTTAAATGGCATCTAGACTTTTCTAGATGCCATTTTTTATTTTTTGAAAGTTATGAACCTTATAAATATATCAAACGCCCAATAAGGATTTAGCCCCTTTGATGTGGGTATCATCCTGTGTCAGGATAGCAAAATATCCATAGGCAAGCGCGGATGCGGCTGCTCTTTCAACCGTTTGCTCAAATAGTTTGTCCCATGTCTTCCCTCCCAACCTTTCGTAAGTTTGGATCAACTCCTTAAGGCTTTCTTCACCAAAGACATTTAAGTGGCCACTGAAGTCAATGGATGGATCACCAAACTGAGCGGTCGTCCAATCAATGATGCCTGTAATTTCTCCAGCTTGATTAGTTAAAATATGTCCTGCATATAAATCGCCATGGATGAAACTTGTGAAATCAGGCCACAATGCATCATGTTGCAACCAGGCTTTATATCTTGATTCCAGTTCCTCTGAAATACCAAGCTCTGATTTGACCAGGGTTAAACGGCTATCAATTTCAGGTCGAAAATCTCCAGCATCCATCATTTTTATGTGATTCCGTTTAGCTTCCTGTGCAGGGATTTGGTGCAAATCGTAGAGCGTATGGGCTAAAGAAGGAATAAAATGCGGATTATGCTGGTCCATATTCCATTTCACAGCATAAGAGGCATCGTAAGTTAATACGGGCTTTCCCTTTAAAGCAGGATAGGCAACCAACCTTTCTGTACTGATAACCCAATTGGGGATTTCTACCTTTAAAAAAGGTTGGACAAAACTTAGAATATTCTTTTCTTCCTGGATCTGTTTTAACATCTCAGGGCGTCGAGGAATTCTTAATATCCATTCTTTTCCTTGGATATCCTTCGCCATTCCGACCTTAAAATCAATACCCATCTCACTGAAATGGATCTGATCGGTTAAGGTTAAGCCATGTTCTTTTGCGAGGTCCTTGATCTGCTGTTCATTCATATTGGTTAGTCATTCATATTGGTTAGTCATTTGCTTGAGAACGCAAGACCCAAATATATCCGACAATAGGAATAAAAACCACCTTCAGAAAATCAAGAAAGCGTTCCGCGGGACTGCGATCATGGTAAATGATAATATTTCCCACACAGTAACGAACCACAAAATAAACGTGGATAAATAGAATGATATAAATTACTGTTAACAATGGGTTTGCGGAATAATCGATGAATGCTAACATAAGATTTCAAATTAGATTATAATAAATTTAAGATTATTTTATCAAATGCCACAAATTATTTATTACGTAAGGATTAAGATAATTTAGTATTTCATAAATTTATCTTATAAAATCATTTTTAAAAATTAAAATGATTTATTTTTATAACTATCATATTGTCCAATTATTAACCAATCAATATCTTATGGACAGGAATATAAAGCTCATTTTCAGCTTTTTCATGCTGATTGTATTGATTTCCTTAGCTGGTTTTTATACTTCTTATATTAGCCACCTACCTAATTTCTCACATTTCCCCTTACTTATCCACCTTCATTTCATCGGGTTTGTAGGTTGGTTTGTGCTACTCATCATCCAGCCAATCCTGATAGCAAAAGGAAAACGGAGCCTACATCGAACCTTGGGAAAAACCGCCTATTTCCTCATCCCGCTTTTAATCATAAGTATCCTTTTATTGGTATATAACCAAACAGAACGAGAATTAGCACAAACTCCAGAGAAAGCCATGATGACCTCTTTCATCGGGTTTATTGATGCGCTATCTTTAGGGGCCTATTTTACCATTGCTATGATGAATTCAAGAAATCAGCGTTGGCATGTAGCCTTTATTATTGCCTGTTCCCTGGTCATCCTAAACCCTGGAATGTCCAGATTACTTAATCAGTTCCATCCAGGATCAGGACTTCTCGCAGCTATCCTACTCCCTATTCTAGTAAGCGTTTCAATACTTGTTTTCGAAAAAATAAATTATCAAAAAGCTATTCTAAAAAGCCCTTACCTCCTATTTTTAGGATGTTGGATATCTGAGATCCTGTTGCTGATGATTATTCCCAGAACTGACTTTTGGAAAAACTTCGTACTTGCTATCCTCCAATGAATAAAAACCATCAACCTCACAGATTGTTACTAATAAAGAAACTATTAATAAAGAATCTTTAAAACAATCATTATGGCTGATAAGATCAAAGCAGAAAAAGACCCCAACATTTTAAAGGGAATACGCGAATTTTTAGACGCACTGAACAATAGCGGTGATAAACCACTGGAAACATTGGCGCCAGAAGACGCCAGAAAGGTATTGGAAGATGCCCAAAAATCAGTAAAAGTAGATTATTCCGGTATCNNACACAGAAGAAGAAAAAACGATCGAACAGGACGGATTAACTGTAAAAACAGTTATAGTAAAACCTGAAGGCACTACGGATAAAAAATTGCCGGTGTTCATCTTTATTCATGGCGGCGGTTGGATACTGGGAGATTACCCAACACATAAGAGATTGGTTAGGGACCTTGTCGTTCAAAGTGGTGCCGCAGCGGTATTCGTTGATTATACCCGATCTCCGGAAGCGAAATACCCGACTGCCATCAATGAAATCTATGCGGCAACAAAATGGGTGGCAGAAAATGGAGATGAAATTGGCGTTGATGGCAAGAACCTGGCTGTAGCGGGGAATAGTGTGGGTGGAAATATGTCGGCAGTGACCTGTTTGATGGCAAAGGATAAATCAGGTCCTAAAATAAAATTCCAACTGTTGTTATGGCCAGTTACGGATGCGAATTTCGAACGGGAATCCTGGAAGAAATATGCAGAAGGACGCTTCTTGGCTGTGGGGATGATGAAATGGATGTGGGATNNTGCATTGATTCAATTGGCTGAAAATGATATCCTATTTGATGAAGGATTGGAATATGGACGGAAACTGGATGAAGCGGGTGTTCCTACCACCATCCAAACATATAACGGTTTCATCCATGATTATGGATTGTTAAATCCGTTAAATCATATTGAAGCTGTAAAATGTTCGGTGGAGCAAGCAGCACAAGCATTGAAAAAAGCCTTATTCGAGAGCTAATTTCAAACCAAAAATCAGTAAAAATAAAGCTACTGGTAGACCATTTTAATAAACGGTTCACGACAAAAAGAATAATATTTTGTTTTTTATGCTTTCAATTGACTAAATTGTAATATATTTAGAATAAATAAGGGCTTTAACATTAAATTTACCTTTGCTAAACATGAACATCAAAATAGTCGGATCTGGTAGCTTTATACCTGATACCAAGATAAAAAATGCAGATTTTGAGAACCATATCTTTTTAGATGAGGCAGGCTCCCCAATCAAAAACCCAGAATCTATCATTCGTAAATTCAAGGATATTACCGGAATTGAAGAGCGTAGATATGCCTCCAAAGAATTGGTCAGTTCTGATCTTGCCTTCTTTGCATCAGAAAAAGCGATCGCAGATGCAGGAGTAGACAAGGAAACCCTGGATTATATTATTGTTGCCCATAATTATGGAGATGTGCCTTCTGGTACCATCCAATCCGATACGGTACCCAGCTTGGCCAGTCGGGTGAAGCAGAAATTAGGGATTGAAAATCCTAATTGTGTGGCCTATGATTTATTGTTCGGCTGTCCGGGTTGGATTGAAGGAATGTTACAAGCCAATGCGTTTATCCGTTCTGGAATGGCCAAAAGATGTTTGGTAATCGGTACGGAAACCTTATCCCGTTTAATAGACCCTTCCGACCGTGATTCCATGATCTATGCAGATGGAGCTGGTGCAGTAGTGGTTGAAGGAACAACAGCTGATGAGGGGATGTTATCCTATGCAAGTGCTACTTATGCTCTGAACGAGGCGGGTTATCTATTCTTTGGTCCTTCTTATAATAAAGAGGCAGAACAAAATACGCGTTATATTAAAATGAAAGGTCGTAAGATCTATGAATTTGCACTTACCAAAGTACCTTTGGCCATGCAGCAATGTTTGGAGAAAGGAAACATTGCCATTACCGACATCAAGAAAATCCTGATCCATCAGGCAAATGAGAAAATGGATGAAGCCATTGTTGAACGATTCTATGGTCTGTATGATATGACTCCACCTGAACACATTATGCCGATGACGATCAATAAATTTGGAAACAGCAGCGTAGCTACTATCCCTACATTATACGATCTGATCATCAAAGGATTGATGGAAAAGCATGAACTAAACAAAGGTGATGTGATTTTATTTGCTTCAGTTGGAGCAGGTATGAACATCAATGCCTTTACCTATCGACTATAATCTCGAAAATTGGGTTATTTTTGTAAAAAAGAAATTATCATGAGCGATCCAAATAGTAGAAGCAATATCAAGCCAGGCATAGTCGTAAACATCATCCTCAAGAAGGATCAACGATCTGGAAATTTAACAGAAGGTATTGTGAAAGACATATTAACCTCAGCCGCATACCATAGCCGAGGAATTAAAGTAAGATTATCCGATGGCCAGATTGGCCGAGTAGCAGAAATTATAGAGGAAGATTAGTCTTCCTCTTTTTTTGTCCATAAAATAATAGCCATGTGCTATTTGAATTATATTTAAGATTAATTACCTTCGATAGACCATATTAAAAATAAAAATTATGAATCTATCTTACATCGGTACAAACGAAATATTAATTATTCTTGTCGGTTTAATCTTATTGATAGCTGTTCTAACCTTAGCTGTTGTCTTGGTGAAAAAAATAAGGAATTAATGAGCTAAAGAAATCCTGTTTAGGATTTCTTTAAAATACCTTTTTCAACCGCATCTTGAATGAGTCCTTCAGCATAATCCCATATGTTGCTGGAACCATTTTTCATGACGCTTTTCTTGGCATAGACCTTCTCGTAGGTAACCCCAGGCATATTCCAGGTACCGCCATTATTGGAGTAATTTTGGAGCAGGGGCTCCAATCTATCCATCGTACGCGCAAATTTTGCCTCCATACTCACACCAAGCTCAAATTCTTCCCAAATTGCTGTGAATTCCTCTGCTTGGTCTTCAGGTAATATTCCAAATATTCGTTTTGCAGCAAGACGCTCCTCCTCCGAATTATCATGGCTTTTTAAGTTGTCGTAGATAAAGGTATCACCCGCATCAATCTCCACAATATCGTGGATCAGAACCATTTTAACCACTTTAAGGACATCCACTTCTTCATTGGCATGCTGTTGCAAAACGATGGCCATCATCGCCAGATGCCAACTATGTTCCGCATCATTCTCCCTCCTATTGCTGTTCAATAATCGGGTCTGCCTTTCAATATATTTCAGTTTATCGATCTCTTTGATAAAAGCAATCTGTTTGAACAAGTCCTCAGGAATCATAGTAATGCGAATGTTGATTTCAAATATACCGAAATAAAAACAACCTATTATAAATCCGGATCTACCCGAATATGCACTCCTCTCCCGCCGAATCTGGATAGATCGTAGCGTAGGTTCAAAGAAAATACCCGCGTAATCACATTGGTTCTGGAATCGATAATGGAGTTACCCATCACCTGCCTATTCAACATATTACCTTGATTCAGTAGATCACTCACCCGAGCGGATAAAAACAGGTTCTTGTTCTTCAAGAACATCTTCGTTATGCCCAATCCGATCAACAAAGGGTTCTGATTGGCCAAAGCATAACCCGTATTGATTCGTTTACTCGTGTTGAATTCCGCCTGGAAAGTTTTCAGGAATTCTACCCGACCATTTACGGCCATGTTCAAGTTATGAAGCTTACGGATAGATTCTTGTAAGGATGGATTTTCATTACGGCTAAAGGAATAATTGATATTACTATTGACCTTTACCTTCGGAAGGTTCAATCGACCATTCCAAGAAGCACCAAACGATTTGGTCGTGAAAAAGTTCTTTGCCGTCATCTGCCCAATATTGAACACCGGATCCATTCCCCCTCCAAAACCCATCATGTTCGAGAGTCCAACAATATTATTGTTGTTCACCTGATTGTAATTTAATCGGGTGGTCAAGATAACCGTTTTCATATTCATGTTCATAGAAACGGCCTGAGAATAGTTCAATCCTTCATTGGAATACCCTTCATTGTCGATATATTGGATCCTATTGGAAACGCCGATACTACCATCGTAAGTCAAGCGCCACTTCTTATCCTTCATCGGCAGAGTAAAAGTATAATTACCTCCCAGATTATAGTTTCCATTGGCATTGATATAGCGTGTTTCCCGTTTAAAACTACCCAAGGTATCCGGTAGGATGATAATGTTCTCCACCACCTGATCTTGGATGGTACTGAAATTGGCAGATACCATCAAGCTTTTTCCCGTTTCCTGTTTGACGAAATTATAATTCGAACTGAAATTATGCGAAAAATATGGCTTCAGATCAGGATTACCGATGATGATATTCTGCAAATTCCGGGTATTCGGAATGGGCTGAAGCTGACTTTGTGAGGGAGCAGAATTCCTTCCGTTATAGCCCACAGATATTGTTTTTCCAGGTTTTAACTGGGTACTGAAATTCAGCACAGGAGAAAAATTAAGGGAATTGTTTTCAATTTCTCGATCCAATTGTGCATAATAATTCCTTTGCAACAAGGGATTGAAATTGATTCCTGCTGAGAAATTGGTCTTTTGCTTGGCATAATTATAATTGACTCCAATAGTCTGCGCGATGACTTGGTTCCGCATGTAGGAACTTAAGGAATCAACATAATGAAAATCCTTACTGGCTGTATCCAATACGGAAGTGGCCAAATTGTTGGTCGATTTGGAGATGCTAAACCGATAGTTCAAGCTAATGGATCTACGTAATAAGGAATCCTTCTTACTCTTTCCGATGGCGAAATTATATCCGGTATTGAAATTTAGCGATTCCGATTTATTATCGTTCGTAATATTCCGATGCAACAGAGAGTCTTTTAAAAGATCTCCTGAAGTTTGGTCGTAATATAATGTATTGCTCAAAATCGATTGCAGGGATTCTGAACTGCTACGATTGTAATGGAAATTACCGGAAATATATTTTTTTCCTTCTTTCAATTTGCGGTTCAACATCAGGCTAACCCCCACATTTGGTGTTCTGGAAGTATTTTCATTTTCATTCCGAAAGCCCTGTTTCATCGCTCCGGTTTGATTGTTTGCCGAAATATTGGAATTGGTCATCTTACCAAAACCCAGGTTGATATCAGAATTGATAAACCATTTATCCGTTCTATTATTTAATCCTGCATTAAAATTATGGTTTGATCCCCCATTATCTCCTTCACTATTCGAATTGTTGTAATAGGTACCAATGGTACTTACGGTTTCGACAAAAGATTCATTGGTAAATGCAGAGAGATTTCCACGACCATTATATCCAAAATTATAATTCCCTTTTTCTTTGAATTTATTCCGATGATTGACAGACAGATTAAAGGATTGATTGATACCCGCACCATTATTTTCCGTCATCACGTTAAAACGGGCGCCATTCTGTTGCTTTTCTTTCCAAAAGCTAAAATCCCCACCAATTTCTGCCTTATCATTACTTGCCGTCTCGGCATTGGCATTTCCAAACTTGCCCTTGTTCATGCCCGGCTTCGTTTCAATATTGATCAACTTACCAGGTTCGCCGGTCTTCACCCCCGTGAAATTAGCTTCATCGCCATAATCTTCAATGATCTGGATCTTGGAAACAATCTCCGCCGGCAATTTCTTGATGAAATCATCCAGGTTATTGGTGAAAAAATCTTCCCCGTTCACCCGTAGTTTCATGACAGGTTTTCCGTTGGATTCCACTTTGTTGTTCTCATCCACCACCAGCCCGGGAAGTTGTTTGATAAGGTCGGCCAGGTTATCGCCTTCCAGCACATCAAATGCTTCTGCATTATATTCAACTGTATCCTTTTTGATGGTAATCGGATTAGGTTTCTTTTTGATGACCAATTCCTCCAATTGAATAGTCTTAATTTTGAGTACAATACGTACGGTGGTTGGCTTATCAGAGATTTCGACGCTGCGCACTTCCATATCCGAAGAGATATTGGAAGCCTGCAATTCTGCTGGACCCATTTTCACTTTTTTAAAGCTGAATTCACCCTTCTTATTACTGGAAGTCTTTAAGGTATCTTTTCCCGAAATGAGGTAGACCCGTGCGCCTTCAATTGCATTGCGGGCACTATCGATCACAGAACCATTCAATTCCCCAAATTCCTGTCCATTTGCCTGAAAAGCAAGAATTGTAAAGCAGGAAAGTAAAAATAATTTAAATAAATGCCTCATATTATAAAGCATTTATTGTCATAATTGGTAGACATCAAAAACCTTTTTTTAAAATTTTCGTTAAATGTAAAAAAATAATCAGCTACTTTTCTGTAACATAAATGTTAATCAGAAAAAATAACATAATTTTAACTATTGGGTTTGGTTTAGGCTTTTGGAAACATGGATTTTTTAATCGAATAAGCCATCATGATTGCGGATTCTCGATTTTAGTTTCTGACGGATGTTTTTCCGGTGTGTCCGGATTGTCATGACACTACGGAATAATATTTCGGCTATTTCTTGACTAGATTTTCCTTCTTTTATTAATTTATAGATTTCAAGTTCGCGATCGGTTAGTCCAAAATCATTTTTCATGATGGTTTCTGAGCTGCTATGTTGTGTTTTTTCATCCCCGTAGATTATTTCCCCTTCAAATACCTTCCTAATCACAGCAATTAAATCTTCAGCATCCAATTCCTTGGAACTATAGCCCTCTACGCCGATCTCCTTCAATTTCGCAAAAAATGCCTGGTTGACTTCCAAGGATAATATAATGATTTTTGCCTGCTGCCTGAGCTGTTTGATTTCCTTAGCAATGCTAATCCCTGACCTTTCGTTCAGGTACATATCCAATAAAATAATATCGGGTTCATGTTGATTTAACATGGCACGGATATGATTACCATCCGAATAACGTTGTAAGAGCACCATATCAGTTTCAGAAGCCAGTAGCGCATGTAGACCATCCGAAAATAACCTATGATTATCAATATTAACCAATTTAATCATCTTTAATCCCTTTCTTTATAAGTGGCAAAACGATATTTACCGAACAACCCATATCGTTAATTATAAAATGAAAACTTCCATCATAATAATCAACTCTTGACCGTAGATTCGACATCCCCATCCCCTTTCCGATCAAATCCATATCTACTTCTTCGGAGCGACCATTATCATGAACCATCAGCCGTACTTCCGATTCATCCACGGCCAGATCAACTTCAATCAATGTGGCACTTTTAGCATGCTTAACCGCATTGGTCAACAATTCTTGGTAGATTCTGAACACATGGATCTTCATATCCCAAGGGATGTGATATTCATTCCCAATGCAGGATAAATGTATTTCAAACTGGTGGGCAAAAGCCTGTACATCCGATCGGATGGTTTCAAAAAGGCCATTCAGTTCCAGATTCCTCGGAGCAATCTGATGGATCAGCCGTTTAAAATCAAAATTGATCCCCTTCAGCATTTCCTGGACTTTATCGGATTGCTTGAGGCTTTCTTTCGAAAGAAGCAGACGAAGTCCTTGGATAGTTCCCCCAATGCCATCGTGCACATCCTGTGCGATCCTTAACCGTTCCTTTTCCTGGGTAATGATCAGTTCATGGGCCAACTGCCTTCTCTTCTCTTCACTCTGTTCAATACTTCTTTTGAAAAACTCAAAATCCTGTTTATACTTCACCGTGAAAACGATCATCAAATAGATAACCTCTACTGCAAATGCAAAAATGATATTTCCTGGTTTAACAAACTGAGGGATGTAGAGGTAATTTAGCGAACTGAACAGGTAAAGCAAAACCGAAATAAACAACAAGGTATTTCCAAGCAGATATTGTTTGATAAAAGGTGTTCTATTTCGAATAGACACCGAAATATTCATTAAAAGACCAATGGTCTGCATCAATAAAACGGCTACAAAAAAGTATTGAAAAAACTCCAGAATTAGAATTTGTTGTGGCAGAAGTAAATTCAACAACAAGTAAAAAAATATGGTGAAGAGGGTAACCCTATTCAAGAGTTTCAACCGCAAGCTGTAGTTAGGAAGAAACTTATCCTGTTGTACAAAATCAATAAATACACGTACATTAAAATATAAAGTCAACGCCAGGAAACATAATTTTGGAATCCGCGCCCATCCTTCATATATCGAAGAAGGGATGAGGTACACATCATGTAGATATTCTACCGTATTGAAAGCCACCAAACTACTGATATAGCCCAACATCATGGCATAGAATCGTTTTTTAAGGATGATGAACAGGCAGAGGTTGAAAAGTATGGCAAAAAAGAAAAAACCATAATACCTACCTAGCAAAAAAGATAAGTTTAGTTCATAAAGCAGGATATCACTTTTGGTGCTGATATCGGTTGGAAAATAGAGGGTTTTTCGCCCAAATACTTCCGTTTTAAGCAAAAAACTTTTGGTTTGTCCAGCCTCCAGTGGAATTTCAAAACTAACTGATCTTAAGGGTACTTCTCGGTCCGTTAATTTCATAAAATGCGATTGGTCCCTTCTCGAAATCAGGAAATTGGAAGAATCAGCCATTTCAAACAGGCTGAATTTTATACCATCATTGTAGAAACTCCATAAATAGTTCTCCCGGTATTTAGACTGGTTGGAAATGCTAATGGAAAACCAGTGGGTACAATCTGTGATACCACGATTTACAACTGAACCTGCTGGCATAGGCTGAAATTTGCCTTGCTTCCATTTCTCAACAACCTGTATCGCCCTTTCCCTTCCACTACAATCTACATATTCTCCGAGATATTGAACTATACGAATGTCATTGGCGCCTGGAACTTTCAAGGTATCCTGCGAATAAGCAGCTACCTGAAAAACAAATATCATCCATATTAATAATGGAAGATTTTTCATTAACAATTAGTTAGGTTATACGAATATAGTCTTCTGGAATTATATTATCAAAATTATATTTTTCCAGTTAACAGAATTTTTTAACGTATTCCCCTGGCGTGCATTGGTACATTGCCCTAAATTGTTTAACAAAATAACTGGATGAATTGAATCCCGATCTATAACCGACTTCTGAAATGGACAATTTTCCTTGCAGCAACATATTGCAAGCCATAACCAATCTTTCCTGCATGATGTATTGCCCAGGTGTTTTGCCCGTATAAGCATCAAAAATACGAAACAATGGATGCAGCCATTAAAAAATCGGAAGAATTAGGGGTAAAAATGAATATCGCAGTGGTAGATGCAGGCACGAATCTAGTGGCTTTTAACAAGATGGACGATGCTTGGTTAGGATCCATTAATATTTCTCAGAAAAAGGCAAGAACGGCCAGGTATTTCAATATGGATACCGGGGATATCGGAAAATTATCCCAACCAGGTGGAGCCCTTTACAATATCGAACATTCCAACCATGGACTGATCACCTTTCCGGGAGGTGTGGTTATCAAGGATAACAACGGAACCATCATTGGCGCTATCGGCGTAAGTGGAAGCACCGTGGAAGATGATCATGAGGTGGCTTCTGCCGGTGCAAAAGCCTTATAATTCCATTCTTAGAAAAGAATATTCAAGATACTTCATGCTACTATTGAAAAACAAAAGGAGCGTTGAAATTTCAACGCTCCTTTACGATGTCTTCAGTTTATCGATTATTTCGCGTTTTTAGCTAATTCAATCTTTACAGTCATTTCCTTCACAATTTTATCTACCTCTGGAGAAGAACCAGAAGATTCAAAACGGATAAAGCCTTCTTTATCGATTACGGCTTTAAAAGGGATTCCTTTTGCGCCGTAAGCTGTAACAGCCGCCTTTTCTTTATCTTTCATTTCATCGAAAAGCACATGGAAGGTATAATTGTTCTTCTTGATAAACTCGTTTACTAAATCTTTATAATTGTCGCCACGTTCCCAAGTATCAATAAACAAGAATACCACATCCTTGTCGTCTTTATACTTGTTTACAGAAGCCTGCATGCCTGGGAATGAATTGATACATGGACCACACCAAGTTGCCCAGAAATCAAGGACAACCACTTTACCCTTATAATCTGCTAATGAAACTGTTTTACCATCACGATCCACCAAAGAGAACAAAGGTGCTTCTTTTTTGATCATTTCCCCTTTATATTTGGCAATCATAGCTTGTTCACCTTTTTTGTCAACAGCGGCTAGGTAATTATCGAAATTAGCATTCGCTCCGTTCAATTTTTCATAAAGTTCTTTTTGAACCTTTATCAAATCATCATTTTTACCATTTTGGATCAACGCATTATCAATAAACATAAAGGCGTCCAAGTCTCTTCCTGTCTTACGGATACCATCTGCATAACCCAATACATAAACTGGAGCAGAAGAATAATAAGGATCAACCTTAAAAAGACCCTCATATACCTGAAGACCTTTTTCAGCCTTCCCTGCATTGATCAAAACAGGTGCATAGTTTCCTGCAATTGTAGGATATGCTCTCGCAGTAGGACTTGATTTAACTTTATCATCAGCAGAGTTGAAAGCATCATAAGATGATTGATAGATGTCTGCTAAAATCGGTTCAGCATTGGTATAATCTTTTTCCCTAACCAATCCACCGGCTACAGAACTCGCTAATTGCGCATACGCTGTTTCTGATTTTAGCGATTGAAGAATTTCATTCGCTTTTGCAGCATTCTTTTCTTTAAAATAAGCGCTAGCTAATCTGGATTTGGCTTGTGCATAGATAGCTCTATTTTCTTCCTTGAAGGATTTCGCTGGGAATTTCTTTTCCCATGCTGCCAATTGCTTTTCCAACTCTACAGCGGTAATTCCTTCTGTTTTGAAGATGGCACTGTAGGCATCTCCCCTTGCTTTAGTTCCTTTAGGAAAACGCTTTAACAAAGATTTATCTGCTTCTTCTGCTTTATCTGCTTTACCTATAAAGCGGAATAGGGAACTTGCCATACCTGCAAATTCTTCATTTTTACTGGCCATCATAGCTTCTGCTTCCTTGGTAAGGGCAGCATCACGAGCTTCCTTATCTGAATTGGCAGCAATCTTATTGATTTCTTTTACCAATTCTTCTTGGGTAATACCCTTTTGTTTCACAATTTGAGCTTGAACTTGTGAAAATGATAAAGCTGCAGCTAAAATTCCAAGTGATATAACACTTTTTTTCATATTAAATGTACTGGTTTTATTAGATTAATAATTTATTCTTCAAATGTAATTAGGTTTTCTCTAATTTGATTGTAAGGATTTCGATATATTTTCTCCTTTTAAGCCTTTCTATTTAGTAAGACGTGTAAAACATAAAATTGTCCCTGGAATCCGCCATATAATAGAAAATTATTCTTTATTGTATCAGATACCGGTTTGAAATCCTAATTGGTTTTCTACAGCATAAATTTACAATTTTGAAACTCAAGAACACTTAAAAAAATGTTAATTTTTTTTCATAGTAAAAAATTATTGTTCAGCATTCCGATTTCCAGTATACTCTTTTAGAAAGTGGTCTATTTTAAATCCGAACATTATTCTTTAAAATCAAAATATAATCCAAATAATTGTCATAAGCCCCCTTTAATTTAATGTAATTCAGAATTATATTTTATGATAAATATATTACACCATACATAATTCCAATCATTTTAATTTTACGTATTTTTGCAACCACAAAACAATAGATACCCTTATATAATTTGGCAACGAGCGTATTTTCTAAAATATCTTCTTTCTTAAAAACCGAATCGAGCTTTGATGCATTACGCAATATCTTGATTATCCTTATCCCTTCTATTTTTGTTTTTTACTTATTTGATGGGCATATCGCCATAGCCTTTGCTGTTGGGGTTCTACTCGCCTGTTTAACCGATCTGCCAGGAACAAAAAAAGATAAATGGACTTCCTTTGCTTACTGTATCCCGGTTTTTGCCATTACCTCGATCAGTATCTCCACCGCTTTGGCAAACCATTCCCCTATCATTGTTCTCTTGTTGGGAATTTTTGGTTTTGTTTACACTTTTATCGCTTTATTAGGATTCCGCATCAATTTCATCGGGAACCTCGGCTTGATCGTCGCCAGTTTTACAATTGGTCTTCGCCCAGAAGATCCCATCATATTCAGTCTTTCTGTTACTGCAGGAGCCATCTGTTTTTATATCCTGAGTTTATTGCAGGTCTATCTATTTCCTTATCGTTCACTCAGATTTGCGGTGCAATCGGGTATTACGAGTTTATCCCAACTCATCCGGTTAAAGATCGACTGTTACAACGAAGAAATTCCACTTCCCAAAACCTATAAACAACTCAGTGCTTTACAGATCAAAGTTTCTGATCAATTGGAAGCTGTAAGGTCCTTATTGCTGAAGAACAAAAACTTACATTCTGAAAAAGATCTTCGGACCAAAATATGGCTTGCCAAGCTCTATAAACTCATTGATCTCTATGAATTGTTAATGGCGGTAGATCAGGATTATGAAAGGATCCGGGAGCTTCTAAAATCTGGGAATACCTTATCCCTTATCCGTCGTGCATTGGCCATCCTATCCAAGGAAACCGCAGAATTAAATTATTTAAAAAAATCAAAGTCTTCCAATCTGAAAAGGAAGAAAGAGTTTGAGAAAATCATGGTGCAGCTGGAAGTTGACCAATTCATTGCTGATTTTCACCGTAAGGAACTGATCATTTCCATTGCTAAGCAATTAGGACAGATCGCAAATATCCTACATGATATGAAGGAGGAGGTTTTGGAAGCTGATCATAGCTGGGTTGAAAGTAAGAACTTTAAGGATTTTGTGGCACCAGAAAGTGATTTCAAAACGCTTGTTAACAATTTCAACTTCAAGTCGCCGATTTTTTCTTATTCGGTCCGGATGTCTATTTTATTGATGTTGGGTGGTATTATTGGTTATGCGCTTCCAGAATACCGGTATGCTTCCTGGATCTTGCTGACCATTATTTTGGTGGCCAGACCTAGTTTTACCACTACACAAAAAAGAAATTATCAACGGATAATAGGCTCTCTTATCGGAATAGCCATCAGCCTTTTGATTTTGTTGACCATCAAGGATTTCACTATCCTGATGGGTATAGCGATCTTTTGCCTTTACCTGTTCTTATTGTTCAATAAACCAAATTATTTGGTCTGTGTAATTTTTATTACGATAACCATTCTGATCGGTCAACATACCTTTGAAGGAACCATTCAGGATATTCTTGGAAGTAGGTTTGCTTTTACTTTAATGGGATCCATATTTGCTGTTTTGGGATGTCTGGCCATTCCGATCAATCATTATCGATCGATTGAGCAACAGACCAACCGATTATTGGACCATTTCCGGAATTTCTTCCAAAAAATCAAGGAGAGTTATGAGGTTCAGGAACTGAGTTATTATGATTTGAGATTGGTGAGAAAGTTTACCCAATCTGCATTGGCGCTAAGTTATGATTCCTTGGAACAGTTTGCTAAAGATCCAATCCAAGGAAGGCTCCATAAAAAAGAGATTGAGCATTTCCAGACGCTTGCTTATAGAATCAATGCCTTACTGGTTGGCTTGTCCATCAATAGGACCAAATTGGGTTTTGTGCTCCATCCGGAGCTGATGAATGAGCGGACAGCATATATCGATACATTGATTGCAGAAGCTGAAACGCTTTCTAAAAAGCTCCATAAGAACAAAGAAAGGCCCAACATTAAGAAGGACCTTTCCATACTAAACTCAAACAACAAACGTTAGTATTATTTTCTTTTTCTACGCTTAAGCACGACAACTGCTGTCACTGCCATTACCATTGGAATTATCAAAAGATAAAATAACTTTTGAGTATTGATAGATTTTCGGCTTGCTTTAATGATCACATCGGGTGCTTTATCCTTCTCCGCACCAACTAGAGCTTTTCTATCTCTAATGGTATTGAAGATTCTTCCCGCTACTAGGGAATTAATAGAATTAATATTAAATCGGTTAAGTTCCGCGTTACTTATGAAATCAGCATCGCCGAATACAAAAACATGTTGATCTTTCCCATTCACCTTTCGCAAAAGTTTAATCGCAGTAGGAACAGAAACCCGAACATCTTTCCCTTCCGTAAAAACCTCTTTCTTTATATTCAGATCATAGGTTCCCAACTTATTCCAAGTATCCTTATCATCTGATCGCATCAATATTACCCTTGAAAAACCCTTGTTATCGTTTAATGGTTCAATTCCCATAGCTTTGTTCATCACCAACTTTGCACCCTCATAATACAAAAATCCATTTTCCTCAGCTTCCGGGGTGAGATACAAACGCAGAAGATCCACATCATAATCATCACTATCCTGCATTAAGGTGCCATCCATAAATTTCAGCCCCAATTTTTCTGCTATCGGTTGCAGGTATTCCTTACTTCCCTGTGGATCAGCTAATAAATAAATATTGCCTCCTCGTTCTATATAACGAAAAATCGAATTTAATTCTTCGGTAGTATAAGGTTCTCTAGGGTCGGCTATAACAATGCCCACACCTTTAAAATCATCTAAGGAAGATGCATTCAACTTCTGGATTTCAAATCCTCTATTGATCAATGAACCTCTAACAGTCTGACCATTTAAAAGAATACTGTATTCCCCATTGCCATAATTATCAATTCCACGCTCGCCTTTCCCAGATAAAAGTCCAAGAACTGCAGGCCCATCCAATAATCTTACTAAGGAAGCATTGATTTCCCCTTCTTTTGGATACACAAACATATCATCAAACATGCGTAAGGGAACTCGCTTGCCTTTATATTCAAAAAATCTAACCAACGTATTATTTTCAAGAGCAACTTCGGGGAATTTTTTCATATCCTCCGGGGTCAATAATTTCTTGAAATTTATCCCTAGGGCATCTGCAGCCTTTTCAGATTTGCTCAGAAAAGTTTCATTTGAATCCAATTTTAAATATGGTATACTATCATAGTAAGCGACATAATCCATCTCCAGCTGAGGAATAAACCTATTAATAGATTCAAAATTTGCTAAATCATTTATACGATTTTTTGGTGAAGCATATTCTGCTCTTCGATCTAAGACATTGATATAAGTAACCAACTTTATAGGCCCATCAATTCTTGAGGCTATTGATTGTCCATATGCTGATATGGTTCTATCCTTAATTTGAGTAGTATCATAATAACCCGTAAAACGAATAAGAGAGGTTATATATCCAATTCCTAAAAGTACAACTGCTAAAGCCAAGTATTGTAATGTCTTAATTATAGGTTTCGTACCTGCTCTTTCCTGAACAATTCGCAGAATTGTGACCATGAGAAAGAATGAAATGATCAGCAAGAAATAAGCAATCTCCCTAGTTGTTAACAATCCATTCACTATTTCCTCTGCCCTACCTCCTACGGATAACCAATGCGTAATCTCACGAAAGCCATCGTATTTCGCTCCAAGGATTTGAGCGTAATTTAAAAACGCAAGTAAAGCTAAAGTACTAATGGCTGCTACAATCTGATAGGAAGTTAAACTGGACATAAACAGACCAATAGCAGAATATGTACATATTAAAAGAAAAAGAGCCAATAGTCCAAATAGCACAAATTTAACATCCATATGCTCAATAGAAAAATAGGCTGAAACCGCATATAGACCCAGCATACCTACTGCAATAAAGGAATAGATAACAATGGAAAGATATTTACCTAAAACAATTTGTGTAGCTGTAACAGGCGAGGACTGCAACAATTTAATTGAACCACTAACATACTCCCTACTGAAGATACCCATGGTCAATAATGGAATATATAAATAAAGGTATTCTATAAGCGTGGAGAACATCCCCTTTTCTCCAGCAAACATGACGCGAGTCAAGACACTTAAATCCCTATCTAGTTGTTGCTGAGTTTCCTGACTATAAAGCATATCAAAATAGGCTAATCCTCCTTGCAAAAAAAGGATGACCAGAATAATCCATGCTATTGGCGAATAAAATAGAATGCTTAATTCTAAGCGTGCAATTTTTATGATTTTTCCCATGCTATTCCCTTCCTTTAGTATTTGCCGACAATTGTGCAAAAACCCCATCCAACGAACTTTTTTCTAAATAGATCTCCGCTAACCCCCAGCCCTTGTCGGCGCTTAGCTGAATTAATTTTTGAGTTACCTGGTTTGGATCGTTGAAAAACACACGAAACTGTCCTATTTCTACTTCTTCAATTCGATCTATGAATGCCAAATCCTCCAATTCCTTTTTATCTGGAGCATGGCTTAAATGGAGCATTAATGAATTGGGCTCAATATAATTGTTAAAGGCATTCATCGTATCCGCAAATACCACTTCTCCATGTTCAATCATGATGATCCTATCGCAGGTGGCTTGAACTTCACTAAGAATATGTGTAGAAAGAATGACCGAACGTTCTTCCCCTATTTCTTTTATCAACTTTCTTACCTCCAATATTTGATTTGGATCCAAACCATTAGTAGGCTCGTCCAACACCACCAATTTTGGATTATGAATGATTGCTTGGGCAATCCCTACACGTTGTTGATAACCTCCAGAAAGATTACTGATCAATCTATTACTAAAGTGGCTAATACCACATTTCTTTTTGGCTACTTCCACAGCTTCTGGGATATCTTGTGCAGGAATATCCCTCAGGTTCGCACAATAGGTTAAATATTCATCCACGGTCAATTCAAAATGGAGAGGGGCCTTTTGAGGTAAAAATCCTATTAAACGTTTCGCCGCCACCGGGTGCTGTCTAATATTTATTCCATCAATTAAGGCCTCTCCTTCCGTTTGGTTGATTACCCCACAAAGAATATTCATGGTGGTTGATTTACCTGCACCATTTGAACCCAATAGTCCAAGAATCCCTTTCTCAGTAACCTCAAAGTTAATATTACGAATTGCCCAATCTCTTGAATATCTATGGGACAATGATTTTATTGTTGCTATACTCGTACTCATTTTTTACTTTCTTTTTCTGCTAATTAATAAATAACCTCCTACCAAAGCGATAACGATTGGGAGAATGAATACCCAGATATATTTTATGCTGTTTAATGTTCCAGCTTCCACTAAAATTTTATTATCGATCGATTCAGGTCTTTTGGTATTTACTGGAAACTCTCCATCAGAGAACCATTTAAATAATTTAATGGTAAAACCACCATTGTCATTTCTTAGATTGAAGCGGCCTAATTCTGCATTGCTCATAAAGTCAGCATCTGCAAACAAAGCAATCTTTTGTACCTTATCATTGACTTTTTTAGATAAAGCAGTAGCTAGGATATAAGGTATAGAATCAGATTTCTGGAAAACGGTATCAATCGCTAATCTACCTTTCCATACCTGACTTTTTCCACTCATTACCAATTCTTCATTTTTATAACCATTTAAGTTACTATCCATGCGGATAGCAGTGGTTCCAGCGAATGACAATACGGCATTGGGATTATCATAAAAACTTTTACTTAACTCATTATTAGCTGCCCGCCCGACGAGAACATTTGCTTCCAAATCCTTTGTTTTTTGATATAATTGGAAAGATTCAAATTTTGCCGGAATGTTCTTTAGTATTGGATTAACTAAAGCTTCCTTGCCAGGCTCAATGGATAGTAACAGATTACCTCCTTGGTCAATATATCGATGGATAGCTGCGAGTTCAACATCAGAATAAGAAGTAAATGGGTCGGCAATAACCAACACCGCCAACTTTCCATCCAAACTATCGATTTGATTAGCTACTAATTCTTTAACATCAAATCCATTATTCACCAAGGCAGCTCTTTGGCCAATTTCAGTGGTAATGGTATTGTATGCCTTATCACCTATCTTGGTTACGCTTCGTTCATCATGCCCCTTAAGTATACCAACAATCGGAACTTTAGTATATAATCGCTTTAAAGCAGAAGTGATTTCAGATTCGTTTGGATAACCAGTAGCATCCATGAACATTCTTAAAGCAACACTATCCTTACCATGATGGATGAATCTAACGTAAGCATTTCTTTCGGGAGATAAATCGATCTGTTTTTTGATTTCCTCCGGGGATAATAATTGATCAAAATCAATTTCATGGGCAAGAGCTGCTTTTTGAGCCTTTTCCAATAAATTGATAGAACTATCCGCATATAAAGGCACATAATCATAGTAATAAATGTATTCCATTTCCATTTCTGGAATATACCGGGTATACATATCAAATTGCTTCAAATCAAATTTCCGCCATTTCGGTGTCCCCAATCTTCCATGTGGATGAAGAATATTTGCATAATTCTTCATTTTAATCTTTTGATTTAAATGGGAGATAACCTCTTTACTATTTGGGGTTAATGTATTCGCTTCAAATCTACTCAAATCCCAAAAATGCCAATTTGTAGGCCTTGAAGTAAAATATCCTACCGATAATATCACCGCTATTAATAAGATATAACGCACCGCTTTTTGCAATTCAGAACGGATCACACGACCATCATTCAATCGCATGATTGTAACACCTAAAAAGAGAGTAATTACCAAAACAAAATAACTTATATTTTGGCTGGAAAGCATCCCATTTATAAAATGGTCAGTCCGTCCTTGCAAGGATAACCAATAAGTGATTTCTCTAACAAATTCATTTCCTTTCCCTATTTCACCAATAAAATTCAATCCAGCGAAAATAGCTAACGTACTGATCGCCGCAACGACCTGATAGGATGTTAAACTGGACATGAATAAACCAATCGCAGCATATGCAGCAATTAACAAATAGACTCCTACCATACCAGCCAAGAGGATCCCCCAATCAAAATTATCAATCAAACGGCTGGCTGTAAATCCAATTCCGAAAATAACCAAGATGAAAAACAAGCCGAAGCCAAGTAAGGCCAAATATTTACCAATCACGATTTGAAAGTTGGTAACAGGTGATGATTGTAGTAATTTTATAGAACCTGAACTTAATTCTCTACTTATTATACCCATAGTTAGTAAAGGGATATATAGGTAAGTGTATTTAAGAACAGAATGAAAAAACCCTTTATTACCTGAGAAAACATCAATCGTAACAGACTGTATTACTTTATCTAATTGTTGGTCACTTTCCTTCACTTGTATAAGATCCATAATGGATATTCCACATTGGATCAAAAAAATGATCATGACGACCCAGGCCACTGGCGAATAGAACAGAATGTTCAATTCTAATCGTGCGATCTTTAAAATTTTCCTCATAATATCAAAAATGAAAGCCCCAAAGATTTTTAGCCTAAGGGGCTATCTGGTTTAAAGTTGTGTTATGGTAAATAATATTTTTCCGAAACCATTATATGTTTTAATGTTCGCCTGGTCGACATTTGCCACTCCCTCATTAATCAATGGAAGAACATGTACTTTACCTTCGGTACCATTATAAGTTCCTAAAATCAGTTGCTTGCCATTTCTTGGAAAATTCTCTCGATTAACCATTGGATAATCAGCTTGTAAATAGACACTTAAAGCAGTGATCTCTTCTCCAGATGCTACCGAATATCGCAAGCCATAGGCAGGATTTAATGCAGAATACATGATTGCATAAATTTTAGTCTTAGTAGCATATAAAATCACTTGCTGATTATCTAAAACCAAAAATTTTATGGCTTGGTCTATTTCTGGCGCATTGGACAGGTCCATAAATTTCTTTGGAACAGATGGAGTTGGAACCCAATTTTCACTATCATATCCTCCCGCACTTAATTTATATAATCCATATTTCTGTGAAGATTTATCTTTAAGGATATGAATAAATTCGCCTTGGTTACTTATTCCTGCCGCAATATTCTGTTTATTTGGAAGATCATTTGGATTAAAAGGTACAGTAGCAGCTGGAACTGGTCGCATACCACGATCACCATAGGAAGCAAATGAATATTGATACGCAAAATGCCCCTTTTCCTCACTATAAAAGTTTAAGGAAATATTTGGATAATCATAGCGGTTATTTATTCCTAAAATAGTTGGGATATTGTAATTATTTGTGAAAGGCAACCCAAATTTTGAAATCTGCAACCAATTCGCATATAATTTTCCCTTATGGATCATAATCTCGTTCTGCACGAAATTTACTAGCTTTTCTGGCCCATAGCTATCTTGAGGTGCATAAAATAATTTCTCATTTTGATCGCCCAAGGAATAATCCAATGTTTTAATAGCAAAAATAGAGTTGGAGGTTCCTCCTAATAATACATTATTGGATCCTAATTTCGTGAAAATCATAGAATTTA
Source organism: Sphingobacterium sp. UBA1575 (assembly GCA_002322865.1). Lineage (GTDB taxonomy): Bacteria > Bacteroidota > Bacteroidia > Sphingobacteriales > Sphingobacteriaceae > Sphingobacterium. Next base: position 144,644 of record DCOH01000033.1, on the reverse strand, counting down.
CTAAACCAGGGATGGTAGCACCGTTAGCTGCTGAATAGATTTTAGTCCGTATTTTCTCCTGATTAAAATCAGGAGTCACTAAAGGAGACATAATATGGCTCAAATCGGTATTTTGATTATCATATGTTTCCACAATTACCAATCCTTCACCAATTCCATTCCGAATCATTAATGGCCAATCTTGAATATATGTAACTCCAGATTTTTCATCTTTAATCTTTAATACGATCTGATGCAACCTGTCAAGATTTGTAGGTACAAAACCTACTTCATAAGTCAGTTTTTTCTCTGTTCCTATGGTAATATATTCTGTAGACCATGGCTCCAAATTTATCGACCATTCATAGGTCAACTGATCATCAGGACCAATTCCTAAAATTTTGGGATCTAGAACCAATTCATCAAATTGAAATACGGATAGCGTGCTTTGCCCTACGGTATCTACCTTTATATCCGACAATTTATTTGTATCTAAGCTACTTAGATCATCCTTGCAGGAAGCAAAAAACAGCAAAAAAACTAGGCTGATCCATAAGCTATATGTATATTTTTTAGTTTTCATTTTCGTTTAATTATTGGTAAATAATTCGAAATTAATACCTAGGAACGATTGGATTTCCTTTTTGGGTGCCATCATCGTGTTTTAGGATATCATTAGGATTAGCTGCATTCCAGGCCCTGATATAATCACCGAATTTCTTACCTAACACTTCTGCACCAGCCTGACCATAGGGCCTAAAATCTGCTGCCGCAAAATTGGTCAAACCTGTGGTTTCAACAAAAATCCGATAGGCTTTAGTACTTCCTACAGAAGAGAAAAATGTTCTAAAATACACTCCCCATGTAGGCATAATAGCTTGATTGCTCCAGGAAACCTCGATAAACTGACGTTCAATTATTCCTGCATCAAAATCGTTCGATTCTTTTACTTGAAGAAACAATCTTAAAACCTCTGTTTCTAGCTTTTCAGTTTTTGGAACCTTTATAATCAATGTGTCCCTAACTTTTCCAGCATGGACTATTCCCTGTTCAATCTGGTAATCCGCGCTTTGCGCATTGGTAATCGTATCAGTGATTACTTTAACTTCAAAAACCCTATCCTTGTCCTCCGGAAATCCATTAACAATGACAGGAATTCGGATTTCTCCAATTTGCTCAGGCTTTCCCAGAAAGGAAAAATTTATCTTGTTGGCCCCGACGGAATTTGAATAATCAAATATGATGGCCGCTTTGGAATTAAATGCGGTAGGTTCTGATTTTTCACAGCTCCAAAACGCTATTAATCCACCTAATAATAGACTATAGATTGATATTATTTTAGCTTTCATAATTATCTTGTTTAAAGGATGAATTATTGTTCCCTGTTTCCAAATTCAATTTCAGAAGGTGGAAATGGCAACATGTATATTTTATCATCAGCAATAATAGAAGCCGAATAGTTGGGTATGTGTTGTAAACCCAAGCGCTTATAATAGAAAAACAACTGTCCTTCGGCGACATACTCTTTACGATACTCCTTCAACAATTCCTGGGAAAATGTTTCCGAATTCAGATTAGCAGGCAAAGGTTGCACAATGCGTCTACTATCTCTAACCTTTTCCAATAATTGAATAGCCTTGGAAAGATTATTTGATGCATAGTATTCCGATGCTATATAATACATTTCAGGGATTTTGATTAAGGGAATCACATTGAAATCTAAATCATTCATCGATCTATTAACTAATTTAGAACTCACATATCCTGCGTTTCCATTAATCAACAAGGTATTAAAACGAATATCTGCCGCTCCAATTTCTGGAATTTCTGTCTCGTAAACTTCAGCTACTGTCGCTCCCTGCATTCTTAATGCAAAAGGATTGGTTAATAGATCGCCATCAAAATAAAATTGGCTGTTTTGTAAATTATTAACCTTCAAACCAAATAATTGTTCTTGTACAATCGTTTTGTTTAGATTTACAGATTCATTTTGTCCTAATAATTTTGCGTAAGAATCCGCGATCACTTCTTCCGCTGCTTCAGCTGCATCCTTCATTTTTGCACCTCCTTGCCAGGAGAAAACTCGTGCTTGCAATGCCTTAACAGCATAATAATTCATCCTATTTTGCCTTTTATCATAAAATCCATCTCGGTTAATATTCAACATTGCTTCCTTTGATATCAGAGTTCCCTTCGAAATAGGATCAAATTTTAATAAGGTCAACGATTCTGCAATATCCTTTTCCATTAATTCAAATGTTTCGGAATAGGAATACTGGACAGGATAATCTTTACTATATTTTAAAGCATAAGGAATGGTTAGTCTAGCTTGTAGATCAGGTCTATTGGCATAATTTGATCGACCAAAAAAGCGTAATAAATCAAAATGAAGAAATGCACGCAATCCCAACAATTCTCCTTTGATGATCTCTTTCTCTCCTTGGTACCAAGCAAATTCACTCTTCTCGATATGTTCAAGTAAGCTATTTATATTGGCTATGGAAAAGTAATACTTATCCCACATGTTTTTTATATTTCTTTCACTAGACACATGGGTATAATTAAACTTCTGTATTTCACCAACTTCCGTATTTCCTGCAATAAATGCAGCATATTGCTGACTCAAAACATCTACTAAATTATAGGAAGTGTTCAGTCCATAAATTGCACCATTTCCCATGGACAAATACACGCCCATCAAAGCATCTTTAAACCCATCCACTGATGAGAATTGGTCCTCCGCTTTTATCTGGTTATTTGCTGTAACGTCAAACCACTTCTCACAAGATTGTAAGGAAAGCAGAATGACCAAACTCAAACCGTAAAATTTTAATGTTCTTTTCATGATCTTAAAAGGTTGCATTTAGTGAAAAAGAAACTGTTCTTGAAAATGGATAGGTTAAACCACGTTCGATCTCAATTGACGAAAATTTAACGACATCATTCATATTGAATGAAGCTCTCAGACGTTGCAATTTTAATTTGTTCAGCCAAGCATGTTGGTAAAAATCATAATACAAGTTAATGGATGCTATATCTAATTCTTTACGATCCTGAACAAAACGAGTCGTTGCCCTCGTCATTTCTTGTGCGGGTGTGACAGATCCATTTTCCAAAGGGATACTATACTCACCCAATCTCTTATATAATGCATTTTGACCTGGCTCTATCCAACGACCTGTAAGCACCCTGCGGTCTACATTATACATCATATCTACATTTTCTACACGATCAACCAAGGTTTGGTTATATAATTGTCCTCCACCTAAATATCGGGCTGTAACCGAAAGACCAACTCCTTTGAACTCCCCTTGAATCCCAAAGGTTCCTTGATATTTCGGACGTGCAATACCTGCCACAATCATATCAGAAGCATTCCAACTGTAAGTGGTATTTCCATCCTTTCTGATATAAATTTCATTACCAGTTGCTGGATCGATTCCTAACGAAGGCACTGCCCAAATCGCATCCATCGCCATACCATCCTGATATTTCTTAATAGGTACATTATTTCCACGATCTGCAGCCAAAGCATCCATACGGTCGTTATAGGCTTTCATAGAATTGGATAATTCTACAATTTTATTCTCATTGGTTTCTATTCCAAATTGTAAGGAGAGAAAATTTCTATCTCTTTGCCAAGCAGTATAATTCGCATATATTTCGAGACCATTATTTTTAATTTTTCCTAAATTATCCTTCACCAATTCAAAACCTGTAGAACTAGGAAGTGTAATATCTGCTAACAGGTTTTCGGTATACCTTACGTAATAATCGGCTCTAATACCTACAGGTCCTACCTTCAAATCCAGACCAGCATTGTAATCCTTTGATGATTCCCATTGTAAACCTGGATTGACCATGTTGAATAATTCTGATCCAGGAAAACCATTGTAATAGGCTTCCAACGCATATTTATAAGTCGCGATAGAAGCATTGGAATTAAAATTTTGATTTCCTGTTTGTCCAGCCGATCCGCGAATACGGAATAAATCCACATAGCCTAATGATTTTAACCATTGCTCATTATGTAAGTTCCATCCTAAGCCCACTGACCAAAAAGAGGCCCATCTACGATCTGCTCCAAACTGAGAAGAGGCATTTGCCCTATAGGTAAAATCAGATATGAATCTATTATCCCACATATAAGAAAAAGCAGCTAAGAAACCCATATCTCGCGTAATTCCATCCAATCCAGAAGGTCTTGTATCTATGGCATAGTTCCTAGCAAAAATGATATCCTGCAAACGGTCACTTGGAAAACCTTCTGCAAAATATACCCGCTCAGCAAATTTTTTTTCACTTACATTATAGCCTAAGTTCCCAAAGAAATAATTCTTTTCAATCTGCTTACTATAATTTATGTTTAAATCTCCAGATAGATAGGTGCTTTTACCATTATTTACTTGATAAGAACCTTTCCTATTGATCGTGACTTCATCTGTATAAAGTGCNNGTGCAAATTTGGTGTGCTTTCCAGGATAAAATTCATCCGCATCCGAAGTCTTTGTATCAATCCCAATCCGTGCGGTCGACCTTAAACCCTCTATCGGCATCCATTCCAGGTATAAATTATTCGTAAAATTTAAATAGCTGTCTGTATTTTTAATGTTCAATTGAGAATTGTACAGCGGATTCGTAATGTTCGAGGAATTGAATACTTCTGCATAAAATGGAATAGTTCCGTCTTCATTTACCGCACGCCAATATGGATTCATTTTTACATATTCTGAAAAATCACCATAAGGAGATTCATTCGATTTATTAGATGTAAAAGATGCTACATTTCTAAATAGAAATTTATTCAATCGGTAGGATGCAGAGATATTTCCACCTATATTCTTTCTTCCAGAGCCGATCATGGCTCCTGAAACATTATTGAAGGTAAAATCAGTTAATACACGAAGATCCTCTGATCCTAATTCGGCACTCAAGGAATGTCTATTTCCTACACCATTTTGCAATGGTTTTGCCAACCAATAAGTATCTAATCCCTCCTCTACTAATTTCTTACGGCTATTATACAATTTTTGCATTTGAATATAATAATCGGCCTCATTATAAGTAGATTTAGGGCTGTACATGCCATCAATAACCTCTGCCTGCAACTTTTCCATTGAATTAGTCAAATTATAACTGGTCAAATCCGGAAGTTCCACATTCACACTCATGTTATAGNNAACCAACCATTTTAGTAGTCTCAATAATGATGACCCCATTGGCTGCTTTCGATCCATAAATTGCCTTAGAAGCAGCATCCTTCAAAATCGTTACGCTTTCAATTCGATTGATGTCCAAATCGAAAATTCGTTCAACGGAGGCTTCAAAACCATCTAAAATAAACAAAGGCTGAGATGGAGATTTCAAATAATTACCTTTCAATCCTGAAGTTAAATCTTCGGTTATAGGCAGACTTCCATTTCCACGGATTTGTAGATCGGGTAATGTATTAGGATTAGATCCCATGTCAAAATTATCCAAGAACATACTTGGCGATATATTTTTTAGGGTTTGGAATACGTTTGTACTTCCCATCCTTTTGATATCCTCCTTTTTGATCGTCATGGAAGATCCGGTAAAGCTTTCAGCTTTACGTTCGTAGATACCAGTAACAATGACATCTTCCAGTTCCTGAACCTTTTGTTTCAATACCACCTCTAGGGTATTCCGCCCATTGAGCGCAATTGTACGAGATTCATAACCGACACTTGAAAAAGTTAAAGTGTCTTGAAGATTCGAAACAGGAATTAAAAATGATCCATCTGCCCTAGTCTGCGCGCCAATAGAAGTAGATTTAGTAGTTCGGTTTATTGCTGTGATGGAGACATTTGCAATCCCTTCGCCTTGCTGGTTGACCACTCGGCCGGTTATATTCTGCTGTCTAAATTCTTTAGGACTGAGAACAACGATACCATCTTTTATCGCATACGTTAAACCTGTGTTTTCCAAAAGTTTACTTAAGGCTGTTTCAAGACTAACATTGTTCAAGTTTAAGTTCAGGGGATTTTCTTTTGATAAATCACCTTTATTATAAAAAAAGTCAATATTCGATTGCTTTCTCAATTCAATCAAGACTTCTTCAATCTTGGCATTTTTTTTATTTATTCGAATCTGTTGTACAGATGCAAAACTTAGCTCTGCCGTAGCTAATAAGGATAATAGGACACAATATTTAGGAATATTTCGCCATTGGTTTGGTAGGTTATTGTCCTGTTTACCCCTCTTTAATCGTAGGAATGTTTTCAAATCCATGAATTAATAAGGTTAGTTAAATAATACGCTTAGGTTTAATATTTTTTTAAGTAATTTATTTCAATCTTTTTTTAACGATGACCTCCTTCCCTTTGATTTCAAAATTTACATTTTCTTTATCTTCCAACAGTTTTAATACCGTTGATAATCTTTTGTTTCTGGATATGATACCTCCATATTTTGTATCTGGCGATGGCTGATATTCATAGATTATTTTCACATTATACCACCGAGCAACCGTGCTCAATACCTCCTGTAGGTTTTCACCGTCAAAGAAAAATTCACCCTGTTCCCATGCTTTTTCTTTGTTCGAATCACTTTTATCAACTATCAATTGTTTTCCTTTTCCATTTTTCACCAGTTCTCCAGGCTTTAGGATAAATTCATTAATATCATTCTTATTACTTGATCTCACCCTTAAACTTCCCGAGACCAAAGCCGTGGTTGTTTCATATTCTTCTGGATAGGATTTAATGTTAAATTGAGTCCCTAAAACTTCTATCTGTTGATATCCTGCATCAACAGTAAATTTTTTATTCTCATCCTTAGCCACTTCAAAAAACGCCTCTCCCACCATTTCGACATTTCGTTCTCGACCAAACCCAATAGGAAAACGAATAGAGGAATTGGAGTTTAATTTTACTTTACTACCATCAGGAAGGATGACCGTATATTGTCCAGCATATCCAGTTTTGATGGTGTGGTATTCTAATTTGGTTGTAAGTTTCTTTTTCGGATTCAAAAAGGAAATAATCCCTAATTTTTCATCCACCTTTACTCCATACGTTGATTCTTCCTTGAGACCATTAGCATTCAACTCAATTTCCCTTCCATCTGCCAGCACCATAGTTGCTTCATCTTTCCCTGGTAATACATCGTTCTCTAGAGTTTGCACCACAGGATCTTCCATTCTTTGATGATTAGTCCATTGGTACACAGTAAATGCGAAAATCATAATTGCCGCGGCAGCTATTGACCACCATATAGGCTTATATTTCCTTACCGGTGTTTCGGTTTCGGCGAGGCGAATCAGAATCCGTTGAAAAAGAACCTCTTTATCATAGTTGATTATTGATTGATCTTGGTTTTCAAATTTGAAATCTGAAAACCAGCTTTTAATTAACTCTTCTTCCTCTAATGAGGACGTTCCATTCTGAAACCTCCTTAACAGGTCTTCAGCTTTCTTAAAATTATCATCCATGATAGGTAGAGGATTTTTAGGTCTCTTTACATTAGGACACACATGTTATAAAGAGAGGGTACAGTAGATGTAAAAAAAATTATAAATTAATAAGAATAGCCATAAAAACCAATATCTGAGTATGCTTACGGATAGTTTTCAAGGCTCTTTTCATTTGTGTGGAAACCGTTTGAATAGATATATTCAATAAATCAGCAATTTCTTGATTACTCTTACCTTTATAATATCTTAATTCAAAAATAAGTCTCATTTTTTCAGGTAGTTCTTTTAAAGCGTTTTGCAAGGTTTTCTCTTGTTCCTCCTCCAAGTTAATTTCTTCAAGAGTAACCTGTTGGTTAGCCAAATAATCGCCAAGTGAGGCAATGTATTTGGCTTCTATTTTACCTCTTCTAAAAATATTCAAACTTTTATTGATGGCTATTCTATATAAATAGGAGGATATGGAATTAATCAATGTGATCGCTTCTTTTTCACGCCATATTGTTACAAAAATTTCCTGTACAATATCTTTGCTTTCTTCTAAATCGTCCAATTTACCATGGACAAAATGAATCAAATTATCAACATAACGATTATAGAATTCATTAAAAGCTTGTAAATCGCCTTCAGCAATAGCATTTTGAAGTTCTTTTTCAGAATAAGTATTATAATTTTTCATGAAAACAGGCGAAATTTACTATTTAAATTACGTAACCAGCAAATAATTACAATTATTTACTTTTTAATTAATTAAAATCAGATATGATAAAAATCTATAATTTATTTATACAATAAAAATATACGTGTAATTAACGAATTTTTTATTAAATAAAAGGGTGTATCTTTAATTTGATACACCCTTTCTAATACAGGATTTTAATAAAAAATATTTAAGAATCCACGTTTCCTTAATATTTTCCTATGTAATCGTCATAAAATCACGGTTAAAGCAGCCTTAAACCGTGTTTTAGTATGCTTTACATAGTAAAAGCCTACTTTTAGGTTACTTTCACCTTACTTTCACTCCGAAGCTAACCTTATTTCTTATCCCCCGTATTCAAAAACTTATATACCATTCCTAACATAAAATATTGTCTAAGATTTACGCTTGTCCTAAATCCATTCGAATTCTCACTCGCATAATAATTATTGTAAACACGTTGATTCAATAGATCAAATACGGATAACTTCAACTCCCCTTTACCAAGAACGGGATAATAAACAGAAGCATTTACAAGATGACGATTTCCTCTTTTATTGTCGATTCCAATCACTAGGTTACTTAAAGTGTAGGAACCTTCTAACCTGAATTTCTTGATATTGTTCAGCAAAATACTAGAACCAAAGTTATGAGTGATATTATTCACTGACCTGAAGTTCGGAGAGTCATTTTTATAATCTACACCATTAATCGAAAAACCATAATTTGGCCTTATGGTCACGTTATCTTTATAGCTGAAAGTGATATCTCCAAAAATATCTCCCCAGGAATTTTTTCCCAAAATCTCTTCGCCATTGATCCGAGCATAACGATCGCTCTTCGAAAAGTACCCATTTATTGATCCGGTTAATCTCCAAGTTTTATTCTGCAAAAAGGTTTGGGATAAACCGGCATTCCAATTCAGACTTCCAATATCACTGGCCTGGATATTTTGGCGGCTGGAAGTCCCGTCAGATACATTGTAATAATAGTCTGAAATTATACTATTGTCCGAAACACCATAGCCTGCACTAACATTGATATACGTTTTGGATTTTGTGAAATTCTTATAGAACCTTAATGAAAAATCATTCTTAATCACATTTTCAAAGTAAGGACTGGCATAGACCATTACTGTAGGGGTCATATCATTGTTCAGTACTATTATCTGACTAAAGGAAGGCGGATTTACAGATCTGGAATAACTGGCTGACCATCCTTTATATGCTAGATTTACATTAGGTAAAAAATAGCCCTTTGCTTCATTTTTACTTGGTAATTTATCAAAATATTCAAATCTATTCGTTAAATTTTGATAGGTCAATCCAAAGGAAATCGGAAAGTCTTTTATCACTTTAATATTCCAGCTGGTACCTAAAATCATACGCGTATTCCGGATATTCTTATTATTGGCCACATCGTCCCTATTTACAAACTCTGGATTATTCAATCGATTCAACAGTTCCTCCAATTGTTCCTCTTCATCCACATTCAACTGTCCAAATACATCAAAATTGAAGTCCTTATTCAATGGAACCTGTAAGCTGATCCTATTCTTTAAGTTTTGGGTATAAGATACGACATTCGATCGTACTGTTTGGTCTACCATGCTATCTCCTAATAAATAGTACCTATTCCAGTTATCATTATTTCGGAATATATCTTGATTAATCCTGGAGTATTGATGCTCTACAGAAAGGATCATCTTGTTAGTCAACCGCTTTTCTGCATTTACCCGATAGTTAAAATTAATGTTTTTATTATTGGAAAGACTGGATGAATTAACGTCCCTTACAGGATCATTCTCATTACGCCAAGTAACCGATTCATTTTTTCCAGTAAAATTATTACTTCCTGTATTCAGTCGAAGATCTAAGGAAACCTGTGCCGTAGTATCCACATGGTACCTGGCGAAAGCCCGCATTTCATGTCTGATTTGATGCGATTCTGAATTGCCTGAACTTTTAGAACGATCTGTAATCTCATCATAAAAGCGGTTGATCAAATCCGTTTGTTCAAAAAGATGATCATTTTTAGCGAAATTATAATATAAGTTTGTCTTTAACTTTTTGGCAATATCATAATTCACATTTATACCAGAAGAAATCTGATTCATTAGGCCAGATGATCCATACGATACAAAATTCCAATTCTCTCCCCTACTGAGTCCTCCATATTGGCTCAATTCTGAATAATCAAAGCCTGATCGGCCAATATTATTGGCAAAGCCAATAAAGCTTACCTGCAAGGTATCGCGAAAAGTATTGATCAAAGCGCCCGATTCATAGCGTTCTCTGGTGGCAGCCCCTCCATAAAACTTTCCGAAATTGGCCTTGAGGAATTCTTTCTTCATCTTGAGGTTAATGACTATGGGAAGGTTGGTATCATCTAATATTTCTCGTTTAGATTCTCCCTTGTCTTTAATAACTTGGACCACATCGATCAGGGATGCATCCAAATTTTTGGTGGCAATCTTCATATCCTGCACAAAGAAATCCTTATTGTTTACTCGAATTCCCGATACTTCACGGCCTTGGTAAAATATACTCCCGTCCGCATTCACTTGAATACCGGGTAATATCTGCAAGAGCTCCTCCACGGTGGCATTTGGTCTGGTTTTGAAATAATCGGCTTTATATTCTAATGTATCCCCATTCAACCGGATGGGTGGCACCGCCGTGATCAGAATCTCATCGATCATATTCCCGCCCATGATAATACTATCCAACTGCAGTTTTTCTCCAGCTTTTAATTGAAGAGGCTTTTGATAGGTGGGATTATTGACAAAGGACACATAGAGAATAATCGGTTTTTGAGATGGGATCCTGACGAAATCAAAGTTCCCTTTATCATCTGTTAAGGAATAACTTAATACCAGAGAATCCTTTTCGGAAACTATGGATACGGTCGCCTTTTCTAATGGTTTTTTATTGCCATCAAAGACTCTTCCTTTGATTTCTGCATTGTTTTGGGCATGGACAAGGTTAGCTAGGGCAAATCCTACAAACAAGAGGAAATATCTCATAATATATTAAATAACAGGTTTTTGATTCCCACAATAAATGATTAGCAGTGGATTTTAACCAAAAATAGAACATCTTACGAAATCATCGTAATCATTCATCACATTTAACATATTTTAGCATTATTTCCCGTCCTCGGGAGAAAAAAACCTTATTTCTTGGCGTTTATTTTCTTGGCATATTCAAAAAGGGAAGGATCGATATGGCAATATCCCCCTGGGTTTTTATCCAGATAATCTTGGTGATAATTCTCCGCATCGTAAAAATTCTCCAGTTTGGAACATTCGATCTGAATCTTATCCGCATAATTTTTTGCCAGTGTATTCAACTTTTGTTGGATGGTCTTTTCGTCTGCTGGATTGCTGAAATATATCCCCGTACGATACTGTGTTCCAATATCGTTTCCTTGTTTGTTCAAACTGGTCGGATCAACCGTTTTGAAATAAAGGTCTATAAGTAAATCCAAACTAACGATGGCAGGATCATAGATTACTTTCACCGTTTCGGTAAATCCCGTTCTTCCGGTGGTTACCTGCTGATAACTCGGCTTCCCCGTTTTTCCATTGGCATAGCCTACCTCTGTACCTGTAACCCCGCGCACCTGTTTAAAAAAATGTTCGGTACCCCAGAAACAACCGCCTGCAAAATAGATTTCCTTTTTCCCTTTTGGAACAGGTTTCGAAACATAGGTCTCTTTTTCAGACCGATTTTGCGCATTCAGAAAAATAATCCCTCCTATGATAACAAGCACTACAATAACTGTATTTTTCATGATGATGTATTTTTAAATTATTGACTTTTACAAAATTACGAAGAATTTTATAAAGCTATTAAAATGACAGACCAAAACGGATGTATGGCAGGACCGCTTCCTTACTGATCCCAACCGTCGCTTGAATGGTCATTAAATCGCCAGGCATAAAATAGATCCCTGTTCCATAACCATGGTGCCAATTATTAGAGCTTTCCTTACTCATAAATACCCGGCCTACATCATAGAACCCAATCAATCCGAAAGTTCCGGGAAGCAGGTATGAGCTAAAGCTAGCCAATTTCAATCGGGCATCCAAGTTATTATAGAGCGCCGTTTTCCCGGTAAATCGTTGGGAATTAAATCCTCTCAAGCTGTTCTCGCCTCCTATCTGCGCATGTTGATAGAAATAGGGATCTCCCCATACCGCCTGCAGACCGGTCCGATTGGCCAAGGTAAGGTAATCCTGGAATACGGTTTTATAAAAGCTGACATGCTGATCCAAAGCCGCATAAGTCCTACCCTGTCCTGCCAACTCCGTTTGCCAATCCAATCGGGCATAAAGCTTCATCCCCTTTTTTGGATGCTGATGATGATCTCTCGTATCATAATCAATCCCGATTGCAGCTCCGGTAAATGATTTGTTATGGAAAACCTCTTCTAAAGGATGGCGCTCGGCGAATCCTTGTAAAAAACGATCCATATTCTTACCTGCCGAAGAAAAATAAAAGGAACTACTCGACCCATAGAAAAGTTTCAAATGCTGAAGTGGATGATAGGACAAAAACACATCGGCATTGATCAAATCGTATTTATTTCGGTAGTATGAAATTTCTTTATCTTCTGATTTATCAAAAACCGTTTGGTTCCCATAACCAAAAAAATTACTCTGATTGAATGGTCCCAAAGCATCTATTTTCAGGGACAAATCCTGCCCTGACCATAATTCTTTGATGTGGCCATGGTAGGAAAACATAAAGGATTCCCTTCCTGTCAAATAACTAGCCAATAGTTCATGTCTATAAGCATACGGACTTTTTCGGAATCCTTGATTTTCAATCAGATATCCTACCCCAATGATCAATCCTCGATCTACGCCATAATTCAGGTTGACCAGTACACCCTTACGGTCATATACAAAATTATGATAATCGTACCGATGAACGGAACTATCATTTTTTAATCGATAATGTGCCGCATTTAAACCGTCGAATTGATTATTGTTCTTTACTTTCGTATCATAAAAATAGAGGTTGTCCGCATTCCCAAAATCCGGAGAAGCGGTATACTGATCATAATCCTTTCCTCCAATTATCCTCACCTTAATCGGCGATTTGTAATTACCTTGAAAGCGATATTCGTCCTCTCCAGCTAATCCGTAAATCCTGACTTCTTTTGTATCTTCTGGCTTAAATTTTCTTTTGAAGAGCTTTGCCCCTTCTGTTCCATCCTTTTTCTTGTTCAACACTTCTACCTGCAGGCCATCTTCTTCAAAAGTGACATGGATAAACTCCCTTTTCCCTGATAAAGGAATATCCACTACCTTCGCTAGGGATTTATAATAATCAATTCCAGTTTTCTGGAGTTCATCACGTCTGGATTTGATATTAAATTCCAACTCTTCGGAACTCAATTTTACAATACTATCGGGCATTTCTAGCATCGCTTGCCGAATCAAGGAATCAGTAATTAAGTATTGAACACTATCGATCTCCTCTCGCCAATCCTTTTCGTTCAGATCGTTTAGAAAAAAACGATCGAAATGACGCGCATTGAAATTCCAATGGGCCACATTCCTGATATGTGGACTATAGGGTTGAAGGTGTGCTTTTAACCATTGCCGCGATAATAGCACAGGAAAAACACCAGAGGTTTTATAGTATACTTTATCCCTATCCCTTGGAACTGGACTGTATATTTTTTTCCCTTTCAGCCTTTCCGGATCCCAGCGCCAATTGTCTTCATGCCTATCCCAATCTCCCAGTACAAAATCCAACAATCTTGCCCGCAGCGTCAATTTTTGGTCTACACTGACATCATTATCTTCCAATAATTTTTCAATGACCTTCGCAGAATTATCCGTTTTTTCATTTTCAAAAGGCATTCTTGGTTCAAACATATAGGCCCTATCCTTGAAAACAGATCTATATTCTCCTAAGCGGGGATCATCCCCCACATAGACCAATTCAGGTACGGCATGAGGTATTCCTAAAGCTTCATGGAACGTAGGCGCTGTGAGAGCTCCAAAAGGATGTGCAATAGCGATTTGATCTTGTACAATATCCTTTGCTATGGTTTTTCGGAGACTTTCTGGTAAACTTCTTTCCGGGTATTTTTGAATAGAACGCAGCACCCATTCTCGACCTGATGAATCAACCAACCTCAAGGATTGCGTTTGCATTCCTCCTCCTAATTTCACGATTGATAATCCTCCCTTTTCTGTGGATAGATCCAGTACACGCATTTTTACCGGGGTATTATACAGTTTTCTATAGCTATCGCCCAACCAAAACCGATGAACCAAGCCTACTTTATCGTATTCCGGAGCAATAACGGTTTCCATACTATCCTTTTGTTGCGCAATGCCCTGGATGCTCCATAAAAGGAGAAAACAGAACATACCTACAAATTTCTTGAACACTAACATAGGTATTTTTAATCAAGTTTAATTTTTACGCGCAAAGCCTTCAAATCACTGATTCCTTGAAGTTTCTCCAAACGGATTTCTTCTATTTCAGCTTCTATCAAGCCCATGTCGTTAACTTCTTTTAAGCAAGATTTCAAATCCCTCGCCACCTGATTTCTATTGAAAACTATAGCAATGTAACCAGGTTTTACCAATCTTTCTTCACTATCTAAAATCTTGACTTTATCTATTCTTTTTTTAATGATCTGGTATCGGATATTATACGAGCCTTCCACATCGAAACGTCTTTCATCTTCCCTGAAGCTGATATCTATCGGGTTGGGATGGATAAAAATCAACTGGGTGGTTTCTAAAGGAATNNATAGGAAGATCATGCTTCATGCGAGCAGCCAATTGGCCTATCCTGGCTATGTTGGCAATCTGTTCCATCTTTATTCTTTTCAACATACTGGGTTTGAAATCCATTCTTGGAGCAATGGATTGCCCCACATATAGATCATACTCGATGCCATCTGTACGAAAGGTTTCAAAATATGAAGGGATAATGGCTTGGATCCTTTGGTTGAAATGGTCCATTTCACTTTTCAGCAACTGATTTATTTTCTGAAGAGAACGCTCAAAAGCACCATTACTGGAATGCACATCCTCATACGAATACTTCAGCTTTTGCCGGCAAGCCATCAAAGGCAGTTTAAGATCCTTTTCTGATGCTCCTACGCTATCCAGAAAAAAAGGAATATCTTCCTGGAAAAAGGCAAGAATATCCAAAAGATAATTGTCCAAATAATATTCACTTGTCCATTGTTGCACCTCCGCAAATCGATCCAAAAACTTTTTATTTAAACGTGTAGGATCTGTTTCCTGAAGTCTGGCGATGAGTTTTTTAACATAATCGACTCGCAAAAGGATATCGCTCTGATAGGATTTGTTTCGAAGGATACTGGAATCTTTCACATCTACCGCAGCGTAAAAAGGATAAACATGCGGAAAAACAATTTTTTCCAACACCGGATGTTTTACCTGATCCATCAGGTCACCCATATAGGCAGCTGCTACTTGATTAAATTTCCATTCTACTGCGGGTTGTAAAGCCGTATATTGGTGAAGAATGATATCATTTAATGCTGATTTGAAGCCCGAAAGGATATTATTTGCTAATTGTGTTAATAACCCATAATAATTTCTGATTTGAACCAGCATTTTCCGATTTAACTGTACCCCATCAAAACTATACAACTCCATGATTGCAACCAGTTTACCTTGTTGGAACAAGGGAAAACAGACATAAGAATGTAGCCCTGTGTTTTTAATTGGCTCTAGCAATTTTGAAGGTTCCGAATCTAGATTATCGGCAACTCCAAATGCCAGAATCGTAGGTTTATCCAAATAAGCTAAGAGCTCTCCATTCTGCGCCTCCTCGCTGTAAAAAACATCCTGGTGGAATAATATGGAGTTTTTAGCGAGGTCAGGAGATAAAATGGGTATATCATTCAGCTTTAAAATCGGGTAAAAAGAAGATTTTACACCTTTAAATGCCATGATATCGCCTAAAATTGCATTGAGTCTTGCCAGTCCGTCTTTACCGGTTTGGATACTGATGTTATTGACCAGATCCTGGAGCTGTTCAAACATGTAAGACTCTTGGCAATCTTGAAACGTTAGAATAGTAAATCCTTCAAACAAGAAATTTCGCAGGTCAAACCGTTGGATGATGGGTTCTATATCCTTAAATTCGATATTATCTTTCCCTTTTAAGGAACGGAGGTCAAGCTCTGGAAGTATTCCAATCGGTTTAATATGGACGAACGTAAAATCTAGATCCAATTCATAATATCGGTTGAATTCTACATCCTTTTTAACGTATCGGTCTCTATTTGTTAAAGCAGGAACATCATAAAACCGTTCCAGGATCAACAACAACAATCTTTTATTGATGAATTCCAATTCCAGAAAATGCTGTGTTTCTGGCGGGGAAATTCGGCTAAAATCGTGATGTATCAATTCGTAAAATGGTTCCGTTCCACAGAATACGCGATCTGGAATGGGATATCCCAATGCCCAATTCACCTGATCACCTGAAGGAATGCCTTTTGCCAAATGATAGATAACCTCGAACACGTCTTGGTAGTGCTTCAGGTTATCAACTTGCAGATCACCGAAAACTTCCATTTTGCGCTGGATCATTTCTTTAGCAAATTGGGTGAGCAAGGTGCTGGATTCACCCGTTTCAAGCTTGTTCTGAAGGTATTTAAGGAATGGCCACAAGGATATATTTTCCTCAAATTCTCCGTTTTGAAGGAAGTTATTATCGATATGAGCTTTGTGTAGTAACATATTTTATTGGTTTGGTCGAATATTATTTCACTGCCTGATGCTTTATCGTTAATTTAAAAGCATTGATCAGTGAGTTTTGACCATCTAAGACATAAAAGGATAATAGCAGATTACGATCATCCAAATAATCGATGACGCAGAATCCTTGGTCTTCGTAGCTATACATCAGATTTTTGGAAGGTTGAATGCTGGAATGCTTTGCTCCAGAACCGCTAACCACCTGTTTCAATGTTGCA
This sequence comes from Sphingobacterium sp. UBA1575, assembly GCA_002322865.1. Lineage (GTDB taxonomy): Bacteria > Bacteroidota > Bacteroidia > Sphingobacteriales > Sphingobacteriaceae > Sphingobacterium. The sequence continues at coordinate 127,542 of DCOH01000033.1, read as the reverse complement.
GTTTCGATATATTGCAATCCATGGTCATGTCCTGCCACAAAAAGCACGTTAGGATGATCTGCAACGGTGGCCGTCATCTTCGCTATCATTTCCTTATATAATGGATGTTTCAGATCTTCAGCAGATTTAAAAGCTGTTGATCTTACCAAAGGATATAAAGAACCTACTGCTGGCAAGGGGATGTATAAGGGTTTCCAGAGCCTGGTAAGTGGAAAAAGATGATCTTTCCAGTTGTATTTCAGACTATGTTCGCCGTAGGATTTCATGGGATGATGGGAAAAAATCAGTATGGTTTTGTCATGGTTTTTTTCCAGAATTGCATTCAATTCTTCGATAAAATCTTCTTTATCCTGTTTTATATCCTTACCATGCTGTGGGAACAGCCAATATTCGCTATCAAAGGTAATGGCTATTACATCTTTTGCAAGCTGTATGGGTTCAGGCCCTAAAGTACCTGCTTGTGGTACAAACTTCAGATCTCTATCCTGGAATTGTGCGAGGTAATGGGCTTGGGCTTTTACTTTTTCCAAACCAAGTTTACCGGAATGGTCCCAATCATGATTACCTGCCAAAAAATAAACCGGCACACCGGCTTTACGAAAGTCTTCAAACTGGCTCTTTAGAATATTTTCAGTTTTTTCTTTATCCTTATCCTCCAATGCCATTCCATCCGGATAGATATTGTCGCCCACGAAAAAAGCATGGGTTTTATCTTTCAAAACAAGGTCCTGTGCTTTTTGGATTAGGAGTTGCTGCGTGGCGTTGATTTCTCCAGCATCCCCAAAAATAATCATGCGCCTTTCTATTTCCTGGGCTTGTACAAGTCCTAGAAAAAAGCTTAAAATAAAAACAAAAAATGGTCTCATCTATTAATTCTTGAATTGAAAGAGCAATGCATGATCAGCATTGTTTTTTTCGCTACTGATATACATCTTCTGTTGTGCATCGAAGGTTATTCCTTCAGGTTGTTGAAACTGATTTTTAGCTAAAAAGATGGTCTCCATGGGTTTGAATTCGGCATCCAAAATGAGGATATTTTTGTCGATCGAAGATAGTAGGAACCACTTTTTTTGTAGATTATTTTTAACTAAGCCTGAAGGTTTCAAACTCTTCATAGGTTTTCCATTGGCCGCAGTAACCCCTTCAAGGGAAATGATAGTATTGTTTTTACGGCTTAAATTTCCATTTTCCAATATAGAAAGACGATAAGCGGTCAGTTGCGGACTTCCTTTATCCTGTTTACATTCCTTACAAACAACCATTAAGCTTTCCTCTTGAGGGTCATAGGCCATGGATTCATATTCCCCTTTTTCCAAAAGACCTTTATGGATCTGGACTTTATTTTCGGTATCCTTGAGATCTACAGGAAAACTGTAGATAGTTCCCTTACTTTCTAGCACATAGAAGAATTCTCCGTCGGTTGCTACTTCCTCAAAATCGCCCTTTCCAGCAAACTTATACTGCCCAATAATTTCAGCTTGGCTAAGCGAATAGGCGTATAAGATTCCCTCTTCATCCTGAACGGCATAAATAATTTCCAAATTTCCGGGCAGGAAGGTTATTCCTGATATTTCATCCAATTCTGAAGGCAATGTATACACGCGCTCATAGGCAAGGGTATCCTGTTGCTCATTTTTGTTGTTTTCTTTTTCAGATATGGAATCTACTTTTCCAGCAGATTGGCTTTGACAGGAGATTAATCCTAATCCTACGATCAGACTTAAAAATAATTTCATTTTATCCTTATTTAGTAATAAAAATAGCGATGCTAAAGGCAATAACTGATAAAATCAAACCGAACATAAAAACGCCATAGGCATACCTCAATAGACGATATTTTCTTCCTAGCACTACCCCTTGGGAGTGTACATCCTTGGTCAACATCCCATATAAGAATTCCTTATCATCCATAGCTTTCTTCATGGCCTCTTCATAATCCTTAAAGGATGTCTTATAGAAATTACCAAAGAATAATAGGTTCACGGATTTGTTCTTCACATCTTCGGGTTGGTATTTTCCGTTTGGTATTTTTGGAATGGTAGCTAATATGGCCAGTACCATCGTGATCACAGAACAGCTCATTAAAACGACGGTGGGAATGATCAGGTGCGGATTATTATCCAATGCTTTTACCAGAACAGCTACAATGATGGATAGAATGATGGAATTTACAGTCAACAGGATATTGGATTTGTTATCTGCCATATCACTCAATCTTTGGCTATTCGCGGAAGTAATCCGGAACATGGTTTCAATACCCCGCTCTGGCTTTTTCAATCGCTCAGCTTCCAATGCAGCTTCTTGCTTCTCCAGATTTTTTTTCTGTTTTTTCAATAATCCCTGTAGATTATCCCTTTTACCTTGCGCCAATTGTTCTTGCGCATATTTGGTGTGGTAAACATGTTTCTGAAGGAGTTCAATGGTCTGCTTACGCCAAATGTCCTTATCTATTTTCTCCCCCTTTAATTGCTCAGCTTCCTGCAACATGAGTTTATTTCGCTCATCAAATGATAGTTTCCCTAAATGGAATAGATCAGCATCACAAACGATCTGTTCCAACAGGTTTCTTGGCGCTTGAGGCATTTTAGTTGCCAAAATACAACCCTTTACTTGTTCAATTATTTCGCTAGAAACGCCATGCGTTGTTAGAAAATCTTGGGCTATTTCCGAACTTCTAGCTTCATGACCCTCCGAACCAGCAGATTCATATCCGATATCATGAAAATATGCCGCAGCAAGTACAATAAATCGATCCTGATCGTTTAATTCATAATATTTCGCTAATTCCTCAACCGCTTCTACCACATCTTGGGTGTGCTGAAAATTATGAAAACAATAACCACAGGATCCGTTTTTTATATGTTCCTCTAAATAAGTTTTTATTTGCGGAAGCAATGGGGTTAATTCCATTTAAAACAACTTTTAAAAAAATTTTACAATATTACTGACAAATAACTTAAAAAAGTCAAAAAGACTAAAATATGACATACAAAAGGTATTCGAAGATTTATTATTGGTAAAGAAGTCTTTAATTTAATTAATTTACGTAAAATTGATTACAATTTTGCTCGCTAACCGATCATTAACTTAATATGAATACGTCCATGAATTGGAAGAGAACCATTTATTTACTTTTTCAAATTATTCTCCTTCCTTTTTTACATCCGCTCAATGCCCAGGAAACTCCTAAAGAAATCCTTTATGTGATTACGGATAAGAATATATACACGCCTGGAGAAATCATTTGGTTTTCCTCCTATCTGTTAAACACCAAAGAGTTGACAGATACCCTATCACCCGATCTTTTAGCAGTTGGATTATTACGCGAAGATAGCATCTCCTTTAGTGTGAAGCGGTATTACTTAATGGCCAATAAAATATGCCCTGGAAGTCTGACCATTCCCGATTCTTTAGTCCCCGGAGACTACCGTTTGGTTGCCTTCAGCAATGTGACGGATACAGAACACAAACCCATACATTTTTTCTCCTCCAAGATCATCATCAAATCCCCAACGTTGAACGCCTTCCATAGTTCTTTTGAGCAATTGGAAACCAGGGATAAAAATTTGATTGAAATTCAGGTGAAGGCCTGGAACCTAGAATTGAGAGGCGAAAAANNGAAGTACCCTTGGATATTTTTGGTCAGGCGATCATTAACATACCTAAGGAGGAGTTTCAGCGATCGGATAAAAACCTCATGACGCAGATATTCTACCAAAACAACAAAAAGTACAGCAATTTTAAAATCGCAGAGGAGAACCCAATAATCAAATTGGCCATTTCCAATCCCGATAAAACCTTACTTGCCGACAAGGAGAACTTTTTTTATTGGCAGACAAGCCAAGAGAATGGTTCTCCGCTAACTGTTGAAATTGCTGTCCTTGAGAATGGTCAAGAGATTTTAACTTCCAAATCAGATGACCAAGGGATGGGTTCTTTTAGCTTTGTACCGAAAGAAGATGCCTTATATACAATTATTTCAAAAACAGCTCCTTTTAAACTCGATTATACGCTCAATAAGGCCAAGAAAAACATCTTCCATCTTTCCAATAAAAACCATGTGCCAAAAGACACCTTACTGATCGCATTGGAAAATACGCAGGCAGGGCCGTTACAAATCAAGTTCAGGGCTTTGCAGGATAGTACCGCATTGGTTTCCTCCCTTCCAGGGATTGATGAAAAAAGCAAACGGATTGTAGTCCCTTTAAAGGACTTCAAAAAAGGAATTTATGAATATACGATCACTGATGGGCAAAACAAAACCTTGGATCGATCTTATTTCCTCGCCAATTACCATAAAAAACCTGGAATTGAAATCGCCTTATCGAAAGATACCTTATCCACTAGAGATAGCCTTCGGATTAATCTGAAGACATCCGACTTTCAGGGAAAAGCCATTGAATCCATATTGACTTTATATTGTGTGCTGGAGGATCGAATCATTCCAGAATACAAACAACATATTGACAGCTATTATTATTGGGACTTCTGGTTAGGGCAAGCCTGGAAAACAGACCCTACCCTTGATCATGTTTCTCGGTTAAATTTTCAATTGGCCTTTGCAAATCCTTATCAGCCTTCCAAGTTCCTTAGCAATAATCCTGCTTTGAAGAAGGATATCCAGGGATACGCCAGCACAACAGCGTTGAAGCGAATTGAAGTACCTGTAGACCTGCTGTATAGGGTTGGAAACGGGCTAAAACAACAGCTGACCGATAGTATGGGTAGATTCTATTTGAATCCCCGGCAAATAGCCATCCAAGAACCAAATAAGTTATATTTATTTGCTTCTATCAATCAAAAGAAGAAAAAAGTGGGAAGTTCGGATGTAACGATCAAAATCGCTAATCCCTTAGAAAAACTCTTTGCCAATATCCAACAAAATTCCTTGGAATTGATCCGATATGGGATGATTTCACGTAAGAAAAACACTGAAGAATTTCAGATAAAAGATCCTAATGTGAATAAGATCGAGGAAGTCGTGGTTTATGCAAAACCTAGAGATTTACGGAGTACATTTGGAAGAAATGAATGTGGCGATTATGTATGTCCATATAATATTTTAAACTGCCAGAACCATCCTTATAATGGTCGACCTGCTGTTAAAGGTGAAAGTTACCTGGTGAATGGTATCCGCACGATTTACAAAGGCTGTACAGAAAGAGAAAGTACGATTGAACCCATATATACTGAGCGAACTTTCCAAGGCATGTCCAAAGCGGAATTATCGGATTTTAGTTCGAAAAATTACATCTCCACCTTGTTCTGGATGCCATATATCCTAGTGGATAATGTAAATGATAATCAGATTCAGTTTTATAGCTCAGACCAGACTGGAAAATACAAACTCATCATAGAGGGAGTAACTAATACCGGGGAGTTGATTTATGCAGAAAAAGAGGTAATCGTAAAATGAAAAAGCCCCTTACGGGGCTTTCCAACTTAATAAATAAACTTGTTTTACTTAATATAATGGATTAAAAATTCATTCCTTTTTTTCAAAAAACTGGTTCAAGAAGATTATGAAATCTGTATAGAGTTCCCCGTCTTTTAAAATTTCCCAATCAACATAAACATCTTTAGAAACGTGTATCGGATCTTTTATTATTTGAAGGTTAATCTTTGAATCCTTTTCATTCCATGGAGAGACAAATAGATTAATGGTATACCGTTCTTCTTTAGTAAAAATAAATTCCTTCCATTCTTTAAGGAATTGGCATTGTAGCATCCCTTCTTTCCTGTTCAATTTCTGAATGAAGCAATCATTTTCTATGGCATAAAACTTCAGTTTTGCAAATACTTCGTCTTTAGAAATTCCTTTGACTATCAATGATTTATCCTGAGCTTTCAAATGAAAGAACTGTAAGACTAAGACCGTAAAAAGAAAAATACGAAGACATGAGGTCATAATTACGTTGGTTTTCTAATATGACTTCTAACTGCTAATAAGGTTTAATGGAAAAAAATAAAAAAAGAATTAAATTGCCCTAAAAAGAAAAACTGGCATACGAGTTTGAATGCCAGTTTTCTAATAGTTAGTGAATTTTAGTTTTTTCTCCTAGTTCTTGGAAAAATGTTTTTATAAGGAAACAAACCTTTTATTTTACCCAAATAATTTATTAAATAAATAAATTAAGTTTTTAACATTATCCCACAAAATTAAGGCATGATTTTCTATATAACTGGTAAAAATCCAACCTAATTAAGTAAAATTGTAATATGCGATCGAAATACATCATACAATCCATCGGGGTTCAGCTTATTAGTCTGGATGATATCACTTCAGCCTTTCATAAACATCCTTATTACCAGTTGGTGTATATACTTTCAGGAAAAGGAACCCACAAGATTAATCAGAGCGTATTTGAGTTCAGCAAAGGAAATCTTTTTCTGATCAAGCCCGGAGATGTGCATGGTTTTGATTCTGATCATGATGTAGAATTCTGTCTGATCAATTTCAATGAAGAATTTTTCTCGGATACCCAAACTTCGAAAATCGATTCCTTGGACTTCAGTAAGGAATTTCGGCAATTGGAGTTTATTCTGAACAATTACCGGGAATTTCAGGGGAGCCTGATCGGAAAAGATGACTCTACCCTATTTCATAGTTTGATCAAGCAACTTATTCTTGAAACAAAATATAATCGGATTTGGCATAAAATGATCACCAAGAATATCGTATTGTTATTACTTAATCTATTATCAAGAAATATTCAGGAATCTTTTGTTTCGACGTCGAAAATTGAAAATCCAAATTCCAGGTTTTTAGAAGTATTGGATTACATTCGTCATCATATTTTCGACAATAATCTATTGAAGGTTGAAAACTTGGCTAACCATTTCAATCTCTCTGTAGGACATTTTAGCCGTTATTTTAAACAGGAATCCAACATGAGCATCAAGGAATACATTCTGTATTACAAATTGGAATTAGCCAAGGCAAGATTGATCTACAGTGAAATGACTATTGCCCAAATTGCCAGTGAGCTCAAATTTGTGGATGAAAGCCATTTAAATAAACTCTTCAAAAAGAATTTCGGGAAGACCGCCAAAGCATATAAACAAGCCGCAAAAAAGTAATTATTTTTAATAATCAAGTATCTATCTCCAAACCAAAACACCTGCCAACTGTTCCCTCTACACAATCAACGTAGAAAGGAGAATATCATGGTAAAAGATCACGGAAAAAGCATCAAAAATGATGAAAAGTATGAAGCTTTGAGGGATAAAGGAATGAGTAAGGAAAAGGCTGCCCGAATTTCAAATGATCCGAATTCAAGTAAAAAAGGGGGTAAAGCCAGTGACCTGGACGAAAGATCTAAAATTGAACTCTTGCAGGAAGCCAAAAAAATCGGAATCTCCGGAAGGCACAAAATGACAAAAGATAAATTAATAGATGCTATTCGAAACCATTAATTGTGCATGTTCAAAGCCATCAATCAACTTGCTCTTTTAAAAGAGAATGGTCTAAAATATATTGACTGCAATACGACCGGATATAAACGCAAGCGAAAAGGTCAATCCTTTATCTATCTAGGTAAGGACCAAAAAAGAATAACCAATGAAAAAGTAATAGAAAGAATTGATTCGTTGGTTATTCCTCCGAATTGGAGGGACGTGTGGATAAGTCCACTCGTAAAAGGCCATATCCAGGCAACAGGGCTCGATGAAAAAGGTAGGAAACAGTACCTCTACCATCCCCATTGGTCACAGCTTCAGAAATCATTGAATTTCCATAAACTGATCTCTTTTGGAAAAGCATTACCATTAGTTCAGAAGAAGATCAAAAGAGACCTTAGACAAGATGGATTTACATTAGCAAAAATAAGCGCAATTGCTATCCGAATTATGGACCTTACTTCCATCAGGGTAGGAAATTCTTCATATACCAAAGCAAATGGATCCTATGGATTGACCACCTTAAAAAAGAAGCATGTCATCTTATCCAATTCATCAAAAATTAAGTTTTCTTATATAGGGAAAAAGGCGGTAAAGCAGGAGAAGATTATTGAAAACAAACAATTATTTAAGCTTTTATCGGATTTAAAAGGCCTTAAAGGAAATAATCTATTAAAATATGAGACCGAAGTTGGCGGAATAAAATCATTAACTCCCACAGATTTAAACCTATACCTGAAAGAGATATCGGAATCGGAAGTGACGTGCAAAACTTTTAGAACGTGGAACGCCTGTTTTGATTTCCTTTTATTTCTTAGTGAGCTGGAAATACCTACTACTAAAAAGGCTAGGACTTCCAATTTACAATTAGCCTATGATTTTGTCGCTTTAAGATTAGGAAATTCTAAGAATATATCTAAAAAACATTATATCTGCCCGCTTTTAATCGAAAAATATGATCAGGAACAGTTGGATAATGTTTTAAATAAATCAAGGAAAATGAACAAAAGGGCGAAAGAGGAATATTTAAGGAAAGTTTTGATTAAAGTATTAAAGCCCAAATAACCCCACAAAGCATTACACTTAGAACACCTCGTATTTATACCTAAATAAAAAATTGGGCAAACTAATTTAGTTTCCAAAGAGTTCATTTTTAAAACATTACATACTATGGAAACTATAGATAAAAAAATAGATATCGTGAATGCAGCAATTGAGATCAATAATGATCGAATTGCGGGTTATGAAAAAGCAATGGAACTTTGCGGTGAATCTGAAGAACAGGATCTCACCCTATTGTTTCAAAAATATAAGGAACAGTCTGAAAACTTTAGGGATGAGCTTTTGCCCTATGTACAACAATTCGGGGCGGAACCTGAAGAAGGCACCATGGTAAGTGGTAAATTATTCCGACTCTGGATGGATATAAAATCTTTGGTAGCACCCTATACAGCGAAAGCGGTATTGGAAAATTGTGAGAAAGGAGAAGACGAATTCCGAGATGCCTACAAGAAAATCCTTAATGATGCCTTGGAAGATTATCCAGGTATAGTGGATTTACTTCAAGCACAGGTAGCCGATCAACAAATAGCTCATCAACATATAAAAGAGCTTAGAGACCGCACCTAACTGCTTTTTACAGGTAAAACTTGCTATTTATACTTGCTTCAAAAAAAATAATACTTAAAAATTAAATCTCGTTTAAGAGAAACATTAGCAGAAATATTAAAAATTAAAGATTTATGTGGTTATCATTAATATTCGGAATTGTGATCATTTTAATTATTAGTATTATAGTTTACAATTCAAGGGCAAACAGGAACAAAAACAGAAAATCAGATTATTTAAATGATATAAAATAACTTAAAGAAAAACTAGCAATTTTATATACAACCTGCATCTGAGAATCCTTGGCATTTTTGCTGAGGATTCTTACTTTTTAAACTCTAAGGCCATTTTTTTATATTTATTCAAAAAAGTAAAAATCAATTCAACAACGGCTATGGCATGATAAATGTAGCGTAATAGCTACATTAATTTTGATCCCTAAATAGTATTGAAATTGTATCGGAAAAACATTTATGTCAAATAATATAAATTATCAATTGATAATTAAAGCATTGGACCACGCTCCTCTCGCTACGGCAATATACGCTACACCTGAACTCCATATTGCATTTGCAAATAAAGAAATGTTAAAAATGTGGTATTCCAATGAATCCATAATCGGTAAAAGGTTTAGCGATGCTTTCCCAAATTTTGACCAAGATGGATTTACCAGTATACTGTTGAAAGTTTGGAAAACCGGTACGACATTCGTTGCGACAGATACTCCCGCAGAAATAAAAGAAGGCGATACTTTCCATAAACGTTACTTTGATTTTGAATACCGCGCCTTGTTGGATGAAAAACAACATACTTATGCCATCCTACATACTTCTATAGATGTGACCGAACGCAATTTATCAAGACTATTGATTAGAGATCAAGAACAGAAACTTAATCTGAACCATGACCTGGAAATCTTAACCCATACCTTAGCACATGATGCCAAAAACCCGCTATCCATAGCCAAGCTAGGATTGGAGACTTTACGGAAAAAAGAAAATTTAAGTCCTGATACAAAAGAAAATTGGTTTGAAATCGTCAATGGTGCACTTGGAAGCCTCAACAACATTATTGATAAAACCGTAAAATTAAGTGAAGCAAGAACATACGTTCTTGAAAAAGAAGAAATCTACCTCGACCAAATGCTACCAAGCTGGGTGGAAGAAGCCGTAATTCTAAATAATGCAAAAGATATCAGAATTGATATCAGCGACTTACATCCCATTATGGCGGATAAGGGTGGTCTTTACCAGATCTTTTCGAATATTATTGGCAACGCAATAAAGTATTCCGCTAATAACATTCGCCCATCGCTTCAAATATATAGTGAAAAAACACAAAAAGGAGTTGCCTACTACATTAAAGACAATGGGATAGGAATTCCGGAGAAAGATATCAATAATATCTTCTTGAATCTCAAAAGAGGATCGAATGCGCTATCTTTCCAAGGAAAAGGCATAGGGCTTTACATCGTGAAAAGAATCATGGAAAGGTTGGATGGTCAAATTAACATTTCCAGCAAACTGGGTAAAGGAACAGAAGTCAGGTTGTTCTTTCCAAATTAAAGATTTGGGTGTTAAATATCAACAGCATTTTCTGTTCATGGCCTTTGCAAATTTCCCATGTTTACAGGTTGGGCATTTTTCAGGTCTTTGCCCATCAATAACATGCCCACAATACATACAGGCTATCGGGGAAACTCCGCTGGAAAGATGATCAATAACTTTGTAATCATCTGGAAAAATGGGCAATCCATATTTGATTTCTTCCTCAGGATACCTTAAGATACTTAATGACCCATCTGTTTCCAAAACAGCTATCCGAACCTGTCCTAAATGCTCTATGGACTCATTGCGTAATTCGGAAAAAAACTCCATTTTGGAAAAGGTACTTTTATTCTCCTCTGTCACAGCAAATTCACCATCACGAACGATCACCAAGGCATCACCTTCAAGCATTTTATTGAAAAAGTCATATTTACCAACCAACCAGGTCAACAATTTGTACAAGGAAATGACAATAATAAACACCATTGTAGCATGTACGAGCGGAAAATCATCCTGAAACATGGGATCTCCTGCTGCTGAACCCAAGCCTAAAATAATGGCCACCTCAAACAAGGTTAGTTGCCTTACTCCCCTTCTTCCCGAAACCCTCAACATAACCACGATCAGTAAAAACATAAAGAGTGTCCGAAAACCTATTTCCCACAGAAAACTAGGTTCTACACCATCAAAAAGAATTTCATATAAACCTTTACCTTCCATAATACTTTAATTTATCGCTTGGCAATTCATATTAATCTGAACCAATTTTTTGAAGAATTGTTCATTACTAAGAGGCTATTCGGCCAAAATGTAAAACTTACTTCGAATAATTAATTTATTAATAGACTATGGAAACTAGAACAGAAGGTAATCCTGAAAACTTATACCCTACACCCCCTTTTAAGAAACAAGGTCAAAAACCTCCAGGCGAAACCAAGCTCATGGACCCCAGACCGGACCATGGCGAACAGAGCTATGAGGGGAATGGCTTATTAACAGGAAAAGTAGCAATAATTACAGGCGGGGATTCCGGAATTGGAAAGGCAACTGCCATTGCCATGGCGCGCGAAGGAGCTGATATTGTGATCGCTTATAAAGATGATATAGAGGATGAAGATGCCGAAGACTGTAAATATTGGGTAGAAAAGGCTGGAAAAAGAGCCCTACTTTTTAAAGGAGCCATTCGCGAGGAAAAAACCTGCAAGAAATTGATCGATACTGCGGTCGAAGAATTCAAGATGATCGACATTCTGGTCAACAATGCGGCCTATCAGATGTCCTACAAAACACTGGAAGAAATTACGGCAGAAGAGTGGAATAAAACTTTTGAAACCAACTTAAGTGCCATGTTCTATTTAGTGAAACATGCCTTGAAACACATCAGACCTGGCGGAAGTATCATCAACACCACTTCCGTCAATGCCTATGACCCCAATCCTACCTTAATTCCATATGCAGCGAGCAAAGCCGCCATACAGAATTTCACGTCCAATCTCGCGCAGAAATTCCTAGAGGATGGAAATGGAATTCGGGTAAATGCTGTCGCACCAGGGCCTGTATGGACGCCTTTAATTCCAAGTACCATTCCGGACCATGAAAACTTTGGAGATAATACACCGATCGGAAGACCAGGGCAACCAGCAGAAATAGCGCCTGTATTTGTTTTTTTAGCAACCGCAGCAGCTTCCTATGTTTCAGGAGCAACCATCCCTGTCACGGGCGGAAGGATCACTATTTAAACCAAGAAGCTCTCCAATCATTTCCATGCTGGCATTGAAGCTCTGGATATATATATCCCCTGCATTTCTGGCATGGAATTTCAATTTCCGTTGGAGTATCTTGTTCCCAAAACTCACCACCAAAAAGACATCCCCTGGTTCAGCTGTAGGGTGCTTGTCTTTTCCTTGATAAGCCAAACCCGTAATCGCACAATACACCTCGGCCTTAAATAACTTCTTCAATCCGAACAACATAGCTTCGGTTACTTCCATAGATTCGGCCGTAAATTGGGCAATCAACTCTTGAGGAACCCCAAGCACGTCGACTTTAACAGCTTCATTAAAACAAACCAAATTACCCATCAAATAATCCCCTGCCTCGGTCTGTAAACTCCAAACAGAAGACATAAATCCTCCGGTCATACTTTCTGTCAAAGCAAGTTTGAGCCTTCGAGACTGAAGTTCTTCAGCAATCGTATTTAATTTTCTATGATCGATTTTGAACATATTCCTTAGTTTTTTTAGGGAGAACAACCAAAATGGGGTTTCGTTTGTTAATTAAAAAAAGAAGATATGAGAGCAATTTGGACAGGAGCCATTGGTTTTGGATTGGTAAACATTCCGATCAAGATTTATAGTGCAACCCAAACCAGTAGTTTGGATTTCGATATGTTGGATCGAAAAGACCATGCTAATATTAAATACAAACGCGTTAATGAACAGACAGGCAAGGAAGTGAAATGGGAAAACATCGTGAAGGGCTTTATGCTGAAAGACAAATATATCGTGTTGGAAGATGCTGATTTTGAAGAAGCCATGCCCGAGAAAAATAAAATGATAAATCTTCAATCCTTTGTTAAACTCCAAGAAGTAGATAGCATCTATTTTGATACGCCCTATTACCTAGAGCCCCAAAAATCAGGTGAGAAAGCTTATCAATTACTATTGAAAGCGCTTGAGAAAAGTAAAACCGCAGGATTAGGAAGCTTTGTGATGCGTAATGTAGAAAATTTGGCGATCATCAAAGCTTCTGATAATGTCCTGGTATTAAATAAGATCCGTTTTGAGGAGGAGATTCGCGATCCATCGGAATTAAAGATACCTTCATCTGCCCGAATCAGCAAGGCTGAAATGGACATGGCCATGCAGTTGATCAAAATGAACAGCAAGGAATTCGACATCAAAGACTTCAAAAACGAATACAGCAAGGAATTGATGAAGATCATCCAACAAAAGAGCAAAGGTAAAAGAGCTACCATTCGCAAGATCAATGTGGAAAATACCAAGGCTTCTGATCTACTCGAAAAACTTAAAGCTAGTTTGGCCTAAGCTTAGAATCTCTTAATAGCCGCTTTGAGGTCGACCGTATCCTTCCAGATGTTTTCCCAAGGATCTGTTAATTCTTTTAGGCGCTTCGGCATATTGAAGATATCAAAATCCTTAATGGATAATTCCTCATTAAGTTCTTCCCAATGTAAAGGAGCACTGACCGTTGCGCCAGGCTTTGGCCGTACAGAATAAGGGGCGGCAATGGTTTGCCCCTGCTTGTTCTGCAGGTAATCAAGATAGATCAGGTTTTTACGCTTTTTAGGATCTCGAATGATACTAGTAGTGTCAGGATGGGCAGATTGCAGCATTTCGGCCAATAATTGAACAAAATCCCGAACCAATTCATAATCATACTTCTGATTCATATTCATATAAATATGCAATCCACTGGATCCGGAAGTCTTGATATAATGTGGAACCTCTGCATTGTTTAAGATATCATGGCTGCTCAAGGCCACTTGAACCACCTCCTTAAAATCTGCCCCATTGGGATCCAGATCCAAAACAGCAAATTGAGGCTTATCTGGTTTTTTATAGGTCGATAACCAAGGATTAATCTCAATCGAACCTAGGTTTGCAATAAATAACAAACTGGCCACATCGTTACAAAGCAGATAATCTATGGTCTTCTCCGTGCTTTTGGAGTAGATTTCTGTCGTCTTTACCCAACTCGGTAATTGTTTGGGTTCCACATCCTTCTGAAAGAACCCCGGTTTATCGATCCCATTCGGATGTCGATTCAAGGAAATGGGCTTATCTTTCAGGTAAGGCAAAATAGCATCTGCTATTTGCTCATAATAACTCAACATCTCCCCTTTACTGATCTGCTCTTCTGGCCAGTAAATTTTATTCAGATTTGTCAAAGAAACTTTTTTCTTTCCAAAGACCAATTCCTTTTCGTTAGCTAATTTCTTCTTCTCCATAACACTGTCCTTTTCTGTTTCCTGTGGTTCAAAAACCTCCAATTTAGTTTCTTCTGCTGATTTATCTGCTCGCAATCCCTTATAAACAGGATGTCGAAGATGTCTATCCATGGTCCATTCGGAATAATAAACATCACAGACCAATTTTGGTGATAACCAGGTCACTTCCCTTTCCTTAGCCACGACCTCCTCTCCAGCAAAGGGCTTCGTTTTCCGAACGAGCTTACTAAAACTGGCATGCAATTCTTTTAAAGATTCATCATTGAAACCCGTACCACAATTTCCAATATAAAGGAGCTCCCCCTTTTCCATAACCCCCAGGACCAGTGCTCCAAAATATTTCCGCCCACCTTGAGGAGTCGTGTAACCACAGATGATGGCTTCCTGCGTATTCCGTAACTTAATCTTCAACCAGGAAGAACTTCTTTTTCCTGAAAGATAGCTACTGGTTTTATCCTTGGCAATCACCCCCTCCCACTTATTTTCTTCTGCATAAACCATCATGTTTTTCACTCCCATGTCCAAACTGGGCACAAAATGGATCTGTTTTGCTTTGACCTTTTCCAGAAATAATTTTAACAACTCTTTTCGGTTTTCCAATTCAAAGTCGCGGAGATCATTCCCATCCAAACTCAACATATCAAAAACATAATAATTTAGGCTGAGCCCAGCGGCAATAGGTTCGCCAGATTTTAATAATTGAAATTGGGATTGGTTCTGTTTGTTCTCAATGACCAATTCGCCATCCAACACAAAATCCTTTTCGATTTCTGCTAAAGCTTTTACGATACTGGGATATTGTTTATTCAACAGATTGCCGTTTCTCGAATAGAGGTTGGTTTTCCCTTCTTTCTTTTCGGCCAATATTCGAAATCCATCAAACTTTTTCTCATAGATCCATTCCGCTCCATCTGGTAGTTCAGGCGACAATTTGGTTAACATCGGAGCTAGGGATTGGGCTTTTTTTTTAATAGATGTCCCTTCTTTCTTAAAGGTTTTACCTTCTTTTTTAACCGATGCCGCTATAAAATCCTCTGCATCATACCCTTTTTCTACGGCGAATTCATCATTATGCTTGATCAACAACCAGTTGGTTGGGTCATCCCCCTTCATCCGAACCAAGGCGAATTCTCCTTTCAATTTTTCCCCATGCAGTTCGAACTTAATAGATCCTTCTTTCCATTGTTTTAAGAATTCTTTTTCATTCTTTGCCGCAACCAGATCATAGGTTCCCGAATCAAATACCACGACCGTTCCAGCACCATAGTTGCCTTTGGGAATACTGCCTTCAAAATCAGCATAACTTAAGGGATGATCTTCCACTTCAACCGCAAGTCTGCGGTCTTTAGGGTTTAGGGATGGACCTTTAGGCACCGCCCAACTTTTCAGCACACCATCAATCTCTAATCTAAAATCATAGTGCAATCGAGAGGCATGATGTCTCTGCACGGTAAAAATCAACTTAGAAGATGAATTTTTCGATCCATTTGCAGAAGGTTCTGCCGTTTTAGAAAAATCTCTTTTCTTTTGGTATAGATCAAGCTTGCCCATATCCCTTTTTTTAAGAAGAACACGGGCATAAGCTAAAGGTTTTCTTTTTATTGAATAAGTCCGTTTTGTATAGCGAACTTGATTAAAGCCGGTGTATTCTTGGATTTCGTCTTATCAATCAAATTTTGACGATGTCCTTCTACCGTTCTTTTACTTAAAAATAATTTTTTTGAAATCTCCAGATTGGTATACCCCTCACCCAGCAGTTCCAGTACTTCCATCTCCCTTGAAGTCAAATCCAATTCGGATGGATCGATCTGAATGGACTTATGATTATTCTTATCTATTATTTTCTGTAAGAGTTGCATGGATATTTCCTCACAGAGATAACGACCACCCTTAGCGATGTGATTTAGACAGAACACCAATTCATCGGATGCCACATTTTTTACCAGATATCCCTTGGCTCCCAGTTCAAAAGATTTGCTGATATGTTGTTCACAATTCAACATGGTTAATACAACCACTTTGATATCCGGAAACTTCTCATTCACTTCCGCGATCAATTGGATACCATCCATATTATCCATACTCAGATCCGTAAGAATAATGTGGGTATCCAAACCAGCATATAATAAATCCAACACTTCTTTTCCATTGTTCACATCGGCCACCACCTCAAAATTGGGTTGTGAGTCCAACAACAATTTAATACCATTCCTCACCACAAGATGATCTTCTGCTAATAATATTTTCACTTCTGCCATTTCTAATCCTTATTTAACGTTACTAACACCGACGATCCTTTGTCTGAACTTATAACTGATAATTTTCCCTTATATAAATCTGTTCTATTTTCAATTGTGCGTAGGCCACTGCCCATCCGCTTACTTTCCTTAAGATCTGATGCAAATCCTTGACCATTATCCTTCACCTCAATCTCCAATTGTTCCTGGCCATTCCGAATAATTATCTGCACCCGATTGGCAGAAGAATGCTTCAAAGTATTGTTCAATAATTCCTGAACAATGCGATATACCACAAGCTTCATATCCTTATCCAATTCCTCTATTCCGAGAGGGAGACTTGTTTCCACCGTAAAATCCGGCATGGAGATGCGTTCTGTCATAGCACTTACTGCAGCTTTCAATCCAAATGTATGCAGTACGGAGGGGACCAGATCAATAGAGACATTTCTAACTTCATGGATCGCATCATTGAGCATTTTTTTGATGGGGCGTATTACGGCAGCATGCTCCTGATTTTCCTGCGCGAAATGCTCCAGATTTAACCTTGTCGCATATAGTAATTGCGCAACACTATCGTGAAGTTGATGACCTATTCTTTTTCTTTCCTGTTCTTGGGTTTCCACAATAGATTTATAAATTTCTTTTTTCACTTCCATCCATTCTGGGTCAGGACAGAATTCCTGATCGAACATCAATAAACAATACATCACCTCATCGAAACGGTTCGTATATTTTTTGACATAGGTATCCATCTTGAAAAAACCATTCCCCTTTTTATTGATAAAGTGTAAATGTAACATCAGGGGAGATTTGATTGAATCTCTATTTTCGAATATGGCCTTTAATTTCAAGGCATCCTCAGAATGGAGAAATTCATACACACTCCTGCCAAAAAGTTGTGCATTGGATTGTTCAAACAGTTCGGTAAGTCGATCATTGACTTTATTGACTTGGAAAAAACGATCTAAGATGATGATAGCAAACGGACCATCCTTAAAAAAGATATCAAAACATAATTCGTCCCGCTCAGATTCATCATCAAATAAGGAGTATTGTCCCTTATTTGCATTATCATTCGTAAGTTCGTTTTCCGAGGTTTGCATGATTTTACTTTTAATAATTATTGAAAAGATTCAAATAATTAACAAATAGGTTAGATGATGTGATTATATTTACCCTATCTGGATGAATATTAAGAAATAGTTATTCTTAAAAAACCCATTAAATTTAAGCAATAATATTCTTTATTCCTTAAATGAAGTAAGCCGAATAGGTATTTACCGTATTTAAAAATTTATTTCAGGTATTTTTACCCCATTTTATATTGAAAAACGCAAATTACAAGTAACAAAACATCCTAACAAAGGATTTGTAACAGCAAAATGTCGTATTAGTACCCTTTTTTCATTCCCGTCCCAAAACCACAAAACATACTCAATTTCAATACGTTATAAGAAGTACAATTAGACTTAAAATCACTCATCATGAAAACGCAAATTGAACATGTTATCCTCGAAAACTCCCCCATTTTAAAAAGGCTAGCGAATAATTTCACAAAGGACCCGACCGAAAAGGATGACCTTGTGCAAGAAACTTTTATCCGGTCATTAAAATCCCTGGAAAAATTCATCAACCATCCGAAACTTGTTTCCTGGTTATATGTCATCATGAAAAACATCTACCTGAATAGGTACCGCCGAGAAAATATCCACCGAATTGCAGAAAAAGAAATTTCCTATACCCAGTTAATGTCAAGCATCACTAAAAATCAGGCGGAGTCCAAATTTGTGGTCAATGATATCAATAACTCGATGAAAGCTTTATCGGAAGAAAATTACAAAATTTTCAGTATGTATCTGNNGGAAGGCTTCAAATACCACGAAATTGCCAGCTATATGGCTATAAAAGAAGGCACTATAAAAACCAGGATCCATAGTATCCGTAAGGTGCTGAAGAAAAAATTAGGTGTTTACACGCCATAATTTTTCTATAGCAGGCTAAAAAACAAACCATTTCTCAATTTAGATGTTTAATACTCAATCTATAAATTATTAATATTTCGAGTATGAAAAATATGTTGATTTTAAAAACGCGCACATTAGCAATCATTATGTTTGTATTGATGTCAGTTCAGGCATTTGCGCAAGAAAAAGGTCTAGACATCAACGTTGATGTAGACAAAGGCGACAGTAATATGTTCGCACAACCTTGGGTTTGGATTGTTGGAGGAGCAGTATTTATTTTATTATTAGTTGCGTTACTAAGAGGTGGCAGCAAAAAATAATACCCATAAATGTTCAGATTTATATGAAAGAGGTGTCCGAAAGGGCGCCTCTTTTCTTATATTTGAAGATGTCTACATCAAATTTACTACAACAACTGGAAAACAAATCCATACAATTTAAGGACGTTTTAAGCTATATAGACCAACATTACGAATATAGAGCGTCTTCTTTTATCAATGGCAATCAGGACAATGCAGCCGATCAGAATCAAGGTTCTGCCAAGGTGCTATCCTATGCCAAGTTGAACAATCTTTCCAAGGAAGATACCTTAAAATTGTTTGCTGAACATTATGAGGCTGTTTTGGCAAATCCTCAAGGCACCGACCACCAGAACATTCGACAATTCATGGAACATGGTTGGGATAAAGTATCCTTCGAAATTGAAGTTCTAAAACCTTTATAATAATATTTACTTCGCAGCTGTTATTCCTTTTTTGTAGGTAGCGATTGCTCTTTCACGAGCAAAGGCATGTTCTACCATTGGGCTAACAGCTGTATAAGCTTTATCATCTAACCATCTTTGGATATACTCCCCCTGCTTGTCGAATTTCTGTTGTTGGATACTGGGGTTAAAAATCCGAAAATAGGGCGCGGCATCACAACCGCATCCGGCCGCCCATTGCCAGTTACCGTTATTGGAAGCTAATTCATAATCATTAAGCTTACTCGCAAAATAGGCTTCCCCCAATCGCCAATCGATCAACAGATGTTTTGTCAGAAAGCTAGCCACCAACATCCTGACCCGATTGTGCATAAAACCTGTGCTGTTCAGTTCCCGCATTCCTGCATCTACCAAGGGATAGCCCGTTTCGCCGGCACACCATAAAGCAAATTCTTCAGGATTATTCCGCCACACGATCTGATCATATTCTCGTTTGAAACTTTCATGCACTACCCTGGGAAAATGATAGAGGATCTGCATAAAAAACTCCCGCCAAATAAGTTCCGAAAGCCAAGTCGCATTATTTTCCAAAGCAACCTTAACACATTCCCGAATGCTGATGGTTCCAAACCGAAGATGTATACCGATTTTTGTGCTCCCATCTCGAGCTGGATAATCCCGCAGCTTATCGTATTGCTGGATTTGTTGAATATCAAAAACAGGGGATGAATAAACCATATCGGTTTCTTGGAAACCCAATTCTTCTAGGCTGAAATAACCTTCATCTTCAAAGGCCAATAGGTTTTCAAGCTTTGCTTGATGGAAATCCAATCCCTCCTGGTCCAACTTCGCACGCCATCTTTTCGCATAAGGAGTATAGATCGTATAGGGTTCCCCATTGGATTTCAACAGCTCATCGCCCTCAAAAATAACCTGATCCTTATAGGATGCCCAAGCGATCTGCTGGTTTTCTAATAATGAAGCTATTTCCTCATCTCTTGCCAGTGCATCCGGCTCATAGTCCCGGTTCCAAAACACCTTTTCGACTTGATGTTCAGCTATCAGGTCTTTGAATACCGCTTTGGGATTACCGTGAAAGACCTTCAGACTGGAACCCATTTTTTGAAAAGAAGCTTTTAATGAAGCCACTGCTTGAAGGATAAAATCCACCCGACGATCATAGGGATCATCCAATCGTGATAATATATCCGTATCAAAAATAAATAGGGGTAAGACTGGCTTTCCGGAGGCTAATGCTTCGGAAAACCCTACATTATCTGTTATCCTTAAATCTCTCCGAAACCAAAAAATATGAATAGGCGATGCTGAATCCATGTACGCAAGTTAACTTATCCAGAGAATTTATCCAACATATCCATTGATGGAACGAAGAACATGGCCCCGGTTACCGCGGTACTAAAATCCAATATCCGGTCATAATTTCCTGCGGGGTTTCCAATGAACATCTGCTTAAGCATTTTCTCCACCGTACTGAAGGTACTGGCATAGCAAATAAAGAATGTTCCCATTTCATTGCTTGCCACATTCCCAAAAGGCATGTTATCCCGAACCACCTTCAGATCATCCCCAACATTGGCCAATGCACTGTGGGAATTCTTCGGTTTTTCAGCATCGGTCATTTCGATATCATTGGCTTTGGATCGTCCAATTACCTTTTCCTGTTCATGTATCGGAAGATCATTCCAGGATTTGAGGTTATGAATATATTTCTGAACAAAAAGGTAGCTCCCGCCTTTGCAGGCCGGATCTTGTTCATCAATAACCGCAAAATACTCTCTTGAAGCACCATGAGGATTTTCCGTACCATCTACAAAACCCAAGATCGATCGGCTATCCCAATAGCGAAATCCTTGAACTTCCACGGTACAATCAGCAATTGGCGACATAAAACTGGATATTTCTGCAGCCATATCGTATGCAAAACTTTTTTCATCCGAACGGATATGAAATTGAATATCTCCGCCTGTGGCAACAGCAGTATGCTTATTTCCCTTAATTTCTTGAAAGGTTTTCAACTCTTTGGGTAAGGGATGCGGTAGATCCAAATACTTCCAGGCATCATAACCTATTCCCATGACGCAACTTGCTTTGCGANNTTGCGATCTGGAAACCTATTCTGGGAAGAATGATTCAGATTGATGACTAAGGCACAGATCCGCTTGAATACATCAATTACTTGTGATTTTTCTACATCTGTTTTGAATACCCATGTCAGAAAAAAGGTGTTGTTATTTGGATAATCCGTAACATTCTGGGCATTATTTTTAATAGCTTGTGATTTTTGTATCATAATTAGTGACAATTATGACGGAATGTACAAAAATTTTTAGAGGTTTACCAATAGGGACATACCAGAATGTTTCCCATCATAGGTTGGAACTAACAAGTAATTCCCTGGAATTACCCTTTTTTCTTTCTCCAATATTGGCAGCATCCAATACGCTATCTTGGTACTCATAATCCCAATGCCTGCTCCCATAGCCACATCACTTAGCCAATGTTTATTATTGTACATTCTAAAAAAACCAGTTCCAGCGGCTACAGCATAGCCAGCCACACCATACCATAGTGACCGATCATGGTATTCCTGCCAAAAGAGTTCTGCCCCTACAAATGCTGTAGCGGTATGTCCAGAAGGAAAGGAATTCTGCNNCCGGCATGGTCTGCTTCATCAAATTAACCACAGAACCCATGATAATATGTGAAACCGACCCAGTGAACAGTCGCTGCTTAATATTATGTTTTGCTGGGATTCCGGCATAATCTAATCCCAAAAAAGCAGCAGTTGCCATATATTGTGAATAATCATCAATGGGAAACTTTTTCGGATTATGCTCCTGCAGTTCCAATTTTATATTCATCACTTGAGATCTGACCACCGGATTCTTGATGGACATCAGTCCATAGGTCATAAAAATGGTTGGAGCAATATATTCCTTTCGGAATACTTTCTGTTGAAACGAATACTTTGGTACGGAATAGTTTTCGGATAAAGAATCTATTTGAGCGACTGCAACTGGTATATCTATGCAACAAAATCCTATAGCTATGAAAGCGTGGATAAAGATACCAGAAAATTTCCTTAACAGCCTATTCAT
>DCOH01000033.1:65103-104979 GCA_002322865.1 Sphingobacterium sp. UBA1575 | reverse complement strand
CACTTACAACTCACTTACACCTCACTTCGAGTAAGATCCTAATAGGACAAAAAAAAGGCTGTATCATTCTTTGATACAACCTCCCTTGTTGATTATTTTCTGATTAATTCAAAGGATTGATCTTTAACTCTTCTATAAATTTTCCGTGCTGATCGTAAATACGGAATCTACCCTCTTTCTCATCCAATTGCGCTTTGATCACATGCACATTTGAATTGATCAAAATCGGAAAATTAGCGTATTGATCGGGCTTTTGAATCCGATGGGTATGCAAATGACCACTAAGCATGATCTGAGCCCCTGCTTTATTTAATATAGGTAGGAATTTATCTCTTAAATCTTCCATACCATGCCAACCTCCGGTTGCCGGCATGTGGCAAATGATAATTTTATACTTGGCATTTTTGAAAGCGGGATTTTCTACTGCCTTGGCCAACCACTTCGCTTGTTCCGTACGATAGGCATCCATGTCCACTATTCCACTGTATTCGATATCACTATCCGGTTTGTCTTCCCCGCAGTCCAATACGATAAAAGCTGCTGGCCCTTGGTTGAACTGATAATATAATTCGCCCGAATTCGTAGGGAAATAGTTTGGATAAGCCACTGCAAAAGGCCCCCTTGTTTCGTGGTTTCCACGGGAATAATACATCGGTTTTTCACTGGCAAATAAGCGGATAGCGGTGTCCATAAATCCGCCAAACATCTGTTCTTCACTCAACATGTTATCCAGCATATCCCCATTGAAAACCACAAAGTCTGTTTGCTTTAAATCGACCTGATTGATGAGGTTTTTCAACAGCTCATTTTTACCATGAATATCATTGACTACCGCGAATGAAACAGTAGTTTTTGGACTTGGCGTAGAAAATGTCAAGGGCTTCTGCCGATAGACATTTGTTGCCACCACATCACCATATTGCACCTTGGTACCTTCGTGCTTCAAAACCTCCTGGTTATACACTCTATACCGATAAGTAGTACCGGGAGTCAAGGCTTTGAGGTTTACCTGGTGAACCGACCCAACATGTTTGAAACCGTATTTTCCAGCAAAAAATTTTGGTCTCTCCTGCTGATAAAAATGTGAACCATCATTGGGTGCAAGTTCCACCCATCCGATGGCATCCTTATTACTGGTCCAGATAATGGATACCGTAGAATCTGTGAGTGCCTGGATATAGGGCATATGACTGATCTGTATTTTCTCTTGTGCGAAACTGGAATTCCCCAGTAAGATCAGAAAAACAAAACATAGGAAATGGAGATTTAACTTCATTTTTTTAGGGTTTAGGATAAATATTTTAAATTCAGAAGCAATTTAATAAGACTAACAGGAATTTCATAGCCAAATTATATAATTCAACAAGTCAGAAAATCTGGCAAGGCAATAATTCTATTATGCAAACGCTATCTTAGAAATGGAAAATGAATTAAGAAATTATGAAAAACCCTATAATCCTTATTTTTTTATTAAGCTTGTTTGGTTGTGATGCTTCATCTCAGGACGAAGTGAATACCAAATCCGTTTTGGAAAAACTTGGAGTGCTGGAAAATTTCAACCAAGCTGTAAAGGATATCAATCCAACTGCACTTAAAGAAAAATACAAAAGCATAAACCAACAGGAATTACAGGCTTACGAGGAAAATTTCTTCAAACCTTCCATGGATAGTTTATTGGTCAACAAATTTGAATCGATCTTTTCCGAAAAGGAAATCAGCAGGATGCAAAAATTATCTGCAGAAGAAATCATGTCCAAACATTCCAAAAAATATGAATTATTTGAGTATGAATTGGAAATCATGTATGATGAACGATATCTGGAAGCCTTGCGATTAATATCTGGAGTAAAGGAAACGGGAAAGCCAGATCAGGCAAATCCATTTGCCTTTTTCACCATAGAAAAACCAAATGGCGTTTATCATGTTGAAGTATATGATAGCCAGATGCCGCAGAACAGCAAATTCAACTCTGAGCCTTTGCTACCAGCTCATCATCTATCGCAAGTCGAATTTGTTGAAGTAGCGCCCTATTCCTTTGGTATATCCTTTCAATTGGCCGATGGAGACATCAAAAAGATTGACCAATTAAAATCAGCGGACCCCAAAACGGTTTTGGCATTGATCGTAGATCAGCATTTGGTGAGTATAAGGCAAATCGATCTGATACAGGCAGGAAAGGCTTTCCATTGGTACTCTCCTTGGCCAGAAAAAAACATAAAAGAATTTGCATTTTCATTGAAGAACGATTTATAAGTAGAAACTATGGATACAATAGAAATAAAATACGGAAAAGGAGGTCAGAACAAAATGGCGAATATGTTCTAACTGATAGGGATTATCGGAATTGCCCTGGTTATCTTCATCTGGTTCATCGAAACCAGGGTATGGCTCATGGGTAGAATTGGTTCTATATTTTTATGTTTATTGGGTATTGGGGGTTGGTTAAAATTAAAGTTGGCACCCAAGAACCCCGATGAAACCGCCATCCGCATTTCCACAGAAGGGATCGAGGCACAGACTACGCCCATTGCCAAAGCCGCCGGATTTATCCATTCTGAAGATATTGCTGACATCTTCTTAAACAAAAGTTATATGGAAATTCAAGTAAGTGATCCGGATAAATATGCCGCAAGAATGAAGAATTTCTTTGTCAGGGATACGTTTGTAAAGGCGAAAAATGGAATAATTCCTATTTCTATTGCAGAGGTCGATGTGACAGAAGAAGAAATGAGAGCCTATATCTTAAAAATAGTACCTAAATTTAGAAATAATTAAAAGACTAATTTATATCCTCAAAATATTAAATTTTAAAAATTAAATATTTTTAATTCATTCCATCATATTATAAACATATTTTATTCTTTTTAGGATAAAATTATAACCGATTAATGCAATCGTTTCCGTTGATTTCGTTTGATTAAACAATTCCTAAGGTCTACTTTGGATGCTAATTATAGCACAAAAATAAATTCTAAATTATCATCCAAAAAAATTATTGTAATCAAACACCAACAATGAACAATTTACGATTCAAAAGACCAATTATTGCTAATAAGCTAAATTGGAAAATTGTTCTGTTTTCCTCTAGTTTATTCCTTTATTCCAATTTTGCAGATGCAAACAGCTATGCTGGAATAAATGCAATTCCCTCCGCTAAAGTAGGATTACAGCAAACAGTTAATGGAACTGTATTAGGCAACGACGGCCAACCCTTATCAGGCGTAACAGTGAATGTAAAAGGTACAACAACCAGAAGCAGCACGGATGCTGACGGAAAATTCAGTATCGCCGTCCCTTCTGCTTCCAGTACTCTAGTATTCAGTTATGTGGGCTATCAGACCAAAGAGGTGCTGGCAAGCGCCGCATCTACAGTAAACATGACTTCCTCCGATGAAGTCCTGGATGAAGTGGTGATAGTGGGTTTTGGTACCCAGAAAAAGAAAGACCTTACAGGCGCTATCACGCAGGTCAATGCGGATCAGATCAATAACCGACCAGTTGCCAATTTAGGGCAAGCCTTAAAAGGTTTGATCCCGAACTTAAATGCCACAGCAAGTAATGGTTCCCCTAATGCCAACACGAATTTAAACGTCCGTGGTACAACTTCCTTAAGTTATAATAATGATTCTAAACAATATCAGGCATCTAATGGTTCGCCATTGATCTTAGTAGACGGAATCCAAATGGATTTCAACAACATCAACCCTGAAGATGTCGAATCCGTTACTACCTTAAAAGATGCTTCTGCAAGTGCTATTTACGGTTCTAGAGCTGCTTTCGGGGTGGTATTGATCACAACTAAATCCGGTAAACCAGGAAGATCGAATGTAGACTATTCCAATTCATTCCAATGGAGCAAAGCAACTGCTATTCCTGACGTGATGAATGCCTACGATCTTCAAGATGCCTATATTAAAGGTTTTGCCCTCCAAAATGGACAAACTGCAGGTGCTGCAGAATTGGAAAAACTGGAGAAAATCAAGGAATACATGGCTAACCCGACAACGACAAGCCCATTTTATCTTGATGCTAAAGGAACGCCGGTTTGGGTTGCTAATATCAATCCTTACCACGAAGCATTAGCACCTTCTTCTCCGATGCAGAAACATACCTTATCCTTCTCCGGAGGAAATGATAAAGTAACTTATTATACTTCTATGGGTTATCAAAACCAAGATGGTATCTATAGATTGAACACGGATAAATTAAACCGATATAATGTTATTGCAAATGTAGGGGTGAAAGTGAATGACTGGTTTAAAATTGACACCCGGAATAACTACTCTTACAAACGCTATACAGAGCCGGTTAACCCTTCCGGTAAAGGTGGATGGTGGACTGCATTGGCGCAGGAACCTGGACGAAATGTCAATATGCCACTTTTCACGCCAGACAATTTTCCAGGAGGAAGATTTTACACGGACAATATCCTTTCTTTTATGGACTACGGTTCCAGAGCAACGGATAATGATGAGAATATGCTGATTTTGGTTAATCCTACCATCACTCCGCTACCGGGATGGAATATCCGTGGAGACCTGTCTTATAAAACTGTAAACTCCCAATTCAAAAGAATTATTCCAATCCTCAACCGTATTGAGCCAGGTGGTTTAAAGCCTGTCAACTCGCACACCTCTCCTTCCAGTATCTACGATTCTAGAGGTAGATCTAATCAATACACCATTAATTTATACACAGATTATGCTAAATCCTTCGAATCTGGACACAATATCTCCGGATTATTAGGTTATAATCAGGAATGGTATAATTATAATTCCATATGGATCGATAAGAAAGATATCACAGAAGGAATCGATTATGCAAATGGTGCTACGGGGATGATGACCTTAAATGATGGTTTTACAGATTGGGCAGTGAGAGGTATCTTTTATCGCTTAAGCTATGACTATCAAGGAAAATACCTAATCCAATCCAATGGTCGTTACGATGGGTCTTCCCGTTTCCCTAAAGACAGACGTTTTCATTTCTTCCCATCTGTTTCAGCGGGTTGGGTAGTTTCTCAAGAAAATTTTGCGCAAGATTGGAACAATGTGGTTTCCTTCCTAAAAATTAGAGGATCATATGGAAGTATTGGAAATCAGGAAGTTAATAACTACGACTATTTACCCATCTTACAGCAATACCAAAACTTGCCTTATGAATTGGGAGGATTACGTCCAAGCTATATCACAGCACCTGGATTAATTGATGCCAATTTCACATGGGAAACTGCAACGACCTTTAATATTGGTGCAGATTTGACCCTATTCAAAAATCTGGAGATCAATTTTGATTGGTACAAAAGAAACACTACCGACATCTTAACCGATGGAGCGAGCTACCCAGCAGTGTTGGGCGCAAAAGCACCAGTAAGTAATTCGGGCGAACTTCAATCTAAAGGTTGGGAATTGATCGCAAAATACAGGAATGAAACCAACTTTGGCTTAGGCTATGATGTTGCTTTAACCTTAGGAGATTATCAATCCAAAGTCATCACTTATCTTGGAAATGTGAACAACTTATTAAGTATGTTATATTCTGGAGGTACGGTAGGAGATATTTGGGGATATGAAACCTACGGTCTATTTCAAAATGCAGAAGAGATTGCCGCTGTTAACCCTGCAGTGACCCAGAAGAACTTGAGCACCTTATGGTATCCAGGAGACGTAAGATATGTGGATAAGGATGGCGATGGATTCATTACAACCGGAAATAACACGCTTGAAAACCCTGGAGATAGAAGAATTATAGGTAACAGTACCCCGAGGTATTCCTATGGATTGAATGCTAACCTGAGATACAAGGGTTTTGATTTTAATCTATTCTTGCAAGGAGTAGGAAAAAGAGATGTTTGGATCGGAAATAATTTATACTGGGGCGTAGGTGCCACAGGAACATATGATGTGTACAATGATTCGTGGACACCTGAAAACACAGGAGCTAAATTTCCTGGTTATTATGTTGCCGGAAAAAACCGTCAAGTTCAAACCCGATATATGGAAAATGGTGCCTATTTGAGATTGAAAAACCTTTCGCTAGGTTATACCCTTCCAACAGCTTATGCCGAAGCTATTAAGTTCAAGAGAATCAAATTGAATGTCTCGGCCTTCAACCTGTTAGAATTCAAAAAAGTGCCTAAAACTTTTGACCCTGAATTATTGAGCATGGACTATCCAGTCATGAAATCTTATGCTTTTGGAATTCAGGCAACTTTTTAATCGTGAATCTATATGAAAACCAATAAAATATTATTTACCGGCCTACTGTCATTAAGCTTATTGGCAGGATGTAATGACGATTTTTTAGATCGCTATCCAGAGGCAAATCGTTCAGAAGCAAATTTCTGGAAATCAAAAAGCGACTTTGAACTTTACGTGAACACACTATACCCTAAATATTTGGCTGGCTTCGGAACAGATTTTCAAGCTAATAATGTGGATCCTAAAGGTATCAATGAAGCCCAATTGGTCTATGGTGACTTGGTTACCGATAATGCGGTTACCACAAATTATTCAACGGTAACAAATAATGATTATATCGCCTACCTAACAGGCAAATCCGGCTCTGGAGGTTGGAATTGGGAGAATCTTCGTCATATCAATTACTTTTTGAACAATTACAAAAAAACCAGTGTTCCTGAAGCGGATTACGCCATTTACCTTGGCGAGATCAATTTCTTTAAAGCACTGGAGTATTTTGAAAAAGTAAAACTTTTTGGTGATGTACCTTGGTTAACCAAAGATCTGCAGACCAACTCGGAAGAGTTATTCGCCAAAAGAAACCCTAGGGCGGAAGTGATGGATAGCGTATTGATGGTTTTGGATAAAGCCATTGAATTATTGCCGGCTAACGCGAACAACTCTGGACGGATTAATAAGGATATGGCCTATTTCCTAAAATCCAGAATCGGACTATACGAAGGTACCTTCAGAAAATACCATGGCGGACAAAACGCGGAGAAATACTTTCAATTGTCTATCGCTGCATCAGAGACCCTAATGAACAGCAATAAATACGCTATTGTTACAGGTGATAAAGACAATGTATACAATGGTCTATTTGCAAAAGAATCCTACGCTGGAAACAAGGAAATAGTGTATTGGCGAGGATATAATGCATCGCTTACTTTAGGTTCTGCATTCAGCCGTTATTTTGCACAGAACAACCGAAATGGAGGTAGCAGTGCAACACGTAGTTTGGTGGATGATTACCTATGTATCGATGGTCAATCCATTTCTACCAGCCCATTGTACAAAGGCAAAAATACCTTGGCTTTAGAATTTGAAAATAGAGACCCACGTTTAAGTCAATCCATTGCCTTACCTGGAAAATATACCTTAAAACCTGGTATCGGCATGACAGGTACGACGGCAAATCCATTACCGGGTATCCGAGGAACCAATACGGCCATCGGAAATCTAGCTGTAACGGGTTACCGTTGGGCAAAATGGTTCTACGATAGTCCTGCAGATTGGGCAAGAACCCAGAATGGTCTTCAGGCTGCTCCAGTAATGCGTTATGCCGAAATCTTATTGAACTATGCGGAGGCAAAAGCCGAACTAGGGCAGATTACTCAGGATGTATTGGATAAAACCATCAATGTGATCAAAGCGCGTGTAGCGATGCCTGCGTTGAAGATTGGTCAAGAACCTAGCGACCCTCGTTTGGACAAAATCTATACCACCTACGTTGGATATTCCGTATCTCCAACTTTAAGGGAGATCAGAAGAGAGCGTAGAATTGAAATGGCATTTGAAAACACCCGTTGGGACGATTTGATCCGCTGGAAAGCATTGAAATTACTTTCTATGCCAGTAGAAGGGATGAAATTCAATCAGAGTGAATATCCAAATGTTAAAGTTGGTTCTGATGTAGTCTTAAGCAGTGAGGGTTTAATCCTACCTTATGCCCAAACCTTGCCAAATGGCAGAACATTCAATGAAAGAATGTATTTCTTCCCAATTCCTATCGAGGATTTGGTATTAAATAAAAATCTGGAACAAAATCCAGGTTGGGAAAAAGCAAAATAAATATATTCTAATAAAGAATTTTTGTTATGTATTAATGAAGCCGTATCGATTAAAATCGATACGGCTTCTTCTTAGGTATATTTTTTATTTTTTAGGTTTAGCTCCCATCAAAAAGCTGAGCTCTCCTCCTTTTATGATATCCTCATGGTTGATTAAGAAATCCTTAATTTCTGTACCATTCCACAGGACTTTCTGAACATATACATTCTTCTCCGACTGGTTCTTGACCAAAACTTTCAACACTTTTCCATCGGATAATTTTACCTCCGCCGATTTCACCAATGGACTACCGATCCAGTAAGCTGTCGAACCTGGAGATACTGGATAAAAGCCAAGCGAAGTGAACAGATACCAAGCACTCATCTGCCCGCAATCGTCATTTCCACCCAAACCTGCGGCTCCATTATGGTACTGGTTCCGAATAATCTGCCTTACGCGATCTTGCGTTTTCCAAGGGCTTTTGGTGATATTATACAAGTAGGCCACATGGTGCGAAGGTTCATTTCCATGCACGTAATTCCCGATAATTCCTTCACGTGTAATATCTTCGGTATGCTCAAAATATTTGTCGGGAAGATGCATGGTGAACAGGGAATCCAGGTAGGTTTCAAAACGTTTCTGTCCGCCCATAACCTCCATCATTTCTACTGGTTGATGGGGCACATATAATGAATAATTCCAGGTATTACCTTCAATAAAACCTTGACCATGTGTTTCCAGCACATCAAATTTTTCCCTGAAATTCCCCTTGCTGTCTTTTGGACGCATAAATCCGATCCGCTTATCATACAGGTTCTTCCAATTTTCTGCACGTTTAGAAAATTCTGCTTCAACCTCGGTTTTTCCTAATTTTTTCGCCAACTGGGCAATACACCAATCATCATAGGCATATTCTAAGGTGTTGGAAACCGAGGTTCCATTTACATCATCCGGAACATAGCCCAGATCCATATATTCACCGATTCCTTCATACCTTCTGGTCTTCGCAGTCTGTACGCAAGCAGCCAAAGCGGCTTCTGCATCGCCTTGATAAACTCCCTTCATAATGGCATCCACGATGACAGAAACCGAATGATAACCACTCATACACCAGTTATCATTGGCATAGTGCGACCAGATCGGCAACATCTTCAGCACCGATTGATCATAATGCGCCATCATCGATGCAACGATGTCTGCATTTCTTTTCGGATCCACCAAATTCAACCAGGGATGGAAAGCTCTAAATGTATCCCAAAGGGAGAAAGAGGTATAGTTCACAAAACCCTCTGCCTTATGGATTTCTTGATCCAGGCCTTTGTATTCGCCATTGCTGTCCATATAGACCGTAGGCATCAGGTTAGCATGGTAAACCGAGGTATAAAAATTAATCAGATCTTCCTTGTTCAACATATCCACTTTGAATTTCCCCAATTCCGATTCCCAGGCCTGCTTTCCTTTTGCTACCACCTGGTCAAAGTTCCAGTCCGGGGTTTCCAGTTCCATATTGGCCAAGGCATTCTTCATGCTCACGGGGCTCAAAGCCACTTTCATCATGATCTGCTCCCCTGCTTCGGTATCAAAATCCAAATGCATTTTGATGTTATGGGCCGCTAAATCCGGGAAGTTATCCTGTTGATTGAATTTGCGCCAAAAGCCTTTGTATTGCACGTTGCTATCAAAATATTTCGCACCGTAATTCTTAAAGGCCTTCGAAGTTTTTATCGCGAAATATACTGTCCTCGTTCTTGCCCAACCGTTGGTTTGGCGAAAACCAGTGATGGTCGAATCATTCAATACCCTGACCACGGTCCACACATTTTTCCCATCGTAATTGTAGATACCTGCAGTAAGATCCAACACCAAATGGGATTGCTTATTGGAGGGGAAAGTATACCGATGCATGCCTACTCTGGTACTCGTGGTCAACTCGGCCAGAATATTATGTTTATCCAAACGTACTTTATAATAGTTGGTTTCCGCCACTTCATTATCGTGGCTGTATGGCGAGCGGTATCCATCTTGTGGTCTTGCTGCTGTGCCAGGATTCAACAGGACTTTCCCTTGGCTCGGCATCACCAGGATATCCCCCAGATCCGAATGTCCGGTCCCACTGAAATGGGTATGGCTAAAACCTACGATTGTAGGGTCATCGTACTGATAACCGGCACAATAACGATAGACATCCCCGGTATATTTGCCATCGACGGCATAAGGAATGGTATCGGTATCTGGGCTCAATTGCACCGCCCCAAAGGGCACCGTAGCACCGGGGAAAGTATGCCCCATTTTCGCTGTTCCGATCAAAGGCTTCACATATTGTCCTAATTTCCCTTCTTGAGCGGAAGAAAAAGCAGGTAGCATCAGCACGGCAAATAGAAATCTTGAAATTCTTCTGTGTATGTTCATAATAAATTGCTTTAAATAGCAGGATTAGCGGCATAGGCCTCCCATAATTGATCAATGGTCTTACCTGTCTGTTTTACCCAAAAATCTGGGGTATAACTTTTCGACCGCATCGCCAGATCGAGGTTTTTCATGGTATTCTTTTTTACTTTCGTTTCGATCCAATTAAAAAACCGTGCCGTGATTCGATAGGAATCGGTGTATTTGTGCTTTGGGTTATACTCCGGCAACCGCCAATTCCCTTCTTCATTGGCAACACCGTATTTAAAGCGCACATAGTCGGCAATACCTTCGGTAATCCACCATGGCCCTGCATTATTTGGATAATCCTGCACAATATGCATCACTTCATGGGTGACGACGTCGATATCCTTCGGATTCTTGGCAAACCAACCTGGACTATACCGAACAATTCCTCCTGCCGTAGCCGCAACCCCTTTATAGTCCGGATCAATAAAGAAAGTAACCTCCTTGCGTGTATTCTTGTTAAATGTCTTAGCCAATTTCGGATAATTGGTAAAATAGGTGTCTATCAATTGTTTTTTCAAGGTTGGATCAAAATTCTTTTCCTTATTGATCCAAATTAAGGTAAACCCCTTTTTCTTTAAGGTATCTACTTCTACTGCTACCGCACGATCTTCATCGGTACGATGCCAGTTCTGTGCTTTCAAAGGTAAGCTGAGTACCCCACACAGGAATCCCAAGATCCAAATCTTTCTAGATGTTGTCGTTATTTTCATTTTGTTTTTAGGTGTTGATTAGGGTTTATATCGTAAGAAAAGCTCGTTTTAAAGCTACTAAAACGTTAATTGTATTCTCAAATATATTAAAATAATCCTAAAAACAAAATAGGGAAAGACCCCTGGCCTTTCCCTATTATTTATATTTTAATTTTATTTAAAGCTTCCTCGACAGCTCATTCAGCAATGCTTTGGCTTTATTCAGGTCGGCATTCCATCCCTCAAATCGCTTTGGATTATTCAGTTTGGCGATTGCATTTGCCAAGGCTTCCATGGCTTCATGATCGCCCTTCTTTTGTAAGGCTTGTTGAACCAGCAATACTTTTTCATAATCCTGGATCCCTTCCAGCATCCGTTCAAAACGGATCGAACTTCTGCCTTTCGGGTAGATGATATAAGTGTCTCCAGCCGGCCAGGTACGGAACCTGGAATCCTGCAAAGGGTTTTCTACCCAAGAATTATAGGCCCATCTTAAGAGACCATCAAATCCAGAGGCCAGTGCATACCAGCCCAAATAGGTGGATTCTGCCGGATCTGAAAAGGTAAATTGATTTGGAAAAGCATCCGAGCAACAGATGTAAAAAGTGGAATTCAATCCTCTGTTCCTACGATCGATCAGGTCCTCCAGGGAGTAAGGATGTCCTACTGCGATACTGATATCCTCGCTATCCGGGTATCGTTGATAGGTTTTCTGGTTATCCGCATAAGAAATCCCCAGTTCCGGGGCAACCTTTTTCATCAGGCTAAAGGCGGCATCCATTTGCGCACGCTCGCGTTCATCGATCGCAATATTTGTTCGCTCCAGCCAGCCCTTAGCTTGAAGATGCTTCACAAAATCTTTTAAGAAAGGCGTCCATAGTTCTTCGAAAATGGGTGTTCCAGGCTTTGCAACTACATTGATTAATTTTCCGGAAGATTGGTCTTGATAATGGATCTCATTGTTCCAAGGAATAATGGAATAGCAATTGATCATCTTATTCACCCCCATATCCATCATAAACTGCACCCAACGATCAAAAATCTGATAATCATAGCTCCAAGAACCATCCTTTTGTTTTGTCCATAGGATCATATCTTCATAAGGATCATAGGTCTGCACATTCCACGGATCCTTATTCAGGGTAGCCGTAATCACCTTTTGTCCCGCTTCGGCCAAAGGCTTATAGATGGGTTTCATGGCTTCAAAATGCGCATCGCTCCACAACTTAAGGCCTTCTACCCGAGCTACTGCAGAAGGATGTTGCCATTGGTCTAGGTGGAAGGTCCAATCTGCCACCTTGGGCATCTGTGCATTCAAGACCTCCAAGGATAGGCTTAATTGCTGGGTTTTCTGATTAGCGGAAGAAACGCTTACCCTTGCTTGATATTTTCCAGGTTGGGCATTGGCTGGAATATTAACCGTAATCCAAACGGGTCTTACTGTTTTTGCATCCAGATCCATTTTGCTGAGGTTATCCAACATATCCGGTGAAAGTGAGGAAGCGAAGTCTTCCGGTTTTCGATGGCCACATCCTGAAGCAAATTCATCCGTCATCACATAACGAATGAATCTAGCTGATAACTGCTTAGAGGGAATCCTGGAATGGTTCTGGCCTTTAAAATCCGATACCTCTACTTTTAAATCCTTTTGGGATTGGGCAGACCAGATCAGAACCTGTGCAGAAACGCGCTCGCCTTTCCATCCGGTAAGTGATTGTTCTTTATCTAAGGAAATTTGAGGAGCAACTGATTTGGGATATCGCTTATCTATACTCACAAATGAGGAATGCAACCCAGATTTGACGGCCGACCAATCGGAACGAACATCCGAAGTAGGATCGGGTAATTCCTGAAAAGTGGCAGGTACTATAGGTCGTTGCTGAGCTTTGGCAGGCAGTAACTGGCAGCTCAAAACAGCTATGGAAAACAGGGTAATCCATTTATTTCTAGCTTGAAACATAAGAATAGGTTTTAGATGTACATCAAGATACAGATTTCTTTTCTGAATCGCTACATGCAAACGATTGTCTATTTTTGATTGGATGCTAGGCCAACAGGGTTTCCCTGACCAAGATGTAAGCTCCGATCAACAGGATCATATAGCCGAAGCTGATCTTTAAAGATTTATTGGATACCTTATCGGCAAAGGCAAAGCCTATGAAAATTCCCAAAACGGTTCCTGCGGTATAAAAGCCCAATAATTTCCAATCAAATTCCGCAAATTTCTCAATATCCCCCAAGACTCCAAAAAAGGAATTGATGGTGATGATGATCAGGGAGGTGGCAACAGCCTTCCGCATGGGTAAAAAATAAAAATTCACCAAGGCAGGGATAATCAAGAATCCCCCTCCTGCTCCAACCAGGCCGGTGATNNTAAAGCTCCTTGTAAAATAATGATTTCCAAAGGTACCACATGCGCTACTTTAGGGGTCTCGATTCCCTTTTTGGCTGTCCGGATCATACTGATCGATGATGCCAGCATCACGAAGGAAAACAAAATCATCAAGGCTACATTCTGTTGAATAGCATATGGACCAATATGGATGACTTCTGGAACCAAGGGAAGGATAAAAGACCGGGTAAGGAAAACAACGATGAGAGATGGAAGACCAAAGCTGAAAACCTTTTTGATATCGGCTTCTTTTTTAATGATCCCCCTTGTTCCACCGATAAAAGAGGTGATGCCTATGGCAAATAAGGAATAGGTGGTCGCTAATACCGGGTCTACCCCCATGATGTATACCAGGATCGGTACAGTAAGAATGGTACCCCCACTTCCGATCATCCCGAGGGTGACACCTACGATGATAGCCAATATACATCCTATAATTAACATCCCCATGGGCAGCCTGTTCTATGCGAATTATTTCGTGATTTTATCCAATAAAGCTAAGCATAAATCCATGGATTTCCATAGAAATTAGGCTTGGATTATTTTTTACGGGATTTTTCGGGATCTTCATAATCATAGGGCAATAAGAACCCCAATTTGGCATAAGCTACTCCGTATCCTATCATCACCAAATTGTTAGTTGGGAAATACCCGCCATAGACATCGATGAGGATCCCTTCGTTATTCGGTAGAAACACTTCGGTTACCTGCGAAGCGGCTTTCTTAAGCATCGGGTTTTTGGATTTGGCAAAACGTTCGGGATAGATGATATAGAGGTAGTCAGGAAAATCTATCTGAACTAAACCCAAAGAGGTATCTCTTCCTGAAATAATTTGATGGGGTTTCATGATCCCCATTAAGTAGGTAATGGATTCGTGCTGTCGAGATTGCGCACGTAAAGCTTCTACATGACTGGGCAAAACTTCTTTCTGGGAAGCATAATAGAGGTTAAAGCTAAAATTATATTTCTCAAAAACTTCCTTATTGATGGCTTTCAACTTTACATCCGCCTCCTTTTTAACTTCGTTTTCCTTATGTACCGATTTTCGGACCACATATCCTTCCTTCTCCCAATCACCTTTTAAGGTTTCTCTTAGGAACTTTTTGAAAGAGAGATCATAGACATCTCTTCTTGCCTGGATATATTTCTTCTTACCCTTCCCGATATCCCTGAAAAAGGAATTACCAGCGTAGGAAAAGAATTTGGTCGCAAAGTTGGAATTGTACCGAACCAATTCGTAGACAATCTCATACCCTAGGCCATCATTCCTGATGATTAATGGTGCTGTACAGGAAGCGGTTAATATTTTCTCTTTCTGATTGTACCTGAACCGAACTACTTCGGGATTTAGGATCTTGGTCTGATCGGCATAATAACCCAATCCAATCAATGTTTCTGTAAAATAACGCCCCCATTTTGCCCAGCCATCTTTGACATAATTCGTGACCACCACTTCCTCAATCTGGGTCGCCCGCTCTTTCATGGCTATTTCCAATTTCCCTTCTTGAGGAACTTGCACCTGAACCGTTGTGGCATGATAACCCATGGCCGATACAGCCAATTCATATACAGAAGCCTGAGCCAGCTGCAAACTGAAATTACCAGATTTATCGGTGCTTGTCCCAATGGAAGAGTTATTGATATAAACGGAAGCGCCGGCAATGGGCTCCTTTGTATCGCTTTGGATAACCGTTCCAACCAAGCGGTGCTGCCCCATTACTGCAGGATATTGAAGAATAAGCAAGAGGAACAGGAGAAAGCGGTTCATATCTACTAATTTTCCGTAAATATAAATAAAAAAGCCTGATGGGTATAACACCTTCAGGCTTGACTAACAAAAATATAAAAGAATGATTTTTACTGAGCTGAATCTATTATGGTGGAATCCATTTTAGAGGAGTCCAAATCTATCAAATCCTTATCGGGTTCATTAAGATTATAGCGGGTTGGGTCGTTTCCCTCAACAGGTGTCAGATCCGTGCCTTCACCCTCTGTTTTCTGGTTGGAATTACAACTAGTAGCAAAAAGTACAGCGGCTGAAAATAGTCCAATTAAGGTTGATTTATTAAAATGCATATTTTTTCCTATTGATCTTAGTATTAGAACACTAAATAATCCATATGGTTTTGTTTAATTGAAAAAACCCTAATGCATTTGATCATTAGGGTCTAATTTAGGAAAATTGGATAGGAAAGATTCTTATAATTTTTCGCCGTGTTGAGAAAGGTCGAGACCAACTTCTTCTTCGGCCTCCGTTACTCTTAGTGGAGAAATCATATCTGTAACTTTNNCTGTCCGCCATTCAATCACAAACTTACTGACTGCAGCGGCTACAGAACCGATGACCAGCGAATGTCCGAAGGTAACAAATCCTGCTGCTGGGGTGATGGCGACCAAACCAACCACTGCACCAATACATACGCCCATTGCTGAAGGTTTTATGCCTTTGGCTGCATCCAAAAATATATAGGTCAAAGCGGCTGCTCCCGAAGCGGTGGAAGTGGTGATCAATGCGGTAGCCGCTAGGGCATTTGCTCCAAAAGCAGATCCGGCATTGAAACCTATCCAACCAAACCAGAGCATGCCGGTTCCTAATAATACATAGGTAATTCTCGCCGGATTGTGTTGATGATAGTCTTTTCCGCGTTTTAGATAAATAGCCGATGCCAAAGCGGTCAGTCCAGCAGACATGTGAACCACCGTTCCGCCCGCAAAATCTAGGACGCCCATTTTAAAGAGAATCCCGGAAGGATGCCAAGTGGCATGTGCCAATGGTGCATAGATGAAAATAAAAAAGAGACAGATGAAGAGCACATAAGAAGTAAACCTGATGCGTTCTGCAAAAGCTCCCGTGATCAAAGCAGGGGTAATTATTGCAAATTTCAATTGATAGATGGCGAATAAAGCAAATGGTATGGTTGCGGCAGCCTCCCAAGGTTCATGTTCCAGCACCTGGTTGAACATAAAAAAACTGAGTGGATTTCCGATGATCCCTCCGAGGGATTCTTCAAAAACAAGAGTAAATCCGAATACCACCCAAATGACCGCAACGACCGCCATACAGATAAAACTCTGCAACATGGTAGAAATAACGTTCTTTTTTTTAACCATTCCACCATAAAAGTAGGCTAAACCAGGTGTCATGATCAAAACTAAGGCTGTAGAGGTGAGCATCCAAGCGATATCTGCATAATTATAGCTCGATGTTTCATTTATTTTGGGTGTTTTAGTGAAAAACAAGGATATTATGACCACAAAACCCATTAAAAGAGAAGGAATAATTGACTTTTTACCTGATAAAACCATAAAATTTAAATTAATTACATCAAAAATAGTTTATAAATATTAAAAACGAAATATTTTTTGAATTTTATTACGGATATTCTTATTTAAATAGGAATTTATTAAATAAAACTCATTTTGTTTTGTGCTTTATTACAACAAAACATCCTTGCGGTTTGATTTTTTGGTATGTAAGGAAAATAACCGATATAGAAGAGGAATTCTTCAAATAAAAAATATAGGTTTATAGCTTTGATTTACTAAAATTTTATGCAATTTTAAGATAGAAGGGATAAATCACATGGAAAATCTATTTAAAATCTACCAAGTTGACGAAAAAGAAGTGGAAAGGATTCATTCTTCCCTAAATGAAGCCCATCAGCACGATTTTGAAGAACTAATCATCGGTGTAAAAGGAAAGATTGAGCATTTCATTGATTTTAAGACGCATCAATATGAAGCTCCCTTTGTGTGTTTTGTTACCCGTGGAAAAATCCATCGTGTGTCTCCCGAGCTCCTAAATGGAGAATGTTTATACTGGGTTTTACGTTTCAAGAGTGAATTTATACCCGAAACTACCTTCAACCTATACAGCAATTACCATGAGAATGCAAACCTCCAATTTAAGGAAGGCAGATGTTTTGATAGATTGATCACCATCTGCGAATTGATCGCTGATGAAATGAAACAGAAAAAGCCATCGCTTTCCATCGTTAGGGAATTATTGAGCAGCTTGTTTATTATGATTGAAGATGAACGGCAGAAACAGGAGCCGGACAGCCTGCAACTCTACAAAAACCAGGATACAACGTTTAAAAACTTCCTCAGCATTCTAGAGGAGAATTTCAGAAGACCAGAAGGAGTAGCCTATTATGCGGAGAAATTGTTCATGAGCGCTCGAAACCTGAACAGTATTACCCAAAACATCCTCCAACAATCGGTATCTGAAATCATCGAAACCAGAAAGTTGATCGAAGCCAAAAACCTATTGCTCGGTACAGACAAAACCGTTGCGGAAATTGGATTTGAGTTGGGATATACCGATAAAGCTTACTTCACGAGCGTATTCAAGAAGAAAGCGGGACAGACCCCATCGGAATTCCGAGAGGAAATGCGCCGATTGATTTCTTAATTATCATATCTTTTTTCCGAATATTCATACCACCCACCATCCTATTCTCACGACCTTTGTATCATTATCAGAATAGAAAGGACAAAGAAAATGGATGATATGAACAGAAAACAATTCCTTGCCGCAGCTGCTGCTCTTCCCCTTACCGGGCTGGCCGTTAAGTTAAATAGCTTAAATAAATTCGTGGATGAATTGAATCATTCGGAGAAGATGCCCGTACTGTTTCTCGGACATGGTAGTCCTATGAATGCTATCGAAGAGAATGAATTTGTTCAGGGATTCAGGAAAATCAGTCATGAAATAGAAAAACCCACCGCTATATTGGTCGTTTCTGCCCACTGGGAAACCCGAGGCACCTTCGTACTGGCTATGGAAAACCCAACCACCATCCATGATTTTGGTGGATTCCCACAAGCGCTCTTCGATGTACAATATCCTGCTCCGGGATCTCCTGAACTTGCTAACGCCGTAAAAGAGATCGTAGGCAGTAAAGAGGTACATCTGGATGAGAAATGGGGATTGGACCATGGTTCCTGGTCGGTCGTTAAACACCTTTATCCTAATGCGGATGTTCCGATTATTCAAATGAGCATCGATTATACCCAACCCGCATCGCATCATTATGCGCTGGCCAAAGAATTGGCGGCCTTAAGAAGGAAAGGAGTATTGATCATCGGTTCTGGAAATATCGTCCATAACCTGAGCTTGGTTTCCTGGAAAAACCTGAACACGATAGGCTATGCTTTTGATTGGGCACAGACAGCAAACGAAAAAATGAAGGAATATATCAATTCGGGAAACCATACCCCATTAATAGATTTCCATAAACAAGGAAAAGAGTTCCAATTGGCCATTCCTACTCCTGAACACTATATACCGATGCTTTATGCTTTGGCTCTTCAGGAGAAAAACGAGGAGTTGACCATCTTTAATGATGCCGCAGTAGCCGGTGCATTGACGATGACCTCCTTTAAAATTGGGTAGAAAGGCATTCTTTCACCGATTCTTCTTAAATGCAAAATATTTTCGCCGATTTTTTTCGGGGATTCACCGAAAATTAATGTGATTACGCCTAAACGCTATGTTTGGGCGTTGCT
The DNA here is from genome assembly GCA_002322865.1 of Sphingobacterium sp. UBA1575. GTDB lineage: Bacteria > Bacteroidota > Bacteroidia > Sphingobacteriales > Sphingobacteriaceae > Sphingobacterium. The sequence goes on along the minus strand of DCOH01000033.1, from coordinate 85,941 downwards.
TTTCCATATACCTTTGAATCAAATAATTAGAACAATTAACCACAAAAAAAATAAAAAGATATGAAAACGCTAATCACTTTAATCGTAACCACCGTAATGACTTTTTTATCAAGTACATTATTTGCAAATGAAATGGAAGGGCCAGTTAAATTTGCCAAAGTAGAAACCATCGTAGACCATTATATCGATGCTACGCTAAGAGGCAATGTCGAATTGGTAGACCACATGTTCACCAACGATTTCTATTACTCTACACCCAACAGCCGCAGCTCTGAGAACATCAAGAAAAAAGCTATGGTAAAGTATTTGAAATCCTTGAAAAATGTAAAAATGGAATGTGAATCCGATTACAAATTCATTGAGAAGAATGAAGATTGTAGCATCGTGCAGATCACCACGACCTTTGAAACCTTCACCAGAAACGATTACGTTACGTTATGTAATTCGAAAGATGGCTGGAAAATCAGCAATGTCGTAGTGACTTACCCTGTCAAATAATAATTTCTTAAATCCAAATTGTAATTTATTTCTACAAATTGTAATGGCTTTATATATAACCCAAAATCAGTTGTTTTGAGCTAACCTTAGGTTAGCTCTTTTTTTGTATATTTAAGTCAACTAAAACCTTTAATCTATGAAATCTACCTATTTCAAATCCTTACTTTTTGCCTGTTTATTTTCTACAACGGCGCTCGCTCAACAGAACCCTGTTATTCCTGGATGGTATGCCGATCCGGAAGGGATGATCCTCAATAAAGAATATTGGATTTTCCCGACCTACTCTGCTCCCTACGAAAAACAGATTTTTTTTGACGCCTTCTCTTCCAAGGATTTGGTGAACTGGAAGAAACATGAAAAGGTGTTAACAAATAGTAATGTAAGTTGGGCGCATAAAGCCATGTGGGCACCAAGTGTGGTCCATAATAAGGGTAAATATTATTTTTTCTTTGGAGCCAATGATGTTCATCAAGGGGAAGTAGGTGGAATTGGCGTAGCAGTTGCCGATAAACCTGAGGGACCTTACAAAGACTTGATCGGCAAACCGCTTATTAGTGACATCGTAAATGGCGCCCAACCGATTGATCAATTTGTTTTCAAGGATAAGGATGGCCAACATTACATGTACTATGGCGGATGGAGACATTGCAATGTGGTGAAATTGAGCGATGATTTCAAAAGCATTGTTCCTTTCCCAGATGGAACCATTTATAAGGAGATAACACCGGAGAACTATGTGGAAGGCCCTTTTATGTTCATCAAAAATGGAAAATATTATTTTATGTGGTCCGAAGGTGGTTGGGGATTGCCAAATTATAAAGTGGCTTATGCAATTTCAGACTCACCATTTGGACCTTTTAAACGTATTGGAACCATATTGGAATCTGATCCCGAGGTAGCGACCAGTGCCGGACATCATTCGGTGATTAAGATCCCAAAAAAGGATAAATACTATATCGTCTACCATCGTCGTCCTTTGGGCAAAAAAGCGGCGAATGAGCGAGAAACCTGTATTGATGAAATGAAATTTGATAAGGATGGCTTTATCATTCCGGTAAAAATAACGTTTTCAGGCGTAAAACATAAATTGAAATAAGCCATCCCTATCCAATGGCAATATCAACTTACTACAACTTCCGGGCGGAATCCAAGTCACCTTTTCAGGTATCAAGGTTGTTAATTCTGATGGAACCAAGCATCACCTTCTAGGCGTCCAGCCGGATGTAGAAGTGGGATATTCCTGGGAAGATGTAAAGAATCGCAGAGACCCTTTTATTGAAAAAGCCTTGGAAATGATTTCCACACGAAGATAATATCCTTTAAATTGCAAGCCATTTAAGAGAGGATTTAGTATGAAGTTTGGTAGAGTTGATGATCCATCATCCATTGATTTTAGTTTGCCGGAAATTGATCAGGAAAGTCAAGACTTTCTAAAGCAGATCAAGAACAAAGAGTCTTTTCAGCTGTACCTGGGTTATCCGAAGTGGTCAAAGGCGGATCTAAAAGGTTTCTATCCAAGAGGCACGAAGGATGAATTGCCCTATTACTCCAGCTATTTCAATGCATTGGAATTCAACGGTCCATTTTACAGGATGCCCACAAAAGAACAGGTCATCAAATGGAAGGACAGAACCCAGGAGAACTTCAAATTCTGTCCGAAGATAACGAATAGTATTTCCCATTATTCCAGATTGATCAATACGGACGAGAAGGTTTTAAGTTTTGTTGATGCAACGGTCTTCTTTGAGGAGAAACTGGGCATGGCCTTTTTGCAGATGCCGGAGAACTTTCGGCCGAAGAACATCGATCGCTTGGAGGATTTTCTAACACGGTTTCCAAAAGGGTATCCCTTGGCTGTGGAAGTAAGGCATGAAGAATGGTTCGCTGACGCCCAGATCCTTAATCAACTCACAGAAATATATAGAAAGACCAAAAAAACCGGAATCATTGTGGATACACCCGGTAGGCGTGATCTCCTAAAGATGCCCCTCACGTCTCCCACTGCTTTTATCCGATTTGTTTCCACCAACCCCATTCTCGATAAAGCAAGATTGGACGCTTGGCTCATCAGGCTTAAAGAATGGAAGGACCTCGGTCTTCAGGAAGTCTATTTCTTCATCCACCAGAAAATAGACCAAGACACAACTTTCCTATCCCAACAATTTGCCGAAGATCTCAATCAGGCATTAGGCTGCCAACTCCCGCTTATTGAACCTCGATAGTGGTTCCTTCCTCCAAGGGATGGGAAACACAGATCAAACAACGCCCCCTAGCCACTTCATTGTCCGTCAATACCTCGTTATAATCCATCCGCACAGAACCCGCTGTAACCTGTGAAATACAGGTACTGCACATGCCGGATTTACAGGAATAGGGAAGCTTTAGTTTATGTTCCAGCCCAACATCCAGAACCGTCTTGTTATACGGGATAGTCAATTCATGTTCCTGACCTTGGAATTTCAAAATAACCTGATAACTTGTCGAATCAACCGGCTCTTCATCTTTCTCATCTTCATCCTCTTCCTCCTCCGGGAAAAAGAAGGTTTCCTTACGGATATCCTTATCAGGCACACCCATGCCCAATAAAGTAAAGCGAACCAGATCCATATAGAAAAGCGGACCACACATATAGGCCAGAACTTTCTCCTCAGCATGCACATGGGTTTTGATCAGTTCCAGGATATACTCCCTGTTCAACCTCGCCTTCAAAAGGTTCTTCACATTCGACCAGATAAATTCTATGTGCAAACGTTCCGGATATTTCGCCTGCCATTCCAACAGCTCCTCATAAAATATGGTCTGCTCTTTGGAGCTATTGCTGTACACCAATACAATCTTACTTTTGGACTCCGCGGTAAGAGCAGTTTTCAAGATCGAAAATAAGGGTGTAATCCCCACTCCAGCAGCAAATAGAAACAAGGTATGATCGTTGGATTCAGAAGGTTCATAGATAAACAGCCCTTGAGGCTCCATCACGTCAATCTGATCTCCTACGGCTAATTTATGGTGCAATAAACGCGATATCTCGCCATTCTCTACCCGTTTAACCGTGATTTCATAAGGCTCATCCAAAACAGGTGAACTACTGAAAGAATAGGATCTCCGCACCTCCCTTTCCCCAAATTGGAAAGATAAGGTCAGAAACTGACCGGCCTTGTAACCTGGAAACTCTCCGGATAGATCGTTAAACCTTATAGACACATTTTGGTTTGGCTGTTTTATGATCTCGGAAACACTGAATTTGTACATGTGCCAAAGATAATAAAAAAAAATCCTGACCATTGCTGGTCAGGATTGCTTTATTGTTGTCAAGCTGATTAAAGCTTACGTTTTACTTCTACTTGCTCGAATGCTTCTACAATATCGCCTACTTGGATATCATTGAAACGATCGATGTTCAAACCACATTCGTAACCTTGAGCAACCTCTTTCACGTCGTCTTTGAAACGTTTCAAGGAAGCCAATCTACCTGTATGGATCACGACGCCTTCACGAATGATACGGATGTCGTTGTTTCTGTTGATCTTTCCTTCCAAGACCATACATCCAGCAATGGTACCCACTTTCGAAATCTTGAAGGTTTCGCGGATCTCCACCTCAGCAACGATTTTCTCCTCAAGTTTCGGTGCCAACATACCTTCCATCGCCGATTTGATCTCTTCGATCGCATCGTAGATGATGGAGTATAAACGGATATCGATCTGCTCGTTCTCTGCCAATTTACGTGCTCCTTGCGTAGGACGTACTTGGAAACCGATGATGATCGCATCAGAAGCTGATGCCAATAATACGTCGGATTCAGATATCGCACCCACCGATTTGTGGATAATATTCACCTGGATCTCATCCGTAGATAATTTCAACAAGGAGTCAGATAATGCCTCAATCGAACCATCCACATCACCTTTAACAATGATGTTAAGCTCCTTAAAGTTACCGATTGCCAAACGACGACCGATCTCATCCAAGGTAATGTGTTTCGTAGCACGCATACCTTGCTCACGTTGCAATTGTAGACGTTTGTTAGCCACTTGGCGAGCTTCCGATTCAGACTCTAATACATAAAGTTTATCACCTGCAGTCGGCGCGCCAGACATACCTAAGATCTGTACCGGAATTGATGGTCCAGCTTCTTTCACACGTTCTCCACGTTCGTTGGTCAATGCCTTCACCTTACCGGAATAAGAACCGGCAAGAATAGGATCTCCCACACGTAAAGTACCACCTTGTACCAATACCGTAGTGACAATACCTCTACCTTTATCCAAAGCAGCTTCGATTACAGAACCAACCGCACGTTTCTTAGGATCGGCTTTCAGTTCCAACATCTCTGCTTCTAATAGTACTTTCTCTAATAGTAGGTCAACATTCTCACCTGTCTTCGCAGAGATCTCTTGAGCTTGGTATTTACCACCCCAATCCTCTACCAAGATATTCATCGCAGATAATTGCTCACGGATTCTATCGGCATTTGCTCCCGGTTTATCCACCTTCGTAAAGGCAAAGATGATAGGAACGCCTGCTGCCATCGCGTGGTTGATGGCCTCTTTTGTTTGAGGCATCACCGCGTCATCCGCTGCAATAACGATGATTACAATATCTGTTACCTTCGCACCACGAGCACGCATCGCTGTAAAGGCTTCGTGACCTGGTGTATCCAAGAAGGTTAATTTTTTACCGTCTTCCAATTGAACCGCATAGGCACCAATGTGCTGGGTAATACCCCCTGCTTCTCCCTTGGTTACATTCGCTTTACGGATAAAGTCCAATAAGGATGTTTTACCGTGGTCAACGTGTCCCATAACCGTAACGATTGGTGCACGTGGAACCAAACGTGATTCAGTATCTGGTTCTTCCAACTCAGCTACTTCCTCATCCTCTGGTTTGATAAACTCAATTTGGTATCCGAATTCTTCCGCAACAATGGATAAGGTCTCCGCATCCAAACGTTGGTTGATGGACACGAACATACCCAAGCTCATACAGGTTGCAATAACCTGCGTTACTGGAACATCCATAAGGTTTGCCAATTCGTTTGCTGTTACGAACTCTGTAACACGCAATACCTTCGACATCATTTCTTGTTCCAATGCTGCCTCTTCCGCTGAAGTCGCTATATCATCACGTTTCTGACGACGTAACTTCGCACGTTGTGCAAATTTACCAGACTTACCAGCACCGCTCAAACGTGCCAATGTTGCCTTGATTTGATCTTGGATCTCTTTTTCCGATGGCTCTTCTTTCGCTACCTCCGGTTTTCTAGGACCTCTGTTATCATGGCGACCTTTGTTTCCATGGCAATCGTTCGGATGGTTTCCACCTCTATTGTGTGGTCTGTTACCACCTTGGTTTTGGTTTTGACCTCCTTGGTGTGGCGGACGGTTGTTACCATCCTGTCTGTTGTTATTGTTGTTGTTATTGTTCTGTTGATTCCCGTCTGAACCCGCTCCTAATGGCTTGTTCGTACGCTTGCGCTTACGCTTGTTGTCGTTATTGTTTCCAGCATTGTTGGAAGATGACGCAACAGGTTTGTTTGGTCTTGCAGCCGGTAATTGAATCTTACCAACCACTTTAGGGCCACTCAATGTTTCTGAACGCGCACGAATCACATCGTCCTGACCTTGCGGACGATTAGGTTTTGCTTCTGTAGGTTTTACAGCAGGTTCTTCTTTTTTCACAGGTGTTTCAACTGGAGCTTTCACAGGCTCCTCTTTTTTAGCTTCTATTTTTGGTTTTTCTTCTACCTTAGGAGGTTCAGGTTTTTTGACCTCTTCTTGAACCGGAGCTTTTTCCACAGGCTTCTCTTCTACCTTCTCTTTCACCTCTTCTTTCGCTACCTCTTTTACAGGTTCCTTCACAGGTTCTGGTTTTGGTTGCTCTTGCTTTGGCTGCTCAGGTTTTGGTTCATCCGCTTTCGGTTGCTCTGCTTTCGGTTCATCTTTCGGAGCAGGTTTAGCACCTCTCTTCAGACTGTCAAGATCAATCTTTCCAACCACCTTCAGTGCAGAATGGGATTCCTCTTCCTTCTTCTCCTCCTTCGCAGGGGTATCGGTAGAGGTATTCTTAATCAAAATCTCCTTCACATCAGAAGGGGTTTCCTTCTCTTCAGTAGACTCATTTGCAGGTGTTGCGTTGCCTACCACAGGACCTTCTTCACGGCGGATCTTGCCAATAACAATTTGTTTTGCCTCGTCTTTAACAATCTTATCACCTTGAAACTCCTTCAAAAGAACCCCATACATCTCCGGGCTCAGTTTTGTATTTGGCTTAGATTCTACTTCGAATCCTTTCTTCACCAAATGTTCCACCGCGGTCCCGATACCAATGTTGAGTTCTTTTGCTGCTTTTAGCAAGTTTATGCTTTTACCTTCTGACATCTACTATCTATAAAATGTGTTTATTATACAAAAATATGTTTTTTTACATGGATTCAACAATTTATTAAAAATTGTTAAATCCATTATTTTCGATATTTCTATTCAAATTCCGCTTGAAGAACACGTACGATTTCACGAATCGTATCTTCTTCAAGGTCGGTCCTACGAATCAACTCTTCTTCTGTAAGAGCTAATACCGATTTTGCTGTATCTAAACCAACGCGTTTAAACTCGTCGATGATCCAGCTTTCAATTTCATCTGCGAATTCTTCGATATCCACATCCTCCTCTTCCTCATCGGTTTCACGGTAAACATCGATTTCGTAGCCAGTTAATTTACCAGCCAATTTAATATTGTGACCACCACGACCGATCGCTAAAGAAACCTGATCCGGTTTCAAATAAACAGCCGCCGTTTTTCCATCTTCATCAATCTTGATGGAAGTGATTCTTGCCGGGCTTAATGCACGGGTAATGTATAAAGAGTGGTTGGTCGTGAAGTTGATCACGTCAATGTTCTCATTGCGCAATTCACGGACAATACCATGGATACGAGAACCTTTCATACCCACACAAGCTCCAACTGGATCGATACGGTCATCATAAGATTCTACCGCTACTTTCGCGCGCTCTCCTGGTTCACGAACAATTTTCTTGATCGTAATCAAACCATCAAAAATCTCTGGAACCTCCAGCTCGAACAAACGTTGTAAGAACTCCGGTGCTGTACGAGAAATAATAATCTTTGGATTATTGTTCATCATATCCACCTTGTGAACAACCGCACGGATGCTATCTCCTTTTTTGAAATAATCCGCAGGGATCTGTTCTGTTTTTGGAAGGATCAACTCGTTACCATCTTCATCAAGAACAAGGATTTCCTTTTTCCAGATCTGGTACACTTCACCGATCACCAATTCGCCTTCGCGATCTTTATATTTTTTGAAAACTTCGTCTTTCTCTAATTCTAGAATCTTAGACACCAATGTTTGGCGTGCAGCCAAGATCGCACGACGACCAAAGCTTTCTAATGTAATCTGCTCGATATAATCATCACCTACCTCTAAGTCAGGATCGTAGCGATGCGCCTCAGCCAATTCGATCTCCAAATCATCATCCTCAGAGAATCCATCTTCCATCACCACACGCGTACGCCAAATCTCCAAGTCACCATTATCTGGGTTCACAATGACATCGACATTCTCGTCTGTACCGAAACGCTTACGGATCATACTACGGAATACTTCTTCTAATACCGTGATGACTGTAGGACGGTCGATGTTCTTGAAATCTTTGAACTCCTGAAAAGAGTCAATCAAGTTTATATTACTACTCATTTCTATTTGAATGAAATTAACACCTTAGTTTCCTTTATTTGATCTAATGGAAGTTCTGTCTGTACTTCGACAGCTTTCTTTCCTTTTTCTTTTACTTTTTCTTCAATTACAATTGCTGAGTCAGAAACCGAAACCAGTTTTCCTTCTCTTTTGTTTCCGTCTGCCAGTTTTACTTTCACATTCCTGCCGACATTCTTTTGATATTGCCTAGGCAATTCCAAGGGAGAATCGATTCCTGGGGAAGACACTTCCAAGCGATAGGCTGTTTCAATCACATTCTCTTCTTCCAAGTGGAAACCAACATGGCGACTTACCTTCACACAATCATCAATGGAAATCCCTTGATCTCCATCCAACAAAATCTCCAGTACGCCATTTTTTAGAAATTTTACACTAACGATGAATAAATCATCTCTGTCTGCGATTTTCTCTTCTACTAACTCGATTACGCGATCTTCAACCTGCATATTTTAATAATTGAATTAAAAAAGGGGGCATACCATGCCCCCTTCCTTTCAGATGAAACAAAGGTAAGAAAAATTTTTCTAAATAAAGAACTAGTTTTTATCCACAACCGAATTGATGGTCTTCTGCATCTGTGCCATCATCGCCGAAAGTCCTTCCAAGGTAGGCTCTGGGCTAGGCTCTGGAAACTCGGTACTGATAAAGGCCTTTGCCTTCCATACTTCTAGGATATCCGATGCATCTACCCAATAAGGTTCATAGGTCTTGTTGTCGGAAACCAATTTCAACCCTTTATCCTCTTTATATTTTTGTCCTATACGTTTATATACTACCCCGTCATTGGCTGACACGATCACATAGGTACTTCCCGATTTGATATCGTGCCAATTCTCCACGTATTCCGCTACGATGATAGAACCCGTAGGCAACGGAAGCATGGAATCCCCTTTGATTTCAAAGGCACGGTAACTACCCTGCTTCATAAATGGAAGCGAGAATTTAGGCAATTCCTTGACAAATTCCGGATCCGCATAGCCATTCAAATAACCGGCACTCGCTTTTACCGGAACCAATTCGATATTTTCGCGATCTTCTGAATCCACCGTTACAGATAATACCCGCAAATTGGATGCATTACTTTTTGGCGTCGGCTTCCATTTCTCATCGATCTCATCATTCGCCAATTCATCCATCGTCAACTCATAATATTCCGCTATCTTTTTTAGCAATTCATACTTTGGTTCCGCACGATCTTCCTCGTAAGCTCCTACAGAAGCCCTTTTAATTTCCATTAAATCAGCAAATTGCTGCTGGGTTAAGCCCTTTTTCTTACGTAAAAACTTAAGATTCGATGAGATGTTCGACATAAAATATTTTCAATTAATTTTTGAATTACTAATATTATTAGTATTATTGTGCCAATAAAATTAGCAAAACATATTGAATTAACCAAATATTTTAGTTAAAAGCATCATGAATACCTATTATATCTACATCAGCACCGACGCGAACAGACAATTTCTTCAAGCAGGAATGACTACCGACATCCAACAAATAGCCTTGTTGAACAGAGTGGTTTATTTAGAGATGTACCCCAACCAAGCTGATGCAGAAAAGAAACTGAATGAACTTAGCTTTGGTCGCATCGTAAGGGAACGATTGGTTAGAAAACAGAATCCTAATTGGTTGAACCTCCATCTTCCCCTACCCAATAACAAAAAAGCCGCTGTTTATGCATAAGCAATAAACAACGGCCTTAATAACCTTACCTTAACCTCTTAACCTTCTCTTTGGTCAATCATTTTGACTACCATCCTGGTGCAAAGTTTAATCCGAAGGTTCCGAATTTAGAACGCGTTGGATTATTCAGTTGAATGGCATAATAAGGCTCTAATATCATAGCACCGAATAGATTAACACGAAGGGAAACCCCCGCACTAAATACCGGCATTGTTAAATTCTCTGGATATACCTGATAGGATGTTCCATCAGAAGTTTGTCTGGTCACCTTATCGGCATCTGTTTTTTGCCATACGATCTTCGAATCATCACTCCAAGCCAGACCTGCATCCACAAAGAAATTCAGATCCGAGAACAAGAATCCCGAAGGCAGTACCGCCAATTTCTCAGGTCCTGTAAAAGGCAGACGAACCTCAAAGTTTCCTACCACCATTTTCGAACCCGACAGATCATTAAATCCGATTTTAGAATCCGCACCGAAGGAATTCCCCTCAAAACCACGAACCAAATATGGATAACCAATGTAGATGTTGTACAAGCGATCTGCTCCCTCTCCTATACGCATGTAGGAATACACACGGGCAGCCAGGGTAATCGGTTTGATACGGTGGTATTTTCTTAAATCCACGTTCACAGCCGTGAATTTATAGGTTCCGAAATATTGCTCTGCGCCCAAACGGTATCTAAAGCCCTGCAGCGGTGCAGCAATTCCGAAATCCGCTTTATCGCCTACAAAACCAGCGTTCACTTGCATCAAGGTAAAAGGATCCAGATCCCTTACCCCCAATGCCATGGCCGCTGTATCGTTTGGAACCCTTTCCCTGGTTCCATAATAACTGTATAAACTCTGTGTAAAACGATCTACACGATAAGAGTTATAGGAAGCTGCTCCACCCATCTCGAATCGATGGTTCCGGTTGAATGGATAGGCAATAAAAGCATCCGCCTGTGTTTGGAAAGAACGAACCAAATATTGATCGATTACAGGCTCTTCTCCATTCCCTAAATTACGGTACGCATAATCATAAAAACCGAAACGATATGGAATATGAGATAAGGAACCACCCCAGTTCCAACGGCTTCTTTGGTTGATATAGGCAACCTGCCCTCCAAAATCATAGATCTCTCCATTGATATTGGCTGCTGCGAAGATCTGGTTATAACCCAGGATATCCGAAAACATCCCTTGAATACCCGATGCGATACCCGCACCATAGCGCGAACCCACGGACATCCCTACGCCACTATTGGCCAAATAATCCAATTTGAATTTTGGACGATAAGGAATCTCCTTGATCTGGGAGTCTGAAATCCTTGCATAAGCATTAAAATTCCGAAGGTTGGTATTCACGACATTCACCCCCCTGCTTACACTTGGAGGCAACATGGCTGCTTCAAAATTAACTGTCCCGGCATCTACCCGCAAAGGCTCAAATTCGGATGCATTCGCCCGATAAACGGTATAAGAATTATCTTTGAAATAAGAATATACGATTTCATCATTTGCCGAAATACTCATGGCTGGAGAATATTCGGTAATACCCGAAATACCTGTAAAGAAATCCGTCATCCTATCCACCGCCTGGGTTTCGATATTATAACGGAACATATTCCGGAAACCATCACTGTTGGATAAGAAATAGATGTCCTTGCTGTTGGCCGCAAAATGCGGGTTCAGGTTATTTGCTCCTGGAAATACAGGAAGGTTTTCAACTGCCTTTGTCTGTAGATTGATCAGTGCTAGACTCATTGGGATATCCACACTACGTGAAGAAGATTCTAAGGTTACACGATCTGTACTGAAGACAATGTACTTTCCATCTCTGGAAAAACTAGGCTGAAAATCCGAATATTTATCATTGGTCAACTGAACCAATTCTTTTGTGCTTAGGTTATAGGTATAGATATCAGAATAGCCATTCTTCAGACCGGAGAAGGCTACCAGATCACCCTGCGGCGCCCAGGTAATATTCGTAAACTCCGTAGTCTCCCCCATGGCGGTCAGATCGACCGTACGCCCCGTCTCCACATCCAAAATCATCAGCTTGTTCTTCCCTTCACTGAATACGGAGAAAGCAAATTTCTTACTATCCGGGGAAAAGGTTCCTGCGGATTCTATAAAACTAAATTCATCAATATCAGCACTTGTTGACCGTGAGCCGAGCTTTCGGATGATTTTTCCCGTCTGCGCATCGGCCAGAAACAGGTCGATCCCGAAAAGATCCAATTCGGAAAGGAAGGCCACATATTTTCCATCAGGCGAAATGGCCGGCGCCACATTCATCCGTCCAGCATTCTTTTTGGATAACAATAATTGTCCGATTGGCCGAGAAGTGGTATCCTTGCCCAATCCACGGAAGGTATTTTCCATGGTGCTCCGCCATAAGGTTGACATCGTTTGGGCATCGTAGCCAAAAACCCGACGAATAGCATGTTCATAACCATATTTCGCCGTCTCGATGAACAAAGGCATAATCACCGTATCCCCATAGGTAGAACCTACATAGGACCAAAAGGCTTGGCCATAACGGTATGGAAAATATTTGTTCATATTCTCCGTCATCTGCCCTAAACTAGGGATATCATTTCTTGCATAGGCATCACGCATCCACATGGAAGTAAAAGCATCCTTTTTTCCGATCGAAAAATACTCCGCCATACCTTCCACCATCCATAAGGGAATATTGGCCACACTTTCCAAACGCGTGGAATCATTTCCTTCCATCAATACCCGGTACTGGAAAGCATGCACCATCTCGTGGCCCAATACATGCCTAGTCTGCTGGTTGATCTGCATCACCGGCATCACAACCCGTTGTTTAAAGGCTTCCGTTACACCTCCTGTTCCCACAGAGATCTCTCCGGAAATAGCCGTGGTCTGTTGGAATTCAGGATGGTTGTTATAAAGGATAATAGGATTTTTTCTGGAAAAGGTATCTTGGAAGACCTGCTGATGCAATTCGTACCATACTTCGGACTCTTTTGCCAGCCAATTCATCATGGAATCGTTCTGAAGGTAATAGTAGATGTTGAAGTGAGGCGTATCAAAAACCTTGAAATCCAACTTCTTATACCTCATTTTATTCTGCCCAAAATATTGGGCATTTCCTTGCTGGGGTACTATGGCCATAAAAATTACCAGTATAGCCTGCATCCCCAAAAACTTCCATAGATAAGTATCTTTTAATCTCATAACCAATAATTAGTACTTAAAAATAAAAAATCCGAACGACTTATTTTTAATTGTTTTCCGTCTCTTGTTCCCTGTTTACCTCAGGCAGGGTTAGCGTAGGGATTTCTGATGGTTCCTCATTTGCTGTGGAATCCGATCCGGAACCACTGCTTTCCACACGAATCCGCGGACCGGGGCAGTTATACGCTTTGGTAATTTCCACCGTTGGCTCTGGGAATTTCCCCAAAGTAACACCCAACTCTGGATGCTTATAAAGCTCTTCCATGAACACCGCGTAGATCGGTAATGCTGTCTTCGAACCTTCCCCATTCACGGAACTGTTGAAATGTATACTTTGTTCATCACAACCTACCCAAACTCCTGTAATCAAGTCCTTTGTAACACCCATGTACCATCCATCCACATAATCGGATGAGGTACCGGTCTTACCACCGATCTGGTTTTCATCATCGAAAAGATCCCATTCCCAAAGGGCCTGCGAGGTACCTCCAGATTCTTCTATCGTTCCTCGTAGCATATAGGTCATCAACCAGGCATTCTCGGGGCTCATCACCTGCTTCTGCTCGGTCTTGAATTCCGCGATCACCTTCCCATCCTTATCCTCAATTCTTGAAACCAAAATCGGTTCTGTTTTTTTCCCTTGATTCATAAATGTTCCATAAGCTCGCACCATTTCAAAAACGGTCACTTCATTGGAACCCAACCCTACTGAAGGAACAGACTCCAATTTGCTATCGATCCCTACTTTATGGGCCATCTCGACTACTTTATCCCAACCCACTTCTTCCGTGATCTGTGCCGTTACGCTGTTCAATGAACGAGCCATGGCATGTCTTAGCGACAATTGCCTATGAGAAAAGGTCCAATCGGCGTTCTTTGGCTCCCAAATTTCATGTTCCCCTTTATTGTTAACAAATTCTATCTTAACTGGTTTGTCCTCATATTTATCACATGGCGCTTTTCCTGCATCCAAGGCTGCGGCATAAGCAAATGGCTTAAAGGTAGATCCCGGCTGTCTCTTCGCTTGGTTAACATGGTCAAACTTGTAAAAATCATGGTTGATACCTCCTACCCAAACTTTGATCTCGCCATTATAAGGATTCATCGCCATGACGCCCGTATTCAGCATACTGATGTAATGCCTTAAGGAATCCATGCTGGAATAATTCACTTTCTCCATCCCATCCCAAGTGAAAACTTCCATCTCTTTTTTCACATTCAGCTCGGCGAACACCTTGGCCTCATCCTTATATTTATCCATTAAATAAGCAAATACAGGCAGTTTTTTGGCTTGATCTTCCAAGAAGTTCGGAATAACATTCCCCTCCTTATCGCGCCAAGGATCTTGATTGCGCCAAACGTTATCCAATCTCCGCTGTAGTTCATTCATTTTGAAATTCACTGCGTCTTCTGCTATCTTCTGCATTCTGGAATCAATCGTCGTATAGATCTTCAACCCACTGGTATAAATATCAATTTCATTTTCCTCCGCCCATTTTTCCAACCATTTCTCTACCGCTGTTCGCAAATAGGAATCGTTGGAGTTCCGTTGCTCCTGATTGTTCAGATCCAGTCCCAAGGAATCTGCAGCGAATTTCTTATTCTCTTCTGCACTGATGTAGCCTTCCTTCTGCATCTGCCCTAAAACGGTATTTCTACGTTGCAAAGCATTCTTCGGATTACGGATCGGATTATAAAGGGTTGTACCTTTCAACATCCCTACCAATACCGCCGCCTCATTGACCGTTAATGCGCTCGGCATTTTATCGAAATATCTTACAGATGCCGACTTGATCCCATAGGCGTTATTGCTGAAGGAAACCGTATTCAAATACATGGTCAGAATTTCTTCCTTCGTGTATTTGCTTTCCAATTTAAAGGCGGTCATCCATTCTTTATATTTTGTAACAACGATACCTAGCCCAGGAATTTTCCCTAACAACCCTTGAGAATCCTTATAGCGGGTTCTGTACAGGTTTTTTGCCAATTGTTGGGTGATGGTGCTTGCCCCGCGGTCATCCCCTTTCAAGGTGGAAACCACTCCGGCAAACAAACCAATAAAATCCACCCCTTGATGTTTGAAGAATCGAACATCCTCGGTAGCGATTAAAGCATTGATTACATTTTTGGAAATACTATCGTATGGAACAGGATCACGGTCTTGTTTATAATAGCGGCCGATCAATACAGAATCTGCCGTAAACAGTTCAGAAGATACATTTAGGCTAGGTAATAGGATTTCTTTCTTGGTGGGTGAAGAACCAAATAATCCTAAAAAGTTAATCTGAACCGCACAAGTAAATAAAATAACGAAATATATTAGAATCAGCGTAATACGCAGAAATCTGTTTCTGACCCGTTTAAACATAGGGTAAATATGAATAAAACTTTGGAAATATCTACAGCAAAAGTCTCAAAAACTTTACATGTTGGAAAAATTAACGAAATTTAACAAAACCAATTTTAAAGGGAAGGGTTGTTGGGAATCAGTTCAATATCTCCACAAAAACTATACCTAAATACTGTAATTATTTCATTACAGCTTATTCATTCAATTTAAATACCTATTTTTACCATGAATATTAATCGGGGACATGTTAAAACAAACCTTACAACAGAAATTACTTCAGAAATTATCACCTCAGCAAATCCAGTTCATCAAATTGCTCCAGGTACCTACGGTATCTTTGGATGCAAGGATCAAAGAGGAGCTTGAAGAAAATCCTGCCCTAGAAGATGGTAGCTTAGCTAACATGAACGATCCTGTTGAAGAGTATCCGGACAAAGATCCGGATGATGACTACAACATGGAAGAAAGTAATTATGAAGAAGAATTCAGTGTAGACGAATATATACAAGAAGATGATTACCGCGATTATGGTGGTGGGTATGACAACGATGATGATGAAAACCGCAAGGAAATCCCAGTTGCGATCCAGACTTCTTTCTTTGAAAACCTACAGAGCCAATTGGATCTATTGGCCCTTAATGATAAAGACTTTTTGATTGGCCAACAGATCATCGGATCTTTGGACGACGATGGCTACTTACGTAGGCCCATCCCTTCCTTGATCGATGACCTGGCTTTTTCCCAAAACGTAATCGTCGAAGAAAAAGAAGTGGAAGACATGCTCAAGATTATCCAGGAATTTGACCCTCCAGGTATTGGGGCAAGAAACCTGCAGGAATGTTTAGCAATTCAATTAAGAAAAAAAGACCAAGAAAACATCATCATTCGTAAAGCCATGCAGGTGGTGGAAGACTACTTGGATGAATTCACCAAGAAACATTACGATAAGATTGAAAGGCAATTGGGAGTAAACTCTGAAGAGCTTAAAGAGATCGTCAATGAAATATTGAAGCTAAATCCTAAGCCAGGAGATTCTGGAGCAGCGGCCGGTAAGCAGCTGCACATTATCCCTGATTTTCATATCAGCAATAACGATGGTGTCCTACATTTGACCTTGAACAGCCGGAATGCTCCTGAATTACGGGTATCCCGCTCCTACCAAGATATGTTTGAACACTATGAAAAGGCGGAGAAGAACGATAAGAAAATGAAGGAGGCCGTTCAGTTTGTGAAACAGAAATTGGACTCTGCGAAATGGTTCATCGATGCGATCAAACAACGTCAACAGACCTTATTGAAAACCATGAACGCCATCATGGAATACCAGTACGAATATTTTCTTACGGGTGATGACCGGATGCTGAAACCCA
Organism: Sphingobacterium sp. UBA1575; assembly: GCA_002322865.1. Classification (GTDB taxonomy): domain Bacteria; phylum Bacteroidota; class Bacteroidia; order Sphingobacteriales; family Sphingobacteriaceae; genus Sphingobacterium. The sequence goes on along the minus strand of DCOH01000033.1, from coordinate 69,112 downwards.
TGATCCTAAAGGATATAGCCGATAAGATCGAAATGGATATCTCTACCGTATCCCGTGTAGCGAACTCCAAATATGTGCAGACCGAATTTGGAACCTTCTTATTAAAATCCTTCTTCTCCGAAGCCATCCAAACAGAATCTGGAGAAGAAGTATCCAACAAGGAAGTGAAAAAGATCTTGGAGGAATGTATTGCCAATGAGGACAAACGCAAACCACTGGCGGACGAGAAATTGACGGAAATCCTAAAGGAAAAAGGCTATTCCATTGCACGAAGAACCGTTGCCAAATATCGTGAGGCCATGAATATTCCAGTCGCTAGACTTCGAAAAGAACTTTAGAAAAATACAAGGGTCATCCTACTGGATGACCGTTTTTGTTCGTACTGAAAGTAGGGTGAAAGCATGGTGAAAGTATGCTTTTTGTATGTTAAGCTACTAAAATCATACTTTAACCATATTTAAACCACGATTTTACAGCGAAATCATAGGGTTTGCATACATTTTTCTACATCTTTTGGATCCGTTGCCCAAGAGGTGACCAAGCGAACCACAGCTTCTTCCGCTGATCGCTTTTCCCAAATATAAAATTCAAAATCTTGTTCAAGTCTTTCAATCAGTTGCACAGGCAAAATGGGAAACAGTTGGTTACTTTCAGGTGGGCTGGCAAAAGCATAACCCTTAGCTTCGAAAGCCTTGGCCAATCGCATGGCCTGGGTATTTGCATGCTCAGCAAGTTGAAAATACAGGTTATCGGAAAAAAGGGCAAAAAATTGGGCACCCAGTAATCTGCCCTTAGCCATCAGCGCACCCCGCTGTTTTAAGGTATAAGGAAAGCCTTCCGCCAATTCGGGCTTGTTGAATACCAAAGCCTCTCCCAATAGTCCCCCATTCTTGGTAGCTCCAATATAAAATGCGTCCGTTAATTCAGCTAAATCGGCTAAACTTAAATCATTGTAGGGTGAGGTCAAGGCAACGCCCAAGCGGGCACCATCAACATACAAGAATAAATCATTGCTTTTGCAATAAGCTGCTATCTCTTTAATTTCCTGCCTCTTATAAACGGTTCCCAACTCTGTCGTTTGAGAAAGATATACCAGTTTCGGTTTTACCATGTGATGGTCGGTATGTAAGCTGACCACCTCATCAATCCCTTGAACCGTAAGTTTGCCTGCAACATTCTTCACCAAATTTATCTTATGCCCGGTGTACTCAATGGCACCCGTCTCATGCACTTCAATATGACCGGTATCCGCTGCAATTACCGACTCATAGGGCTTCAATAGATGGCTGATCAATAGCAGGTTGGCTTGGGTGCCACCAGCAACAAAAAAAATTTCTGCTTCCGATTTCCCCAATGCTTCTCGAATTTTATCCTTTGCGGCCTTACTCAGACTATCCTCGCCATAACCAGGCTCCTGGTTAAGATTTGAATCCATCAGGAGAGATAAAATGGCGGGATGAGCACCTTCGCTGTAGTCATTCTTAAAGCTTATTCTGTTTTCCATGTCCAAAAATAATAAAAACAAATTAGGCCATATCCATGGAATAGATACGGCCTAATTTTTTATATAAATTGAATATATGAGATCTTCTTATTTGGCAAACATGCCTGCTAAGCTATCTAGAATACTTCCTTTGGTTCCCTTATCATTTTTTTGGTTGAAGAATTCCCCTACCAGGTCGCCTAATCCGCCAGAAATATTAGGCTGAGTAGACTGCGTATTGGAAGCAGCACCTCCACCAAGAACACTACCGATCAAATCACCCAATCCACCTCCGGAAGCGTTGGTATTGCTGCCACCGCCACCTAAGATGCTACCTAGCAAGTCGCCGATACCACCACCGGAAGATCCAGCACCAGCATCCTGTTGTTTTTTCTTACCAAGGTATCCCATAACAAGCGGAGCCAATAGGGCAAGAATCCCCGCGATCTTACCAACGCTGATACCTGATTTTTCAGATAATGATTCTTTTACATTTTCGGTATTTCTTCCGAACATATGATTAACGATTTTATCTTCATCTTCTGTAGGACCCTCATTGAACAATCCCGCCAAGTTATCGAAGATTCCTCCGCTATGTTTTGTATCGATGGCATTTTGGATACCTTGTGCCTGTTCAGGGCTTTTCTGCGCATTATAGTTCAATGCAGATATCATCAAAGGAATGGCTGCAGAAACAACCCATTGCGTTTGATTTTTATCAATCCCTAATTTTTGGGAAATACCTTCAACGGCTTGAGAACCAATCCCGCCGGAAATTAAATCTGTAATGTTCATGTTTTAGTTTATTTTTTGTTAATAAATATTACATTTATAAATCAAATATAAAGCCAAATACAAATCATGAATAAAACCCGACTTTTATTTTTTACATGCTGTACATTTTTGTTTACAGCCTGTCAAAACAACCCACAAAAAGAAGAGCCGGCGAACGTTGAAGAGATCAAATTGAATGCAGATATTGCCAAATCTATTTTTTCCTTACCCACCCATTGTTTACAGATCGAATATCCGAATAAATTAGGCCAGGTGATCGGGTCGGATGCGGATCTAAAAACCCCTAAGACCTTACGGCCGGTATTTTACGGCTGTTTTGATTGGCATTCTTCTGTTCATGGCTATTGGTCGATCGTCAAATTGATGAAAGAATTTCCCGAATTGGATACCGATGGTACAATAAGGAAGGTATTGAATGCCCATATCACCCCAGAAAATGTACAGGTAGAGAAAGCTTTTTTTGAGGATAAGAATAACCTGAATTTCGAAAGGACCTATGGATGGGCCTGGTTGTTCAAACTGCAGGAGGAGTTGCATACCTGGGAGGATGCAGACGCCAAAAAATGGGAACAAGCCTTACAACCTTTAGTGGATCTTTTGGTACAGCGTTATATGGAATACCTTCCAAAACTGGTCTATCCTATCCGAGCAGGACAACACGACAATTCCGCATTTGGACTATCACTTTCCTTGGATTACGCTAAAACCGTTAACAATCAGAATTTTATAAAAAGCATATCCGAGAATGCAGAGCGTCTTTACCATCCGGATAAAAACTGTAACCTGGCTTATGAACCATCCGGTTATGATTTCCTTTCTCCCTGCTTAGAAGAAGCTTTTCTGATGAGCAAGATCATGGAGAGTTCGGCCTATGATGCTTGGTTGAAGACATTTATGCCCGAACTGTATGACAGCGGCTTTAAGCTGGAACCTGCCATTGTTAAAGATCGAACCGATGGAAAACTGGTGCATCTGGATGGCTTAAATTATAGTCGTGCAGCCTGTTTGAAGGGTATTGCTTTAAAACTGCCAGCATTAAAGCACCTGAACCAAATAGCGCATACGCACGTCGCTTTCTCCATCCCGAATATTTCCAAACAGGATGATTATATGGGGACACATTGGTTGGGTACTTTTGCCCTTTATGCGCTATCCATAAAATAAAGTAAGTTTTAAAAAAACGGCAGTAAGTCTTTGACCTACTGCCTATAGAACATGTTATGCATCCAGGGGAACTAATTTATTAGCCTCGAGGCGGACGGCCACCCGCTGGATTTGCGTAAATCCATCCAAACTATGGATAATTGCAGATAGATCTATGCCTCGTTTAGAGAGAGTCGTTAATAGTGCACTGCGGAAGGCAGTTTTACTGCTCCCCCAGTTAGACTGTACTAAATCATTGTTCAATACCACCAATTCTTGGGTACTGTAATGGTGGAACTGCTCCACTAAATGTTGTTGAAATTCTTTTGTGTTTGACATACAATTCTTGTTTAAAAATTAAACCATCCTTGCATCCAGAAATTTTGGGGTGTTGTTCCTTTTCGTTTATTTTGGCAGGAAACCCGTATTATTTCACCACCGCGGTGTCTTCACTCGGTTGGTATTGCCTCTGCAATTCTGAATACTCTACAAACTTAGTAGATATTATTGAGATTTCAAAAAAATATTTTTTTTTGATTATGGTATGGGGTTAACGCGTCATTGCGAGGAGGCACGACGAAGCAATCT
>DCOH01000033.1:0-65056 GCA_002322865.1 Sphingobacterium sp. UBA1575 | reverse complement strand
TCTATCATCTAACATCTATCAACTATCATCTCCCCCCCCCTACTTCTTCTCCGTAAAATAAACCTCCAAAGATTTATCCACATCCATTAACTTTATTTCATAGCTCTCCTGCGATTGGATCTTCACCAATTTACCAGATTCCTCAAAATCTACCTGAACCATCTCCTTGGAAGGCCTATGGCTCTTGCTCATATGTTTGTTCATGGCCACCTCAATATTACCATTTTGATTACTCAACACCTTAAACCATCCGAAGCCAATGGCTAAAGCCACTCGTTCACCAGGTTTCATCTGCTCATACCGACCATAATAAATATCCCCTGCCTTCGGATCTTCCAAGAGAGCGGTATATTCCGCGGGAATCGATTGGGCTGGTTTTAGGCNNAGGGAATCGTAAGCCAAATAGCCAAAGAATCCGACCACAGCCAGCATCATGATATACCCAAAGATTGTAGGCTTCATCTTATAAGGGGCAACGGGCACCAATTTTTCCTTTTCAGAAGCAAAGGCTTTCATTTCGTTCGTCCATTTGCTTCTGGAAATCCTCTTATTCGTGCTGCTGTCCAAATAAACTGCTGCTGCTTTCTTGGTATATCCGGTAAAGAAGGCGCTGGATGTATAGTTTCGATAATACACCAAAACCATCGGATTATTATTGTTAACCGGATTTACTAAATGATCTGCAGCAAATGCTGCTTCCTCTAATTGTCTTACTGATATAAACATATTAATGATTTTTTGATTCGCTACCTAAAGGTAAACCACATCAATTGTTTATACTAAGAATGGCTTTGTTGAATTATATAATTGCACCAACAAAGCTATACACATCCCTAATAACCAAATACTTATCTATCCTCTTTCAAATAATCCAAAAATTGGGAAGGTGTAAATCCTGTACTCTTTTTAAATGCCTTGCTAAAAATACTATGGGAAGAAAATCCACTTACTTCCGCCAAATAACTGATTTTATATTGCTCGAATTTAGGTTCGTTCTTGATCTTTTCAATAATATATCTGATCCTTAAGCCATTGATATAATCATTGAAATTCATCTCCTTATAGGTATTGATCAGTTTGGATAAGGTAATGGTATTGGTCTCCAAGTGGCTTGCCAAATAGGAAAAACTCATCTTCGGATCGGTAAACAATTCTCCTTCCTCAAACAATCGAAGTTTCTCCAATAGCCTAATACTTTCCTCATCTGGCTCCATGGGCTCTGCAGGTTCTGAGGAATCTGCAGGTTCTGAGGATTCTGTTGATTTTGTTGATTTTGCCGGTTTATCTTCCAGCAATATTTCTTTCCTCGGTTCAGTTTTCTCCTGCTCCAGTTTTTTCATGTATTCCTCGATCCGTTTTTTGTTCTCCCTATGCGTGCGTCTTTGATAAATCACATACACGGTCAAAAAGATAATCAACAGCGCAAGCCCCAACAATACATACCGTAGATTTGAATTCACCTTTGTTTTTTCCTGCAGGTCATCCTTCAATTTCCCTACCTCCAGGTTATTGATGATGGAATTCACGAAATTGGATCGTTTGGTATCATTTAAGGCTTCATCCTGTTCTAAAAATATAGCCGAATATTGCTGGGCCTTATCCATATCCCCCAACTCCTTGCTGGAAAGATAGGCATACCGTAGCGCCTCCATTTCAAAGTCGATATAATCTGCTACTTGGATTTTCTGTCTCACTGCATCTTCGGCAAATTTTAAGGATTGATCATAATCTTTTAACTGGTAATAACTGATGGCCAGGAAAACCTTAGCCATATATTGGAATTCCTTAAAATTGGCATCTTCCAGGTTCACTATTTTCTGAAAGTATGGAATGGCCGTTTTAAAATCTTTTTTGAAAAAATAGAGTTCCCCTTGTACCAATTCCTGCTGAATATCCGTCAAAAAGCCCTTATCAGGAAAATGTTCATCCAAAATCCTTCGAGCATCTGCCAAAACGGATTCTGCTTTATCGAATGCTTCATTCATTAAATACCCTCTCGCCAAAAAAACATCAACGGTCGCTTTGGATAGCAGAATATAATTTCTTTCCGTAGCTTCAAGTTTGCTTGATTTCAACAGGTTATCCAATTTTACATTATTTTCCTCCAACTCCTTAATGTAGATTTCGAATTTCCCATTTAGGTAATAGAAAAAGGAATATTCACTTGCCGATAATATGCGGTCTACCCCTTCCGGAAACTCTTTTATAAAAGGCTGAGCAGCTTCAAAAGCAATTTTGCTTTCCGCATAGTCCTTTTTTCTATAATGGATTTCACCGATGCTGAGCTTGGCCACAAATTGAGAGAAGGGATCATGGTGCAACTTACCTACGGAGTCCAATTTTTTAAAATAGCTTAAGGAGGCATCCAGGTTTCCCTCGTTAATCAGTCGGTTAGCATGTACTTGATATAAACTCAACTCCTCCGCTGGAGACCATTTTTTCTTTTCTGCATAGGTCAGATAGGCATTATTATCGTATTTATCTGCTCTGGATATCAGCTCTTCTAAAGTTAGGTTGGCAAGGCTATCCTTGATTTGTAGGGCATGAAGCTTACTGACGGCAAACAGTTGGATTAAGAAAAAAAGAAAATAATAAAATTACGCGTTTAAACATTGTTTCGGCTTGAGTAATAACTTGGTATTGCTGTTATTTTCTTAAGCCAATATAGTGCCATAATTATTTAAGGCTTAATAGGTTTCATTGCCCTCCAGATCACTTGCGGCAATTGAAATAAATCGAAATCATGATTAAATACCAAGTACCTATTCTCCCATCGATGGGTGAATTTTTCTTTAAACTCCTTTTGGGATTTAAAGAACCGAAAATTTGGAACCTTGTTCGAGATGAATTTGAGGATCTTCTCTGCTGGCACCTCCGTTACATCCAATCCAGCTAGGGCAACCATCCCAATATTGAGGTACCGATAGCCTTGCTCCTTTCCATAGGTGATCATTTTTAGGATAAGCCCATCTATTGCCGCTCCTGGTGCATCTGCCGTTTTTCGGATCAGGTCATAGGTAAACTCTTCCATAGCATAATCTGGGATAATGTTTAAGAATGCCACCAAACGCCCATCCTTATCACGCATCAATATTAGATCGTGATCCTTCAAAGCAATTGGACAGAAACATCCCTGCGAAAAAATCATTTCCTTGCGTTCATAATGCGCCAGCCATTCATCAGAAACCTCCTTTAGCTCAACTATTAACGCATCATCATGAGGCGCGATCTGGATATTGCATTCAAAGCCATTTCGCTGTAGGTTGTTCAAGCCATTTCTTAAGGATTTTTTGTCCTTTCCTTCCAAAGTGAATAACTTAAGGTCTACGATCGCTTCCTGTCCGATCAATAATTTCTTTTTCCGATGCTCCTTGAAATAGATCAAACTATTCTCTTCAATACGGTAGTATATAGGAATCAATCCCTGCTTTTTACAGAAGGTTTCAAACTCACTAATCAATTCTTCCTTATGATGTNNCAAACCGGCTCTTCTAAAACAACCGCATAATTTTTGACCACCCGGTAGGCCGTAAAACCTGAGGCAATCTCGGAGAAGTACAAGTCTTTATCTGGTGCAATCTTAAAATAATCTAAACTTGAAAGCCCAAATTTATTCAGGTATTTCTTAGCAAGTACTCGTTCTTCCACTTCATTCTTCGCCACCCGATACTTTCTAGGAACGATAAAGGCATAGAAAAGTAGTAGCCAGCAAACAATTCCTAGTGTCTTACATATCCAAAGAAATTCCTTGGCGAATGCGGTTTTGGGTTCCAAACCGGTATCGGTATAAAACAAAAAGCAGCGAGCAGTATAAAATAAGGCATCAGCAAGCCCAAATGAATATCCAAAATGCTGTTTATCAAAAAAGTAGAAACAGACAACAGAAAAAGCACAGACAGCAATAAAAACACCAATAAAACTTGAGAAACCAAACCTTAGCCATTTGTTGGAAGATTTTATCCGATACTGCTTTTTGTGGAAAAGCAATAGAACCAAGACCAAAAAAGTGATCACTGCTTCTTCATAATCCAAAGCCTTTCCCAGATGCCCTAGAATAGACAGTACACAAAAAATCATGGCTACCCAATATGCTGACCGATAACCTTTTATTAGATAAGCAGAATTGATGACCAATCCCAATCCTAATAAGAATATCATTTGCTTTGATCCATAAATAGTATCCATCGGAACATAGAAACGCTCCAATTGTAAGCGTTCGCTTAATGGCGGTGTGAGTACAGAGCATAAATTCACCAATCCTAAAAAAAAGATCAATAAGGCAGGTCCTATGCGGGTCAACAATTGTTGACCCCGCCAAGCAAAGGCTAATAAGCCTAAGAACAAAGGCAGCCAAAACTCAAAAATACGATACAATAAGGTGATCCCCAATCCTTCAACTTTTTGATAACCATAATTAGTGAACACATAAAGCATGGTTAATTCTACTGCGCCCATACCTCGAAGAAAAGGTGATACAATCATCAACAATATCGAAATCGTATAAGCAACAACAGCTGCTTCAAATGAATGTTCCAGACCCAATGCATACATGGCAATATAGGCATGCATGATTCCGCAAGCTTCAATGATAAGGGAGAATAAAATGGTAAAACCTAATGATTTCCGATCTACATTGGCTTGGAATACCTGTTCTACCTGTGCAGTAAAAGTAGGGTATTTGGATTCTAAAAATGGATAGATCCATTTCTTCTTCACAAAAGACCAATATAGAAAAAATGCAAGGGTTAAAACGATACCCAATACGATGATGGATTGCCAAATCGATAAGTGGGTTTGGTTCTTGAAATAGGAATAAACAATGACCGGAATAGCGACCACAAAAACAGTAAACATCCCAATGAATCCATACAGGGCACTCGCCTGATGAATCTGCAATTTATTGAGATCCCTTCGGCGAAGTTGCGACGTACTATAAGCTAATGAACTGATTCCTCCAGCTGGAAGAAAGACACTCAGAAAGTTTCGCTTCAAAAATAATTCTATAGCAATAGAAAGGTTAATGTTTAATCTCAAGGATTGAAAACTAAACTTATACATCATCCCTTGGGAAAGTACATAGAGGAAAGTAAATAACACCCCCACTAACAGCCAAGATTTATCAGACTGTTGGAGCATGGGACCTATTTCCAACAATTCTTTACGTTGTTCCCGAAAAAAAACAAAGGCAAATAGTATAATGAGAATAGCTAGAATTTCTTTCCAATAAGATTTTGGCGAAAATTTTCGCATCAGTGCGATCAGTTTTTTGACCATATAAAATTTAAATATTAACCGACAGCAATAAATTTAACGAAGTAATATTTTTTAATAATTAAATTACTGTTATCAGTATTCTTAATTATCAATTCTACGCTAAATAAAGTTGAGCAAACGTTTGATTAGCCATTCTGTTTTGTTTATAGCAATCACTTAGCTATACTTGAAAACCAATTATCATCAACATGAAAAAATTACCTTTAAAATTCTTCGGGTTAATGCTATTCAATCTGGCATTAATAAGCTGTATTAGCTGTTCGAAAACCACCGCGGGAACAGATCCTGCTCCGAATAAGCCTGCACCCATAGAACAACCGAACCCATCATCGCTCAGCCATCAAGGAAGCAAATTCCAGGTTCCATTGGCTGGAAATTCCTTTGTGACAAGCCCGGCATCAGGGTATTCAGAAAATATCCATAACCCCAATGGTTTAAAAAACTGGAACAGTGCAAATAGCATCATCAGTACCTATGTGCGATTTAAAACCGCTGGAAAGATCGTTCTTTCTGTGAATGCAAGAACCTTGAACAACGGGGAAAGCAGCGAAGCTGAATTCAGCATCAACAATAAAAAGGTTAAGTTCAATCTCACTTCCTCCAACTTGAATGATATCATGGTTGGTGAATTTGATGTTCCGTCAGGTTATGTAAAAATCGATCTGCAAGGCTTCAAAAAATCGGGTAGTTATTTTGGAGAAGTTAGTAACCTGACCATTTCAGGTTCAGCAACTTCGGCGGGTTTGGTTTATTCCAATAAGACTGACTTTTACTATTGGGCGCGAAGAGGGCCATCCTGCCATTTACAATATACAGTTCCGACCACAGAAAGTGTTTCCTATTATTATTCGGAGGTAATGGTGCCTACGGGTGAAGATGCACAAGGATCGTATTTTATGGCGAATGGGTTTGCGGAAGGTTATTTTGGCTTTCAGGTAAACTCAGCAACAGAGCGTAGGATATTGTTCTCCGTTTGGAGTCCATACAGCACCGATAACCCGAATGATATACCAGCCGACCAACGGATCATTTTAAACAAAAAAGGAACAGATGTCAATATTGGCGAATTTGGAAATGAGGGATCAGGCGGACAAAGTTATTTGAAATATAATTGGAAGGCCGGCACGACCTATAAATTTCTTTTAAAAGGCGAACCAGACGGAACTGGAAAAACCGATTATACAGCTTGGTTCTACACGCCAGAAACGGAGAAATGGAATTTGATCGCCTGTTTTAAAAGACCAAAGACAGATACCTACTTAAAGGGTTTCCATAGTTTCTTGGAGAATTTTAATCCCACCTATGGCTTTCAGGGTAGGCAAGCACATTATCAGAACCAGTGGGTAAGAACAATATCTGGCAATTGGCTGAAAGTTTCCGAAGCCACTTTTACGGTGGATAACACCTACAATAATCAACAACGTGTTGATGCCATAGGCGGCACAAATTCGGATGGGTTCTTTTTGAGGAATTGTGGTTTCTTTAATGATTATGTAGCGCCCTACAAAAAGTTCAGCTATATGAATCAGAAAACAGCGCCCAATATAGACTTTACTAAACTCCCTTAATAATGTGAACTGGTTGCCCTAAAAAGCAGCCAGTTTTTTATTATATTTACCTATATGATACATGTAGCTTGCGCTTTAATAGAAAAGGATCAACAAATATTAATTTGCCAACGATCCGCATCCATGAAACTACCGTTGAAATGGGAGTTTCCGGGTGGAAAACAAGAAGAAGGCGAAAGCCTAGAGGAATGTCTGCTCCGAGAAGTAAAGGAAGAGATTAATTTGGATATTTCGATAGAACAAGCATTGACCAAAGTGGAATATCATTATCCGGACTTTTCCCTAACCCTATATCCTTATGTCTGCAAGTTGAAAGCCGGTGAACTAAAGGTATTGGAACATGAGCAGGTCATATGGGTTGATCAGACTGAATTGTTCCGGTATGATTGGGCAAATGCCGATCTTCCGGTGATCGAAGAATATATACGAACAAGGAGGTAATTTTTACCTCCTTGTTACTATTCAATTTCAATTTTAGATTAATTGTCTCAACGCTAATTCGTAAGCCCTGGATGAAAGATGGGTCTTTCCATCTCCCCCCTGCTCCTTGATCTTCTCTAAAGCTTTTCCAATCACTTCAGAAACATCGTTGAATAAAGATTCATCCGAAATCTCCACATTGGGTTGCATCAGGAAGGCAAATACACGCGCCATACCACAATTGGCAATAAAATCAGGGATAACAGCCACATGGTTATCGGCATATTCCATCACAGGACCATAGAAGATCTCACGGTCGGCAAAAGGAACATTTGCACCAGAAGCGATAACTTCCAATCCGTTTTCAACAAGCTGATTGATCTGCTCTTTGGATACCAAGCGAGAAGCCGCAGCAGGAATAAAGATTTCAGCTCCTGTAGTCCATACTTTCTCATTGATCTCTTCAAAGGGGATCAAATTATCTGCTCTTAAAGCATTCCCATCTCTATTTAAGAAAAGGGAAGTAATTTCTGCTTCTGTAAAGCCTTCCGGGTTCAATAAGCCACCAACACGGTCAATGATTCCCACAACTTTAACTCCTAGTTTGCTCAGGTAAAAAGCAGCAGCTGCTGCTACATTCCCCCAACCTTGGATGATGGCACGTTTGCCAGCGATTTCTCCATCAAATAAACGGTAATAATGTTTTACAGATTCGGATACTCCCCAACCGGTAATCATATCGGCAATCTTGTACTTACGTTTTAAATCTGGGCTAAAACTACTATCATCCAAGACTTTAGAAACACCGTATCTTAATTGACCGATCTGATGGATTCTACCGTTCTCACGAACATCGAAATGCCCATTCAACACCCCTTCTTGCGGATGCCAAAGACCATATTGCTCGGTGATGGGAATTACATCATGGATTTCATCGATATTCAGGTCACCACCTGTTCCGTAATAGTTTTTCAAAAGCGGGGTCACCACCTTGAACCAACGGTTCAATACATCCTGTTTTCTAGGGTCGGAAGGGTCAAAATTGATTCCTGACTTGGCACCGCCAATAGCCGGACCTGAAACGGTAAATTTAACCTCCATGGTTTTTGCCAAGGAAACTACTTCATTTTTGTCCAAGCCTTTACGCATACGGGTACCGCCTCCGGCAGCTCCACCGCGTAAAGAATTGATCACTACCCAGCCTTCAGCTTCGGTTTCCGTGTCTTTCCACTCAAATACGATCTCCGGTTGTTTCTCCTCAAAGGTCTGCAATAAGCCCTTCATAATTGTTTGATTCATTTTAATAATTGCCTATAAATTTCCTCTTAGCTCCTGCTCTCTTTCAATCGCCTCAAATAGGGCTTTGAAGTTACCTGCTCCAAAACTTTGAGCGCCTTTACGTTGGATAATCTCGAAAAATAAAGTAGGACGGTCTTCTACCGGTTTAGTGAAGATCTGTAATAGATAACCTTCCTCGTCGCGGTCAACCAATATCCCTAGATCCTGAATGATCTTGATCTCTTCATCGATTTGTCCTACGCGATCAGGTAGCATATCGTAGTAAGCTTCTGGTGGAGCACCTAAAAATTCTACCCCTCTGGAACGAAGTTCCTTTACGGTTTTCACAATATCGTGTGTGATCAAGGCAGCGTGCTGAACGCCCTCGCCTTCATAAAATTCCAAATATTCTTCGATCTGGGATTTTTTCTTTCCTTCGGCAGGCTCATTGATCGGAAATTTCACATAGCCATTTCCGTTGCTCATCACCTTACTCATCAAAGCAGAATATTCGGTATTGATCTGCTTATCATCAAAGGAAAGTACATTGACAAAGCCCATCACATCCTGGTACCATTTAACGGTCTCGTCCATACGGTCCCAACCCACATTACCCACACAGTGGTCTACATATTCCAAACCTGTTGGAGTAGGATTATATTCACTTTTCCAAGCCACGAATCCAGGCATAAATGCGCCGGTATAGTTCTTACGCTCCACAAATAGGTGAACAGTTTCTCCGTAGGTGTAGATACCAGCCGTTCTCACCTCGCCAAACTCATCAGTCAATACCTGTAATTCCTGATAAGGTTTAGCACCTCTTTTCACGGTTTCTTCAAAGGATTTTTGGGCATCATCAACCCAAAGCGCCAATACTTTTACCCCATCACCATGTTTTTTTACATGTTCTGAAATGGGGTGGTCTGACTTCAGTGCCGTAGTCAACATGATTCGGATCTTTCCTTGTTTCACAACGTAAGAAGCTCTATCGCGAACGCCAGTTTCTGGTCCGGCATACGCCTCTGATTGAAAACCAAATGCGGTTTTATAATAATGGGCAGCTTGTTTGGCATTTCCCACGTAGAACTCGATGTAATCAGTTCCATTGATCGGTAAAAAATCTTGCGCTTTAGCAATCTTTTCTGCGAATGTCTGTGTCATATCTTTTTTATAAAGTGGTTTACGAATTAATCCAAGAAATATAATAGTCAGGATCCTCAATAGCCAAGGCTTCCTCCGTCATCATCAAAGGACGGAAAGGATCAATCATCACGGCCAGTTCTTCGGTTTTGGTCTGGCCGATACTTTTTTCAACAGTTCCAGGGTGTGGTCCATGTGGAATTCCACCTGGGTGCAGGGTAATCTGCCCTCTTTCCACCGATTTACGGCTCATGAAATCACCATCTACATAGTATAGGACTTCATCGGAATCCACATTGCTGTGGTTATAAGGTGCAGGAACAGAATCAGGGTGGTAATCGTACATTCTAGGGCAGAAACTACATAGCACGAAGCTGTTTGTTTCAAAAGTTTGATGTACGGGAGGTGGTTGGTGCAACATGCCTGTTATCGGCATGAAGTCATGGATGGAGAATGCCCATGGATAATGATACCCATCCCAACCGATGAAGTCAAAAGGATGAGTGGCATAGACGTAAGGATAAATCAATCCTTGTTTTTTGATCTTTACCTCAAAATCTCCAGTTTCATCATAGGTTTTCAGATTGGAAGGACGTACGATATCCCGCTCGCAAAATGGCGAATGCTCCATGAGTTGACCATGTTCATTACGGTATCTTTTTGGGGTTTTGATAGGTTCAAAAGATTCCACGATGAATAAGCGGTTTTCTTTGGTATCAAATTCAATCTGATAGATGGTGCCCCTTGGGATCACGATATAGTCGCCATATTTAAAAGGAATCTCCCCATATCCAGACTTCAATTTACCAGAACCTTCATGGATGAAAATAATTTCATCTGCTTGGCTGTTCTTATAAAAATAATCGGTCATGGATTCCTGTGGAGCTGCCAAGGAAATGTGAAGGTCAGAATTGACCAACACCGGTACGCGGCTTTCCAGGTAATCTGCGGTTGGCTTAACCTGAAAACCTCGTAAACTGGTATGTTTTAGATGCTTCTCACGTGCTATTTTAGGCGAAACATCATAAGGTTCGCGAATTTCTTTAACTAGAGTTGGTGGATGGCAATGGTACACCAAGGAATAGACACTTGAAAATCCATGCGTAGAAACGAGTTCCTCTGCATACAAATTACCGTCAGGCTTCCTGAAAACGGTATGTCTTTTTGAGGGGATTTCTCCCAATTGATGATAGATTGGCATAATTTAATTTTTATTATAAATGGAAAAGGGACTAACCTTGCGAGCTAATCAATGATGGAAATAATAAAATTAGGGTATTAGTACTGAGCAAAAACAACCTCCGCCAATAGTGCTTTCGCAAATGGCATCAATCCTAGGGTATATATCCTATGTGATTTCTTAAAGTTGTTCATAATTGGGACTTATGATTCAAATATAAGTTTTATAATCTTATATTTACAGTGATTTCGAAAAAATATTTGACCATTATTAATATATTTTCTTGGAAATCCTTTTTTATATTAACCAAATAAACATATTCGTGCAGTAACTTTGCCAATTAAATGAAGATTGTAACTTATCGTGAGAATCAGGCTGAGAAATTAGGTCTTGTTGTAAAACATAAAATATATCCCTGTCTTTCTATAGACCCTTCCCTTCCCAACAGCCTTTTGGAATTATTAAAACAAGGTGATCAAGGTCTTGAAAACCTAAAAATTTATGAGGAACGTATTGAATCTGGAGAGTTTCAGGAATTCGGAATCCTTTTGGAGGAAGCTGAATTATTAGCTCCCCTACCCAATCCTCCCTCCTTTCGGGACGCTTATGCATTCCGTCAACATGTGGCCACCTCTAGGGCGAACAGGGGCTTGGACATGATCCCTGAATTCGATCAATTTCCGGTGTTCTATTTTTCCAATCACCAAGCTATTCAAGGTCCAGGAAAGGTATATGGTATGCCAAGGCATTTCGAACATCTGGATTTTGAATTGGAGGTAGCTATTGTGATCAATAAAACGGGAAGAAACATTAAGGCCTCGGAAGCTGATGAATACATAGGCGGCTTTATGATCTTGAATGATGTCAGTGCCCGAACCCTCCAGATGGAAGAGATGAAGCTGAACTTAGGGCCTGCAAAAGGGAAAGATTTTGCGAGTGCATTTGGACCCTATTTTGTGACCAAAGATGAATTGATCGGTTTTCTGAAGGACCCGAAGGAAGGTCATATTGGAAAAACCTACAACCTGAATATGACCTGCAAGGTGAATGGGACTTTACTTTCTGCTGGTAATTTGGCAGATATGGATTGGACTTTCGCGGAGATCATCGAACGGGTTTCGTATGGGGTTACCCTTTATCCAGGGGATATCATAGGATCTGGAACCGTAGGTACAGGCTGTTTATTGGAACTGAACGGAACCGGAAAAAGAGCCAATCCGGATTATCAGGAGCAATGGCTGAATCCAGGTGATATCGTGGAAATGGAAGTCACCGGATTAGGGGTGTTGATCAATGAAATGGTCTTGGCAGAAGAATAATTGTAAAATCACATATAAAAAAAGATATATGCTATTTAATGAAATGAAAACCTTTGATCGTGAAAATCATGGTCCAATTTTCGATAGTTTGATAAAATATGCTGTTGCGCCAAGACCAATATGTTTTGCAAGTACGGTAGATAAGGATGGAAACCCGAACCTGAGCCCCTTCAGTTATTTTAATTTTATGTCCACCGAACCTCCCATCTGTGTTTTTTCTCCATTGACGCGTATGCGCGATGGAAAGGATAAGCATACCTTGAGCAATATCAAGGAGGTGCCAGAGGTGGTGATCAATATCGTGAATTACCCGATGGTACAGCAGCAATCTCTTGCCAGTACAGAATACGATAAAGGGGTAAATGAATTTGAAAAAAGCGGCTTTACGCCGTTGAAATCCCAACATATCAAACCAGCACGTGTGGCGGAATCGCCGGTACAGTTGGAGTGTAAGGTGCGTGAAGTCATCAATCTGAGTCCAAATGGAGGTGCAGGAAACCTGGTGATAGCAGAGATCATCTGCATGCACATCAACGCCAATCTATTGGATGAGGATAATAACATGGATCAGGCAGCCTTGGATTTGGTTGCCCGTTTAGGCGGAAACTGGTATTGCCGTGTGACAGAAGAAAACCTGTTTGAAGTTCCAAAACCCTTGCGAAAGCTAGGTATTGGTGTCGATCAATTACCGGAACATATTAGACAGTCGAGTATCTTAACGGGGAATCATCTTGGCCTATTGGCGAATGTGGAGTCCATTCCTGAAAAGACAAACGAATTGGAATCTGATGCTCATATCAGTTCGCTTTTGGAAATGTGGTCTTCCGATGAAACCCAATTAAGAAACGAGCTTCATCGGTATGCCGCTGAAGTATTGTTGGAAGAGGATGTAGACCGCGCTTGGCAGATCCTGTTATTGAGCTAAGATTTTTTAAGCTAATTCCAGATTGATGGGTTGCGTTTTTGCTAAATGCAATCCATCTTGAACCAATTTGTCCAGTTCGGGATTATCCTTTACACGTTGTTCCAAAGCCTGTTTCACAAAAACTCCCAATTCATTGAATTCAAAATGTATGGTCAACTCATAAAGTTCCACTAAAGCCAACCAATCTTCCGGGAAGGAGGTTTTCACCTCTTCATATAATTCGAATAAAGTAGACTCTTGGGGATTACCTTCTCTGATACTTCTTAATAACCTGTAGATCTCATTCAATCGCTCTGTTTGAGGTTCTGCCTTCGCTTTCTCCGTTTTAAGTTCAGTGACTTTGACTTCAGGCTCATAAGCAAACTTATCCGCAGCTCCAGCAAATACAGAGGTAATCTCTTCCCCTACCGCCATATCATAAGTACCCCAAGCTGGCTCGAACAAAACTTGTCCTGTTGGTTCATGGATTACTTTACAATGCTCAAAACTGATAAGAATTAATTTATTGGCTTTAAAAAGCAATGATTTGACCACACCATTGACCAAAATTCCAGATTTGAAGTATAAGGTTGCTGCATCATCCTGAACAATGCCCATCAATGCAAGCTCATCTAAAGAACAATCTTCTAAAGGCTTTTTCTGCTTCAACAGACTTCCTACCGGTGAACTAAATCCTTCAGCGTGGTATTTCTTTCCGTGTCCATCCAACTGCTTCCCATCAAAGGCCAAAGCCGTTGGACCATCTGTTTTAACGGCAATTAGCCCTTCAATATCTAAAAATGGCACAAATCTTCCTGCACCCTGGATTCCTGAACTGTATTGAACCGTACAGATATTTTCGCTTCCGATCGCCCGCTCTAATCCGATTTTACCTCCGATTTTAAAGGCCATCCCTGCTGCAAATTCATCCAATACTTCATAAGCTTTGTGGAAATCCCTGGTTACAAAAAGTTGGGGTTGAGGTTTGGTGATGTCGTAGCTATAATTGATGGCATCCAGACTATAAGGCAGTTTTAAAACATCGGGCTGAAGACAAGTCGCACTTTCGCCAATGGATGAAAGCAAACCTGCCCCATAAATCTTATAATCATCAACAGCGCCGATTAATCCATATTCTACCGTCCACCAATGTAGACGACTTAATAAGGTCATTTCTGAGGGTTCTCCCATGTTCGAAAGAACCTGATCCAAATGCTGTGTTGCTTGTTCGATCTCGGCCGCTGTGGCTTCTTCACTTTCTTTCAGAATGGATAAGTTGCGGATCGCTTCATATACTTCAAAATCTTTGGCTGAGCTGATGGCTTTAGAACCAATCTCCCCAAAATATTGCAGATAGGCGGCATATTCCGGTTCGCCAATAATGGGTGCATGGCCAGATGATTCATGAATGATATCTGGTGCAGGCGTATAGGTAATATGGTCAATCTGACGGATATCTGCTGCGATCACCAATACATAGTTGGCTTGGAATTCCATAAAAGCTGCAGGAGGAATAAAACCATCTACCGTGACAGCTCCCCAGCCTATTTTTTTCAAACTATCGTTCATCAATTGCAGATCAGGAATCCGCTCGATGGATAATCCGGCAATTTTTAATCCTGGGATATATGGGTAATAAGCAACGTCTTTTAAATAGGCATAATTCTGCCGCATCACATACCTCCAAATTGCTTGATCTATAAAACTGTATCGGCTATAATTTTGTTCTACAACATATCTTGATAGATGTTTTGGGAGCTTTTCAAGTATTGGATTATTATAGGTTTTCATTCGTTATCCGTTTAAACAAACATAAAAAAATTTAACCGCACAAGCCAAAAAATAATTATAAAACCATTTTTTTACTGCGTAAAGCGTATTCATTTCATTTTCCTACTTTTGCAAAACTTCTTCAGTTTATTAATTGTTATCCTGAACGAGTATTTGCTTCTTTCAGCAAATAAATTATGTTATTATGGAGGAAAATCTCAGATTGTTTGATCTGGCTTTTAGACAGCCGGATCTATACCCAAATCTTTCCATCATGTCGCGTAAAGTGGCTGGAGAATGGAAGAATATCGCATCAACAGACTTCATTCAAGAGGTAAACAATCTTTCCAGAGGATTGGTTGAGCTTGGTGTAAAACCTAATGAAAAAGTTGGACTGATTGCTGACTCCAGTTTGGAATGGCATATCATTGATTTTGCGATCCAGCAGATTGGTGCTGTCGTCGTGGCCATCTACCCCAACATCACCGATACCGATTATCAATTCATTATCAATGATGCGGAGATCAAACTCTGTATCGTAAGCAATAAAGGGCTGTATAAACGTTTGGAGGCCATTAAGGAGTCTGTTTATACCTTGAAGTATATCTTCTGTATTGAGGAACATCCTGAGGTGAGGAATTGGCAAGAGATATTTAAGGTTGGGCAACAGGTACCCCTATCGAAAATTGAGGAGCTAAGGAATCAGGTTCAATCCTCCGATTTGGCCACCTTGATTTACACATCAGGTACGACGGGTAAACCTAAGGGCGTTATGCTGACCCATAGGAATATTGTTTCCAATGTAGAAGCTGCTCGGGAGATTACCCCCTGCCAGGCTTATGATCGGGCTTTAACCTTTCTTCCGCCCTGCCATGCCTACGAAAGAATGGTTATCTATACCTACATGTATATCGGAATCACCATCCATTTTGCGGAATCCCTAGATAAGATCGGACAGAATATCACCGAAGTGAAGCCGCATATCATGACCGCTGTACCGCGTATTTTGGAAAAGGTATACGAGAAAATCATGAAAGCAGGATTGGATTTAACCGGTTTTAAACGTAAGATATTTGATTGGGCAGTTGAGGTAGCGGAACAATATGATCCAAATCCAGAAAACAGGTCTTTTGCTTATAACCTCAAACTTGGTGTGGCCAAACGATTGGTATTGGATAAATGGTACCAGGCGCTTGGTGGGCATTTGAAAACAGTAGCATCAGGAAGTGCATCTTTACAGGCCAAATTGGCTCGTGTATTTCTGGCTGCTGGAATTCCATTGTATGAAGGATATGGCATGACCGAAGCTTCTCCCTTGATTTCAGTAAACCACTACATCAAAGGAATACGGATTGGAACGGTAGGTCCAGCAGTAAAATATGTGGAAATCAAATTAGCAGAGGATGGAGAGATTCTGGTGAAAGGTCCGAATGTGATGCAGGGATATTATAAAAATCCGGAAGAAACCAAGAAAACCATTATCGATGGTTGGTTGCATACAGGCGATATTGGTATTTGGGAAGATGAGATTTTCTTGAAGATCATCGACCGTAAGAAAGAAATGTTCAAAATCTCGGGTGGGAAATATGTAATCCCACAACCTATCGAAAAGAAATTATTGGAATCCAATTTCATTGAGCAGGCCATGGTAATCGGGGATGGACAGAAATTCGCATCTGCTTATATCGTTCCGAATTATGCCCAATTACAGGATTGGAGTAAAACGGAAGCCCCTGAATTGAAAAACCTTCCAAAAATAGAGTTTTTGAAACAGCCTCAGGTACTGAGAAAGATCAATAAAGAGGTTCAGATAGCGAATCAGCATTTTGGAAATTGGGAGCAGATCAAAAAGCCGATCATCCTTGCCAACGAATTTACGATTGAGGACGGTGAATTGACCCCTACCCTTAAAATGAAGCGTAAAGTTATCCTAGAAAAGTACAGGAAGGAATTTGAGGAGCTGTACCATTCAGAATCCTAAGCTTAACCAATATTTAATGGTTATATAATCCTTTCTTGATATACATCAATGGATTTCTATGGTGATAAGGTTAATTTTGTTTTATTAAAAACAAGAATAACATCCATAGAAATCCATCGTTATTAAAATATGAAACCTCAATTTATAGAAATTCCTCTAGTAAAAAACGAAGAACAACATCGATTTGAATTAACCTACGAAGGACACATTGCCTTTATAGATTATAAGGAAACGCCAAGTACCGTTGCGTTGATCCATACGGAGGCGCCAGCAGCCTTGTCAGGAACAGGTGCAGCTGCGGCATTGGTAGAGAAAACCCTGCATCACATCAAGGAAGCTGGAAAAACGGTATCTCCTTACTGTCCATATGTTTATGCTTTTATCAAAAAGAATCCAGAATGGAGATCCTTGGTATCAGAAAGATTTCCGAAGTATAAGGAATTGATGGAAGAAAATTCCTAATCTTTTGAGTTAGCTGCAAAATCCCTGTGATGAAAATCACTTTTCAGGATGACGAGGAAAACACAAATCTCCAGTTAAATATCCTTACATTTGTTTAACGATTGATTTATTATGTTTTCTAAAGCGTGTGAGCATGGATTGAAGGCAATGATCTATATTGCCAGTAAATCCATGGAAGGTGAGCGAGTTAAAATAGGTGAGGTTGCTGAACATACAGGAACACCAGAAGCTTTTACGGCCAAGGTGTTAAGTACCTTGTCGCGTCATGAATTACTGCATTCCATTAAAGGGCCTTACGGCGGATTTGAAATGGATCAACAGCAAATGCATCAGGTTCGCCTAGCCGACATTGTGTCTGCCATCGATGGCGACAAGCTATTTGAAGGTTGTGCCTTAGGATTAACGACCTGCAATGAAGATAAACCCTGCCCCATGCACAACAGCTTTGTCCAGATTCGTACCGATCTTAAAAACATGATGGAATCAACCAGTATCTATGATTTAGCTACCGGATTAATCTCCGGTGAAAGCATCCTAATTCGTTAAACAACATGAAACCAGATATTCAGCATTTAGACGATATAAAGATCCTCGTAGACAAGTTTTACGATCGTATCCAACGTGATGAATTATTGGGGCCGATTTTTAATGGGATTATTCAGGACCGTTGGCCAGAACATTTGGAAAAAATGTACCGCTTTTGGCAAACGGTACTTTTAGAGGAGCATACGTATTATGGTAGCCCCTTTCCGCCACATGCTAAAATGCCCATCAATAAAACCCATTTTGACCATTGGATAGGTTTGTTCTCCAAAACGGTTGATGAACTTTACGAAGGCGAAAAAGCCGAGAAAGCCAAATGGCAAGGCGAAAGAATGGCGAGTATGTTCCAGTTCAAGATCGCCTATTACCAAGAAAACAATTTCAAACCTTTGACTTAAGGAGACTTTATTTCTTTTTTGGCAGCCATTCCTTGAAAAAAGCCAACACCTTGCTTTCATCGTAGCTAGCTCCACTTTCAAGATTTCCACTCTCACGAACGGTAAGCACCTTTCCTGTTGCATCCATCACAATAAAAAATGGATAACCAAATTCTTTTCCTTTTCCAGGCGCATATTTATTGAATACCGCTTCGTTCTTGTTTTCTGGCGAGTAATTTAAATGATAGTATACATAATTGTCTTTGATCAAATCAGCAACTGATTTTGTTTGATGGATGTAATCATTGAATCTCAAACACCAAACGCACCAATTTCCGCCAGCTTGAATCACAATATTCTTTTTCTCTTTCTTCGCTTTGGCAACCAATCCATCGATATCCTTTTGCGCATCCGCTTTCGGATCATATGGCTTTTCCTGAGCTACATCCTTCTCGACTGGTTTCTCTTGGGCATTAATCGCAACAGTTGGAATTACAACCGCCAACAAACATATTCCTAATAGCCCTATAAATTTCTTTCTCATGGTAAACTCATTTTTTTATTTCCAAAATCTAAATTACACATTCTTCCTTAAATTTGGCCCAGTTTAACAGCCCTTAACAAAGCCGTATGTACTATTCCAATTTCCTTTTACTTCATTCCTATTTCCGTTGGGTAGCCATTATCGCTTTAATTTATCAAATGATCTGGATATATCTTGGGCATCGAAACCAAAAGCCCTTTACGAAATCCGATCAGGGCATACTGATTATTTTATGCATGATCTTCAATATCCAGCTCCTCCTAGGTTGGATGCTCTATCTTCAAAGTCCTTTGGTAGCTTATTTTTTCAAGGAAATACCAAAATCCATTAAGCTCAGGGAGGTGCGGTTTTTCGGATTGGAACATGTAACCATGATGAGTATCTCCATCGTCTGGATGAATATATGCTCGTTCCAGATTAAAAAACACATCGATAGCAAGAAAGGGTTCAGCTTTTTGTGGAAACGCTATATCTGGATCGGTCTATTTATCCTTGCCTCCATTCCATGGTCTTTCTCCCCATTAACCAGCAGACCAAATTGGCGATAGAAAATAGTTGATAAACTGAAAAACAGAGGTCAAAAGGATTATCCCCAACACAATATATTTAAACACACGTTCGGAAGTTCTTTTCAAGATCAGTTTCCCAAAATAACTCCCCAAAATACTCACGATGATCAAAAAAGGGATCAACACGATGTATTCCTTCGGAAAATATCCTTGGGAAACATAGATAACGGCTCTACTGAGATCCACCCCTAAATCAATAAGCGAAGAGGTGGCAATAAATATATCCTTCGGCAAGTTGAACGCCGCTAAGGTAATTCCTCTAATCGCCCCGCCAGTTCCCACCAATCCCGCGAAAAAACCCGAGATCACCCCTCCTAAATAAAGATTCTTGTTGGTCTGGGCCAATGGCTTATTGAACCGGAATAGCAAAAAAATAGCCAATGCAGCAATCAGGATATTCATCCCTAATTCCATTTCTTTAACCGGAACAAATTTGGTCAATAAGGCACCAATGATTACAAACATCACCGCTGGTATCCCCAATTTAATCGCGATATCCTTATTGATACCCTTTCGGAAAAGGGTAATCTTAGAGATATTACTAAAAACATGAAATACCGCGGTAATGCCCAATACCGCTTTAAAATCAAAGAACAAAGAGGCAGTGGGCACAAACAGAATAGATGATCCAAAACCCGATACCGTCCCGATAATTTCGGTGATCAACGCCAGGATCAGAAAGATCAGGTATTTCTCCATATGCTATTAAAATCCATGCGGCAAAGATAGCATATGTTCTCTGCAGTGATTTTCGATTTACCGAAAATCAATAGATAAAATCAGCTGCTAACGCCATCCACCACCCAACGAGCGGTATAGATTTACATAAGATTCCAGATGCTCCTGTCTTAATTCTACCAAAGCAAGATCAGAGTTCAGTGCATTACTTTGGGCAGTTATAACCTCTAGATAGGTTGCATAACCTCCCTTAAACAACAGGTTCGCATTCTGAACCGCTTTTTGGGAATTCTCTACGCGTAATCGAGCATATTCCAACTGTTCCCGCTGCTTCTCCACCGTGATGACCGCATCGGATACCTCACTCACAGCTTCCACTACGGTCTGCTGTAAAGAAAGCTCTGCTTTATCCCGTTCTAATTTCGCAACTTCCCATTTTGTTTTCAAGGATTTGCTCTTGAAGATGGGTGCCGTCAGGTTAGCACCAATCCCTCCTAACAAAGCACCAGGAATAGAAAACCAATTCTTCGGCAGCATAGCATTTACCCCAAACTCGCCCCCTAAGGAAAGCGAAGGATACCTCATGGCCTGTTGGATGTTGGCATTGGCATTGGAAGCGATCAATTCAAGCTCTGCACCTCGAACATCAGGGCGATTCCGAAGAATTTCAATCGGGCTACCCAAGGAAATATCCTTATTCTCCGCAAAAAGATGCTCAAAGCTGGTTCCTCGTTCTATCCTATCCGGCATCTTGCCTGTTAATACCTGAAGGGCATTTTCCTGGATCAAAATCTCCTTCTCCAATTCAGGTACCAAAGAAGCAGCAATCAATCGTTGCGATTCCGTTTGCTGTATACCCAAGGCCGTAATCTCTCCCGCTTGGTATTGTAGTTCCAGCATTTTCTTGGTACTATCGTTCAAGGTTACATTGCGTTTTGCCACCTCGATCTTCGCATCCAACATCAACAAATTGAAATAACCCTTTGCTACATTGGCAATCAAATTGGTCTGTATGGCATTCCGAACCTCCTGAGAGTTCATAAACTCCGCATTTAATTGATCCTTGGCATTGCTGATCTTGCCCCATATATCGATCTCCCAGCTAAAGCCTATCTCTGAACCAAATTGAGAAACATAGGTAAACATATTTTCCGATGCCTTGGTTCCGTGCTTTTCATACCATTTGGAGGAAGGACCAGAGCCAAACTCCTTGGAGCGCCACTGTTTGTTCATGCTGCCAATCGTGGCATCCACCTCAGGCAGGTAATTGTATTTATTCTGCCTCAATTGTTTGCTGGCAATCTCAATATTCAACAAAGCCGTTTTCATATCAAAATTATTGACCAATGCCGAATCGATCAATTCCTTCAAGGTAGGATCATGAAAGAAATCCTTCCAAGAAATATTACTGATACTGGAGGTATCCGCAAAATAAGATAAGGTATCTCCGCGAAACTGATCCGGAAGATTTAATGACGGCTGGGTATATTTTTCGCCGACCTTACAACCTTGCGCAAGGAGTAAACACAAACCAATAAAACCCAACCCAATACGATGTATGCTTAATATTTTCATTTATCTTATTCTTCCTCTGTTTTAAATTTATTTCTCACCTGCTCATCCAAAGTCTTAAAGACCACAAAGAGAACAGGAATAATGAATACGCCGAACACTGCTCCGAAAAGCATTCCACCTGCAGCACTAAAACTGATGGAATGATTTCCTATCGCCGATGGTCCTACGGTCCACATTAACGGAATCAAACCAGCGATGAAAGCCAAACTGGTCATCAGAATGGGTCTCAAACGTAGTTTAGCGCCATTAATGGCGGAATCTACAATGCTCATTCCTTTTGATCGTTCATGGACGGCAAATTCAACGATCAGAATGGCGTTCTTCGCCAATAATCCGATCAGCATGATCAAGCCGACCTGCACATAGATGTTGTTCTGAAGTCCAACAATCCCAATAGTCGCATAAACACCTAACAATCCTACAGGGATGGAAAGTAATACCGCCCAAGGCAGAATATAACTTTCATATTGCGCCGCCAACAGGAAATACACAAAAAGGATACTTAAGGCAAAGATCAACACGGTTTGTGAACCGGATTGGCTTTCCTCAAAACTCATCCCAGTCCATTCGTAACCATAGTTCCCAGGGAGTTTTTCCTCCGCAAGTTTTTCGATAGCGCCCATGGCATCGCCCGTACTAAACCCTTCCGCAGGTTCTGCATTCACCGTAATCGCATTATAGAGGTTGTATCGGGTGATGGTTTCCGGACCTACGATTTTTTCTAAAGTCAAAACCGTATTGATGGGTACCATCGCTCCCTTATCATTCCGCACGAAGATCGAATTAAAGGATTCTGGATCCTTACGGAAATCAAAATCAGACTGTACATAAACCCGATATTGTCTACCAAATCGGCTAAAATCAGATGCCTGCACACGGGCAAAATAAGATCGAATGGTCGACATCAAGCTGTTAATGCTCAATCCCAAGGATTTAGCTTTCACCACATCGATATTCACCTCATATTGCGGGAAATTGGATTTAAAACTGGTATAAGCATTCCCGATCTCGGGCAATTGATTCAATTCATTGATAAAGGAATCGGCAACCACGTTAAAATCCCGGATATCACCTCCCAACCGATCCTGAAGCACCATTTCTATCCCTGCAAAATCCCCGAATCCTTGAACGGTCGGTCTTGGGAAGACCGTAAATTTCGCTTCGTGCAATTGCGAGAGATCCTGACGAATCGTATCCATAAAAGCTTTGATCCCTTTGATCTTTTCACGCTCAGCATGCGGTTTTAAAGTGANNCTGCCGCAAAAGCCGGACTGGAACTACCATCTAGTGCATTATAGCCCGAAACGGTGGTCATTCCTTCTACATCCTCATGGCGTTTCAAGATAGAATCGGCCATCCGTAGTACTTCTGTAGTCCGAGCAAGGGAAGCACCGGGTGGCATCGCCAGGTTATAGGTAATAAACCCATCATCTTCCGTCGGAATAAATGCTTTCGGAGATTTCATCATAAAGAATGTCCCCAAAGCCGTAATCAATAGCAATCCAGACCAAGCCACTTTCTTATTCTTGATCAATTTAGAAACCCCTTCCACATACTTATTGGTCATCCGATCAAAGGAGGTATTGAAAGCGCTAAAAAAACGTTGCTTATACCTGTTGAATTTATTCTGTTTTTTCCCGACTTCCTTTTCATCTTCCGGAGCCTTCAACAACAAAGCACATAAGGCCGGACTTAAGGTCAAGGCGTTCAGGGCAGAAATCAGGATGGCGGTCGCCAAGGTATATGCAAATTGTCGATAGAAGATACCTGCTGGACCTTCCATAAATCCTACTGGTAAAAATACCGCTGCCATCACCATCGTAATGGATAAAATAGCACCTGTAATTTCCGACATGGTGGAAATGGTGGCCGCTCTAGCCTTTTGACCCGTATGATGCATCTTACTGTGGATGGCCTCTACGACGACAATGGCGTCATCCACCACAATACCGATGGCCAGAACGAGGGCAAACATCGTGAGGACGTTCAAAGAGAAGCCAAACAATTGCAGGAAGAAGAAAGTACCTACCAGCGAAACCGGAATGGCTATAGCCGGAATCAAAGTGGAACGGAAATCCTGCAGGAAAATAAATACAATGATGAATACCAGGATAAACGCTTCAAATAAGGTATGTTTTACCTGTGAAATGGATTCATCGATCTGATCGCGGACCGAATAGGTAATATCATAATGTATCCCTTCGGGAAAGATCTTCGATTGTTCTTCTAAGACCTTCCGGACCGCCACGTCAATATCATGGGCATTAGAACCACTGGTCTGCGTTAAGTTTAGGGTTAATCCTGGATTCCCATCCACTTTATTATCCGAATTGAGGTTGGTAGCTCCAAATTCCACACGGGCAACATCTTTTAGATACAGCACCGAACCATCCTTATTGGTTTTGATGACCACGTTCTGAAATTCTTCAGGCTGACTGAACCTTCCTTTATGCTTGATAACGGTCTCGAAAGCCTCTTCAGAGGTTTCCCCGAATTTACCGGGTGCAATCTCAAAGTTTTGGTCCTTGATGGCATCCGTTATATCCTTGGGCACCAAATTATATAGGGCTAATTTTTCAGGATTCAACCATACCCGCATGGCATAATCCCGCGCACCTAATCGAGAAACCTGGGCTACCCCATCCACCCTTAACAAGGGTCGCATGAGGTTGATCTGGGCAAAAGCCTGCAAGAAGGTCTCATCGTAAACCGAATCCCGATGATCGGAATATAGGTTGATGGTCATGATGACCCCACTCTGCCGCGGCATGGTGGTAATACCCGCTTCATTTACTTCTGCCGGAACGGAACTGATCGCTTTGGAAATCCGGGTCTGTACATTTACGGATGCGACATCCGGATTGGTTCCTGTCTTGAAATAAACAGTAACCGAACCGGAACCCGAGTTGGAAGCCGTGGACTTGATGTAGGTCATGTTCTCTACTCCATTGATGGCTTCTTCAATGGGCAATAAAACGGATTTGGCGACTGTTTCTGCCGTAGCTCCCGGATAACTTAAGGATACCACCACACTTGGCGGCGCAATCTCAGGAAATCGGGTAACAGGTAATAACTTCAACCCGACGAGTCCTAAAATCACCAATATGATCGATACAACCGTTGCTAGAACTGGGCGATTGACGAATGTTTTTAACATAAATAGTAGTTAGGGTTGGACAAAGAAATAGCTGCCCCCATTTGCATGGAGGTCAATTATTTCTTTATCCTATGTTTAAGAATGAGATTATTGTTGCTTAGCGATCGGTTGGATAATCGATCCATCAGTAAGCTTGTCGAATCCACTAAGGATGACGCGATCACCTGCAGCCAGACCTTCGGAGACAATATATTTGTCCTTACTTTTTCCGGCCAGTTTGATGTTCCGCCTTTGTGCTTTATTGTTTTTATCGACCACAAATACAAAGGTTTTATCCTGCAGTTCGCTGGTGGCTACCTGAGGGATCTGCAACACCTGCTCTTTCACCTCCGAAATCTTTAAAGTTCCGGTACTTCCAGAGCGAAGGATATTATTCTGATTAGGGAATGTGGCGCGTAAGGATATGGCTCCTGTGGTTCTATCCACTTGGCCATTTACCGCATCTACCGTTCCTTTTATAGGGTATTCTTCCCCATCCGCCAACACCAAGGTTACTTTGGGAAAGGTTAGGCGTTTCTGTTTATCGTAAGCCCTACCTTCCATACTATCCTTCTTAGCCTGTGCTTTAGAAAAATAGAGGAAATCGGATTCGTTCATCGCGAAATAAACATATACTTCTTGAATATCGGAAAGATTGGTCAAAGGCTCTTTATCGCCTTTGCTAACCAGGTTTCCAATCCGTTTTGGAATACGGCCGATATATCCGCTCACCGGAGCTTTGATCACCGTAAAATCCTTACTCAATTGCGCTGATCGTACCTCTGCTCTTGCTTGGTCAACACCAGCTTTCGCTACTTGGTAATCGGATTGGGCAGCAGCTAAACGAACATCAGAGATGACTTCGTTGTCTACCAATGGCTTCAATCGATCTACTTCCAATTGGGCATTCTTTAATTTGGCTTCCGCTACGCGGGCACTAGCTACCGTGTTGTTCAGGTCTTCCTGATAAAAAGAAGGGTCGATCTTGAACAATCGCTGTCCCTTCTGAACGAAGGAACCTTCATCGACGTAGATTTCTTGTAATAATCCTTCCACTTGCGGGCGAACTTCTACATTGACCTTGCCTTCAATGGTACCTAGATAATCTTTTACCGTAACAGCATCAGCTTGTTCAACCGAGTAAACCGGAAGGGCCAATGCTTTTGAAGAGTTTGTTTTTTCTTTTGATTTACTTTCGGAACAACTGCTGAAGATAGCTACTGAACCGATTACTAAAATGGATGCTTTTAAAATGGATAAATTGAGTTTCTTCACAATAATTAATTTGATGATGTTTGTGCTTAAAAATTCATGATGGAACTGATTCGTAATATTTTTATTACACTTCCGTATTATTAACGTGATTTTTAACAATTATTGTACCGTTTAACATTTGTTAACAGGTTAAATAATAGTTAAAGTTTGTTAAAATAATTGTTTAAACAACCATAACTGACTGGGAATCAGATTATGCGTCATTGCGAGGAACGAAGCAATCTTTCAGGATGACACAGTTCAAAGATTGCTTCGTCGTACCTCCTCACAATGACGCGGCCGTGCCTCCTCGAAATGACGAAGGCCTCCTCGAAAAAACGTTGAAACACTACTCCAAATACTGCCCTTGCCTAATCAGCAAGCTTCTATACTTATTAAACACCGAAGACTTCGATACAAAGCCCAAATATTGATTATCCTTATTAACAACCGGCAATATCCACACATCATCCTTATTCATTTTTCCCATTACCCGTTCCATATTCTCCGATTCATCAATTATATCCGCTGGCTTCTGCGCCAACACCGCAAAGGTCTTATCCTTCCCTTCCGCCTCATCCAACAAAATCGAAAACAACCGCTCACTATAAATTATCCCCAACAACTTCCCTTTATCATCCACAATCGGAAAAATATTCCTCTTTGAATGTATGATATCCGACTTCCGCTGTACCGGCGTTTCTTCCGGCCTCAACACCACAAAATTAGTCTCCAGGATATACCGCAGTTTCATCATACTGATCACCGTCC
Organism: Sphingobacterium sp. UBA1575; assembly: GCA_002322865.1. Classification (GTDB taxonomy): domain Bacteria; phylum Bacteroidota; class Bacteroidia; order Sphingobacteriales; family Sphingobacteriaceae; genus Sphingobacterium. The sequence goes on along the minus strand of DCOH01000033.1, from coordinate 38,313 downwards.
GATCCTTATCCTCATAGGAAATCAAATCTCCCGACTCCGCCAACACCTTCGTATAGATCGAATGCTTCATCGCTGCCCTATTGATAAAATAGGAAATCGAAGCCACCAACATCAAAGGCACCATCAAGGTATACCCCCCAGTAATTTCCGCAATCAAAAATATCCCTGTCAGAGGCGCATGCATGACACCCGCCAATGCTCCTGCCATCCCTGCCATCACAAAGTTTGGCACATTCAACTGCACAATTCCTGTTTGGTTCACGCCGAATGCGAATGCAAAACCCAACAATCCACCCATAACCAAACTCGGACCAAACACACCACCGTTTCCTCCCCCATTAATCGTAAATAACGCCGCAAAGGATTTTGCAAATAGCGTCAATATCGTATAACACAATACCACCCACCAGATATCCTTAAATTCTGCAAAGAGCGAATTCTTAACAATGGAATCAAAACGACCATCCAAAATTTGCTGAATACTGATATATCCTTCCCCATATAAGGCCGGAAACATAAAGATCATCAAGCCTAAACTGATCCCCGAAATCCAAACCTTATTATATGGATTCTTGATCTTCCCGAACCAATTCTTGACCATCTGACTGGTTTTCGAAAAATAGATCGTAAAAAGTCCGATCAGCACAGCCAGAATCAGGTAAAAGAAGATAGACTCTACCTCCCAACCCGTTGTGGTGGTATGGAACAAAGGTTCACTGTATAAGATCCTCGAAACAACCGCAGCCAATGCCGATGAAATCAAAAGCGGGATAAATACCGGAATGGAAAACTCAGATAATAGAATCTCAATGGCAAAGATCATCCCTGCCACTGGAGAATTAAAAGCGCCTGAGATCCCTGCCGCAGCTCCACATGCCAGCAACATAGTCACCTCTTTATAGCTCAAGCCGAAGAAACGACCGATATTCGAACCAATTGCTGATCCACTATAGGCAATCGGTGCCTCCAAACCGGAAGATCCCCCAAAGCCGACAGTAACCGCACTGGTAATAATCTGGGAATAGATATTATGAATGGAGATTCGACTGGATTTTCGGGAGATGGCATAGATAATCGGTGTGATTCCATGCTCCAGCTTTTTACTCTTGATAAATTTCCGAACATAAAGAACCGAAAGGAAAATACCGATCAATGGAAAGATCAAATATAGTCCATACTTATAGTGCCATTCGATATCGTCCTGAAGGGTCGATGCAATAAAATGGGTAAGTCCTTTTAACAATGCCGCTGCCAATCCCCCAACAATACCCACCAAAAAAGCCAATACAATAATAAAATTCCGATTGGAAATTTTTTGCATTCGCCATTTATTGATGTATTCCAGTCTTTTCAGCAGCTTTTCTCGCATGTTATCAGCATTTAACTGCAAATATAGAAACTATGTATCGGAAAGCCTTATAAATAGCTCTTAAAGCGATTGAAAATGATCAGGACCGCATGAACTAGCTTAAATGAAGATGCCTGCAAAGGGAAAAAAATCGTATTTTTGGGATGAATTAAAATCTTATACTATGTTTAAAATCCTAAAAGTCGGTGTTCTATCGGCCATTTTAGCTGCTGGTGTTTTTAATTACTCAGCCATTCCTGATGAAGGGATGTTCCCCTTGAGCGAATTGAGCAAAGCTGGCCTTAAAAAAGCAGGTTTAAAAATCAGCGAAAAAGACATTTATAATCCTGGAAGTATCGGCTTGGTTGACGCCTTGGTGCAGGTTAGCGGTTGTTCCGGTTCCTTTGTATCACCAAACGGGTTGATCATCACCAATCACCACTGTGCTTTCAGTGCGGTACAATTGGCTTCCAGCCCAGAACATAATTACCTGGAGAATGGTTTTGTAGCCAACTCCCATGAGCAGGAAATTGAGGCTAAAGGATTGACCATTCGGATTACAGACTCTTACGAGGATGTATCCAAGGAAATCCTGGATGCGGTTTCCAATATTACCGATCCGGTACAGCGAATCGATATCATCAACAAGAAACGCGTGGAACTTGCCAAACAAGCAGAAAGTAAGGATCCTAGCATCAAAGCCGAAGTATCGGAAATGTTCATCGGAAAAAGCTATGTGCTTTTCCGTTATAAGACCATTGAGGATGTTCGCTTGGTGTATATTCCACGTCAGGATATTGGAGAATTTGGTGGGGAAACCGATAACTGGGTTTGGCCTAGGCATACCGGTGATTTTTCTTTCTTACGTGCTTATGTAGGCAAGGATGGAAAATCAGCAAAATATTCGAAAGACAATGTGCCATATCAACCTAAAAAACACCTGAAAATCAACCCTAAGGGGGTATCGGAAAACGATTTTGTATTCATTTTGGGTTATCCAGGACGTACTTTTCGTCATCGTCCTTCCCAATATTTGGAATACCAACAGCAATTTCTATTGCCCTATACCTCTAACTTGTATGATTTCCAGAACCAACAGATGATGTTGGCCGGAAAGGATGATAAAGCCACCGAATTGGAATTGGCAACACGCATTAAAAGAAATGCCAATACCATGAAAAATTACCGTGGTAAACTGAAGGGATTAAGGAATATCGACTTGGTGAATACCAAGAAAAAGGAAGATGCCGAACTAACGGAATTCATCAATAAGGATGCAGCCTTGAAAGCGCAGTATGGAACGTTGATGCAGGATATCGACAAGCATTACCAATTGGTTTTCCAAGATGCGGAAAAAGAGATGTGGTACAACCAGATCTATGGCGGTATCCGTTTATTGCAAGCAGCGAGAATGGCCAATTCCTTTAAGGAGGCCTTGATGCAACAAGGAACGGCTAATAACCGTCAGGAGATGTTTGCAAAGAATGTAGAAAATTTCAAGAAGCAAATGGATCCTTTTTATGAGGCGTATAACCTGAATGTGGATAAATCCATTGCTTCTTATATGTTTGCTCAGGCTACGCAATTAAAGGATGGAAATGCGCTCCCTTTTGTGGCTAACCGTAGGTTTGCATCGGCTGATGCGGCAAGTGGATTTATCAACAAGGCGCTTGATGCGACGGCGTTGAAAAATAAGGAGCAGTTTTATAGTCAGGTGTTGAAGGATGCCAAAACCTTCTTAGCGTATTCTGATGAATTGATGAAGTTTCAAGAGGAATTGAACAAGGAGATGAAACCATTTGCGGAGGAACAAAAACGTCGCGAAGGAAATTTGAATAAATTGATGGCGGATTATGTAGCAGTGAAGGAAAAATTCCAATCCAAGAATTTTATTCCGGATGCGAATTCGACATTGCGTTTGACCTTTGGGAATATTAAGGGATATAGTCCAGTAGATGCGACTTATATGGAACCTTTTACGACTGTTCGTGGATTGATCGAAAAAGGAAATTCTGGTGATCCGGAGTTTAGGTATCCAGCAGCGATTAAGGAGAATTGGTTGAGCAAGAATTTTGGAAATTATTTCAAAAAGGAGATTAATGATGTTCCAGTGAATATTCTTTATAATATGGATACCACTGGTGGAAACTCTGGTTCGCCTATTATGAATGCGTATGGTGAGTTGATCGGGGTGAACTTTGATAGAGCTTATGATGCGACAATTAATGACTTAGCCTGGAATGAAGCTTATAGTAGATCTATTGGGGTTGATATTAGGTATGTGCTGTGGATCGCGGATAAAGTGGATAACGCGCAGTTTATTATTAAGGAATTAGGGGTAAGGAATTAAACCGTCATTGCGAAACGGCGTCATTGCGACGCCTACGTCATTGCGAGGAACGAAGCAATCCATCGTCATTGCGAGGAAAGAAGCAATCTTTACCCTAATCGAAAGATTGCTTCNNCTCGCAATGACGAAAAAAAAAAGCCGATGCATGCATCGGCTTTTTCAGTTAAAAATATATAATTTGGATTTGGATTCTAACTTTTTATTTGGATTCTAACTATTCTAACTTCCACCTTAAGGCTTCGCCTTCGAAATCTTTTCTGAATACGGCAAGTACATCGGCAAAGCAGCCGAGCCATACCAAGGATAAATACTATACCCCAACAAACCTGCCTTCACTGCAGGATCAGTATCCACCACAGCCTTTGCCTCTTCCATATCCTTCAGATTCTGAAGGATAAATATCCCCCGAAACTGGTCCGTATTTTTTCCAAAAGGTCCAGCAACCACCAATTTACCATCCTTCACCAACTTCCCCATATTTTCCATATGGCCACGAAATTCATTATTAATAAATTCCTTATCCGTTGTCTTATTCTCTCCGGTCTTCAGAACCACCAAAAAGTAATTCTTCATCCCATAATCATCAGCACCCAATGATTTCGCTAAGTCCTCATCATAAGCACCTGAAGAAACCTCCGCAATTTCAGCCTTCTTAGCATTCTTCACCTTTCCCATCTTATAGGAAAACTGCTTTTCACCACCCGATACCGTCACCCGAATACTATCCGAGCCCAGCTTCTGATAACTGATCACCTTTGGAAAAGAATGCTCCGCATTCACAAAAGAATACGTATCACCTACCAGACTCCCTTCAAAGGAAATCCCTTTGCCTTGATTCTGATTAAGCACGGTGGCTTTATAAACCAGGCCATTACCTTCTGCAATTAGATCCAGGTATTCACTAACCAACATCTCTCCCCCATCCAATACCTGATAACCAAAACCCTTCAGGTTACCATCCTGATTCCGATCCCAATGTTCAAAGAGCGCCTTGCCTTCCTGTTTCCAGGTTCCTAAAAGGAAAGTGGGCATTTGCGCTTGTATGGATCCTCCCAAAAGGATCAAAAAAAAGATTAAGCTCAGCTGTTTCATAAAAATTAGATTAACATACAAACCTAATTATTTTCCGCCAAGCTTAATCCTAAAATTCCTATTTATGCAAAAGTCGGTTCAGCGGTAGAATATTCATGAATGAACCATTCCACCATTTTCACCATCTTATCACTACCGATGATCAACGGCACCCGTTGATGCAATTCTTCCGGCATGATATCCAGGATAGGCATCAATCCGGTCGATGCACGACCACCTGCCTGTTCAGCGATAAATGCCAGAGGATTACATTCATACATCAACCTTAACTTTCCGTTCGGATAAGCCATGGTATCCGGATACAAATAAATCCCGCCCTGAATCATGTTCCTATGGAAATCCGCCACTAAAGAACCAATATACCTCGAGGTATAAGGTCTTTGGGTTTCCTTATCCATATCCTTACAATATTGCAAGTATTGTTTGATAGCCGTAGAGAACTGGTTATAATTACTTTCGTTTACCGAATAGGTCCTACCCGTAGATGGGATACGCAGATTCGGATGTGAAAGACAGAATTCACCGATCGAAGGATCCAAGGTAAATCCATTGACGCCTTTACCCGTGGTATACACCAGCATGGTTGAAGAACCATAGATGATATATCCCGCGGCCACCTGCTGCCTACCAGTCTGCTCAAAGTCTGCCATGGTCAAAGGACCTTCCGGACTCACCCTTTTGAAAATCGAAAAGATCGTACCGATGGAAACATTGGCATCAATATTTGATGAACCATCCAAGGGATCAAAATAAACCATATATTTTCCCACCGGATAAAATGTCTGATGGGTCAGGTCTATACCTTCTTCGTGTTCTTCAGAAGCTAAATAGCAACAATCGCCCACTTTTTCCAAGGCATCCATGAAATGTTGATCAGCAAAGACATCCAATTTCTGTTGTTCTTCACCCTGTACATTCTGGTTTCCCTGTTTTCCAAGGATATCCGCCAATCCAGCCTTGTTGACCTCACGGTTAACCATTTTTGCTGCTAAGGATATCGCCTGCAAAAGATGGGTAAATTCACCTTTTGCTGTGGGAAACTTGGATTGTTGTTTACTGATGAATTGTTCTAAGGTTTGTATTCCCATGTTCTTTGTCTTTTATCCCTATTTCACTGCTTCCACTGGAACATATTGGGCATAATTTTCGTCGAACATGCCTTTTAATTTATTGGCCATTTCATCATAACCTTCTGGGTTGGCCCACATCTTTTTCGGATTCAACAGGTTTTCTGGTACACCAGGACATTCCCTTGGCATCTGTAGACCAAATACCGGATGTTCTTCATAACCTGCATCACAAAGATGACTTTCCATCGCTGAACGGATCAATTGACGGGTATATGCCAATTGTATACGTCTGCCGACGCCATAAGGACCAGCAACCCAACCGGTATTCACCAACCATACTTGGATAGTTGGATCTTCTTCCAATTTCTGCTTCAACATCTCTGCATACTGCATCGGATGCAAGGGCAGGAATGCCGCACCGAAACAAGCCGAGAACGTAGCTGTAGGTGTCTGAACCCCCATCTCAGTTCCCGCAACTTTCGCAGTATAACCATTGATGAAGTAGAACATGGCCTGCTCGGTTGTCAATTTGGAGATCGGAGGCAATACACCAAATGCATCTGCACTTAAGAAGAAGATGTTTTTAGGTGCTGCACCGAATCCCGTAGGGTTTACATTATCCAAGAATTCGATTGGATAAGAGGCACGCATATTTTCAGTGATACTGCGATCGTTGTAATCTGCATCGCGCGTACCAGGTTTAAAATTCACATTCTCCAATAAAGCGCCAAAACGAATCGCTTTATAGATCTGAGGTTCATGTTGGTAAGTCAGGCCAATCGTTTTGGCATAACATCCCCCCTCAAAGTTGAACACTTCTGATTTTGTCCATCCATGCTCATCATCACCGATCAACAAACGACCTTCATCAGAGGATAAGGTAGTTTTTCCGGTTCCTGATAAACCAAAGAACAAAGCGGTGTCTTTATCTTTACCCACGTTGGCCGCACAGTGCATGGTCAATACATTGTGTTTTAAAGGCAGGTAATAATTTAGTGCACTAAATATACTTTTCTTGATCTCTCCTGTATAGGCTGTACCGATAATCAGGATGATCTGTCTGGAAAGGTCTAGGATCACGCAGTGGGAAGTAGGTAATCCCAAGGCTTCATAATCTTCCACCTGCAATTTTGAGGCTACCAGTACGGTCCAATCAATCTGTTTCTGCTCATTCACATCTACATTGATAAACATATTGTTCACAAAGATGTCCTGACAGGGCTTCTCGGTCACTGTCAATACTTGTTGCGCATAAGCCTTATGGTTACATGCCTGTACAGAACGGATATACAAAGGAATATCCGATAGGTACAACGTAACCCTTTGGTACAACAGGTCGAATAATTCGGTGGTCACAGGCTTATTAACCTTACCCCAATTTACGGTTTCGGCAGTTAAACTGTCCTTAACCAAAAAACGAGACTCTGGTGATCGTCCCGTAAATTTCCCTGTCTCAAAGCTTAATGCTCCACTATCAGTAAGAGAAGCTTCCTGTTTTCGAATGGCGTGTTCGACCAATTCCGCTACCGGTAATTGAAAATAAACCGGACCAACGGGCCGAATTCCCATTGCTTCCAGTTGTGTACTGATTAAGTTTGTCATATATAGGCATTATTTTGCGAACAAATCTAGGGATATTTTTAGCTTTAAAAAAAGCAAATTTAGCATATTGTAAGAAATACACATATTTAACTACCTGTATTACAGACTATTATTTTTAAGATTTTAAGTAACATAAATTTAGCAACATTTGGAGAAAATTATTATCAAAAACAGGCACCTGCGTTTAAACGCAATAGAGGCACTTTTTACCGATTATGGGTCTTATTAATGGATTTATGGTACTTTTTCTGATTTTCATTTCGCTCAATTTGTAGACAAAATGCCACTGCTAAAAATTTAAGACAAAATAACCTAACATATTGACAAAATATGTTTATCTCATGCGATTTATTCTCAATATATGGTACGCAATTTTTGCATAGATTTTCGATCTAAATTTGTCTAATACATGTCAGAACATCTATTTCTCCGATGTGATTATCAAAAAATTGTCATTATGTAACTTGGGTACTTTTTTATTTCAAGAATAAGTGTGTTATTTGCATAACTTTTTGAACAAACATGTAAAAAAGTCAAAAAGTAAATGTTATGAAAACTTACTTTACCCAGCTCGGCTTACTCATCGGCATGCTCCTCACCTTCCAACTTGGATGGTCACAGGAAATGTTACTTATCAAGGGAAAGGTTTCCAATGCAGATACCTATGCCGCGATTCCTTATGCATCGATCACGGTAGTAGGTGGACCCAAAAACCTGGGAACCACGACCAATGAAAAAGGCGAGTACACCTTAAAGGTTCCAGCCAGCTATACCTCCATTAAAGTTTCCTATGTGGGTTTCAATACCGAAGAATATCCACTTAGCAAAGAGGCCGAACAACAGATCCGCGTCATGTTGTTCCCTTCCAACAGCATTGAGGAAGTCGTGGTTACTGCTCCCAAAAGGGTTAAATATTCCAATAAGAACAATCCTGCCGTAGAATTGATCCGAAAGGTGGTGGAACACCGTGATCAGAATAGATTGACCGGACAGAAATTGGCTGAATTTGACCAGTATGAAAAGATCAGTCTTGGCTTGAGCAATCTGGACAATAAATTTAAGGATAAAAAGATTTTTAAGAACTATCAGTTTCTATTCCAGGAAGATGATTCGTTGGATAACAACTATGTATTACCAGCCTATATGGAGGAAAAATTCTCCAAGGTATATTACCGTAAAGATCCAAATGCCAAAAAACAGTATGTATTGGCAGAACGTAAGGCAGAATTCGATCCTAAATTTGTGGATAACGATGGCTTGAGCAAATACTTCAATCGTCTTTATGATGAGGTGGAAATCTATGACAATAACATCTCGATTTTGACCAATCAGTTTTTGAGCCCAATTGCCAACTCCGCTCCCACTTTTTATCGTTTCTACATTACAGACACCATCAAAACGGCATCGCCGATGTTGGTAGAGTTGAGTTTCTATCCGAGAAATAAGGCCGATCTGCTGTTCAAAGGTAAACTATATGTAACCTTGGATGGGAACTATGCCGTGCAAAGTGCGCAGATGACCATCAATAAGGATGCGAATGTGAACTTTGTTAGGGACCTGCATATCGAATTGGGATTCAAGAAAAATGCCGACAATAAATTTTACCTGACCAAATCCAGCTTGGGTATTGATTTCGCCCTGACCGAAAAAGGGAAAGGGATTAAAGGGAAACGGGTGGTGCTGATCGATAAGTATGAGAATGGCATCGAAAGGCCGGACAGCATCTATGCAGTTCCGGATGTATATATTGCCAAACAAGATGCGGTAGTGGTACAGGAAAAAGAGGAAAGCTATTGGGCAACCTTACGTCCTGAACCGCTGCAGAAATCGGAAAGCATCATCTATCAGAATATCGATAGCTTACAACGCATGCCTTCTTTCCGCACCTTTATGGATGTAGCTGCCTTGGTTTTCTCTGGCTATAAACAGGCTGGCCCTGTCGAAATCGGCCCTGTCAATACCTTCTATTCCTATAACCCGGTGGAAGGTTTCCGATTGCGCGTTGGTGGTAGAACTACCGAACAGCTGAGCAAACGCTTTTTCATGGAAGGATATGGTGCATACGGATTTGAGGATAAGAAATGGAAATATTTCCTGAGTGGAACCTATTCCCTGAACAATAAATCGGTTTACACCTTCCCACAACACTATATCCGGGTATCGGCATCATACGACACCAAAATCCCTGGTCAGAACCTGGAATTCATCCAGGAAGACAATGTATTGCTATCCTTCAAGCGGGGCGAGAACCAGAGCTACCTATACAATGAAGTCTATCGGGTAGATTATAAAGCAGAATTCAGCAATAACTTTTCAGTGACGGCTGGATTGGGTACCTGGAACCAAAATCCTGCTGGGGTATTGGCTTATCGGATGCCGCAAGAAGATGGAACATTCCAACGCATTAATTCACTGAAAAGCACGGAATTCAATGTGGGATTGCGTTATGCACCCAAAGAAGAATATTACCAAGGAAAATTATACCGTACGCCTTTGTTCAATAAGTATCCTATTTTTAACCTGAACTATACCGCAGGGATCAAGGATCTTTTTGGAGGGGAATACAACTACCACACGATCAATGCAGGCGTGTTCAAAAGGTTCTACCTGTCGCAATTGGGTTATGCGGATGTGAATGTGGATGGTTCATACACTTTTGGCGACAACCTGCCGTTCCCGGTATTGAACATACATCGGGCAAACCAGACCTATGCCTATCAATTGAACTCCTATAACCTGATGAACTTTATGGAATTTATTTCCGATCATCATGCTTCGTGGAATGTACAATACTATATGAACGGATTTATCTTCAACAAGCTACCATTGATCAAGAAATTGAAGATCCGTGAGGTATTCAGTTTCAAAGGGGTCTATGGTGGATTGCGGGACAGCAACAACCCAAGCCTGAACAACACTATCTATGCTTGGCAAACGAACAGCAAGGGCGAGCAATCTTCCTTTACGTTTAATGACAAACCTTATATGGAAGTCTCCGCTGGGGTTTCCAACATCTTCAAGATCCTGCGGGTAGACGTGGTCAAAAGATTGAACTACCTGGATAATCCGGAAGCGCCGGAATGGGGAATCCGTGCAAGGATCAAATTTGATTTTTAATTTCATTTTAATAGTTTTTCATAGTTGATACCATTTTAAGGAGTTTTTCGCAAGAAATCCTCCTTTTTTTTTGGAGGATTCTCGATTTCGGACACATAAAATGAAATAATTTCTTGGAATAGAAATTCCTATGCTTTACATTTGTGCCGTTATTGATATGAAGATCACTCGCACATACCATCACTGTTTCCATCATCGCCATTGCGGCGATAGATAATAGTATGGCTTCTACGTGGAGCGAGTAATTCCCCTGGATCTTTATTGGTATTAATAATTTACACACAACAAAAACCATCATTGTGAAAAATCTTAAAATTGCTATCCAAAAATCGGGTAGATTAAATGAAAAATCCGTTCAACTCCTAAAAAACTGTGGACTTGACTTCGAAAATTATAAAAGCTCCCTGATCACTACCGTCTCTAATTTCAACCTGGAAATCCTTTTCTTAAGAGACGACGATATTCCTGGCTATGTGGAACAGGGTATTGCCGACTTGGGGATTGTAGGCGAAAATGTGATCGATGAAACCCAGGCAAAGGTGCAGTACCTGCAACGATTGGGTTTTGGCCGATGCAGTTTGAAGCTGGCGATCGCCAAAGATTCCAGCATCGAAAGATTAGAAGACCTGAACGGCAAATCCATTGCTACCTCCTACCCCAACATCCTTAGAAACTTCCTGAACGAATATAAGATCAATGCCGACATCCAAGAGATCTCCGGATCGGTGGAGATTGCTCCTGGATTAGGCTTGAGCGATGCGATCTGTGACATAGTTTCGACTGGTGGAACCTTGAAGAGCAATGGGCTGAAACCCTTTGCGGATGTGCGCAGTTCGGAAGCGATCTTGATCGGTCGGGAAGGATTGGAGGAAAACCCGATCATCTGTGAATTGTTACAACGGGTACAATCGGTATTGCGCGCCAAGGAAACAAAGTATGTGGTATTGAATGTGGAGAAGAAAAATCTGGAGCAGATCACGGCGCTTTTGCCTGGGGTAAAGAGCCCTACGGTGGTTCCTTTGGCCGAAGAAGGCTGGGTGGCGGTACATACCGTTATTTCGGAGGATGATTTTTGGGATAAAATCAATAAATTGAAGGCCTTAGGCGCACAAGGGATTGTGGTGATGCCTATCGAAAAAATTATCATGTAATATGATCCATTAAAACAGCTAGGATGATAAAGACCTATTTTTATAAAGATATAGAAGCCGAGCAGCTTCAAAAGCTTATCGACCGGAACACAGATCCTAACCATGCGATCCAGGATACGGTTCTGCAGATCATCGAGGAAGTGAAAACAAGTGGCGATGAAGCCTTGAAATCCTATGCAAAGCAGTTTGATAAGGTGGACTTGGAGAAATTGTATTTGGATGCTTCGGATATCGAGGAACTGGCGATGACCATTTCTCGCGATCAGATGCGGGCCTTGGAGATTGCTTTCCAGAATATCCATAAGTTCCACCAATCGCAAATGAAACGGGAGCGTGTGGTGGAAACCATGCCTGGGGTGAAATGTTGGCGTGAGGTAAGGCCTATTGAGAAGGTTGGTCTTTATATCCCTGGAGGCTCTGCGGTATTGCCGAGTACTTTATTGATGCTGGGTATTCCGGCAAGGATTGCTGGTTGTAAGGAGATCGTGGTCTGTTCGCCTCCGCAGAACAACGGAAAGATCAATGGCTTTGTGGCCTATTGCCTGAAGTTGTTGCGTATTGACCGAATTTATTTGGTTGGTGGTGCGCAAGCGGTAGCTGCGATGGCATATGGGACGGTAAGTATCCCGAAGGTGAATAAGATTTTCGGACCTGGGAATCAGTTTGTGACGAAGGCGAAGAGCATGATTCAGGGCATGACGGATGTGAGTATTGATATGCCGGCCGGACCATCTGAAGTATTGGTGATTGCGGATGAATTGGCAAACCCGGCTTTTGTGGCGGCGGATCTGTTAGCGCAGGCGGAACATGGCAGTGATAGCCAATCGATTTTGGTGTGTTTGTCGGAGGAATTTGCAAAGGCGGTGGAGAAGGAAGTGGAAGCGCAATTGCAGGTGCTGCCAAGGCGAGCATTGGCGGAAGAGGCCATGAACAATTCGTATATTATTGTAGCGGAGAATTTGGAGGAAGCGATGAAGTTTTCGAATTTGTATGCACCGGAGCATTTGATCTTGGAAACGGAGGAATGGAAACCTTTGGTTAATAAAGTGCTGAATGCGGGGTCTGTATTTTTGGGAAATCTGACGCCGGAGAGTGCGGGGGATTATGCTTCCGGAACAAACCATACCTTGCCGACTTCGGGTTATGCAAGGTCTTATTCGGGGGTATCGGTGGATAGTTTTGTGAAGAAGATTACTTTCCAGCATATTTCGGAGGAAGGATTGCAACATATTGGATCTACCGTGGAGATCTTGGCGGAGTTGGAGGGTTTGCAGGCGCATAAGAATGCGGTGAGTATACGGATGAAGTAGGTTGGATTTTTTTGATTTGTAGAGGTTTTTAACCGGATATAAAAATGGCTAGGTGTTTTAAAAAACCTGGCCATTTTTTATTTTTTGGAAAGGGGGTTTTTATTATTTGCTAAGTGGTCTTTTATTTTTTGGTAAGCAGATTTTTATTATTTGCTAAACAATTTTATAATTTTTACTAAACTATTTAATGTTTTTTTGGGAAGGGATATTTTATTTTTAGCATGAGAGATTTTATTTTTTGGCAAGCGATTTTGTTTGAAATCCTGGCCTTAAAAACACCTATTGGGTACGGGGTGCAAGTGAGGTGTAAGTGATATGTAAGTGAGNNACGAAGCCAATTGGCTTCGAGCTGTTTGCTTTATTATTTCTATTATTTCTGTTTGGAATTGTTATTTCTTTTTAGCAGTTTTCTTACTGCCTTTTCCGACAATCTTTTGGTAGATGTCTGCAAAAGCCTCCTTCAGTTTTTTCATGGTCTTGCCATCTTGCTTAGATTTTTTAGCCACTTTTTTAACTTCCGATTTTTTAACTTTTGCCTTTTTATTTGCTGCTTTTTTTGAGTCTAGTTTTTTGGCTTCTGATTTGTTCGATTCTACTTTTTTGGAATCTTTGATCTTAGCATCTTGCTTTTTGGAATCGTCTTTCTTTGCCTTTCCAGTTTTATCGTCTTTGCCTTTCTTATCCTTTTTCTTACCTAGCTCCATTTCTTTGTAGAGTCTATCTTCTTTTTTCGCGTTTTTCTTAGATTTATCTTCCTTGCTTGGTTTTTCCTGTACAGATTTGTTGTTTGGCACTTCCTCTTTGTAAGAAGCTTCTTTTTCGATCTTGGTCGACTCTGTAAGAGTTGGTTTTACAGGTTGTTTGGAAGCGGATGTTGAAGGAGATGTTGAAGCTGGTTTTGCGGCTGGTTTAGCAGTAGATTTTACAGCTGGTTTTGCTGTAGGTTTAGCTGCTGGTTTTGCAGCTGGTTTTGCAGCTGGTTTAGCTGGTGCAGCCTTTGTAGATGCTGGTTTAGCTGTTGTTGCATTTGATGTGGATGTTTTAGATGCTTCTGCCTTTGTAGTCGCCGGCTTAGTTGTGGCTGGTTTAGTTGTTGTTGACTTGGCTGCTGTTGTTTTTGATGCAGCTGGTTTTACGGCTGTTGAACTGGAAGCCGCAGGCTTTCTAGTAGAAGTCTTTGTTGAAGCAGCTGTTTTGGTAGCTGTACCTGCAGGTGCAGTAGGTCTTGTAGGTTTTGTTCCTCCTTCATCAGACTTACGTGCTCTTTGATTTTCTGCTTCTCCATTGCCTCCATGATTCTCTACAGGATCTGGAGCTGTTGTGTTGCCACTTGAATTAGCAGGTTTTGCAGGAGTTGTTTTTGCGGTTGCAGGTTTCCCTGTACCTGACTGATTTGATGTTGTTTTTGCAGTAGGCTTAGCCGTTGCTTTGGCAGCTGGCTTAGTAGCTGTAGTTTTTTCGTTATTTTCCGCTGAAGTTGGTTTTGTTTCAGATGTTGGATTATTTGGTTCTGCCATTTTTCGGATTATTAATGTAGTAAATTGTTTCCTAAAATTTTTAATTAAAAAGGCTCTTGAAGCTAGCTATGTAGCTGAGGCCTAGCTTAAAACTATTAATATAGCGATTTTGTTTTCAAAAAGAGGTATAATTAAACTATTTATAATTCTTCCAATCAAAGATTATGTGTAAATTTGTGGTTCTACATAACATGGGGTCGACCGGAATTGACAGGATAGCGATGGTTATGTAAGCATGCAGTGCATTGTTAGTCTAGCACTTTAATCTGAACTTTCAACTTTATAACTGGCGAAGAAAACTACGCCTTAGCTGCTTAAGTTAGACTTAACATAGCTATTTGTCCCGTTAGATCCTGTTCTTTGGTCTAACAACAGGGGCATCGAACGATAGAACTGGTCATTGGGACGCTGCTAAACAGTGACGAGATACAGCAGATACGGAGAACGGTATAGGTAAGCGACTCACCTTCCCTCTCCCGACAATTAAAGAGAAGCTAAGCATGTAGAAAGCGTAAATCATACTATGTTTGGACGAGGGTTCGAATCCCTCCGGCTCCACAAAATTATTTGTAAATCAATAGATTACAAGTTTTACACCCAAAATTACACCTGATAATTTTGGGTGTTTTGTATTATCTTAAATAGATTTATTTATTTTTTCACGAAGATTTCTGGATAGGTCTTCATTAAAATGGAGAAAAATTCAATTGAAGAAGATTCTGCCTGCAGTTTAAATTCAATCACCTTTCGGTAAATTGTCCCTTTTTTATCAGCTTTCCGTAGTGTCTCACCTAATTCAGTTTTAACGATTACATCTTTTATAAACCCCCAATACTCCTTATACCTACTCATAATATTTACTAAATATGCAACCCAACTTTTAACTCCAGTCGCAATTAGTTCCATTCGAATAGCAGATTCAATAAATAGAAAAAAACTCAAATTTCCACGAACCATTTCCATTTCTTCATTTGTGTCACAGGCAGTGTAATAAGACATTAACAAAAAGGTTTTCTCACTTTCCAACCCAAAACGATCTATCAGGTATAATTTATCATTGGGCTGAACTTTATATTTTCGCAGAAACAATAAGGGTACTAAGCGATACAAATCGCTCTCGAGTGAATCGTTTTCGTATAGATATTGTATCACACCATTTCCCTTAGCGTCTTTTAAATTTATATCAAATTTAAACTGATGGCAATTCAAAATGAATTCAACAATCGTCATTCCCCAATCTCGGTTTAATTTTTTGTAATCTTTGACGTATAATAAAAAAAAAGGTATCCCATCTTTCGATTTCCTGTCTAATCGTACAATCTTATTTAATTCTAAAATTGCTTGATTAGAAAAATTTTTAAGTGCTTTTGCCAGAGAAAAAAAATTATAATCTCTTTTCCTGTAAACACCAATTTTATTGATCAGGTCCGCTATCTCCTTCTCAATTAATTGGTGATGTTTTAATAACTCTTCTTCATTTTTCTTCCTTAAAATTTCTTTTTTCAGGGAAGCTAATCTATCTACAAAAAGGGAATATTGTCCCCGATAATTGAAATAGAAACAGGAATAATCAACTTCTGAAAAAGTTAATTCAGAAAGCAATGCATTACTACTTGTCCATTTCTCACGAACATCATCATTATTATATAAATAAGGTTGCTTATAGTGGCATTCCAATTTAAATGTCTTCCCGACAGAATCATTATACTTAAATAGATTCTGATGATCCCATATATATTTTATATCTCGTTGAAAGGATTCTAATTCTCGAGGAGAGTTAAAATAATCTATTATCCAAATCAAGTAAATACCCTTATTCTTATAAAACTCATATCTATTTATGATATAATGCAGGGGTAAATAAGAAAGCTGAATTTCAAATGCAATTTTTTTATCACCATATTCACAGTAAACATCTGGCCTTCGTCGATCCCCTAATCCATTTTGAATAAATTTAGAATCAATATCCACCGATCCAATGTTAACCGAAGGATCCTTTATTAGTGCTTCTCCGATGTTGTTTTTAAGCTGCTTGTGTCTTGGACTCTCCCTAGCAAAGGCCCGTTTTTTATAGGCATCCAATAAATCATTATTAAAACCAGCTTCTTTAAGAATGCAATAGCTAGAATTTGGCAGATGTCTAAAATAAATATTATCCCTAGCACTGTTTACAACCACTAACTGTTGATTACATTCAATACAAGAGTACCTCGCTGTATCCTCATTGTATGCAAGACGTAGGTCAAACCCTTCTTTTTGAGAATCGATTTCATCTACAAGATCAATTGTTTTGGATAGCAAAACATCATAAGCATAAGAAATGGACACGTTTCTAAATTTCATAATACATAGCAATAAATTGAGCATCCTCGCAATGGTAAGAAATCAACTCTTAGGGTTAATAAGAATTAATATTTCTTACTATTGTTAAGTTAAAATGGTATATCAAATCAAAGTTAGCGTAAAATTGTAACATTAAATATCCTTCAATTATTTCCTAGGATTTCTCGAAACTGGAAATAGATTATTTTGTCTAAAGTTTGAATTTAGAAAAGGTATAATAAATTATTTATATTTAAATAGACCATAATAATAAATAATGAGCTTACAATCTTCATTGCCAATTGAATTAGAACCATCAATAAATAACTTAAAACCAAACGTCGATATTCCGATACTAAAGGGTATTCTCATTATGACATCAGAGAATATTGACTTAGAATGCATGATAAATATTAAATTCACCTGGTTTCCTAGACGAGGAGTAGAATTTTTTATTGAAGATTCTCGCGTTAAAGTATTCGAGTTGTTTAGCAAATTTATGGATCAACCAAATTCTCTTCAATTTAAAATAAACAATACAAGAATAGGACAATTATTATGTCGTAAAATATGGAATAAGGACAATCAGTATTTTATTTCTGGATTGATAAACCCTCCCTTCCTTTTCTTTTTTGAAATACAATCTTTTCCCCGCATTCAAAGTGTCAAATTTCACATATTCAATTTTAAAGGCATTCTTGGTGATCTAGTTCGGAGTAGAAAACAATCTAAAATTAGTCGTTCAAGACTGCGTTTTCCAATGGATGATTATGAAATTATAATAGATAGCATGGTGTCTGATAATAATAAAGAATATGAACTAAAAAACGAAGGAGGATATGGGCTTTCACATGTTGGAGAACTAATTTCTACGAAAAATGAATATCTAAAAGAGAAAAATATAGATGAAATATTAAATCTTTTTAGTCTTTTTCTTTCTTTTTTAGACGGTAGAAGATTGCAAGCATTTTTCAGAACAGGCATATTCCAAAAACAAAATATTTGGATTGATTTTTCCAATTATAACCAAGCAACATACTCCTATCTTCCTTCATGGCTACCTCAACAATTTAATGATAAAATTGCTAGTCTATGGAAGAATTTCTATTTGCTTTGCACAAACAAATATGATAGCGATAGTATGTATTTAATCGTCCATTGGTATCTTTCTGCCAATAAAGGTGATGGAGGTTTAGAAGGATCAATAATTTTATTACAAAATGCATATGAGCTCATGTTCCGATGGTTGGTAATTGAGAAAAAGCAATTAATTTCCTCAAAGGAATCTGAAAAATTAAGAGCTAGTGACAAAATAAGAGAATTGCTAAAATTAATTAAATGTGATACAGTTATCCCTTATCACTATCAATTTTATTTCCAAGAAATAATTTCCAAAAACCACTCTTTAAAAGATTTCCCTTTCATGTTTACGGAAATTAGGAACTCTTTTGTCCATTCTAATCGCAAAAAAAGAGAAAAATTAAATGCTTTGCCCAATGATTACCTTAATATTATTTTAAATCTTGGAATATTTCATGTAGAGCTTTTAATACTTTACCTTTTAGACTATGATGGAAACGTTGCTAGTCGGATATCAGAAAGCAAATGGAGGGGTTCAGACGAAATAGTTGTACCGTGGTTCAATAACAAAATTCTCTAAAATATTAAGCTATAATAAACATTACCAAATTATAATAACAAAATTTATTTAAACTACTATTATTGCAAAATGGACAAACCAATTTTTCAAAGAAATGAACAAGACTATACCATGACAGCATTTTTAAATTGGCGTTTCTTCAAAAATGATTCTGTTAATAGTTTTTTAAAACTAGGTGAAGGATATATTCAGGCTGGCTTAGAATTAATTAAAAACTTAATCAACAATAACGATGATAAACGGGCTGATATTTATATCTTCCCTATTCTACACAATCTTAATCATAGTATTGAATTATACTTAAAGGGACTAATCTGGACGCTTAACATTTTAATTAAAAATAATAAAGGAAGAGAAGGCCAACATAATATACATCAATTATATTATCTTCTAAGGGCTAGAATTAAAACATTTGAAGAAGGAACACATCTAAAATATTTTGAAAAAGAATTTGCTCCATTAAAATTATATATAGACGAATTATACTCTCAAACTGATGGGAATGATAAAAATGATCAGATGGATTTTTCAAGGTACCCAGTTAAGACAAGTAATGAAGAACATTTTTATGTAGTAGTAGGAAAAAATATTGAGATTGACCTATTAAATCTTTATCATCAATTCGAAAAAATATATCAAATTTTTGATCAAGCTACTGACTTCTTCTATTGGATAAAATTGAAGAAAGACCAATAAATTAATCAATGTCTTTTACCTTCTATCTCAAAATCTCCACTTGAGGGGATAATTGAACTATTATCACCTTTTTTATTCAATTTTGCAGCTGAATAAAATCCATTTATACAGAATTAACATAAACTATCTTATTGACATTGATTAAGTCCATACCCTGATTTTTATATGGTATTAGAGTTGGAAAGCTACCTTAACAATGGTTTGGACCTTTACAAAATGCAGCGAAGATACATCATTGTTCCTGAAGGAAAATTCCACAAGTTGGATCAATAAATCGATCAGCTTTCCGATGATGCAAAACAGGGAAATTGCCAAGATTGGAAAAAGGGCTGATATTACCGAATATGACATGATCTCCAATGATAATTTTATTGGCGACAACATTAACATTAAACTCAATGAAATTGACCCAGACTCAATTATTACGCTGACCTTTACAGAAGAAAAATCGGTTATCAAATTCAACTTTAGAATAGTCCCTCGATATGATTAATGATGTTATGAAGAATTGATAAATACTGTATGCTAAAAGGCTGAAGAACCTTTATAACTTTCCGTTGCACATGCAATACCTTTTTAGAATGAGCCCATCAAAAAGGTAACAAAATTTTACTTTGATAAATTTGTGAGGACAATGTTATTGGCAAACTAATCGATTTCGGATCAGAAGAATTCAAATTACATTCTTAATAATAGAACGTAAATCCACCATCTGCTTCAGACAAATATCCCGCAAATTCATCTTGATAATATATTTTAGCTCGACGTGCCATTAGTCTCTATTTTTTTCAATTACCCCAACTTCTTTACCAAACAAGTTTAACACATCATTCACTTTATCAAAACGTAGCGTCTTTTTACCTTGCTCTAAATCTCGTACAAAACGTAATCCTACCCCTGCATTTAATGCCAAATCCTCTTGCGTTAACTTTAGTTCCTTTCGCTTTCCCTTTACAAATTGCCTTAGTGAATCCATAATTATACCTTATCTGATATAAAAATAGGTTAAAAATTAAAGACTATACTTTTTCGGGTATAAAAATTCAAAATCCAAAAGTAATATCCTTAATCCTATAAAACATTTCCTCCTCTTTCAAACAGTTAATTAACATTAAACATTTCCATAATTTTCTGTTAACAAACCTTACATAAATTTACCCTCCGAAAAACAAAAAGAAAGGAGGAAGAGGAAAATCAACCTGCCCAACACATCTAACTAACAACTAAAAAAAATCTACCTTAAAATTCAATCCTTTGAATTCAAGCAATCGGATTGATTAAAAAAATTTTACATGCTAACATTCTTAAAGAAAGACTACGCAAGTTTTTACTTCGTATTTGGTCTCTGTTTTATCATGCAGTTATGCTGCACTAAGAAATCCAGTGGTTCTAATCGCCACTTAAACACTTCAGAATTCCTTTCAACAAATCTAAAAACAACCAATACTAGTATCCAACAGACCAGTACCATCACTGGTATAGTGACAAATACCGCAGGAAAACCAATTCCTGGTGCCACAATAAGTATCCCGAAATTGGGCTTATCCACCTCAACCGATAAGGATGGAAAATATAGCCTGGATCTTCCTACAGGTGAACATTTGCTAAAAGTGAGTTTTATTTCCTTTACCTCACAAGAAAGGAAAATATCGGTTACAGCAGGCTCAAAACAGGAAGTCAATTTTTCCTTGATTGACAACAGTGATAACATTGATGAAGTGGTTGTGGTTGGATACGGAACTTCGAAAAAGACCGATGTAACGGGTTCAACGAGCACCATCTCCACCAAACAGTTTGAAAATGCACCTGCCACGCGAATCGACCAATTGCTACAAGGACAAGCATCAGGAGTAGATGTAAAATCAACTAATGGCGCACCGGGAGCTCCAACTACGATCCGTATCCGGGGTGCCAGGTCCATTACGGCTACCAATGAACCCATTTACGTGATCGACGGAATAGTAGACCCGAGTGGAACCAGCTTAAATTCCATCAACCCAAGCGATATCGAAAGCATCAATATTCTAAAAGATGCATCCACCACGGCCATTTATGGGTCAAGGGCGTCTAATGGGGTCATCTTGGTTACCACGAAAAAAGGGGTAGCGGGAAAAGATATTGTTCGATTCTCGACTAATCAAGGATTCTCCCAATTACCTCGAAAATTAGATTTGATGAATGCTCGAGAGTTTGCAGAATTTATCAATGAAGCATTGGTTTATGGAAATAAACCTCCATTATATTCCAATGTTGATTCCTTGATCAACAAAATCGGAAAAGGCACGGATTGGATCGATGCCGTCACTGAAACGGCGCCTTTCGCGAGTTATGATGCATCCGCATCGGGAGGTGATTCCGGTGAGCGTGGATATACCTATTTCGTTTCTGGAAATATCCTGGATCAGAATGGTATCATTAAAAATACTGGATTCAAGAGGTACCAAGGCAGGATCAATCTAACCAAAAAATTCGGCTCTCGTATCAACATGGGCGTCAGCACGAACATTAGTAGGGAGCAGCATAGAATAAGTAGTTTGAATTTTGGAACCAATACAGGTTGGTCCTCCTCCTATATCTTCCTCCCTCCTACTATGCCGATCTATAAGGATGATGGTTCCTACGAGACCTATAATCCGATCTGGTATTCCGGCGGACACATCAACAACCCGGTGGCTGTTTTGGATAAGGTCAAAAATGAACGATCAGCAAATAATATCCTAGCCAATGCATTTTTAGATATTGTCATTCTTCCAGATCTTAAATTGAAATCTACCTTAGGGGTGAATTTAATCAATCAGCGAGGCAATTATTATAGCCCTACAGATATGCCCCAGAATGTGTTCAACAACAGATTATTTGGTACAGCTAGTTCGGATATTTACAATACATTGGGTTTGATTAACGAGAATACATTAAACTATGTGAAATCATTTGGCGAGCACAATTTGGATCTATTGGCCGGAACAAGTTATCAGACCAAACGGGTCGACCGATTGTATGGTTCAGGAAATAATTTGACCAATGATATTACCCAATACAATAACCTAGGATTTTCAGAACAACAATTTCGAGGTATCGCCTCTAATCTTGATGAGAATACAATCATATCCTTTTTAGGTAGAGCCAACTATAATTATGCTGGTAAATATTACTTTACCTTAACAGGGCGTGCCGACGGTGCATCCAATTTTGCTGCCGGTAAAAAATGGGGGATGTTTCCTTCAGGCGCGGTGAAATGGCGTATTTCGGAAGAATCATTCTTCCAAGATGCTAATCTAAAACAAACCATATCCGAATTGGCCATCCGTGCAAGTTATGGTATTTCCGGTAATCAAGGGATCGCCAATTACCAATCGTTGGCTTCTTTGCCTTCTACCACGAATTCCTATATTTTTGGAGGCCAACAAAGTCTAGGTTATACCCAAGGAAATTTAGCGAATAAGGATCTGGGATGGGAAACAACCGCACAATTTGATGCGGGTTTGGATGTTCAATTCTTCAACGGCCGACTGAATCTAACAGCAGATTACTACGACATGAAAAGCCGTGATTTACTGTTGACCGTACAATTGCCTTCCCAAACAGGTTATACCTCCAGGTTGATCAACCTGGGACGATCGCAAAACAAAGGTTTTGACTTTTCACTTTCTGGGGAAGTCCTGCATAAAGGAGATTTCACCTGGCAAGCGAATGTGAATGTTTCAACCAATAACCAAAAAGTAACTGATATAGGTCCTTTGAGCAAAGTCTTTTTGGATGCAGGAATTGGTTATGGTGTTACGACAAGCTATTTGGAAAAAGGATACCCTATTGGAGCCAACTTTGGACTTGAATATGTAGGAACCTGGAAAAACCAACAGGAAATCGATTTGGAGTTGGCAAAACCAGCAGAAAGTAGGGAATATGTCTCCAACAACAGCCATTATCTTCCTGGCGGTCCAAAGTATAGGGATTATAGCCCTGACGGTATATTGAACATCAATGATTACCATTATTTAGCACAGGCCAATCCTAAGCTTTTTGGTGGGGTCGGAAGTTCCTTTGGCTTCAAGCGTTTAACCTTAGACGTATTCTTCCAATATAGCCAAGGTGCAAAAATGTACAATGCCATGGAATTCTTCAATGGATCAGGTAGNNTTAAATTCAACTTCGGATATTCCAAAAGTGGAATCCAGAGACAATATCGCAAGTACCAGACTGCTGCAGAACGCTTCGTTCATCAGGTTTAAATCTGCCCAGATCAGGTATTCACTTGGCGGGATGATTCTTCCAAAGGTCATTAAGGATATGGACGTATTTGCGAGTGGCACCAACCTGTTTTTATGGACCAAATACCGTGGTTTTGATCCGGAAGTAAACAGCAGTGGCGGAAGTTCAACGGTCATTGCCAATGACAATGGGAATTATCCGAATGGAAGGGTGATCACTTTTGGCGTTAATTTAACACTTTAAATAAAAAGCGATGAAAATAACATCTAAACTATACAAGACGGGGGCATTTATAGCCATATTAATGGGAAGTGTCAGTTTTTTCAGCTGTGAAAAATCGTTGACCGAAGAAGCAAGGACCTTTATCAATCCAGATGATTTCTTTATGAATGAAACACAGGCTATTCAGGCAGTGAATGGGGTATATCAAACCCTATATAATATTTACAGTTCGCCTGACTATTGGCGAATGATAGATTTGGGCACGGATGTAGCGTATTCAAAGGATGTAAATTCGGCGGTACAGAATTATGAATTTAGTTCTGGAAATACCGGAACCGGAAGCTTATGGTTAAACGCTTATGGAGGGATAAAAAATGCCAATCTGGTGATCAGCAGAGTTTCTAAAGCAAAGATTGATGCTGCCATTAAAGATCGCGTGCTTGGAGAAGCTAAATTTCTAAGGGCATTGTATTATTTCAACCTATCGAACACTTTTGGGGGAGTTCCATTATGGACAGAAGAAATTGAAATCGGAGCCGTTTCCCAACTTCAAAGAAGTAGTCTGGAAGATGTCAGAAATCAGATCATCAAAGATTTGCAAGAGGCTGAAGCAGTTCTTCCTAACAGCTACCCATCAGCTGATGTCGGACGAGTGACGAAAGGTGCGGCACAAGCTTTATTGGCTAAAGTTTATTTATACAATAAGGATTGGAAGAATGCAAAAGCTAGTGCTGAAAAGGTTGTGAATTCAAAAACATATTCTTTATTGCCGGATTATTCACAACTGTTTGATGTCAACACGGGTTTTAAAAACAACAAGGAATCTATTTTTGAGGTTCAGTATTTGCGAGAGCCATCATCCAATACCAATACTCGAACCCATTCCATGATTTCCTACTACATACCGCAGCGTGATGCGGGCAAGAGCACCTATGCTGGTGTTGATTTCGGAAAATTAGTGGTTGATGGTTGGAGTGTGTTTTTACCAACTGCAAAATTTGTATCCATGTTCGAAACTGGCGACAAGCGTAAAGACATCGTTCTGGGATATGGGTTTAAAGATCAAAAATTCAAAACATTTCCAAAACCAGGTTATCCTTGGTTTGGAAGTAAATTTTGGGATTTAAATGCCAATGGACAATCTTCTGGCAAAAACCTATACCTCCTTCGCTATGCAGATGTTTTACTTATCCTTTCAGAAGCTGAGAATGAACTAGGTAATTCCATGGAAAGTGTTCGTTGGATGAATATGATTCGGGAGAGAGCTGGTCTTCCAGCTTTGGCAACTTCTACCACAAAAGCAGAATTAACCCAAAAAATATTCAATGAAAGAGCGATTGAATTTGTAGGGGAATTTCAACGGAAATTCGACCTAAACAGATGGGGAAGATTAGTAGAGGCAGCGAAGTCTGTGGAAGTTGACAATCCTATTGGAGCGGCAAAAGTAAGGCCTTTNNAGCGAAGGCTGTGGAAGTTGACAATCCTATTGGAGCGGCAAAAGTAAGGCCTTACCATCAGTTTTATCCAATAGCACAGGAAGAGATCATTAAGAATCCAAATCTTCAACAGAACGAAGGCTATTAACCTTACTTTATAAAAACAACAGGAGCTTTTCATAAATATGAAAGCTCCTGTTTGCTTTTTCTATCCTTGGATATCTTTTAAATTTATCCAGATCATCCTTACTTTTTGAATCCGGTTAAGATCGTAGGGATTGGAGGTCTTACAGAGCCCTTATCTCCACCATTATGATCGCTATCATCATTATTTCCATTTGCAATGGCTTGCGAAATACCAACAGAACATACCAAGCCCAATACAAGAGCTGCAATAAATTTTTTCATGTTTAAAAAATTAATGTCAAAAAATCTTCATGACGTCATTGTTTCTAAATGACTTCAAGTTTGTTTTCAGAAGGCCTTCTGATTTTTTAGGAAGAAGTGAACACATTCGAAGATTATTTTATCTTCCTGTTATCATAAAATTCGCTATGAATTCACGGTATGAATATTTATAGATCATTTATCATTTTTTCGACCTATTTAAGATTCATTGCACAAATTTACCTCAGCTTGAACACTAATTATCAGGTATTTCCGCTATTTCCGCTATTTCTAACTGATTTCCGATATTTCCGTTTATAGTAGATAAAACTTGTACATATAGGTTTTTATTCTTTATTTCGAATCACCATAACCAATTAGAACGATGTTTGAATTTGATATTTTTAGAGGGGAAGTTTTAACGGATTATCAGCGTAAAAAAGGACAAGGATTATTACACACCCAGCTTGAGAATCCATCTCCAGCAAACCTTCGAGATTATGCTTCTAATAGATTTTACCAAGGGTTAAAAGCAGAGGATCTAGTTATTTTTGAGGAATTCTTTAACCCGCAAAACAAGTACGAAGAATTAGGGAAGGCTATTAAACAGATGGATTTGGGAAGATTAAAATCTGTCCAAAATTTCATTAATGGTTCTGTCAATTCTCCCGATGAACTTATCGTGAAATTAAGCGCCATTCTAATTGATTTTCAACCAAGGCCATATTTCGAATGGAAAAAATCCAAAAATAATTGCATAAATAGAGACAGCATAGATGATTTGCCAGAACCAGTAAACATCAAAAAATCTGAACCTGCAAAAAAAATATCTTTAGTAAGAAACTTAAACTTCTCTGTGGCAGGTGTTGCTCTCATCGCATTAGGCTATATTGGCTATTCTAATTTAAATCCAGATGGCTGTATGTTTTGGAATGGTGAAAAATATGAGATCATCGATTGTGACCAACATAAAGAAAATGCGGAAATCGTTGTTCTAAATGAACAGGAGGTTTTAAACTTTAAAAGGATTACCAGACCTGATACCTTGGCTGAAAAACATGTGGATAAAGTATGGTATTCCAAAATCAACAATGAGGTCGAATTTTTCACCAGTTCAGGAAGGCATCCAATATTTAGGGAAAAGAGGTTGAAACCTGCAACTTGGTATATTATACAGAAATATCAAAACTCAAATGTAAAGGAAGAATGATCATTAAACTTTATTCTTAAGCTTCGCAATTACCTTTAATAGCGCATTTCGGTTTTTAGCTTCATGATAAAATTTGGGTAATTTTTCCAATAAGGTATAATGGGTCCGATCTTTATGCTCTCTCAAGTTGGCAGAAATATAGTTTTCCAAATATTCCAAATGATCTCCATTGTATGCCCAAACCACATCATTCTTAAAAGGATATTCCAACCACAATGGAGCTCCAAAATAACTTCCAGCCGCCAACTCCCAATTTCCCTTGATCCCCATTACTTTTGTTTCGGTAGATTTTTGTTTATGGTATCCGCAATGGTCACAAAATAGCCTGGCATCTTTCTGTTCATAGTCTACTTTGGCAATCGCTTTTTTATTGCATTGGGGGCAATGTACCCAAACCTCTTTTTGAAATTCGGAAAGTCTTTTATTCTGGTCTTGAAATCGGTTTTGCATTTGGTCAGTACTTATTAGATCAAGAATAGAATACAAGTTATAATTAAATAATTAAATTTTCCATACTTAACTACCTTCATTTATATTAATAAACCACTTTTTCGCCTCGTCTTTGCGAGGAACTCTGTGTCCTTGCGAGGAACTCTGCGTCATTGCGAGGAAGCCTGCGTCATTGCGAGGAACGAAGCAATCTCACGCCTTAATAAAAACTTAATAATTACAAAACAATCAATTCTATCTGGCTGATTAAATTTGTGTTTCTAATCAAAACCATGGTTTATTCTGAATTAACAGCCTTACCCGATCAAGAATTATTGTTATTGGTTCAAAAGGATAACAAAGCTGCCTTTTCAGAACTCTACAATCGTTATTGGGAAGAACTTATCAATTTTGCCGGTAAAAGGATGGCGAATCTATCCATCGCTGAAGAAATCGTTCAGGATGTTTTCGTCGATTTTTACGTCAGACGTAAAGAAATACAAGTAAAAACAAATCTCCTCGCCTACCTGAAAACAGCAGTTAAATTTCAAGTTTTTAAAACTTATAGATCCAAACAAGTCCAAGAATCCTATTTGGCAACCTTGGTAAGTGGGGAACACATTAGACCTGAACAACCAGATAGCTTATTGGAAGCAAAGCAAACCCAGAATGCTATCTTTCAAATTACGGAAAGTATGCCTCCCACCAGTAGACAGGTATTTGTTCTCAGTAGAATTGAAAAATACAGCAATAAGGATATTGCTGATCAATTGAACATCTCTATTGATATGGTGCGTAAGCATATCACAAAATCTATGAACATCATGCGTGCTAAATCAAATAGCCTAAAATGGATGTTTATTCTCTTCCTATATTTTATTTAAAAATATTTTATTAAAGAGTTCCCGCTTTTATCCTCCAAAGGTACATCATAGTATAAAGCCGTAAAATGGAGGAAAAAGATCAATTCATTAATCAGTTATTAGCGAAATTCGAGAAAGGAACTGCCACTCTAGAAGAAATGCAGGTTCTAGAAGAATGGTTTAACACCTTCTCGGATATGCCCAATATATTGGATTCACTGGATGAAAAGGAAAAAGAACAAACAAGGCAGGAGCTTCAAGAAAGGATTACGCAAAGTATTGAGGAACATGAGCATCCAATGGAAGTGAAAACCCTTCGAATGGGTGGATTAAAACAATGGTTTCTGGTAGCCGCTACTTTGATCTTCATATTTTCCGCAGGATATTTCTTCCTCTTTTCCATTCAAAACAAATCCGAGGATCTACAACAACAAGCAAATCTTATACAACCTGGCACTCAAAAAGCAACCCTAACCTTATCTGATGGTGAACAGATTCTCTTGGATGACGCCAAGGATGGAGAATTATCAAAGGAAGGAAACACAAGCATTCTAAAAATCAAATCGGGAGGTCTGGTTTATAAGGCAAATCATAACAATCAGAAAGTCCATATCAATACCTTATCCACCCCAAGAGGAGGAAAATACCACATCACCTTGGCAGATGGAACACATGTATGGCTAAATGCGGAATCGTCCATTGAATTTCCTACAGATTTTCCAGGGAACAGCCGAGAAATCAGCATCCAAGGTGAAGCTTATTTTGAGGTCGCAAAAAATGCCTCCAAACCATTTCTTGTCCATACGAGGAACCAAGTTATCGAGGTATTGGGAACTCATTTCAATGTAAATGCCTATAAAAATAATTCAGCGATTAAAACAACCTTGTTGGAGGGCTCGATTGCTCTGCAAAGTCATCAAAAAAGGCTGTTGTTGATCCCAGGGCAACAGGTGATCAATCGAGATGAGAAGCTAACGAAGATAACCATTGACCCAACTGAAGTAATAGCTTGGAAAGATGGTTATTTCGACTTTACCGATGATAATATTCAATCGGTAATAGAGGAATTTGCCCGATGGTATGCCATTGACATTGAATATAAGGGATATACCGTGAATGAAACCTTTACAGGAAGAATCCCTAGGAATTGGCCTTTTGAAAAAGTTTGGAAGATAATGCAATCATTTAAGAGCATCCAGGTAGAGATGCAAGGAAGGAGGATTATTGTAGAAAAAAAATAACAGCATACCCAATCATTTTTCTGGCAATAAAAAAAGCCAATAGCGCTTGCAACACCATTGGCCAATAGCTGAAAAATGCATAATGAATTTCTCGATCCAATTAACAATAATTCAGACTCACAAATGTATAAAAATTATACGTATAAACTTGGGCTATATTCCAAAAGCTCCACAAATATATTACTGAAGATGAAGCTTCTAACCTTCATGATACTCCTTGGCATGTTACAGATCAGTCACAGTTCAACTGGTCAAACCGTTAGTTTACAGGAGAAGAACAGTTCACTAGCCAAAGTAATCAAAAAAATAAGCGCCCAGACCGGTTATGGATTCATGGTTGAAGGCAGCCTATTGAAAATGGCAAATCCCGTAACTATAACCTCCAATAATGCAGATATCAACATTGTCCTCAAAGAAATATTCAAAAACCAACCTTTGAGCTATCAATTGAAAGATCAATCGGTGATTATTGCTATAAAAGATGCGGGAATGTCCGTGTCTCCTGAATTAACGAGAACCCTTTCAGTAACTCGGATTCAGCAACAAGGCAACATTAGTGGTAGAGTAATCAAGGAAGATGGCTCTCCATTACCCGATGCAAGCATCAAGGTTCTACAGCTTAATCAGACCTTTAAATCAAATGCCAATGGGACTTATCAGATTCAGCTAAACCCTGGCATCTATACAATAGAAGTTAGTTATGTAGCGCATCAATCGAAGAGAATTACAGACATTGAGATCAAATCCGGCAGAACAACTGACCTGGTCATTGTCTTGAAAGAAGCCAGCAAAAACTTGGAACAGGTCGTGGTAACTGGTAGCTTTAAACAGGAAAGCATTGCTTCTTTATATGCAAAGCAGAAAAACGATGCCATTATTTCCAATGGGATAAGCAGAGAGCAGATATCTGCTCTTCCTGATAAAAATGTAGGTGAAACGCTCAAAAGGATTTCTGGTATCAGTACTAATGATAACCGGCGAGTGGTGGTCCGAGGAATTGCTGAGCGTTATAACTTGGCGATGATGGATGGTGCCACATTACCTAGTACCGATGTGCAGGTTCGAGATTTTGAATTTGACATCGTGCCTAGTAATCTGATCGATAATGTGATCGTTTATAAAACTTCCTCACCCGACCTCAGTTTTGGTTTTGGTGGCGGTTTGGTCCAAATAAACACCTTATCCATTCCTGCTAAGAATTTCAATACCTTTTCCTTTGGAAGCAAATATATTAATGGTTCAACTGGAAATGATTTTCTAGGATATGGTCGAGGTAAATGGGATTATTTGGCTTTTGATGATGGTGCTCGAGGAAATTATCCGAGAGATCTACAGGTTTTTACTGGTATAAATTATGACCCCGCTAATCCATACAAACCTGTACCTGAGGGCGTGGAAGCCTTTACGCCTGAAATGATTGGCGAACAGAATAAAAGGATTGGTGGTCTCGATCGGATTGGTACCCGAAAATACCAAACAATGCCCGGTCAAAACTATCAATTCAGCCTAGGAAGAAGTTATCAACTTCCAAAAAGCGTTTTCGGATTTGTTGGGTCCTTAAGCTATCGAAATGAACAGGGCATCGATCAGATCTCTAATTTTGAACGAGGAAGCTGGCAGAAAACTGAAGGAACAACCATTGATGTGGAATCTGGCAAGGTGGTAAAACCAACTTTTTCCAATCAATATAATTTCAATTCCAGTTTCGGGGCTTTAGTAAATGTAGGTTGGCATGCTGCAAACCATAAAATAACCGCAAGGAATTTCTATTCCAAAATGTTCAACAACCAATTTTCGGTTATCCAGGGTTGGGGTAATGATATTGGCCATGGTGATATCCCTGCCATTCGGGAATATGACAGACCAAAATTTATTCATATGCTTCAAAATCGTCTTAATGGTGAACATCAGTTCCATAAATTCAAATTCGAATGGAATGTGGCCAGGAACCGGCTAAATAATTTGGAGAAAGACGCTACAGAAGCATGGGTTCAACCTATGGCAACTATAAATGATACCGTCTTGAACATTGTTCCTTCCCATTATTCAAACCCTGGGGATGGAACCTTTAAACGTTCAGAATATCATTATATGGAAACCAACCGTATTGGGGAAGCCGCTTTGAGCTTTGAAACTCCTTGGTTAGGGCAAAAACAACTCTTTAAAACCGGATACCAATACATGCAAAGACATGGGGTATTTGATTGGGTTTCTCTACCAATAGTCTCTGTGGGAGCCAACACTTTCGAGCCTGTAAATACATGGACAAAATATTTGGAGTTTACAGATCCTTCCCATGGTATGTTTTACTATCCTGCTGGTTTTTCAATCAGTGCCTACGAAGGGAAAAATATAAATCAAGCTATATTTGGCATGTTGGATAATCGTTTCAATTCTTGGATCAGATTGGTTTGGGGTCTTCGTGCTGAATATTATAAATATGAAAATATTAAGAATGGGGATAATGATTTACTCATGGATGCCCGAACCATTGCTATGCGTAAGCAGCGCTTTGTAGATCCGGAAACGGGAAGATTGGTGGGTATCACTTCCGATCCTGAAACAGAAGAGAAAACCTGGCGATACCTTCCTTCCGCTAGTTTAACCTTGACCCCTATTAAGGATTTCAATATACGTCTAGCCTATTCCCAATCTGTCGTGCGTCCAGCATTGATTGAGAATTCCAAAATGGTTCGTCAAGATCCAGCACTTGGAGGCTCCTACCGAAGAAATGAAGGCGTCTTATCTACCGGAATCGACCATTATGATGTTCGGTTTGAATGGTACCCTTCTATTGCAGAAGTGATCTCTTTTGGCTTATTCTATAAGTATTTTGATAATCCAATCGAATTATATCGACAGAGCATGGACTCCTCTCACCGGATCTATGTGGTGACCAGCAATTCGGAATGGGCAAAAATTAAAGGATTGGAATTCGACCTCCGAAAAAATTTGGGATTCATGGCTCCAAATTCCAATCTAATGGAAAACTTGGTGTTCAGTGGGAATGTGACCCTGCAGAACTCTGAAGTTCAATCTGCAGAGTTTGAAAGCAAGTCCATGGCGGAAGACAATTACGGAAAAACCTTTGCCTATCGAACCAAGAAATTCCTCAAAAACAAGAGGCCATTATATGGACAGGTACCTGTTGTTTATAACGTAGCACTACAATTTAAGGGGGATAGGCTCGGTGCGAATGTAGCCTTTAACTATATGGGTTATAAGACTTTTATGACGGGAATGAGTGAAGAATTGATCGAATATGAACGACCAAGAAATCAATTAGATGCGCAATTGAGTTATAAATTCTTAAGACATAAAAACCTGGATGTTAAATTAAACCTGAGCAATCTATTAAATAGCCCTTACCGTTTTTATATCAATCGAACAGAAACTTTCAAAGTGCAGGATCGCTATAAAGGCTTAGCCAATTCGGAATTTCCAACCCAAGAATGGAGTGAAATATATGAGTGGAAGTATGGTTTTTCCCAAAAATTTGAAGAAGGATATTATGAAACTTCTGCCGACGGTACCCAAAAAATCAGGGTGGGCGATAAAGAAACATTTAACAGAAAAGTTGGGACTTCCTTTAGTTTATCTATTGGATACTCGTTTTAAAAAGAAAAATGAACATGAAAATTAATCAAATAATATACCTCGGGATACTACTGTTAATCAGTCTCACCTCTTGCGACAAAGGTGATCAGCTTTTGTATGATTCCAATGTACATTTGTTGGAATTGAAAGGATATAACAACAGCAGCGAACGGCTTATCATCAAGCTGGATACATTTAAATCCGTGGAAGTTGCGCCATTCAGTAGGATTGGATATAATGCTTTTTATAATTTCAATTCCTCCAGTCCAAAAAGCATTAAATTGACCATGAGTTCTAACCTTCAAAATCAGACTGTTCTAGAAAAAGAGATTAAAGGTACTGATCTAGAAAAGGAATCACATTTCAACCTACTTTACATGGACGGAAAAGTATCTGATTTTCCAAATGTTCCAGAGTTAATTCCCAATAGGGTTCAATTGGTTTATATGTTCCAATCCAATTTTCTAAAATTCAACGAACCAGTTGACATTGTTTTCGGTAAATACTATTTGACTCCAAAAGTATTTGAAGAGTTTGGCAGAATCAAGAACCTGAAACCAAACACCTTCTCTGAACCATTTTCTTTTGACACCTTTCCATTAGGGATTCAGGAATATAATGGTCAACGGACCTCTGTTGTTCTTAGGGCATTTATTTATAAAGCTGGGACAGATATTCCGTATACAGAAGGCACAAATTATATTTTCAGTTATTTGAATTCTGGAATTCCTGTTATCTCACCAGCAACAGAAAACTCAAAAGTATTTATCATCAATGAAAGTCCAGTGGGATCCATAATGAAGTTTAACAAAGTCTTAGAATTATAAGGTATGAAAAGTATGATATTAAAAAGAAATTGGCCAGCATTTGTTTATATCCTTCTAGGTTTTGTTATAGTATTTCAAGGTTGTGAAAAAGAAATGCTTGAAGGGGAAAAAGGTCAGCATATCCTATTAAATGGCTATTACGGTGGAGATAACCCATTGAGGATCGCTATTGATACCACAATATTTAAGCAACAAAATGATATAATACAACCTAGATCGAATATTAATTTCACCAAAGCTTTTAGTTTTACCACCGCCATGAAAAGGTTTTTGACCTTGACGGATACCGTAACAAAAAAAGTGGTATATCAAGTTGAATTACCTACAGATCTTGTACGGGTAAATTTCAATTTTATCCAGATTGACGGTAAAACTCAGGATGTGGTTCAGCCTACAGCAGATCCAAACAGCAATAAGATAGGATTTTTTATTTATGATCCTAGAATTGACTATCCAATAGACGTCTATCTATATAGGATGGAAAGTACGGGAAAGGAGATAAAGGAATTGATAGCAGAAAAAGTTCTACCTGGAAAGTGGATATATGTGGATTACATCGCTACAAAGAATTTTGGAATTGAAAATGATTTAAGGAGCTCCTTTTTGACCTTCACCAAATCCAATTCACCTTCAGAATGGGCATTTGAAGATAATGAATTCAAAAGCAAACTTCCAGCCCAAGGATTATTTCTCCCAAAATTGAATGAAAAGGGAAAAGTACAGCCTTATTTTATTACGCCTTTTGTTTCCAACCAACTATTTAGCCGCCTTTTCTTTTACTTGGAATAATAAGTTGGATAACAAAATTTATAATCTATTTAGTAAGTAAATCTTAATTTCTATTAGCCTTGAGTGTTACTCAAGGCTAATTTTTTTTCATAGAAGGTAGGATTATCATACTTTATTTTTAGAAATATGAAAAACTTAAAAAATTTTAGCCTATAAAATTAAATTTACTATTGAGAAAAAATATAATTTATAACAATTTTAATAGATAATTATTATAATATTATATTAATTTTTTACTTATTTTTGATAAATAAGCTAAATTTTAATTAAAATATTAGCTTGAAATTTATGAAATTTAAACAACATAATATTTTTACTGAAATTAGTCCATCAAACCATGCAGCACCTCTCTGATCGAGAACTTTTATCGTTAAACATCATGGAGAATAATGCCGTCTCTAATGCCTTATTTAACCGGTATTATAATAAAATTTACTCCTTTTCTAATTATCTCCTTAAAAACTCTGAAATCGCAAAAGAAATAAGCATGGACGTGACGCTTAAACTTTTCGAAAAGAATAGCAGCATTTCTTTGGAAGATGGCCAAAATTTGAAACCTTATCTTTTCAGAGCAACTAAGAATGCGGTATTAAACCACCTTCGCTCCGTCAAGATCTTTACCAGTTCCATAGATGATAATCCAAGTATTCATGGCTTATGTGATGATGTGCTTACAGATTCAGCGATAGATATCAAAGAATTAGAAGCAAAAATTTCCAAGGTGGTGAATAAACTTCCTGAACAACGTAAAAAGATTTTTATCTTAAGTAGAGAAGAAGAACTTACCTATGCAGAAATTGCCGACCGGCTGAATATATCGGTTCATACTGTTCGAAATCAAATGGCAGCCTCCCTTCAATTTTTACGTAAAGAATTACAAGGAGTAAATAGTCTTTATCTTCTTTTCCTTATTTCCTTTTAATTGGATATACTAAGTAAATAGGTATTTATTTCAACAAAGAACCCAAATATTCACTGCTTATTGGTTCTATCTTTTTCCCTATTTTAAATGGAGAAAATCAATCAATTCTTTTGCTGCAGCACGACCTGCGCGGTTTGCGCCGATGGTAGAAGCCGATGGCCCATAACCTGTCAGGTGGATTCTTGGATCTTTGGCTACCTGTGTCGTTAATTTTCCGGTCATTTCTATACCCCCTAATTCATTTACCAAAGTTAATCCCGCTAAATGATCAATGGAATGCCGGAACCCAGTATTCCAAAAAATGACATCGGCTTCCATGCTTGTTCCATCTGCCCATTTTACCCCAGTTTCCGTAATTTCCTGAAACATCTCCTTCCGATCCAGAACCCCACTTTCCAAAAGGTCTGCAATAGCAGGTGTATAAGGTAATCCCGTAACAGAAACCACAGATTCCACTGGAAGACCTTCCCGCACGCGGGCTTCTACCAATGCTACCGCATCCCTACCCTCCTCTTGCGTAAATTCATAATTGCGAAAATCAGGAGGTCTTCGGGTAACCCAAGTTGTGCTCGTCACTTTGGAGATCTCTCCAAGCAGTTGGACGGCGGAAATACCTCCCCCAACCACGATCACATGTTTTCCTTTAAATTCTTCCGCACTTTTATATTGCCCCGTATGCAATTGCATACCCTTAAATTTATCCCATCCCGGATATTTGGGGCAATGTGGTGTTTTCCAGGTTCCTGTTGCATTAATAATGCCGCGGGCATTGAATTGCACAGCATTCGTCTTTATCAAGAAACGGCCATTGCGTTCCATAACTGAAGTAACTCTTACAGGCCGGATTACCGGCAATTTAAAGGTCTTTTCATACTGTTCATAATATTTTGGAAGGGCAACATTGGCCTGCATTGCCTTATCATTTTTATCAATCACCTCATCAAAAGCTAGCCCAGGAAGGTCATTAATACCATTTACATTGCTTAGTGTCAAAGAATCCCATCGATGTTGCCAAGCACCCCCAGCACCAAACTCATCGTCGAGCACTACAAATCCTTTTCCAGGCTCCAGGCCTTCACGCTGCAAATGATAGGCCGCTGAAAGGCCCGCTTGACCCGCACCGATAACTACGATGTCCACCTTATAATAAAGATCCGGCTTTGATTTGTTCTCTTGTTCCACTGTTTGTTCCTCCTTAACCATAACGAAGTTAATACAATTTACCAAATCCAAAGAGTTCCCCCAAATCCGCAATCGTTTCCGTAGAATTCCATCATAAAAGCACCCTCTTTTTCCAAAATCAGCCCGCTGAATCGTATCTTTATCATTTTGAAAAACACGATTATATTTCTAAAAATCAAGATACCAATGAGAAGAACATCAAAATTAATCCTTTTAGGATTAACAGGACTATTGATGAACTCGACCGCAAATGCGCAATGGACCGGTCCAAAGACAAAACCAAAAGAACGTATCGAAGTTAAATATGGCCCCATCACGCCAAAACATCGGACAGATGAAGCCATGGAAGCCTTCCGTAATTATGGTTTGGGACAATTTATCCATTGGGGGCTATATGCTATCCCAGGCAATGAATGGGAAGGTGTATCCGCAAGAGGTGGTGCAGCCGCTTCAGAATGGATCCGTACATGGTCGGGACCCAGTGCGCCAAAAAACTGGAAAGAAATCTACGATAATCTTTATAAGCAGTTTAATCCTACCGCTTTCAGTGCGAAGAAATGGGCTAAACAGGCCAAAGATATGGGCGCCAAATACATGATCTTTACGACAAAACATCATGATGGTTATGCCCTATGGCCAACGAAATATTCTTCCTACAACATCAGCAACTCTCCTTATAAAAAAGATATCGTAAAAGAAGTGGTGGATGCCTATAATGCAGAAGGCATTGATGTATACCTTTATTTCTCTATTTTGGAATGGAACAATCCGGATTATCTATCCAAAGCTCCTGAAACAGAAGAGGAGAAAAAAAGGTACAATAAATTTCTTCAATATACCAAGAACCAATTATTGGAACTTCTCCAGAATTATCCGACCATCAAAGGGTTTTGGTTTGATGGTACTTGGGATAAATCCTGGGTTCAAGCCTATGAATTCACGTATAACTTGGAAAAAGAATTGCGTGAAAAACATCCAGGCCTGATCATTGGCTCAAGGTTCAGAAATGATGAAAACGGAAAGCGACATTTCGATAGCAATGGGGATATCCTCGGAGATTACGAACAAGGTTGGGAAAGGAAATTACCGCAAGAATACGAATGGTTGGATGGCAATGATTGGGATGCCGTAATGACCATACCTCCCAATGGTTGGGGATACATGAAGGATTGGACCGGGATCTATACCAAATCAACGGATGATATTTTGGATATGCTGATGCATACCGTTTCGTTGAATGGAAATTTTGTACTCAATTTTGGTCCGGATGGAAAAGGATTGATGCATCCTGGAGAAGATAAAATCGCGAAGGAACTTGGCGATTGGATGAAAGTGAATGGCGAGGCGGTACATGGTGTAAGACATGCTGATCTTCCAAAAACGAAAATGGGATATCTGACCCAAAAAGATTCAACCCTTTACCTAACGGTTTTCAATAGGCCCGTTAATAATTTGGCAAGGTTAGCATTCCCTAAAAATTCCACTGCATTTCCGATTAATGCTAAGTTATTACTGAATAATAAAGAATTAACAATCAAACATGCTGATATCGGTTTGGATTTGGATAAAAACACTTACTTTGATATTGTACTACCGAAGGATTTCCAAACAGATCGCGCCTTTGTTATAAAAATTAAACTCGGACAACCTAATATAAAATCCGATAAATTGATGGATGCGAAGATGTAAGACAGGCTTGAAAGTTTGCCTGTCATTGTAATAGTTTTCCCGTCATTGCGAAAATTTTCCCGTCATTGCGAGGAG